>NZ_AP018795.1:1567500-2244449 GCF_003966655.1 Acidithiobacillus ferridurans | reverse complement strand
GGCGGGAGTGACACTGGTGATTGACGAGCCCCTCCCTCTCCCAGCGCACGCCGAGTGAAAGCCATGCGGGAGTCATTGGCCACAGGAACCCCAATCCCGGTGCCACGCAACGGGGCAAACTCAGACCCACGCCTTCCGTATCTGCCGGAGCACCAGCAAAAACGCTGGCACCCCCAGAAGTTCCGCAAATACGCCCACCGGAACATCCACGGAGAACAGATTGCGGGCCAGGGCGTCTGCGAGCAAAAGGTACGCGGCACCGAGAATACTGCTTCCCAGCAACAGACGGCGGTTGCCCGGCCCGAGCAGCAGACGTCCCAGATGGGGGATGATGAGCCCGATCCAGCCGATCATCCCCGCCATCATCACCGCCATGGCCGCCAACAACGTTGCGAGCACGATGACCAGCAAACGGATCTGGCGCACTGGCAGACCAAGACTGTGTGCTTCCTCGTCCCCCAGACTGAGGGCATCGAGGCGATGCCCTTGCAACATCAACAGCGCGATCCCGGCAAAAACCGGCAGGGCGAAGTAGGGTATCTGGCGCAGGGGCACGTTGGAAAGACTGCCCATCAACCAGAAAACGATACTGGGTAGCTGCTGGTACGGATCGGCGGCATATTTCACCAGGGAAAGCAGTGCGGTAAACAAGGCTCCGGCCAGGATGCCGCCAATCACCAGCATCAGAGTGGGCTGCCCCGGAAAATGGCGGGCGATCAGGTAAGCCATCGCCACGGCGATCAGCCCAAAAACAAAGGCCGCCATCTGTATCGTCCACCAGGGACCGCCCAGGATGATGCCCAAGGCGCCCCCGAAGGCGGCTCCTGCCATGACGCCCAGAATATCTGGGGCCGCCAGCGGGTTGCGGAACACCGCCTGAAAGACGGTACCACTGGCCGCCAGCGCCGCACCCACGAGGATCGCCACGGAGAGGCGCGGCAGGCGGATCTCCACCATCAACAAATGGATCTGCATGGCTTTGTCCGGCGCCAACAAAGGGCTGCCCCGCAGCCATTGCCAGAATTGCAGCCAGGACAGCGGGTAGTGCCCCCAGGACATCTCCAGCACCGCCATGGCGGCCAGAAGCAAGAGCAACAGTGGTAAAGTCAGCCTCCTGGCCGACTCTGGTAGTGCCGTTATCCTCACGGGCGCCACATCGCCTGCGCCTGCGCCTGCGCCTTGCTCACGTTGACCTGCAGAAATGTCTTGAAGAAGTCCTGTATCTCCTGATTCAGATGGATTTTGAATGCCTGCGGATACAACACGTGCGCGAGCCAGAGAGCCCCCAAGCCCTGCATGAAGGAAGGTGGACGATCCATCCAGTTAAAAGGCTGCCGGGGCACCAGGTAAACCCGATGTGCTTTTACCGCCTGGAGGCCCTGCCAGGCCGGAAGGCTATACACGCGCCGGTAAAACACCGGGTCCTGCACCAGAATCACGTCGGGATTCCAGGCCAGCACCTGCCCCATACTCACCCGTTCCATCCCCTTCAGTGCCGTCGCCTTGCCGGTAAAGACGTTATCACCGCCTGCGGCACGGATCACTTCGGTATGGGGAGAATTCGCCGTGTCGGTCATCAGGCCATCCACGCCTTCCGCGTAATAGACTGTCTGGCGCTGTGCCTGTGGAATGGTGCTGCGCAAGTCCTTAAGGCGACTCAAAATATTTTGAAAGGCCGTGGCCAGTTCCTCACCGCGCGCGCCTTGCCCCAACTGATCTCCCAGCAGACGGTATGCGGCCGGATAGTCGTTCAGACTTTGCAGATTGACGGTCAGCGTGGGCACATCGATGCGCTGTAACTCGCTACGCAGGCGGGCATCATCCAGGTAAGGCGCCCAGAGCAAGGCCAGCTTGGGATGAATGGCGAGCACACGTTCCAGCTCCGGTTTGTCGCCGGGGTCCCAGCCACCCAGTACCGGCAGATTGCGCGTAGCCGGCAAGAGGTACTTGGAATTCGTACTCATGCCCAGGCCCGCCATTTTATTCAGCGGGAAATTCCACCCGGCCAGCAAATCCGGGGCGAGACTGTAAATCAGCAGGGTCACTGGCGGCGCGGTGCCGTAAACACTGTGGGGCGGGAGTTGGGTAGGGGCCGTGGCCGCCCACGAGGGCAATGAGAGCAAGAGGCTGGCGCCCAACGCCGCAATAGATAAACGCCATTTGCCTGGCAAAGTATTCAACATGTCGTGTTCTCCTTGACTTTCAGAAAGCGTTCAGCAGCGGCTGAGCGCTGAGGGCGGGCGCGAAACCCGTAATTTCCAGGACTTTCTGTGCAGCGTCCGTCTGCAGATAGACGACAAAAGCGCGGGCCAGTTCTGGTTCTGCGCTCTTGGTCGTCACCGCCACGGGATAATGCATGGAAACGCCGACTGGAATATCCACGATATGGACTTTTCCCGATGCGCTGTTGGCCGTCGAGGCAAAAACAAAGGCCGCATCCGCATTTCCCTCCAGCACCGCTTGCAGGGGTTGGAGACCATCGGGGTATTTCTGCATGCGCGCTTCCAGGTCTTGCCACAACCCAGCCTTTTCCAGCGCCATGCGCGCATAACGTCCGGGCGGAACCGATTCTGGATCACCAATGGCAATGCGCGCATAGCGCTCTTCCATGAGCGCTTCGAGCTTGGGCGCCAGCGGATAATCCCTCATCAAACTGACGAGTACGAGCCGATTCCGTGCATAGTTCACCGCCGTATCGGTCTGCACGAACCCCTGCGCCGCAGCCTTTGCCAGCATGGGCTCCGAAGAGGGGGCAAACACATCGACGGACGCACCCGCCGCCATTTGTTCCATCAACGCACCGCAAAAACCATAGGTGGGTTTCACAGAGACATCCGGGTGGGCGCTGGTAAAGCCCTGGATGATTTCCTGAAAAGGTTCCGCCAATGTGAGGGAGGCAAAAATGTGTAAAGTATGGGTCATGGGATATTCCTCAGAAGACAGGTTCAAACAGGCTCCGCGTCTGCTCTGGGACAGGGCGGAAGAAAGCGCTTTAGGCAAGATAACGCGGCGACCGTCGCTGGTTTCGAGGCACTCCGTGTCTATATCGTAAAGTGCGCGTAGGTGTTGCGGATGAAGCACCTCTATCGGAGGACCGTCAGCCAGCACCCGCCCATCCTTCAGCAGAATGACCCGGTTTGCCGTGGAAAGAGCGTGTTCCGGATAATGACTGCTCTGAAGGATGGCATAACCGCTGTCCGCCAAGTCCTGGATCTGCGCCATCAGGCGATGTTGATTGCCATAATCCAGCCCGGTTACCGGCTCATCGAGAATCAGTATCGGTGTCTCCTGGGCCAATGCGCGGGCGATGATGACCAGTTGCCGCTGACCCCCGCTCAGTTCCATGTAGGAGCGCTCCGCAAGACCGCTGATACCCAGCCGGGCGAGCGCCGCTTCCGCCTGCTCCCGATCATGGGCACTGGCAACCCCCAGCCAGGATTGGTGGGGCAGGCGGCCCATGAGCACCACGTCTCGCACCAGGAAGGGAAAGACCACGCCATGGTCCTGGGGTACATAAGCCAGTCGTTGCGCCCGCTCTTTGGCCGATAGGGCATGCAAGTCGCTATCGCGAAGGCGAATCTCGCCCCTCAGCGGTTTCAGGATGCCGAGAAGCAGACGAATGAGGGTGCTTTTGCCGCTGCCGTTTGCCCCAAGCAGGGCCACCGACTCTCCGGCATTCAACTGCAGGGAGACATCTTCCAGGACCATGCGATGGCCATGGGCATAGGCCAAATGCGCAGCACGCAGCATCATGGGTTGGCGTCCGTCAGACGAAAACGAATCGGGACTTCCACCTGCATGGCCACTGGTTTCCCGTCGCGGGTGCCGGGGGTGAAGCGCCAGTGCCGCACGGCCTTTTCGGCCGCGCGATCCAGGCTGGTATAGCCGGAACTGTGGGCTACCGTTATTTTTTCCGGCAGGCCGGACACGTTGACCAGCACCCGCAGCAGTACGGTGCCCTCTTCCCCATCCCAACGCGCCGACTGGGGATACTCCGGTGCGGGGTTGTGGACATAGGCAGGGATGCTGGGGCGGGTTTCCGCCGCCGGAGCGGGAGCGGATGGAGGTAAAGCGGGTGTGGCAGGCGTGGCTGCGGCAGATGTCACCGGTGCGGGCATCCGGGAGATTGTGGATGGGGCTGCAGTTGCCGCCAGCGCACTCGGTGCCGAGAGCGGGGTGCGGACCGGCACTTTGGCCTCTCGCGGCGGTCTTGGCGACAGCTTGGGCGGGGTGGGAACGGGTTTTCGCGGTATCGACGCGGCGGTCCGGGGTGCTGGCGGGTGAGGGGTGGGTTGTGGGGTGGCGCTGGGCTGCGGCCAGGAAACCAGTTGGACCGCCATGGGCGGGGTGATCACCGGCGTGGGTAGAGGAGATGCCCGCATCCAGACGGCCAGAACCGCCAGAATGCCCGACTCCAGGATCAGGGCCAGCAGAAAAACCACGGCCCTGGGCGGCTGCGGGCTGGAGGGGAGCGCCAGAGTGCTCACGGCCGCCCCGCACGGGTAGCGATGCCCATCTGGCTGATGCCGGCGTGGCGGCAGGCGTCCATGACGGTCACCAACTGCTGCAGAGTCACATTTTTCGCGCCCGCCAGGATGACCTGCGGGTGATTGGCGTAGTTTTGGGCCAACTGCTGCTCCAGTTGGGTCAGCGTCACCGCTTTATCGTGAAAAAGCAGACGGCCGTCGCTGCGCAACTCCACCACCAGAGGCGTTTTGGGCAAAACCTGGGCGTTGCTGCTGGTCGGCAAGCGGGTGCTGATCCCTGTCGCGGGAATCATGCGCAAGGTGATCATGATGAAGAACACCAGCAGAAAAAGCATGATGTCGATCATGGGAATGATCTCGATACGCCCCTTGCGGGCCTCGAAATAACGCATCTCAGACCTCCCCTCGCCGTGCCAGCAGGCTGACAGAGGCATCTCCATGGGTCCTGACAGGCTGTCGGTAGAGACGATTCAGGGTGCTCACCTCGATCCTTTCCATCTGATGCAGCACCAGACGGACCCGTTGCTGAAGTCCGTTAAAAAACACCAGGCCCACAATGGCAATGGCCAAACCCGTTGCCGTGGCCACCAGGGCTTCCGCCACATGACCGGTAATGGCCGTTGGCGCGGTATCCGGATTACCCAATATCTGAAAGGCATTGAACATCCCGATGATGGTACCTAGCAGGCCGAGTAGAGGTGCCAGGGTGACTGCCGTATCCAGAATCCATAAGCCCCGGTCCAGCAAGGTCGCCTGGGCCAGCATCGCCTCCTCGGCGTAGGCTTCGCCACTTGCCAGATCATGGGATGCGAGAACCGCTGCGAATACGGCCTGTTGCGGGCAGAACGGCGTCTTGGCCAGTTCCGTTTCCAGGGATTCTCGGCCTTTTCTGTTTTGCAGATCGCGTAACAGATCGTCGCCCTTGCGCCGGATCATGGCCAACGCCCAGCCTCGCTCCAAGGCCACGAAAAGTACCGCCAGCAACAGAAGCGGCATCAGATAAAGAATACCCCCGGATACGGCGGCAAGGTGGAATAAAACCTCCATGACATGCTCCCTTTAGAATCGTAATGCCAAGGAACCGACCACGGTCAGTGGCGCGCCGGGATAGAAAGTCGCCGCACTGGCTCCGGTTTGCACATAGTTTTGGCTGATGAGGCCAATATAATGACGATTGAATAGATTCAGGAACTGCAGCCTTGCGGTTAGTTCGCCGACATGCCGTAGCGGCTGATGATAGGCGAAATTCAGATTGGTAATGCAATAGGCCGGCACCGGCTGAGTGTGCAATGAATCTGCATAACGCAGGCCCGTGTATTGAATAACCGGGCTGACCGTGAATCGGTGATAACGATAACGAAGTCCCAGGGTGGCCAGGAATTTTGGAACATCGGGGAATTGCAATCCGCTGACTGGAAGGATGGTTTGGCCGTCGGGGATATTTTGAGTGAAGTAGGCGCGATCGTAAGCGGCAGAGCCGAAAACCTGAAGATCATCCAACGGCTGGACGGCGCCCTGGATTTCCAGACCCCAAGCCTTCCCTACGCCGAGGTTCTGATTATAAAATGCGGACGTTCCCGGTACATTGATGGGGATGTCCTTATGATTGTAGGTGGTGTAAAACACATCCGGGCGCAGATACCAGCGCGTATGAGTAATGGCCAGACCCAGGGAAAAAGCGTTGGACGTACCTGGCCGCGTGGTGTTCCAGGCGTTTTGGGCAGCCGCTGCCGGCATTCCGGACAGCACCAGTTTCGGCCACATCTCCAGAGCAGGGCCCCCATTGTCCCGGCCATACGCAGCGGTAAGGCTGACATGCGGCGTGAATCGGTAGAGTGCACCGATATAGGGGAGCCATTGATAATCCGTATGGCCATTGATGGTGTATTTAAATGCCGCATCACGGATCGCCTGGCTGGGTGACACATCTCCCACCCCGCTGCCGTTATAAACACTGAGCGTGGGGATTTGTTCCGTTAAATAGCGGACACCTGCGGTGACCGTCACCGGACCGAATGCTCGCTTCGCCTGAAAATATGGGCTGTTGAAAACATTGTTGGATACAGGATTAACCAGCAACGGCGTCCAGTTGCTAAATTGCAAGCCGTCAGGAGCAATATTGAACGCCTTGACCGCAGTGGGGGGCCCTGGCGGCTGAATGTTTTCGTACCAGTACCCCAGGGAAAATTTCGTCTGGGCATAATGAAAATCATATTTGGCCAGAACGCCATACAGATGGTGATTGATACTCCAATAACCAATTTGATTGGGTTTTACTCCCGGAAGTCCCGTACCCATGGTGTAACCGTTTTCCTGAATGTAAAAAGGCTTTATGAGCAATGTGCCATGGGAACTCGTGCGCCAGCGAATTTCACCCATCAAGGCATAGTCCTGAAATTTTTGCTGGTTGTATCCGGAATAATTGAGGCTTTGCGGGTTCGCGTTGTACCCCAGGTTATAATTGGCACCAAGATTGGATGCCTGAGCATAGCTGAGGGGAAGGTAGCTGGCGCCCTTCATGTCGTCGTAGACGGCAAAGAGTTTTGCCGTGAGCCGACGGGTGATCCGCTGGGTGACCCCAAATGTCCCGTTATACCGATAATCCGGAGCGGCTCCATTCCCGCGCCAGGCGTCGGCATGGGCATAGGAGGATGAAATGAAAAACTTGGTGCCGGTGGCCAGCAGCCCAGAGTCCAAACGCAGAAAGGTCTTGTGAAAACCGAAGGAACCGGCGCTTTGGGAGACTTCGCCGCCGAAATGATCCGCAGCCCAGCGAATGTTCCGGTTGAGATATCCTTCCTGCGTGAATACGGAAATATGCTCTGGCGCGAAAGGAGGAGTCAGGAGGCTGACGCTCCGCAAGTTTTCGCTATCGAATAAAAATTGTTGGCCCGCTCCCGGATCGATGGCGGAGATGGGAATGCCTTCCACGGTGCCGATGGCCCCTTTGATGCTCGTTTCACCACGGATGCTGATGCCTACAGGGCCGCTACTGGACAAGCCGTATGGGTCCGTGGTCTGCACCATGACCGAGGGTAGTCCACTGACGATGCTATAGGCATTGGTCCCACCGGGGCTTTGAAAGAGATCGAAGCTGGAGTTGGGGATGGTGGCACCTGTGCCTGCACCCAGGGACGGCAGCACGAGGGGCGTCTGACCACTCCCCGTTACGGTAATGGCTTGGAGCTTTGGGGCGTTTGCGCCATCTTCCGCCCACGCGAGGCTCGACTTCACCGTTGCGGCCATTATGAGCGTGTACACGGTGTAACGCATGACGGCCTTAATTTTCATAATGCCTCCTGCTGCATCTATCCTGGATATCTATGAAAGGGACGGTTTTTGTAGAGCCACGCGGTTGGTATAGTTGAACCATAACGCGCTTCTAAAAACGTAGCCCTATCGTCCCTGCGACGGTGATGGGCGCGCCGGGATAGAAACTGGCACCGCCAGATGCCGCAGTGCTCAAATAACTACTGTCGATGAGGCCGATATAGTGGCGGTTGAAGAGGTTCAGGATACTCAGATTCACCGTCAGCTCGCCCACATGGGTAATCCGCCAGTGATAACCCATGTTCAGGTTCGCCAGCAGATAGCCCGGCACGGGTTGGGTATGCAGGGTATCCGCATAGCGGCTGCCCATATACTGCAACGTGGGCGCAATACTGAACCGGCCATATTCGTATAATGCACCCAGACTACCAATGAAGCGTGGGGTATCAGGAAACTGCAAGCCGGTAACAGGCAAGAACGCGCCGCTGCCGGTACGCAGATCCTGAGTGAAATAGGCGCGGTCATAGGCCAGGTTGCTGAACACGGATAGCCGATGCCAGAGCTTGGCTCCGGCCGCCAGTTCAAAGCCCCAGGCGCGACCCATGCCTGCGTTCTGATCGTAACTGATACCCACCAACGGGTCGTAGGCATTCACATATTTATTGCGATAGGTGGCGTAAAAGAAGGTGGGATTCACATACCACGCCGCTTCGTGCCATTTGAGCCCCAGACTGAAACTGTTGGAGGTTTCCGGCGCCAGTTGATCCCAGGCACGCTGCGCGGTCACCCCAGCCTTTTGAAAAGCGGCAAAGTTCATTTGTACGGAGGGCCAACTATTGAAGGCAGGAGCACCATTATTGCGACCATAGGCAAAGACCGTGTCCAGATCTGGGTTGACGGCATAAACCGCCGAAAAATAAGGTAGCCACTGATAGAAGGTTCTACCTTCCACACTGCGGGCTGAATTGATGGAGGTGGCCAGATTCAAGGCATTGGCATAGGATGCGTCAGGAATCCCCGCGGTATTGTAGACGCTGAAGGATGGCGTTTGCTCCATCAGATAACGAGCGCCTGCCGTAAACGTTACCGGACCGACCTTCCGCCGCCATTGGAAATAGGGACTGTTGAAGACGTGGTTCGCCGTAGCGCGGGCCAATAGGCCATAACCACCAAAAACGAGCTGGCCGTTGACCATGCGATAAATCTTGAAATCCGTAGGGGGGCCGGGAGGGGTTAGATTTTCAAACCAGTAACCGACTGAAAAGTGATTACCATGCCATTGGGTGTCGTATTGGGCCACCACGCCATAGAGGGAATGGTCGATGATCCAGTCCCGTATGCCCGGCTTTCCTCCCAGATTACTCAATCCCTGCAGGTAATAGCCGTTTTCCTGACTGTAGAAGGGCTTGATAACGAGTGTGTTCTGATCATCGGGATGCCAGTTGAGTTCCCCGAATACCGCGTAATCCTGGAATTTCTGCCGGTTATATCCGTAATAATTCACGTCGTTGGCGACATTCCCGGTGAGTGTGCTGTTATAGCCGAGATTGTAGTACTGCCCCAGATTACTGGCCTGGGTATAGGTCAGAGGCAGATAATTGTTCTCCTTCATGGAACCATAGGCTGCATAAACCTTGGCGCTCAGGGTGCGGCCTAAATCCTGGCTGATCCCGATCTCGCCGTTATAGCGATAGTCCGGCGATGCGCCCGGGCCGCGCCACTGATCCGCATGGGTATACGACCCGGAGATGAAGACGCGGGTGCCGGTGGGTAAGGTGCCGGAGTCCAGGCGGATGAAGCTGCGATGAAAATCATAGGATCCAAAGCTCTGATCCACTTCGCCGCCAAACTTGGCCCGGGGCCACAGCACATGGCTGTTGAGATAGCCCTGGGTGGTGAATACGGCCAGTTTGTCCGGCGAAAAGGGCGGTGCCAACAGCGTGATACTGCGGATGTTTTCCATGTCGAACAGAAACTGCTCGCCGGGGCCGGGGTTGACGGCGGACAAGGGTAATCCCTCTACCGTGCCAATCCCTCCGTGGGGATTGCGCTCGCCCCGGATGCGCACACCCTTGTTGCCGCCGGGTACGTTGGCCAGACCATAGGGATCCGGGTTCTGGGCCATGACCGACGGCAGAAGGGAGATGGCGGCGTAAGGATTGGTCTGCCCTGCTCCACCGAGAATGTCCAATGCATGGCCGCTGATGGTGGCCCCCTGCTCAGCGCCGCTGGCAGGGCTTTCCAGGGTATTTTTCTGATGCCCCTCCACGGTTACGGTACCGAGTTTTGGCAGGGCGCCATCGGCGTCGGCATCGGTAGACGGGATGCAGGCCAACACGCTGGCTATGGACATATATAATGCAGTGCGCGCTAAATGTTGCATGACTCTCTCCTCAGGCCAACTGTGCGGCGATTTGGCTGTAAGGCACCCGCACCGGTTCCGCGAAGGTGGTGCGGCGGTTGATCATGCGGATGGACAGAGATTCCACCCAGCGCCAGTACTCCTCCGCCACTTCCAGCGGGAAGGCGACGTTGCGCAGGGCCTGCACATAGAGATCCAGCCAGAGTTCACGATCCTTCTCCCGGATGGTGAAGGGAAAGTGCCGTTCGCGCAGATGGGGACGCCCCCGCCGCTCCGTATAGAGCTTGGGGCCGCCGCAGACTTCTGCATGAAAATCCGCCGTCAATTCCACGGCCTTCCAGAAATGCTTTTCGTTGTTGCCGAAGATGGGTTGTAGCGGGCTATGCCAGATGAGGCGATGGTGCTCCACGACCAGTTCCCGGACCTTTTCCACCCCGGCTACCCGGCCTACCCGGCGGGTGGGAAAAATCACTTCGGGGAAATGCATATCGGTGATGGCAGGACGCACTATGGAATCCTCATCGCCAAAACGGCGGATATCCAGCGTCTCCGAACCGGGGCAGTGCGGACCCTGTACCGAGAGGACAGCGTCATTGTGAACGGACAACTTCAGGACGACAGATCTTTCCTGTTCCATATTCATTTTCTCCCTCTCCATATATGGCCGGATATGACGCACGACGCGCACCTCCCCAGCGAAACCGAACCGAGACCCGCAGAAGCCTGCCCCGAATATGATATGTTTATCGGAATATAGCGTTGTTCGATAGGGACAGCAACAACATTTTGGCAGGCAATATCCGCGCCAAAATGTAACCGCAATATTATCATATGGTTATTTTTTATCGTCCCGTAAGAGATTGAACATCTTGTACGCTTTGTTACCTTCTTGTGGACCTGGTCCCATCAACAAGAACCTCTCCAACCATGCACCTTTCGCAACCGTTCATCAGACGCTGGTCAGTGAGGCCCTCGTCTTCCACCGTAGTTCCTGCGCACTCCCCAATCCCGCCGCAGAGCGCCAGCGGATGCATGGAGTTTACCGTGATAAAGCATGCATTTTGTCGCAAAGCCTACATCCGCTGCTTGCGTTGCTTTTCTGGTGCATTTTATCCAACAGACTGTTTATCTTGAGATTAACAAGACCTGCGTATCTGGAATGAAGATTGCTTAGATCACTGCAACAGCTTCTTCAGATCACCGACAGGTCGGTAACAGGAGTACACCATGCACATTGTCGTCTGTATCAAACAGGTTCCCGACAGCGCCCAGATCCGGGTGCATCCAGTCACCAATACCATCATGCGGCAGGGCGTACCCGCCATCATCAATCCCTTCGACGTTTTCGCCATCGAAGAAGCCTTGCGCCTCAAAGACCGTTTCGGCGGGCGCGTCACCGTGCTGACCATGGGGCCGCCCCAAGCGGAAGACGCACTGCGCAAGGCCGTCGCCTATGGTGCCGACGACGTGATACTCCTGACCGACCGCGCCTTCGCCGGCGCCGACACCCTGGCGACCTCCTTCGCCCTGGCACAGACCATCCGTAAAATTGGTGAGGAACATCCCGTTGATCTGGTGTTTACTGGCAAGCAGACCATTGACGGCGATACCGCGCAGGTCGGGCCGGGCATTGCCAAGCGCCTGGGCCTGCAACTCCTCACCTACGTATCGGCTATCGACTCTCTGGACCTTGCGCAGCGCAGCATCACCGTACAACGCCGTTCTGAAGGTGGTGTACAGGTGATCCAGACCCGCCTGCCCGCCCTGATCACCATGCTGGAAGGCAGCAACCAGATTCGTTTTGCGAGCATGGGTGATATGTTCCGCTCGGCCCGCTTTGAGGTGCCGAAATGGAATAAAGAGCGCGCCGGTATTGAGGATGTGAGCAAAATCGGCCTCAAGGGCTCGCCTACAGTGGTCAGCAAGATATTCACCCCCAAGCCCAGGGCCGTGAAGGCACAGATGATCGGCGCCGATCTGGACGCCGGTGGCACCGCCAACGCCATCCTGGATATTCTCAGCAGCCAGCACCCGCGCCTGGCGCAGGAACTCGGCCTGATCACCGTATAAACGCACAAGGAGCATCCGCATGAGCGAGAACACTACCGCACCCGCAAAGCCCAAAGGCAAAAAGCGCCTGGAGCTGGACCCCCGCCTGGCGGCCTACAAGGGAATCTGGGTGTTTGTCGAAATGGAACGGGGCCAGGTACACCAGGTATCCTGGGAGCTACTGGGCGAAGGGCGCAAGCTGGCCGATATTCTGAAGGTCGAACTGAGCGCCGTCATCCTCGGCGGCAGCAGCGATGAACTTGCCGCCGCTGCCCGCAGCGCTTTCACCTATGGCGCGGATGTGGCCTATATCGTGGCCGATCCCATTCTCACAGACTATCGCAACGAGCCCTACACCAAGGCCATGACGGACCTGGTCAATAAGTACCAGCCGGAGATTCTGCTGCTGGGCGCCACCACCCTGGGCCGCGATCTCGCCGGCAGTGTGGCGACCACTCTGCTCACGGGTTTGACCGCAGACTGTACCGAACTCGCCATTGATCCGGACAACCGCGGACTCCTCGCCACCCGTCCGACCTTTGGCGGCAGCCTGCTCTGCACCATCCAGACCCTGAACTACCGCCCGCAGATGGCGACCATTCGCCCCCGGGTCATGGCCATGCCCGACCCCCTGCCAGAACGCAGTGGTCGTATCATTTCTGAAAACCTGCAGATGCAGGAAGATGACATTATCGCCAAAGTCCTGGAGTTCATCCCCGACGAGGCCCAGGAGCAGGCGCAACTCGCCTATGCCGACGTTATCGTGGCGGGCGGCCGGGGCATGGGCAAAGCCGAAAACTTTCGTCTGATCTGGGACCTGGCGGCCGTGCTCGGCGCCGAAGTGGGCGGATCGCGTCCAGTGACTCATGCCGGCTGGCTGCCCGCAGATCGTCAGGTCGGGCAATCGGGCAAGACCGTGCGTCCCAAGCTTTATATTGCCGCGGGCATCTCCGGGGCGATTCAGCACCGCGTCGGCATGGAAGCCTCCGACGTCATCATCGCCATCAACAACGATCCCCATGCGCCCATCTTCGATTTTGCCACTTATGGCATTGTCGGCGACGCCGTGCAGATCCTTCCCGTCCTCACCGACGCCTTTCGCAGCCGTCTGGCTGTGAACCGCCGGGCCGGTTAATTACAGGAGTCATGACATGGCCGAAAAATTTGATGCCATTGTGGTAGGTGCCGGCCCCGCCGGTAATGCAGCCGCGTATACCATGGCCAAGGCAGGTCTGAGCGTATTGCAACTGGAACGCGGTGAAACCCCTGGTACCAAAAATGTCCAGGGGGCCATTCTCTACGCCGACGCGCTGGAGCGCATCATTCCCGATTTCCGCGACGATGCCCCGTTGGAACGCCATATCATCGAACAGCGCATGTGGGTGCTGGATGACAAATCCTTCATCGGTACCAACTATCGCTCGGATGCCTTTAACAGCGACCAGCCCAATCGTTATACCATCCTCCGGGCGCCTTTCGACAAGTGGTTCTCCGGGAAGGTCAAGGAGGCGGGGGCATTGGTCATCTGCGAGACGACGGTCACCGAGCTCATCCAGGAAGGCAAAAAGGTCATCGGCGTCCGTACCGACCGTGAGGGAGGCGACATTTATGCCGATGTGGTGATCCTGGCGGATGGCGTCAATTCGCTGTTAGCCAAAAAAGCCGGGTTCCATGGCGAACTCGACGCCAAAAACGTCGCGCTTGCGGTCAAGGAAATTCACTTTCTGCCCGAGGAGGTCGTGCAAAGCCGTTTCAACATCAAGGGCAACGAAGGGGTGGTCATTGAGATCGCCGGTGCCGTCACCCACGGCATGGTCGGCACCGCCTTCCTCTATACCAACAAGGAATCCATCACGCTGGGCATCGGTTGCCTCTTGTCCGACTTCAAAAAAGGGGGCATCGCGCCCTATACCCTCCTCGAAGAACTCAAGACACATCCGGCCATTGCCCCGTTGATCGAGGGGGGCGAAATGAAGGAATATGCCGCCCACCTGATTCCCGAAGGGGGCTACAAGGCGGTTCCGACCCTCTACGGCGAGGGCTGGATGATTGCGGGGGACAGCGCCGGACTGGTAAATGCAGTCCACCGTGAAGGCTCCAACCTGGCGATGACCAGTGGCCGGTTGGCCGCAGAAACGGTTATTGCGCTGAAAGAAATGAAGCTCCCCTGTACGGCCTCCCATCTTGCCCGTTACAAAACCGCGCTGGACGACAGTTTCGTCATGAAAGACTTGCGGAAGTACAAGGAGTTGCCCGATATCCTGCACGGCAATCCGCATTTCTTTTCGGTGTATCCGCAACTCCTCAACCGCGCCGCGCATACCATGCTGATGGTCGATGGTCAGGATAAGCACAGCAAGGAGAAGACCATTCGTGGCAGCTTTATACAGCAACGCTCGTTGTGGGGTTTGGTGGGAGACGCTTACCGCATGTGGAGGGCAACACGATGATCAAGATCGAAGAGAAACTGTTTCAAAACCGCTACCGGGTCGATGAAGGTCGGCCGCATATCCGGATCAGCGACCCTCAGGTCTGCGCCGATGATTGTAAAACACAGTCCTGCACTTTCGCCTGTCCTGCGGCCTGTTACGCCAAAGACGAGGGCGGTGGTGTGGTCCTGACCACGGACGGCTGTCTGGAGTGCGGCACCTGTCGGATCATTTGTACCGAACATCACAACGTGGACTGGTCTTATCCACGGGGCGGTCACGGCATCCTCTTCAAGTTCGGTTAAGTGGGGGCATTTCATGAGCAAACCAGAACGCCACGTCTTTGTCTGCGTCCAGTCCAGGCCGCCGAGCCATCCCAAGGGCTCCTGCGGCGCCCAAGGCTCTGCGGATCTACTCCGTGCTTTTCAAGACACCTTTGAAGCACGCAAACTCTGGGGGCGTTTCGCCCTGACGCAGTGCGGTTGTCTGGGACCCTGCGGCGAGGGTCCCAATGTGCTGGTTTATCCCGAAGGCATCCTTTACGCGGGAGTACGTCAGGATGATATCGACGTCATTATCGACGAACATCTGATCGGCGGCACCCCCGTCACCCGCCTCTACCCGACACCGGAGGCTTGGTCCAATGAGCCCTGACGGTACCCTCGGCGAGATCATCCTGCCCTTTGCCGACCCTGCCGGGCAGGCGGCTTCGCTGCTGGAGGCCGCACTGGCCAGTAGCACACACCCGACCGAGGTGGAAAAACTGCTGAGGCATCATCTCCTGAATGAACCGGATTATCTACCTGCTTATTTTGCCCTATACAAGTTATTGTTTCGTCAGTCCCGATTGGCAGAAGCCGAAGAGATAGCGCGCAACGCCATGGATAGAGGAGCGCGACTGGGCGGCTTCCCGCCCAACTGGCAGCACCTCGCTCCAAATACGGCAGACTGGTCCATGATTCACAGCCCTGCCCATTTTTATCTCTTCACCCTGAAGGCCCTGAGTTTCATCCTGTTACGCCGCAAGCGACTGGACGAATGCCGCGAGGTTCTGGAAAAGATCGGCGAACTGGACCCCCACGATCTGATAGGGGCCTCCGTCATCCGCGCCTATGCCGATGGTCTGACGGCGCATTGAGTCTGGCGGTGTGGCATACAAGATGGAATACCCTCCCGGGACACCCCCATGCTGAGCATCTCGCTCTTTAACGCGATTGAAGAGGCGGGGATTGCCGTACTCACGCTGACTGAAGGGCTGGAGGAGGAAGAGTTTCTCGCGTCGCGCCTCACCCGCGCAGAAACTCGACGCCAGCTTCGCCTCATGAGCAAGTCCGCCCTGCTCCTGTCGCCAGAGATCCACGCCCTGTTGGTGGAAATAGACTGGGAAGGCTGGCGCGCCCTCGACCAGCGCCTCGCAACCAGTGATAAAGCAGAGGACACCCTGCTTTGGCTCGCGGTGCGCGCGCTGGCACCAGATACCTTGATGTGGCTGCGGGTATACCGCAAAAACCAGCCGGAATGGTTTAAAGAGGACAACTGATGGCAATGCGCTTCTATATGACCCCCGGATCGTGCTCCACCGGCATCCATATTCTGCTGGAAGAACTGGATCTCCCCTTCGAGGCCTGGATCGTCAATCTGCCAGCCGGCGAGCACCACAAGCCCGAGTACCGCGCCATCAATCCGAAGTCCACCATCCCCACCCTGGTGCGTCAGGACGGCACGGCGCTGACTGAATTCCAGGCCATCGCCTGGTGGCTGGCACGCGCCCACCCCAAGGCGAAACTGCTGCCAGAGTATCCCGACGGCGAGGCGCGCGTGCTGGAAGTCATGGACTATGTTGTCGGCACCCTGCACGGCCAGGGCTTCGCCCGCATTTTCATTACGGACACCTTCACCCCCAACGTCGCCGATCACGCAGCCGTGCAGGCGCGCGGACGGGAAATCGTCAATCAAGGATTCGCCATCCTGAATGACGCCCTTGCCGGCTTGGATTATGTCACCGGCGGCTTCTCCATCGCCGATGCGGCACTGTTTTACGTGGAGTTCTGGGCAGACCGGCTGGGCATCCCGCTACCTGAACATTGCGACGCCCACTACCAACGCCTGCGGACCAGGCCTGCCGTGCAGCGCGTACTGCGCGAGGAAGGCTATCGATGACAACGGAAAGCGCAAACTGCTTTGTTCTGGCGGAAATGCGCACCCATCATTTCACCTTTCAGGGCACCGGCGAGGATCGGGAGGCGGCCCGCCGCGCCCTGCTCCACGCTTGGCAGGTGCACCGAAACCGTCTGGTACAACGTTACCCCGAGTGCCGCGACCGAATCCTCGATGAAAAGCACATTGAATTCCGCTTCAGGATCAGTTATCAAGAAATGGGAGCAGATACCTGTTATCCCTCCATTTCACCCGGCACAGGAGTCCGTCCATGAACTACGCCTTCCCGCCCGCCCCTGTCGTGACTCTGGACGCCATGTCCAGCAACCCTTTCCCGGTGCGCCGTATTTTTTGCGTCGGGCAGAACTACGCTGATCACGTCCGGGAAATGGGCAGCGCGCCCGATACCGAACCCCTCTTTTTCATGAAACCGGCCAGCGCCATCCTGCAGAATAATTCAGTGCTGCCCTACCCGCCCGGCACTACCGACCTGCAGCCCGAGGTAGAACTGGTGGTGGCGCTACATAAGGGTGGCAAAAATATCCCCATGGACAAGGTCGATTATGACTATGTGTTCGGCTATGCCGTGGGTCTGGACATGACCCGCCGCGACCTGCAACGCGTGGCCCGCGAAAAGGGCCAGCCCTGGGAGATGGCCAAAGCATTCGACCATTCGGCGCCCTGCACGGCCATCACGCCCGAGTTTTATTCGGGAACCATCGCCCGCGGTAAGATCGAACTCAAGGTGAATGGTCAAATCCGCCAGAGCGCCGATGTCGGTGACATGCTCTGGAAAATTCCGCAGATCGTCCATTTCCTGTCTAATCAGATCGAACTCTTTCCCGGAGACATCATCTTCACCGGCACCCCCGCCGGCGTGGGTCCCGTGGTGAAAGGCGACGTAATCGAGGCTGCTGTTGCCGGGCTTGAACCGCTGACCATCACCATCGGCTAAGCCGATCACCCCCCAACCGAAACAGGAATAACCCAATGCCCACATCCGATCTCCTCGAACGCAATCGCCTGATCTTCTGTCACTTCGACAGCTACAGTGCTGCCCTGCGTTTTGTTCGCATCAACGACAGTGTGATGCTGCCAGCGCCACTGCCGGAGAACACCAGTATGGTTGCGACACCCACGGAGATCGGCGATACGCCCACTGACGTACTGCATGCGGTATTGGAGAAATTGAACATAAATCCCAGCCAGATAGATCTGGACGACGGTTTCGAGGCTTGGCTGTCTACCGACACCGGTCCAATTCAGATCCACCTCGCGCGCTTCACGACATTTGAAGCCCCACACGAGGCCATCGCTCCCCACGATGGCGTTTTCAAGCCCATCAGTGAGCTGCGGCGCCTGCCGACGACGGAGTTGGCGCTGCTACGTCAGGTCTTCGATCTGATTCTGGGCGGTTAAATAGGTATAACCATGCAGCCCATCCGCAAACTGCTGTAGAAACTCACGACGCTCCACATCGTCGAGATGGCTGCAGGCTTCCACTTTTTTCTGATAACGGGCCAGCAGGTCGATGGCGGAAAATTGTACGTATTGCAGGACGGATTCCACCGTATCCCCCGCCAGCGGCTGCTCCAGACGCATGGCGCCCGAGGCATCACAGAGCACATTCACCGAGTCCGTGTCGCCGAACAGATTATGCATATCCCCGAGGATTTCCTGATAAGCGCCCACCAGAAAAATCCCGAGGAGATAAGGCCTCCCCTCCTGTAGCGCATGTACCGGCAGCGCCGGCGTCAGGCCTTCGGCCGTGACGTACGCATCGATTCTGCCATCGGAGTCACAAGTGATATCTTCGAGACGAGCCCGCCGGGTCGGCTCTTCATTCAGCCGCTGTATGGGCAATATCGGGAAAATCTGATCAATGGCCCAAACATCGGGCAGCGACTGAAACAGGGAAAAGTTAACGAAATATTTGTCCACCAACTTTTCGTCGAGTTCGTCAAGGATGTCACGATGCGCGCGATTGTGCGGGTCAAGAAAGCCGCGCACCCGCCAGAGCAGTTGGGCGTAAACGCCTTCGGCTTCGGCCCGCCCTTCAATGTGAATGATACCGAGGTTGAATTGCTGGTGAATCTCCGCCAGCAGATAGAGGGCCTCCTGATAGACTTCCAGCGCGGCAGCGGCGTTACCATGATCCAGCCGGGTGAGCAGACGGCCCCATTCGCCCTCCATCAAGTCGGCGGAAGGGGTTGACGGCGGATGCTCTCCCGCCGCCATCTCCACATCGCTGACATTCGCCAGCAAGACGGCGTGATGAGCCGTCAGCGCCCGTCCCGATTCAGAGATGATACGCGGCTCCGGCAGACCTTCCTGGCGTGATACATCGGCCAGCGTGGCGACGATGGCATGGGCATAGTCCGAGACATGATAGTTCGTGGAGCAGTAGGCGCGGGAGTGCGTCCCTTCATAGTCCACACCGAGCCCGCCGCCCACATCCACCACCTCCAGGGCCGCGCCCAGGCGCCGCAGTTCGGCATAGAGGCGAGCGCATTCGCGCATACCGCCCTTGATGAACTGAATATTGGGAATCTGGGAGCCGAGATGGAAGTGCAGTAATTGCAGGCTATCCAGCGCATTTTCTGCCCGCAGGCGGTGGACGAGTTCCAGGATGTCCGCCGTAGACAGGCCAAATTTGGACTTTTCGCCACCGGTATTCTGCCACTTTCCGGAACCGGCGGATGCCAGCCGCGCGCGCACCCCGATCCGGGGTTTGACGCCAAGCTTGCGGGCCTCATTCAGGATCAGGGGCAATTCCGATGGTTTTTCCACCACCAGGTAGACCTGCATGCCCAACTTCTCACCCGTCAGAGCCAGACGAATATACTCGTTGTCTTTGTAACCATTGCAGATGATGGTACCGCCTACCGGCATCAGCCCGATGACCGCCAACAGCTCCGGTTTGCTACCTGCCTCCAGACCGACGCTGCCCGCACCGGTCCGCAAAATCTCCTCCACGACGCGCCGCTGCTGATTGACCTTGATCGGATAAACGGGGGTGTAGCTGCCCTTGTAATCGAGGGCGCGGATGGCATCACCAAAGGCGCCGTGCAAACGCGCAACCCGATCCCCAAGAATCTGCGGGAAACGCAGGAGGCAGGGCAAACCGAGGGAATGCTCACCCAGTACCGCCGCAACATCGGCCAGCCCGATGGCCGCACCCTGCGGGTTGGCGTCGGGACGGACGATGATCTGCCCGTCCGCCCCCACGTCGAAATACCCTTCACCCCAATGCGGCAGGTTATACAGATGGCGACTATCCGCGACCGACCATGTCATGCGCTCACTCCCCCCGATGCCCTGCGCGCAGTCTACGGGCTCAGCGGGTCAGGAGACAAGGGGATCACAAGGCATCATTGGCAAAATCCGCCAGACGCGAACGCTCCCCACGACGCAGGGTGATATGTCCGCTGTAGGCCCAGTCCTTGAAGCGATCCACCACATAGGTCAGACCGGAGGTGGTTTCGGTCAGATAGGGCGTGTCGATCTGGGCAATATTACCCAGGCAGACGATTTTGGTCCCCGGACCGGCACGGGTGATCAGGGTCTTCATTTCCTTGGAAGTCAGATTCTGCGCCTCGTCAATGATGACGAATTTCTCCAGAAAGGTACGCCCACGCATAAAACTCATGGATTTGATGCGAATCCGCTTGTTGATCAGGTCCTGCGTCGCGCTGCGCCCCCAACTGCCGCCCTCATCGCTGCCACGCGCCAGAATTTCCAGGTTGTCCTCCAGCGCCCCCATCCACGGCAGCATTTTCTCTTCTTCCGTACCAGGCAGAAAACCGATCTCGTCACCCACAGGCACCGTCGCACGGGTGATGATGACCTCCGAGTAGCGCTTCTGTTCGAAAATCTGATGCAGCGCCGCCGCCAGCGTCAGCAGCGTCTTGCCCGTGCCCGCATGACCCAGCAGGGTGACAAAATCGATGTCCGGATCCATGAGCAGATTCAAGGCAAAATTCTGCTCCGGATTACGCGCCAGGATGCCCCATACGGCGTGCCGGTCGCTCCGATAGTCGGTAATGCGTTCGATGATGGCGTGTTCCGGATGTACTTCCCGGACGATCGCCGCGAAGTCCTCGGTGGCCTCCTCCTCCATATTGATGGCGATAAACTGGTTGGAATGCCAGCGCTGAATGGCCGGCCCGCTGATCTTGTAGTAGCTGCGCCCGCTTTCCTGCCAGGCATCCAGATCGCGGCTGTGCAAGTCCCAGAAATCCGCGCTCAGGGTCTCTGCGCCGGTGTAGAGCAGATCCACGTCGTCCAGGGCGCGATCGTTCTGATAATCCTCCACCCGGATGCCAAGGGTGCGCCCCTTGATGCGTAAATTGATGTCTTTGCTGACCAGAATCACATCCTTTTCGGGATGGCGATTCTGTAAGGCCAGAGTCACCGCGAGGATTTCATTATCCGCCTTGCCGCTGGCCAGGTCTTCCGGCAGCGCCTGCTGATGCGCAGCCGTCTGGAAATAAAGTCGTCCCTGAGCATAAGGCAGCACCAAACCTCGATCCAGATCAGCGGTATCTGTCAGCATCTCATCCAGATAACGGCTGACCTGGCGCACGTTGCGCGCCTGTTCACTCAGGCCCTTTTTGTGCTGATCCAATTCCTCCAGCACGACCATCGGCAGCAGGATGTCATGTTCCTGGAAACGGAACAGTGCTGAGGGGTCGTGCATCAGCACGTTGGTGTCCAGAATATAAAGGCGTGCCTTTACCTCCTGTGAGGCTGCCACTTCCCGGGGACTCATGGTAGCTGCTTGACGATTTGCAGAATGGCGGCCGCATGTCCGGCGGCCTTTACCTTGCGCCCGATGTAGGCAATCTTGCCCTCCCGGTCGATCACGAAAGTGCTGCGTTCGACACCGATACTGACTTTGCCGTAATTGTTCTTTTTTTTGAGCACATCAAAGGCGTTGCAAAGTGCTTCGTCGGTATCTGCCAAGAGCGGGAACGGGAAATTGAACTTGCAGGAAAACTTTTCATGGCTGGCGAGGGTATCTCGGGAAACCCCCAGAATTTCCGCGCCAGCGTCCTGGAATTCCGGGTAGAGCGCCGTGAACTCCTGGCCCTCTGTCGTACAACCCGGTGTGTCATCCTTGGGGTAAAAATAGAGCACCACAACCTTTCCGCGCAGGTCATCGAGGCTGATGGAAGCCGCCTTACCATAGGCGGCGGCATGAAACCGGGGTGCAGGTTGACCGACGGTAATGGTTTCTGAAGACATGGGGAACTCCTGAGTGGGCCTGACTGAAAATCTAGCGCGGCGGGTGGGGCGCTGTCCAGAGAAGCCCGGTAGAACCCTTGCTTGCGCGCTTCCCATCTTCTGCTCTAGCATGACTCCATGGCGCATTCATCAGTCCCTTACCCCCTCGCTGCAACAGTTTCCGATACTGACGCGGCGCAGCGTCTCCGCGCTGCCGGACAACGTGTCACGCGTTTACGGGTGGTGGTGTTCAAGACGCTTCTGGAAGCCGAGCAACCCCTCAGTCACCCCGAGCTCCAGCAGCGCCTGGAAGCCTCGGAAACAGGGGGGGTGGATCGCGTCAGTCTCTACCGTAATCTGGAATGGCTGGTACAGATCGGGCTGGCCCACCGGATCACGGCAGACGACCGGGTATGGCGTTTCAGCGCCCGCCGTGAAGAGATGGCCACCCAACACCCGCATTTTCATTGTGTCTCCTGCGGTCGGGTGTTCTGCCTGCCTGAGAGCAGTGTCCCGGCGCCCCGCTTGCCAGCCGACTATTCCATGATTGAAATGGAACTGGTGGTCAACGGGGTCTGCGCCCACTGCGGCAAGGCACCGCCCCCCAAAAACTGACGGGTACCCGACAGATACCCGGTGCGCCTTCCCTGACGGTACCCAAAAGTCCGGTCGGAGGCCCGTCATTGTTCCCACATACTCAATGTTCACGGCTCTCTGCCCACCACTCTCGCAGGGTGGGAATATCCACGATCACCCGTTCCCCGGCGGAACGACCCTGCAAGACCTGCGCAGGGGATGCCTTTTCTCCCAGATGATCCAGCACCCTCAGCGCTGCGCTGAAGTCCTGTCCTTGGGTATATTCTGTCTGGGTAATAACGGTGGCGAGCCCCGCGCCGCAGGCTGATTGCAGCCCGTTCGCCGAATCTTCGATCGCGAGGCAGTCTGCGGCAGACAAACCCAATTGACCCAGCACATGGGTATAAATGTCCGGTGCCGGCTTTTTGTGGGGAACGATATCTCCGGCACCGATGGTATGAAAGCGCTGCGGCGCCTCCGCGCCCAGGGTGCTCTTTAACAGCGACTCGACATTGGCTGGCGTGGTGGTCGTGGCGATGGCCAGAAGCAGACCATGATCCCGCGCCGCGTTCAGCAAACGCTCCACCCCGGGGCGTAGCGGTAATAGCCCGGCATTCATCATCTCCACGTAATGCCCCGTCTTTTGACGGTGGATAGAGGCAATATCAGCATCGCTCAGTTGCGGCAACTGGGGATGATCGTTCAGGAAAGCCCTGAGGCGCTCCTTGCCGCCGGTAACCTTCAGATAGTGTCCGTAGGTCGGCACATCCCAGCGAAAAGGAAGGCTCATTTCTGCAAAAGCCCGGTTGAAGGCCACCCGATGGGCATCCCTCTCGGTATCGGCGAGGGTACCATCCACATCAAAGATCAGCGCGCGCAAAGGCATAAATCGTTATCCCCTGAGTTTATAAGGAAAACCACCAAAACCATCCGCAATCCGCAAAATCCCCGCAGTCTGGCCGGACCATTGTACCCAGCATGTCATGGATTGCCAAAACGGCTTTTCTCTGTTAAACGTAACCGGATTTATCGCAAAGACAGGAAGCTTCCATGGACCAAAGCATGCTCCCGCCAACGCCAGTAGCGCCCGGCGCCGCCCAGCAGTTCACCGCGTTCACTCCCTACGAGCCCGTTCCCGGCGAAGAATACATGAGCCCGGCGCAGATCGCCCATTTCCAGAAGATTCTGGAAGACTGGCGCGGTGAACTGATGGCGGAAGTCGACCGTACCGTGCAGCACATGCAGATGGAAAACGTCAACTATTCCGACCCCAACGACCGGGCCAGCCTGGAGACCGATATGGGTCTGGAGTTGCGCGCCCGCGACAGGGAACGCAAGCTGATCCGCAAGATCACCCAGGCTCTCGACCGCATCAAGGCCGGCGAATATGGCTACTGCGAAAGCTGTGGTGTGGAGATTGGTCTGCGCCGCCTCGAAGCCCGCCCTACCGCCACCCTGTGCATCGATTGCAAAACGCTGGAAGAAAAACGCGAGAAGCAGATGGCGCAAGACTGATGCCATGCGCCTGCTGATCCGTAACGCGCGCATCGCACTGCCCTCCGGTGAACTGTATCACGGGGATCTTTTTTCCGAAGATGGCCGTATCGTTGCCATCGGTCGGGATATAGACCGCACTGCCGATACGGTGATTGACGCCAAAGGCCATATGCTGATGCCTGGCGTTATGGACCCGCAGGTACATTTCCGCGAACCCGGCAATGAACAAAAGGAAGATATTTCCAGTGGCTCGCGGGCAGCGGCCAAGGGCGGCGTCACCAGTTTTCTGGAAATGCCCAACACCAATCCGTCCACCACCAGCCCCGCCGCTCTGGCGGACAAACTGGCGCGCGGAGCCGAAAAATCCGTGGTCAACTACGGGTTTTTTATCGGGGCCACCCCGGATAACCTCGACAGTCTTCTGGCGGCCGACGCCGCCTGCGGCATCAAGATTTTTATGGGCGCCAGTACCGGCAACCTGCTGGTGGACCAGGAAAAGGACCTGGACCGTATTTTCGCGCATGGCCGCAAACTGATAGCGGTCCATGCGGAAGACGAGGCTCGCATCCGCGAGCGGCGCGCCCAGTTCAGCGGCAGTTGCGAACCCGCAGATCATTCCCGTATCCGCGACGAAGAATCGGCACTGATGGCTACCCGGCGAGCCGTCCGGTTGTCCAAAAAATATCAGCGCCGTCTACACATCCTGCATCTCTCCACAGGCGTGGAGACCGAATTCTTACGGCAGGAGAAGACGCCTTACATCAGTTGTGAGGCGATTCCCAACCATCTTTTCCTGACGACCGATGCCTATGCCAAAATGGGTCCCCTGGCGCAGATGAATCCCCCCATCCGCAGTGAGCAGGATCGTCTGGTCCTCTGGGAAGGGCTGCGCAGCGGTGTAATCGATTGTATCGCTACGGATCACGCCCCGCATCTGCTGACGGACAAGGCCTTGGGGTATCCCCGCGCACCCTCCGGTATGCCCGGCGTGGAAACCAGCCTACCCCTGATGCTCACCGCCATGCGCGACGGTCATTGCAGTCTCGCCGAATTGCAGCGCTGGATGTGCTATAACCCGGCGCGCCTCTATGGCGTGGCAAACAAGGGGCGTATTGCCATCGGCTGGGATGCCGATCTCACCCTGGTCGATATGGTCCATGAAAGGCCCGTCCGCAATGAGGAGATGTTTACCAGAGTGGGCTGGAGTCCCTTCAATGGCTGGGTCCTGACGGGTTGGCCCGTTACCACCATTGTCGGCGGCCGGGTGGTTTTCGACAAAGGTGAAATTCTCCCCAATGCCCACGGGCAGCCGCTGCGCTATATCGAGCCGACGCCACTGCCGGCGGTAGACTGACTGCCGGTATTCCAGAGGCAGAGTGCCGGCTCTCCGCGGGGGGCACTCGCCCAGGGTGCGGTATAGTAGCCCAGAATAACTAGCAAATGCCCCGTTTCGTCCCAGAGCAGGGGTACATCCGCACGCAGATCCGGTGGGACCCCCGCCTCCAGCAGCAGTTTCTTCAGCGACCGATGCTGCCCCTGTCCGTTCAGGGTGAGTTCCCCCTGGCGGCGACGGCGCCAGTACAGCGTCGTCCCTGTAAAACGCTCAGCCAATGGGTGATGCAGGTCGGCCGGTGGCGTGGCCCGGATGGCACACTCCCAGCCGGGGATCGGCAGCGGTTTTCCCGGAGCGGCACACCAGGGGCCTGCTTGCCATTCCCTTTCCGCCGTAGCGCGCGGTTGTGGCCAGGCGCGCAGTATTCCACCCTGCAGCCAAGCCTGTCCCCCTTCCCACTGAATCCTCGTGCCCCCGCGTCCCTGCGTCACCGCGTTCCGCAGCACCTCCAGACGCTCCCGGCCCGGCACGGGTATCCGCAGATGCTGAAGCCAGCCGCGCAAAAAAACCCGCTGTGCCGCAACAGAAAGCGTATGGAGATACCCCAGAGGGAGCACCTCGGCAGAGAGATCCGGATGGTCTACCCGATACTGTTGCCAACGCAGGTCAAACCAGTCCGCCGCAATTTCCCCCATGTCGGCGAGATTGTCCGCAGCGCGGGCGATACTGATCGCCGCGTGGGGCCAACCCAGTTCCTGCAGTTGCGGGAGCAGGATGCGACGTATCCGCACCCTGTCGTAGCGCATATCGGCATTGGCCGGATCATTCAGAAAGAGTAAGTGCCGCTGTTCCAGATAATCCCGCAACACCTGCCGGGGTACGTCCAGCAGGGGCCGAACCAGAAGCCCGGCTCCCAGCGGGCGCTGCCGGGGCATGGCCGCCAGCCCCGCCACGCCGGTACCGCGCAACAGTTGCAAAAGCACGGTTTCCGCCTGATCTTCGAGGTGCTGCGCCGTGAACAGCCAGTCCCCCTGCCGCAGCTGCGCCGCCATGAGGGCATAGCGGGCACGCCGGGCCTGATCCTCCGGCCCCTCGCCCGGTGTATCTGCAGCCAGATGCAGCAGGGTGAAAGGAACCCCCAGAGCCTTGGCCCGCTGCTGACAGAACCGGGCCCATTGAGCGCTGTCCGGGTGCCAGCCGTGATCCACATGCAAGGCCTGGATCTCGTACCCTAAAGAAAGCAGTGCCACGAGCAGCGCCGTGGAGTCCCCGCCGCCACTGTAAGCCACATAGAGGGTGCGTCCCCACGGTGGGCGCAGATCCCCCTGCAGACGTGCCTGGAGACGCCGCTCCAGTTCAGGCAGCGCCGACGACTCCATAGTGCATCAGACGTTCGTAACGGGTGGTCAGCAACTTGCTGATATCCATCGCCTGCAACTCCTGCAGGTGATGGGCGAAACGCTCGCGTGCCAGCGCAAAGACCGCTTCCGGATCTCGATGCGCGCCACCGAGGGGTTCGGCCAGCACTTCATCGACCAGACCCATTCCTTGCAAACGACGTGCGGTGATACCCAGAGTTTCCGCTGCCTCGGCGGCCATAGCCGCGTTCTTCCAGAGGATGGAGGCGCAGCCTTCCGGCGAAATGACGGAGTACACTCCATACTCCAGCATCAGCATCCGGTCACCCACGCCAATCGCCAGGGCCCCGCCGGAGCCACCTTCACCAATGACCGTGCAGATAATGGGTACCGCCAGGTCAGACATCACTGCGAGATTACGGGCTATGGCCTCACTCTGGCCGCGCTCTTCGGCACCAATACCCGGGTAGGCTCCGGGCGTATCGATGAACGTAAATACCGGCAAGGCAAAACGCTCGGCAAGGCGAAGCAGACGCAAGGCCTTACGATAACCTTCCGGACGCGGCATCCCAAAGTTGCGCTGAATCTTTTCCTTGGTGTCGCGGCCCTTCTGATGTCCCATCCAGACGATAGGCTGTCCGTTGAAGCGGGCCAGGCCGCCGATAATAGCCTGATCATCAGCGAAGGCACGGTCGCCTGCCAGCACCTGTACTTCCGTGAACAGGGCCTGCACGTAATCCAGGGTGTAGGGCCGCTGTGGATGACGGGCCACCTGTACCGTCTGCCAGGCACCTAGCTTGCTGTAAATACGCTGCAACTCCTTGCGCGCCTTGACTTCCAGACGACTGATGTCATCGGCGATACCCGGCTGATTCAGGGCATGGAGTTCCTCCACCTTGGCATCCAGCTCCGCCACCGATTGTTCAAAGTCCAGATAACTGATCTTCATGTTCACTCCTTACCATTCCGAACAGGGCCGGCGCTCAGGCCGGGCGTCGCGCCGCGTGCCGCGCACGCTCCAGGGGGACGACATTATTGACGAGAAGGGTCACCGGCCGATAGCTCCAGTGCCAGTGTGCCGTGGGTGCTAACGCCGTCAGGGCGGCAATGGCGGCGGGACTCGCCGCAAAGCTCAGGTTTTCCGTCACCCGCAATTGCGCGATAATGTCGTCTGCGACCCGCAAACGCAGGCGCAAGGCTGTTTGGCCGGGGTATTTACGGAGCACGGCAAGCAGATCTTGCGGAGCCATATCTGCCGTAAGTCCCAGTTCCAAGGTCAATTGTGCAGCCAATTCCTCCCGCGCCTGTGCCATATCCAGCAGACGCATGGCACTGAGCCGCAGGCCACCGGAATAGCTGTCCTCGCCCACCTCACCCAGAACCAGCACCGGCTCCTCGCCCTCTCGGATCTTGCCGGCCTGCGCCCAGACTTCGCCAAAGACGACGACCTCCAGCCGCCCCCGACCATCATCGAGGGTCAGGAAATAGATACGATCACCGCGCTTGGTCCGGGTGCTGCGCCGCGCTACCACCAACCCCGCCACCAATACCGTGGCCCCGACACAGACGTCTCCAAGAGGCATCGTTCCCAGCGCCGCCAGATCATCCCGCAGACTGTCCATGGGGTGACCACTGAGATAAAAACCCAGAGTTTCCCGTTCCTGACGCAGGGTTTCAGTGAGACTCCATGCCTCGGCCGACACCAGCGGCGGCGCTACCCGCAACGCCTCCTGTCCGCTAAACAATGATTCCTGCAGGCTCGCCTGACTGCTCTGAAACTGCGCTGCTGCTTCCATACAACGGTCCACGGACGCGATCAGGCTGGCCCGCGACACGCCCCAGTCATCCATGGCTCCGGCGCGAATCAATGCCTCCAGGGCACGACGATTGATTTTCTGGGTATCCACCCGGCAGAGCAGATCGAAAAGATTCAGGAAGGCGCCCCCCTTACGGGCGTCGAGAATCGCCTGAATGGCCGCCCGTCCCAAGCCCTTGATGGCACCCAGACCAAAGCGGATGTCACCATCCCCCTCCGGACGAAACTCCAGCACACTGTGCTGAACGCTCGGTGGAGCGATGCGCAGGCCCATGCGCGCGCACTCGGCAATCATCGCCACCACTTTGTCGGTGTGGTCCATATCTGCGGTCAGCACGGCAGACATAAAAAATTGTGGATAGTGGGCCTTCAGATAAGCGGTTTGGTAGGACACCAGGGCATAGGCTGCCGAGTGGGATTTGTTAAAGCCATATTCGGCAAACTTTTCCATGAGGTCGAAGATGGCCCCGGCCTGGTCCGCGACCAAACCGTTCTTGTGGGCTCCCTCCAGAAAAATGCTGCGCTGTTTGGCCATTTCCTCCGGCTTTTTCTTGCCCATGGCCCGCCGCAGTAAATCGGCACCGCCGAGGGAATAACCCGCCAGCACCTGGGCGGACTGCATGACCTGTTCCTGATAGACAATCACCCCATAGGTTTCCCGGAGAATCGGTGCCAGATCCGGATGCAGATAGGTTACCTGCGCCTTGCCGTGTTTGCGGGCGATGAAATCATCCACCATACCCGACTGTAGCGGTCCCGGCCGAAACAAGGCGACGAGGGCAACAATATCTTCAAAGGTATCCGGCTGCAGGCGCCGCACCAGATCGCGCATACCCGATGATTCCAGTTGGAAGACCGCCGCCGTCTCGGTGGACTTGAGCAGGGCAAAAGTCGCCGCATCGTCCAAAGGCAATTGCTGAATATTCACGGCTTCACGACCCGCCGCTGCCGCATCGGCGTTGATGAGCTTGACCGCCATATCGATGATGGTCAAGGTACGCAGACCGAGAAAATCGAACTTCACCAACCCCATCTTTTCGACATCGTCCTTATCGAGCTGGGTGACATTACCACCCCCTTCAGAGCCGTCGTTAAAGAGCGGCAGACGGTCGGCCAGCGGCTCCGGAGAGATCACTACGCCACCCGCATGGGTCGAGGCGTGACGTGGCAAACCCTCCAGGCGCAGGGCGATGTCCAGCAGGTCGCGGACGTCGTCTTCCTCAGCCTGGCGTCGCCGCAGCTCCTCCGATTCCTCCAGGGCCTTCGCCAGGGTCATTCCCAGATCACCCGGCACCAGCTTGGCCAACTGGTCGACAAAGCCATAAGGTAGACCCAGCACCCGGCCGACATCACGCACTACCGCCCGCGCCTTCATCGTCCCGAAGGTGATGATCTGGCCGACCCGGTCACGACCATATTTGTCGGCCACATACTGAATGACACGGTCACGCTGATCCATGCAGAAATCCACGTCAAAGTCAGGCATGGAAACGCGTTCGGGGTTGAGAAAGCGCTCGAACAACAGGCCATTGCCGATGGGATCGAGATCGGTGATCCGCAGGGCGTAGGCCACCAGCGATCCGGCGCCGGAACCACGCCCAGGTCCCACCGGCACGCCATTATTTTTTGCCCACTGGATGAAATCCGCGACGATGAGAAAATAACCGGGGAAGCCCATCTGCTGAATGACGCCGACCTCACGCAACAGGCGCTCGTGATAAGGCAGCGTGGCGTCGCCACTGATACGCAGCTCCCGCAAGCGTTCCTGCAGACCATTTTGCGCCGCGTCGTGCAAATATTCATCCACGGACTGGCTGGCGGGAATGGGATAGTCTGGTAGCGCATAACGCCCGAGCACCAGCTCCATATTACAGCGTCGCGCAATTTCGACGGTGTTGTCGCAAGCTTCCGGCAGGTCCGCAAAACGCTCTCGCATTTCTTCGGGGTCCGGCAGGCGGTGCTCCGGCGTAAAACGCCGTGGACGGCGCGGGTCGTCCAGGGTAACACCTGCAGAAATACACTGTCGCGCATCGAAGGCCGCAAAGTCCGCCGCATCGAGAAAGTGGGCATTGTTGGTGGCCACCAACGGTAAATCCAGTTTTTCCGCCAACGCCACCGTGGCCTGGACCAGGGCCTCCTGCCCCGCCTCACCGTTGCGCTGCACTTCCAGATAAAAACGTTCCGGGAAAAGCCTTGCGTAGTATCGCGCCCGGCTTTCCGCCTGTTGCGGATGGCGCTGCAGGGCACGCCCGATCTCCCCTTGCCCAGCCGCAGACAGGGCAATGAGACCGTCGCTCGCCCCTTCCAGCCATGCCGCGTCGATCTGCGGACGGCCGTGGCGACTGCCCTCCAGGTAAGCCCGGCTGAGCAGGCGGCTGAGATTACGATAGCCGGTTTTGTCCATGCACAGCAGGATAAGGCCGACCGGCTGTTCCGGTTCTGCCCCGTCATGCACCCAGACTTCACTGCCAATCAATGGCTTGACGCCCTGTGCCCGGGCCGCATTATAAAATTTCACCAGGGCAAAAAGGTTGCCGTGATCCGTGATCGCCACGGCTGGCATGCCCCGCTCCGCGCAGCGTCTGGCCAGTGCCTTGACCGGAATGATTCCGTCTTCCAGGGAATATTCGGAGTGTACGTGCAGATGGACAAACTGCGGCGCACCCATCATTGCGCCTCCCAGGCCTGGTCGACAGGTCTGAAGCCGCGCCGATGCAGGGCACAGGGACCCCAGCGCCACAATGCCTGGAGATGCACCGCCGTGCCGTAACCCATATGCCGCGCCAGCCCATATTGAGGATAATATCGGTCGAGCAACTGCATCTCCTCATCCCGTGTCACTTTGGCCAGAATACCTGCGGCAGCGATGGCGTCCACCCGGCCATCGCCGCCCACCAGCGTCTCTACCTGCCAACCGGGAGGCGATTGATTGCCATCGACGAGAATCCGCCGAGGCTGCCTGGGCAGGCCGACGATAGCCCTCGCCATGGCACGCAACGACGCCTGGAGAATATTGTAGCGCTCGATCTCCCAGACTGCAGCCCGGGCTACCGACCAGGCCAGGGCCTCATGGCGGATACGTGCGGCCCAATATGTCCGTGCGGCTGCCGTCATTTTCTTGGAATCGTCCAGACCGTGAAGAGGTACGCGCAGAATCACCGCCGCTGCCACCACCGGACCCGCCAAGGGCCCTCGCCCCACCTCATCCACACCCGCGCACCAGGGTCCATAGTGTTCCAGGATGGGGGCGCTTTTCATGGCGTTACCGTTTTCATGCCAGCATCTCTCGGAGCACCTGCTGCAACTGCTCGGGGGGATTGCCTTCCAGCAGGCCACGCAGTTTCTGCAATTTCGCCACCTGCTCGGAACCCGCCGGCCCCAAAAGCGCCGCCAGTGCACCAGCCACTTGGGCGGGCTCGAAGGCGTCCTGGAGGAATTCCGGATATACGGCCTCTTTGAGCAAAATATTGGGCATGGCCACGAAGGGAGTTTTCACCAGTCTTCGGACGACAGCAAAGGTGAGTGCGTTCAAAATATAAACGACAACCGCCGGGCGCCGCATGAGTGCCGTTTCCAGTGTGGCGGTACCGGAGGCGACCAGCACCACATCAGCGGCTGCCAGCACGGTTTGCGTCTGAGCGACCACCAACTGCGCATCTTCCGGCCCCGCACCCTGTTTCCAGAGTCGCTCCCAGAGGGGGCGCAACTCCTCCCTCGCCAAGGCCACCAGAATCCGCAGTTCCGGCATTTGGTTGCGCAAACGTCGCGCCGTTTCCGCATAGCGTAGAGTCAGACGTTCCAGCTCGCCGCGGCGACTGCCCGGCAGGAGCGCCAGCACCGGCCCCCCTGCCGTCAGTCCCAGTGCTGCCCGCGCATCCATCCCATACTGCGCCGTCGCAGTCTGCGCCAGCAAGGGATGGGCCAGCACATGCACCGGCACCCCCGCCTGTGCATAAATGGGCACCTCAAAAGGAAAAAGCACCAGCATGTGGTCCACGACGCGCTTGATCTGATGAATTCGCTGCGAGCGCCAGGCCCAGATCTGTGGACCCACCACATAGAGCACTCGAATGCCCATCTGCTTAGCCATCTTGGCAACGTGCAGATTGAAAGCAGGATGGTCAATCAGCACCACGCAAGCCGGCCGCTCCGCCTGCAGATGCTGCCGAATTTGCCCATAAAGCCTGCGCAAGCGACCGTAGTGCCGCAAGACTTCGACCAACCCGATCATCGCCAGCACTTCACCATTGGCAATATTTTGCACGCCCGCCGCCTGTAGACGGGACCCGACCACCCCGGACCATTGCAGATCAAGTCCCGCCTGCGCGGCATTCGCCATGATTTCCAGCCCGAGATTTTCGCCGGAACGCTCTACCGCGAGGATAAAGGCCTTGCTCAAGGCCCTAGCCGTGCAGGGTGCGACGGATCACGGTAGCGATCCTGGCTATCTGCTCCTCACGCAGTTCCGGGAACATGGGCAGGGAGAGCACCCGCTCCGCCAGATGCTCTGCCACCGGACAATGGGTTTGGGCCTGGTGTGCAAACATCTTTTGCTGGTGTCCTGGAATCGGATAGTAAATGGCGCTGGCAATGCCTTCGGCATGGAGGGCGGTCTTCACCGCATCCCGCGCATTCAACTGAATGGTGAACTGATGGAATACGTGGTGATAACCTGCTGGAGCTTCCGGCAATTGCAGGTCGAGACCCACCAGATGCTCGGCGTACCACCCTGCCGCCTGCCGCCGTCCGTCGTTATAGGCTGCGAGATGTGGAAACTCCGCCCGAAGAATCATCGCCTGCATTTCGTCGAGACGACTGTTATAGCCCAATACGTCATGATGGTAGGTCTGCCAGGAACCATGGTTGCGCAGCCCGCGCAATTTGCGTTCCAGCTCCGCATCCGCCGTTACCACCATGCCGCCGTCTCCGGCAGCGCCAAGATTTTTGCTGGGGAAAAAAGAAAAACAACCGATGTCGCCAAAGCTGCCCACCCCTTGTCCGTTAATTTGGGCACCAATAGCCTGGGCACAATCCTCAATCACCCGCAAGCCATGCTTGTGAGCAAGCGCCATGATGCCGGGCATATCTGCCGGTAATCCGTAGAGATGTACAGGGATGATCGCTTTGGTCCGCGGCGTAATGGCGGCCTCGATACCGGCCACTGTCATGGCGTAAAAACGATCATCCACATCCACAAAAACCGGCGTGGCACCCACATAAAGAACCGCTTCCGCAGTCGCAATGAAGGTGAAGGTGGGGACGATCACCTCGTCGCCGGGACCGATTTCCAGGGCACGCAGGGCCAGCGTCAGGGCGTCCGTACCGGAAGCACAGCCCACACCGTGGGCAACACCGGAAAGACCCGCCACCTCCGCCTCCAGCGCACGCCCCTGATTTCCCAGGATAAAACTAGCATCGTCGAGAATTTTCCCTATCCCCGTCAATATTTCATCCCGCAGCGGCGCAAAATGCGCACGCAAATCGACCATGGGAATTGCTGTATTTTGAGTCATGCATCACCGTCCGAAAGAAACGTCAAAACCCGCACCGGCATACGCTCAATGCTGCAGAAAGGCCTCCACGGCTACCCGCACCTGCAGCGCCGCGGCCAGCACCCGCCGACCCGCGACGCCATCGCAAAACACCGGCCGGTGCGCTACGATGGCGTTCAGGAAATCCTCGATCTCCGCCGCCAGGGCATCGCGTTTGGGCAGGTCCACAGCCTCATCACGTACGCCGGGAATTCCCGGCACGGTTCCCGCACCGCGATGGTAGATATGCAGGGTATTGTTGAGGAAATCCACCGAAGCATAACGATCCTGCCAAAAGATACGCATGCGCCGCGCAGGCTCCCGCACTACCCGAGAGGCCGCCAGGTTGGCCACGGTACCGTTGTTCAGGGTCATCCAGGTGTTGGCCATGTCCGCCTTGTCCGTTACCGCCGCGACCCCCACGGCACGCACGTCCACGGGTTCGGCACCGGTCAGCAGCAATGTCAGGTCCAGATCATGAATCATCAGATCCATGATTACGTCGATATCCAGCGAGCGTGGCTTGAAAGGCGCCAGGCGCTCCGCCTCCAGGTAGCGGGGCGCACCAAAGCTCGCCTGCCGCAAGTACTGAATGGCTGGGTGTACCCGCTTGATATGACCAATCGCCAGCACCAGATGGCGCTCCTGCGCCATACCAATCAGGGCATCTGCTTCTTCGGTATCCAGGGTAAAGGGTTTTTCGATCAGACAATGCACCCCTGCCTGCATCGCCACTTCCGCTACCGCGAAGTGGGTGGAGGTGGGGGTGACAATGGACACCGCATCCACTTCAGCCAGTAACGCATCAACGCTCGGGAAAGCACGGCACCTCAATTCGGCGGCAACCTCTGTGGCCCGTTCCGCGTTCTCGTCAAAAACCCCTGCGAGTTGTGAGATTGCGGCATATTTCTGCGCGTGAAAGCGCCCCAGATGGCCCACACCGATGACTCCGGTTCTCATATGGATCATGGCCGGGTAATCCCGCGTCGGCTATTACGAATAAAGTCCAGGAGATAGGCGACTTCCGGCGCATTCAGACCACGTTGCGACACCTCATCCATGGCATCCTCCAGTCTCAGCCCGGAACGGAAAAGCAGGCGATACGCCCGTTTGATCTGCAAGATGGTCTCCCGGGGAATACCGCGACGTGCGAGGCCGCGTACATTGATCCCATGCAGGCTGGCATGGTTGCCTGCTGCCATCATAAAAGGTGGAATATCCAAAGGTGCCATGGTCCCGCCGCCCAATATCGCGTGCGCCCCCACCCGAGCATACTGATGTACCGCCGACAGGCCGCCGAGGATGGCGTGATCTTCGACACGGACATGACCAGCAAGCGTTGCGGCATTGGCCATTACCACCTGATCGCCAATAGAACAGTCGTGCGCCACATGGCAGTAAGCCATGAGGAGGTTGTGATGACCGATCCGTGTTATCCCGCCACCCTTCACAGTGCCGCGATTGATGGTCACAAACTCGCGTATCGTATTATGCGATCCAATTTCGAGTATCGTAGGTTCACCCGCGTAGCCCAGATCCTGTGGAGCCGTGCCGACGGACGCAAACTGAAAAATTTGGTTATGGGCACCGATGCGGCAAGGGCCTTCGATGACCGTATTCGCGCCGATCCTGCAGTGATCGCCGATTTCCACTCCAGCCCCAATGACGGCAAAAGGTCCGATGGCGCATCCTTCTCCAATCTGAACCGAGGGGTCGACGATGGCCTGTGGATGAATCTGCACCGTCATTGGACATGCTCGCGCAAGGTGGCCATCAGCAATGCAGAGGCGACTTCCTCCCCGTCGACCAGCGCCGCCGTTTCCATCTGCCACATGCCGGAACGCCGGCGGCTCACGTTGGCGATGAGCTCCAGTTGATCACCCGGCGTCACCGGTCTGCGGAAGCGGGCCTTGTCGATCCCGGCAAAATAAACAGCCGCATTGTCTCCGTACTTATCCTCGGAAACAAAGGCAAGGATCGCCGCCGCCTGGGCAAGCGCTTCAATGATGAGTACGCCCGGCATCACCGGAAATCCCGGAAAATGCCCCTGAAAATGCGGTTCGTTCATGGTGACGTTTTTCAGTGCGCGCAAACGTTTTCCTATCTCCATTTCAACGACACGATCCACCAGCAGAAATGGGTAGCGATGTGGCAAGCGTTTAAGAATATCCTGAATATTCAGCTCATTCACGGTCAGGGGGCTCTCCGTTGGTAGATAAATCCTGTTCAAGTGTATGCTCGACGCGCTTCATTCGGCGGAACAGGGTGTCCAGTCCGTCGAGACGCGCGGCGATACGTCTCCAGTGGCTTGCCTCCTGTACCGGGATCACCCCCGAATAGACACCAGCGCGACGCAAGGAATGGGTCACCGCGCTCTGCCCGGCGATCACACAGCCATCGGCGATTTCCAGGTGACCGGCAATACCCACCTGGCCGCCGATACGGCAGTGCCGGCCAATCCGCGCGCTCCCCGCAATTCCTGTCTGTCCGGCGACCACCGTATGGGCGCCGATCTGGACGTTGTGTCCGATCTGCACCAGATTGTCTATTTTCACCCCGTCTTCGATCACCGTATCTGCCAGCGCACCGCGGTCGATACAGGAGTTGGCGCCAACCTCCACGTTATTTCCAATAAGTACCCGACCCACCTGGGGAATCTTCAAAAAGCGGCCGTCTGCCTCCGCAAAACCAAAACCATCGGCGCCAATCACCACACCCGCATGCAGGACGCAGTCGGCGCCCACTTTGCAGCCCCCATAAATCTTCACGCCGGGATAAAGATGCGACCCCTGCCCCACCTCCGCACCCGCGCCAACAAAGGTACCAGCCTCCAGCCAGACACCTTTCGCTATCACCGCCCCGGCTCCGATCTGTACATACGCATCGATGCGCGCGTCCGGATCCACCTGGGCGTCACGCGCCAGTTGTGCCGTATGATGCAATCCGGGCCGAGGGGCGACCTGCGGATAGATGTGCTGCATGACTCGCGCAAATGCCGCGTAGGGATTGTCCGTCAAAAGGCAGTTTCCGGAAAACTGCTCCGCATCCTGGGGAGCAATCAGTATGGCGCCTGCTTTGCTCGATTTTAACAGACCTCGCAAATGCATGTCGTGATAAAAAGTGAGATCTCCACTGCCGGCTGTATCGAGCGGCGCCACAGCGCTGATCTGATACCCGGCGTCGCCGCGCAATTCAGCGCCCGCCACCTGCGCAAGATCACCTAGGAGATACACCCCGCGCGCCACCCTATTTACCACCGTTCATTTTACCGGTGGCAAGTTTGTTCTCCATCGCTGCCACCACCTGCGGAGTGATATCGATGGCGCCATTGACATAAAGCACAGACTTGTCATTGAGGATCACCGTATAATGCCCGGCGCGCCCGATCCTGCTCACCACTTTGACCAACCGGTCCTGAATGCTTTTCAGAATCTGATTACGCTGATAATTGAGGCTATCCTGGGCTTGGCGCTGGAACTGCTGCAAATGGAGAATCATGCCCTGCAATTGCGCCTCCCTTTCCTGCCGCTGTGCATTCGTCAAATGTGGAAAATCTTTTTCCAGGGTCTTTTGCAATGCGTCGATCTGCTGGCGCCTGGCCTCCATCTCTTTCTGCTTCGCCTCTACCTGCTTGTTGAGGCTGGCTGCGCCAGCCTGTGCCTCAGGCAATTCGCGCAACGCGCGGTCGAGATCCACAAAACCGATCTTCAGCGGGTCCGCCCACGCTGCAACAGACGTCAGCGTAAACAGGAGAACCACCCCGAGACGCAGTCGCCATTTCATACCCATACCCCGACACCACACCGTCAAAAGTTGTTACCCACAGTAAACTGCAAGGGCTGGGTCAGGTCACCCGGCTTCTTGTCCAGCGGGACGGCCAAAGACAGGCGCAGCGGCCCCATCGGGCTGATCCACATGAAGCCGATGCCCGCTGTGGTCCGCATTTCGCTTAAATTCGGGAAGTAATTATTGCTATAATTATATATTGAACCACTCGTGTTGGAATTCACGCCATAGACCCAACCACTTGCGAGAAATACCGACATCCGGAAGTTGTTATTATCCGCCAGACCCGGCAGCGGGAAATACAGATTGGCGTTAAAAAGTAGCTCGCGCGTGCCACCCACTGGATAACCACCTATCTGTGGGCCCAACGAGTAGGTCTGATAACCCGGCAAGGTGGTCGGACCACCCAGATAGAAGTTATTAAAGAATGGCACCTTTAGCCCGCCATAACCGTTGATAAAACCATAACGCCCGCTCAATCCGCCCGTCAGCCAGGAGGTAATGGGATGATAATATTCCCCTTTGATCTCCGCCTTATACCAGCGGAGCTTTGCAGGAGGTACTGCAGCCCTCAGCGATAAAGTCCCATAAACCCCTTTGGTGGGAAAAATCGGTGAGTTACGGCTGTCATAGGTAAGATCGTTGCCAACCGTCACCGCAGTGGCGGTATTGCCAAACGTGTTTACATAGTCAGTATATATTTGTGGACTTCCAGAAGTCAGATTGATATTCGTATTACTGAACCCCAACGACATGTAATCATAGACATACTGCATCACCGGAATACCCAGGGTAACGGTCGCGCCGTAATCGATCTCCTGATATGGTGCCACCATCAGGGTAGAGAGGTTGGTATCGTTGCGATACAGATTAACGCCCAGACTGATGCCGTCCGGCGTAAAATACGGATCGGTAAAAGACAGGTTATACGCCGTCCCCAGACCGCCTACGTTAGCCGAGAACGCCAGGGCGTTACCCGTACCCATAAAGTTGTTCTGGCTGATCGAGCCGTTGAATAGGATACCCTGGGCATTGGAATAGCCGACACCGATGCTGAAACTGCCTGTAGGCCTTTCGCTCACGTGAACATCCAGGTCCAGTTGGTCAGGATGCCCCGGGACCGGTACGGTTTTTGTATCGATCTTGTCGTAAAAACCCGTCTGCTGCAGACGCATCTTGGAACGCCGGATCAGCGAGCCGTCATAAAGCGCACCCTCCATCTGCCGGAATTGGCGCCTGACCACATAGTCCCGGCTTTTGTCATTGCCGGTGATCTCGATGCGGCGGATATAGACCTTGCGACCGGGATCCACCTCGAAGTTCAGCGCCACCTCATGCGTTTTTTCATTCACCTTGGGCACCGGTGTGGTATTGGCGAACGCGTAACCCAGGTTTCCAAGCTTATCTGCAATGGCATTATTGGTGTCGTTGATTTTAGCCCGGGAAAACACTTCGCCAGGTTTGATCTCCACCAGTTTTTCCAGTTCCGGCCTCGGCACGATCAGGTTACCCGTCAGGCCCACCGACTGGATATGATAGAGACTACCCTCATGCACGTTAACGGTGATATACACAAAGCGGCGATCCGGCGTCACCTGCACCTGAGTGGATTCAACATCGAAGTTGAGATAGCCCCGGTCCAGATAAAAATTATGCAGTTTCTCCAGACCCTTCATGAGTTTTTCACGCGAATAACGATCATTTTTGGTGAAGAAGGAAAAAGCATCCGGCGCACCGATACTAAAAAGGCCACGCAAACGGCTTTCACTGAAGGCATGATTACCAACAATGGTCACTTGCTTAATGGTCGCCTGCTCGCCTTCCTTAGCGTCGATATGGATGGCCACCCGATTGCGCGGCAATTTTTCCACCCGCGCATGAATCCGGGCGTTGTAATAGCCCATGCCCTCATATTGTTCCTGCAGACCATGAATCACCTGATCCAGGATCGAATGATTGAAGATGTGTCTATCCACCAGACCGACGCCCTTGAGCGTGCCGTTCACTTCGCTTTTGGAAAAAGCCTTGATGCCCGTCATCTTGATGCTGGAGATGATGGGTCGCTCCTGCACGATGACCAGCAGATTGTTGTCAGAACGGGCGATGGTCACATCCTTGAAGAATCCCGTGGAATAGAGATCCTTGATGGCCTGCTGCGCCTTCTGATCATCCACCTGCTCGCCGATGTGAATGGGCAGGTAGTTGTAGACCGTGCCCGGTGCGATATGCTCCAGACCACGAATTTCTATATTCCTGACCGTAAAGGGCGTAAATGCCCAGGCCGGTGCTGCCCATGCGGCGGTGACACAAGCCACTCCGGCGGAAAGGAGGATGACGGGGGCGGAGCTGAGGCTGAATTTTTTCACGGTGTCAGCAATCTCATAATATCATTGTAGAAGGCGAAGGACATGAGCATCAGAAGCAGCACTATACCGATCTGCTGCGCTTTTTGCACCACTACCGCAGGGAGCGCCTTGCCGCGCACCATCTCCACGGCGTAAAACATCAGATGCCCGCCATCCAGAATCGGAATAGGGAGAAGGTTGAGCACCCCCAGACTGATACTGACCAACCCGAGAAAGGATAAAAACGGCGCGAGACCGGCATGCGCCGACTGCCCGGCATACTCCGCGATGGTGATGGGTCCACTGATATTGGACGGAGAAACAAAGCCCTGCACCATTCGCACGATCATCACGACAGTCATCAGCGACATTTGCCAGGTCGTTCGCGCCCCGTAGATGAACCCCTCCAGAGGGCCGCGTTGCCGCAGAACGATCAGGTTTTCGGGCAACGGCGCCATGAGGATACCAATACGACCAACGGGCTTTCCGGACTTGTCGAGAAACATCTGTGGAGTGAGATGCACCGTTTTCGCGAGACCCTGCGCGGTCAGATAACGCAACTGGATGGCCTTGCCAGGATGGGACTCGACCTGCCGCGCCAACCCCTCCCAACTGAAAATCTCCTGCGCATCGACCGCAAGGATGCGATCTCCCGCCGCCAACCCGGCCTGCTGCGCCGGACTATGGGGCTGCACGGCGCCGATGACGGCCGGCAGGTATGGCTCCATGCCAATGACTTTACTGACAAAATCCGGTCCGACACTATCTGCGGTAAGGGTCTGCAGGCGCAGCACATGGTTGAGCCGGGCGCCGTTGCCACCTATCGTCTGCAGGGTCACCGGGGTACGCGCAATAGCCGCAGACAGCAGTCCCAGACGCACATCCTCCCAGGTATGTACGGCCTGTCCGTTGAGCGTCGCGATGCGTTCGCCGGGCTGCAACTGCGCGTGGGCCGCCGGAGAATGATCCTGTACCAGACCGACAATGGGCGCCAAACCCGGAATGCCGAGCCACGCCACACCCGCATAAGCAACCACGGCAAAAAGCAGATTGGCCAACGGTCCCGCCAGCGCAATCAGAAAACGTTTGCCGGGAGCAAGGTTGACAAAGGCCCGTTTGCTGTCCTCCGCCGAAACCGGTTCACCTTCCTGCTCCTGCTCACCGAGCATTTTGACGTAGCCACCGAGGGGAAGCGCGGCAATCACATACTCCGTCTGATCCCTTCCCCAGCGATGGCTAATCAGGGCCGGTCCAAAACCGATGCTGAACCTGAGCACCTTGACGCCCATTGTTTTGGCGACGATGAAATGGCCCGACTCATGAATCAGCACAAGGGTGCCGATAGCCAGAATAAAGGCCCCTATGGTCTCAAGAATCTGCATGCGCGGTCAGAGGAATCACTGCATACCCGATCCATGCCGGGCCAGGTGGCGGAGCGCCACCTCCCGTGCCAGTTGGTCGATAGCCAGCACATCGTCCAGACAGTTCGGGGCGGCGGGCTGCAATTCACCAAGGGTATCTTCAACGACGGCCGCAATTCGCAGAAACGGCAGGTATCCTTCCAGAAAGGCGTGTACGGCAATCTCATTCGCCGCGTTCAGCACCGTCGCTGCGGCTCCCCCTGCCTGCAGGGCATCAAAGGCGAGGGCCAGGCAAGGGAACCGCTGTAAGTCTGGTGTCTCGAACTGAAGGTCCGGCCCATGCGCCAGATCCAGAGACGAAACCCCACTTTCCATGCGCTCTGGAAAAGCCAGAGCATGGGCAATGGGAGTGCGCATATCGGGGTTGCCCAATTGCGCCAGCACGGAACCATCCACATATTCCACCATGGAATGGATAATGCTCTGAGGATGAATCAGCACGTCGATCCGGGAGGCGGGGAGGTCAAAGAGCCAATGCGCCTCGATGACCTCCAGCCCCTTATTCATCATGGTTGCAGAGTCTACGGAGATTTTTCGGCCCATGACCCAGTTGGGATGGGCACAGGCCTGGTCCGGCGTCACCACCGCCAGATGCTCCGCCGACCAGGTCCTGAACGGTCCTCCGGAAGCCGTCAGCAGAATACGGCGCACGCCTTTGCCATCTGCAAAGCACTGGAATACAGCATTATGCTCACTATCGATGGGAAGCAACGTCACCTGATGCTGTCGCACGCGCTCCATGAAGAGGTTGCCCGCCATCACCAGACATTCCTTGTTAGCCAAATAGACCTTTTTCCCGGCTTCTACGGCGGCCAGGGTCGGTAACAGACCGGCAGCGCCCACAATGGCTGCCATCACCTCATCGACGCCGGACATGCGCGCCGCTTCGGCAAGCGCCTCCGGGCCACTCTCCACCTGGATGTTCTTGAGGCCAGCATCGCCTAGCCCCATCCGCAACTGCTGCGCCGCTTCCGGGGCAGCCATAACCACCAACTCGGGATGATGTTGCTGACAAAGCAACTGCATCTCTGCCACACGGTGATTGCCGGTAAGCGCGACGATCCGGAATTGGTCCGGGTGGCGCGACACCACATCCAGGGTGCTTTTGCCAATGGAGCCCGTAGCCCCGAGTATGCAGATGCCTCGTGTCATTTCCACCAATCCAGATAATAAAGCCCGGCGACAAACACCGGGATGCCTGCGCTCATGCTGTCCAAGCGATCCAGCAGGCCGCCATGCCCCGGCAACAACTGGCCACTATCCTTGCAATCGGCGCGGCGTTTCAAAAAACTCTCGGAAAGATCTCCCAAGATCGCGAAAGCACCCGTAATCAAACCCAAGAAGGTGCCGGAAAGGAGTATCGGCGTGGCCGCACCTACCCATATCCACGCGCCCAGTGTGCCCATAATGGCGCTGCCAAGCAAGCCGCCCAGTAAGCCCTCCCAAGTCTTGCCAGGGCTGATACGTGGCACTAATCGGTGACGCCCCCAGATTTTACCAAATGTCATCGCACCTACATCATCCGCACTGATGACCAGAATCACCCATAACAAAAACTGTGGAGCACGCTGCTGCAAGGACAGACTGAATAACAAAGCAGGCAAAAGCACAGGAAAGACCGCCATAGCGCTCACCGGACGCTGCCAGGCCGCGGCCCCGCGTAACAGAGAGGGCGGCATCAGCATCAGCAACACCGCGAGTAACACCCACCAGATCACGCTGCCCTGTGCCAGGGTGTACCAGGGAAGATGCTGCGAGAAGATGAGCATCGCAGGCAGTGCTGCCAATACCAGCGCCAGCCCGTTTGGCCAGGCTATCAGACTGAGATGACCCCACTCCTGTCCTGCCAGGAACGCCAGCAACATGAGGAAAACGAGGAAAACGAGGAAAGGTGCCCAAAAGATCAGCACAAGAACCAGCAGGAATAACAAAGAAGCGGTAATCAGTCGCTGACGGAGCAATCGCCCTCCAGCACCTGATCGCCCGTCCGTCCGAAGCGCCGTTGCCGATGCGCGAAAGAATGCAGCGCATGCTCCAGAGCTGCGCGGTTGAAATCCGGCCACAGCGTATCGCTGAAGTAAAACTCGGTATAAGCCAACTGCCAAAGCAGAAAGTTACTGATACGCTCCTCGCCACCGGTACGGATCAGCAGGTCGGGCTCGGGGATGTCTGCCAGACAAAGATGCCGGGCAATATGTGCGGCGGAGAAATCTTCAAGGGAGAGATCCCCCGCCTGTACCGCCGCCATCGCCGCTCGTGCTGCCTGTGCAATATCCCAACGTCCGCCATAATTCACCGCCAGATTGAGCTGGAGTCGCTGATTGTTGCGGGTGAGCGTCTCCGCCTCATCGATGAGCTGGCATATCTCCGGATCCAGTGCGCTGCGATCACCGATGATATGCAGACGAACGCCATTCTCATGCAACTTGCGTGCTTCCCGCCGCAGCAAAAGACGGAACAGATTCATCAGCAAACGAACCTCAATGGCTGGACGTCGCCAGTTCTCGGTGCTGAAAGCGAAAAGCGTCAGGTAGGGAATACCGAGATCCGCGCAGGACTGCACCATCTCCCGGACCACCTCGGCACCGCGGCGATGACCGGCCACCCGTGGCAAGTGCCGACGGTACGCCCACCGACCATTGCCATCCATGATGACGGCAATGTGGCGGGGCATGGCAGGCGGGGTCAGGTCGGCGGAAGGCATGGCTCAGACCTCCATGAGGTCAGCTTCCTTGGCCTCCACCACAGCATCCACCTCGTCAATATAACGGTCCGTCAGCTTCTGAAACTCTTCCTCAGCCCGTCGCTCTTCATCTTCGGAGATGGTCTTCTGCTTATGGAGTTCCTTGACCTGAGAAATGCTGTCGCGACGGATGTTCCGAATCGCCACGCGTGCGCCCTCCCCTTCCTGCCGGACCACCTTTACCATTTCCTTACGACGTTCCTCTGAAAGCGCTGGCAAGGGCACGCGAACATTATCCGAACCCGCCACCGGATTGAGCCCCAGACCGGCGTCACGAATGGCCTTGTCAATTTTGGGAATCAGGTTCTTTTCCCACGGAGTCACCAGCAGTGAACGAGCATCCGCCACCGAAACCGAGGCGACCTGCGCCAGTGGCGTCGGCGCCCCGTAGTAGTCCAATTGTACGTGATCCAGCAGACCGGCACTGGCCCGGCCAGTACGCAGCCGGGTAAGCTCGCCCTTCAGCGACTCAATGCTCTTCTTCATCCGGGCTTCTGAATCTTTCTTGATCCCTTGAATAGTCATGCAATCTCTCTGCGCACGGAAGTGCCTTCCTCTTCACCCAGCATCACCCGCATCAATGCGCCGGATTTGTTGATGGAAAAAACGATGATCGGCATGTCATTATCGCGGCAGAGGGTGATAGCCGTCGCATCCATAACCTGTAAGTTTTGCTCCAACACCTGGCTATAGGACAGTTCCCGGTAGCGCATGGCCTCGGGGTGGCTGACGGGATCGTCGGTGTAAACACCGTCTACCTTGGTCCCCTTGAGCACTAGTTCGGCATTGATTTCCACCGCGCGCAGGCTGGCCGCCGTATCGGTGGTAAAAAAGGGATTCCCGGTACCAGCGCCGAAGATGACTACCCGTCCCTTTTCCAGATGGCGGATAGCACGCCGCCGGATATAAGGCTCCGCGACCTGTTCGATATGCAGCGCCGACAGCACCCGGGTCGGCAGACCGAGGTGCTCCAGGGCATCCTGCACGGCGAGGGCATTCATGACCGTCGCCAGCATACCCATGTAGTCGGCGGTGGCGCGGTCCATACCTTCGGCCGCCTTGGCCATACCCCGGAAAATATTACCGCCACCGATCACGATGGCGATCTGTACTCCGGTGTCGGAGACATCCTTGACTTCCCTGGCTATGCGCTGTACGACCTCACGGTCCACACCGTACTGACCATCGCCCATGAGCGCCTCGCCGCTAAGCTTGAGGAGAATGCGGGAATACAAGGGCGCCGCCACTCAGGACCCCCGGACCTGCGCCATGACCTCGGTCGCAAAATCTGCGGTGGGGGCCTTTTCTATCCCCTCCCCCACTTCAAAGCGGACGAACTCCAGCACCTCGACGCCAGGAAAGCTCTGTATCAACTGGCCGACACTGCGGTCAGGGTCTTTGACAAACGGCTGTCCGGTAAGGGCGATTTCGTTGAGCAGTTTGTTCAGACGTCCGGAGATCATCTTTTCAATGATGTCTGCCGGCTTGCCGCTGGCTGCCGCCTGGGTGATCAAAATTTCCTTTTCACGATTCAGACGTTCCGGGGATACTTCGCCGGGATGAATCACTTCGGGGCGCGCCGCAGCCACATGCATGGCCACATCGCGGCCAAGTTCACTGGTGGCCGCCCGGCCCTCCAGGGCCACGAGCACACCGATGCGACTGCCGTGAACATAGGCACCGATCACACCATCCATGACCTGTAGGTGCTGCAGGCGACGCAGACTGATATTCTCGCCCAGTTTGCTGACCAGACTTTTACGCCGCTCTTCCACTCCGGCATCCGCGAGCAGGGCTTCGGCATCTTTGAGCCCCTGCGCCAAGGCCTGCCCGACGCAGTCCTTCGCCAGCGCCAGGAAATCTTCATTTTTGGCGACAAAATCCGTTTCGCAGTTGACCTCGAGAACGACACCCCGCTTTTGATCCTCGCTGAGGGCGGTGACGATGACGCCCTCTGCGGCCACCCGGTTCGCCTTTTTATCGGCCTTGGCCAGACCGCGTGCGCGCAAAAGGTCGATAGCCACCTCCATATCGCCATTGGCTTCGGTCAGCACCGTTTTACATTCCATCATGCCGGCGCCGCTGCGCTCACGCAGTTCCTTGACTTGTTGTGCACTGATAGCCATGAATGCTCCTTGGTTATGATGAATGGGTTAGTCTGCGTCGATTTCGATGGTTTCTTCGTCCACCTCGACAAACTCGTCAAGCAGCCCGGACTCTCCACCCTGACGACCATCGAGAATGGCATCGGCTACCAGCGAGGCGTACAGGCGAATGGCGCGGGTGGCATCATCATTACCGGGGATGGGGAAGTCGATGAGCAACGGATCACAGTTGCTATCCACCACACCGATCACCGGGATACCCAGCTTTCGAGCTTCCAGAACTGCGATATTTTCATGACCAACATCGATGACGAAGATGGCATCCGGCAGACCATTCATATCCTTGATGCCACCGAGGCTGCGCTCCAGCTTGTCGCGCTCGCGGGTCAGGGTGAGCCCCTCTTTTTTGGTGAGTTTTTCCATAGTGCCATCAGCCGTCATCTGATCCAGTTCATCAAGACGGCGAATGGACTGGCGGATGGTCTTGAAATTGGTCAGGGTACCACCCAGCCAGCGCTGATTCACAAAGAAGGCGCCGCTGCGTCGAGCTTCCTGCTCGACGGCCTCGCGCGCCTGGCGTTTGGTACCGACAAAAAGGATGCGGCCGTGCTTGCGGGAAATCTGTTCGACAAAGCTGAGCGCCGTGCGCAGCATGGGCAAAGTGTGTTCGAGATTGATGATGTGAATGCGATTACGCTCACCGAAAAGGTACGGTGCCATTTTCGGGTGCCAGTAACGGGATTGGTGACCAAAGTGGACGCCGGCTTCCAACAGGGCGCGCATGGTAACATTGCTGCTCATAGGTTTTCTCCAGTATTCAGGGTTATGATCCGCCACGCGCCCCATGCAGCCATCCTTACGGACACCCGGCTGCCCTGTATTGGCACGTGTGAGTATTAGGCCTAAGCCCAGCGCTTTTTAGCATAAAACCGGGGGCTCTGGCAAATCATCCGAGGTATGCGAATCAAGCATCTGCCCTGCCCCGCTGGTACGACCGCGGCGCTTCATTCACCATGGCGCCGATGCCACCACCAGTACGCCAACGCTACCGCGATCAACAGCAGCAGGAGCACAATCTGCACATGTTGAACACTTTTCAGCAGACTCCGCAGCGAGGCACCAAGGGCATACCCGATCCCGGCGATGGCGGCCGCCCACACCGCTGCGGCAGCCGGGTTCATCCACAGATAGCGCTGCGCTGGATAGCGATGCACCCCCAGCAGGATGGGGGTAATGGTGCGGGTGCCATAGATAAAACGGAAAAACAGCGTCACCCAGTCACCAAAGCGGCGGATCAAACCCTCGGCCTGATCCACGTGGCGGCGCAGAAAGCGCGGCAACATATTCAGCAGGCGTCCGCCATACCGGTAACCAAGCTGATAAAGCACCTGATCATTGAGAGTACTGCCCAACCAGGAGACAAATATCACCAGGGGGAGATCCAGCACTCCGGCATGGGCCAGGGCACCAGCGATAATCACGACCGCCTCCCCCTCGAGCAGCGTACCAATGAAGAGAATCCAGTAACCATACTGGCGCAGAAAGGTGACGATCATCTCCAGGGTAATGGGTTGAAGACGCAGCCAGCTCAGCATCTCGTTGATCACATCGATGGTTGCATCCTCCCCGATCGGCCGGGAGCGTCTCCGGCATGGGCAACAATAACAAAGGTGCCGACAGACGCAAATTGGTTCGGGGGCCGATCAATCAACGCCATCAAGACTGCGTCGCCATCCGCTAGAATGTTCATTGACTCCAGCGGTATCGTAGGCCGGTACCGGCAAGGTGCTGGCCATGGCCTCCAGCGAAAAACTCGCCAATTGCCGCCAGGTCGGACTTGCCGCCAGCGGTTACCACTGCAGGTGGAAATCCGGCGTGATCCATTCCTGCTCCTGTTCGAGATCAGCGGCCAGTAGCGGCATATCCGTCAGCCAGCGCGCTGGCAGGTGCAGAACGACATGCCGACCAGTCACCGTCAACTCCGGCGGAACCGCCAGCGGGAGCGCGCCCCGATGAAAAAGGATGGCCATGCGGAGCAGGATCGCTAACTGCTGAAGAGGCGCCACATCCTCGGCAGCGACTCCCAAAGAACGCAACTGGGCAAGACCAGGCAAGCGTTTACGCTGGGCACGGAGCAACGCCGCAACGACACCCTGCTCACGACGCGAAAAACCCGCGATATCCGCGTTCCGCCAGACATATTCACCATGCTTGTGAAATCCTGAATGGGCGATGTCCAGACCGATATCGTGGGTTAAGGCCGCCCAGTGCAGCCATTGCTGATGCCCTCCGTGGAGCGGCCAGGTCCGGGTCGCAGAGGTAAAAAAGCGTTCCGCCCACCGCGCCACGCTCTGATTACGCAATACCTGGCTGTGAAAACGTTCCTGCAGGCTGCAGATGCTCATCTCTCGGGTATCTTCCTGATGGATGCGGCCAAGCAGATCGTAAATGGCCCCCTCGCGCAATGCCCCCTCGGAAAAGCGCATTTCCTGCAGGCCCAATGACTCGAAGAGCGCAAAAAGGATGATGAAGCCGCCTGGGAAGACTGCAGCACGATCGGGCTTCAGGCCTTTCAACCGGGTCAGCGCACGCACCGAACCAAGACGCATCATCTGTTCACGCAGCCAATGTAGGCCTGCGCGGGTGATGCGCGGGCCCTGACCGCCCTCGGCAAGGATACGGCCAATCGACTTGATCGTGCCTGATGAACCCACCGCCTGATCCCAGCCGTGGCTGGCAAAATCCTCCAGCATGGGTTCCACCGCCATGCGTACCCGCTTTTCCAGGCGCTCACAGGCAGGCGCCGTAATCTGCTCATCGGGGAAATAGGCTCGGGTGGAGGCCACGCAGCCGAAATGCAGACTCTCCCGCAGGTCAGGGATAAACCCTTGGCCCGCGATCAACTCGGTGCTGCCCCCTCCAATATCCACTACCAGACGTCGTTCACGGGCGTCCACCGCAAGACTGTGCGCAACGCCCAGATAGACCAGACGGGCTTCTTCACGGCCGGCCACGATTTCCAGCGGATAGCCGAGGGTGTTTTCAATAGCACGGATGAAGCCTTCCGTAGCGCTCGCCTGACGCAGGGTATTGGTGCCGATTACCCGTACCCGCTCCGGACGAATGCCCCGTAGACGCTGCCCGAAGCGGGCCAGACAATCCAGCGCGCGTTTTTCGACTTCCGGATCGAGACTGCCGTCGTCGCGTAAGCCCTCCGCCAGCCGAACGCCTTCGCGCAAACGATCATGCAGACGGATATCAGAGCCGACTTCTTCTGCTACCACCATATGAAAAGAGTTGGAACCCAGGTCCACCGCCGCCAGAAAATTTTCGAGCCCTGCTGTGGCTGCGGATTCTGCCACCGCTATTTCCCCTGGATGCTTTGTTCTACCTCGTCCAACGGAAGATGCCGGACACTTTTCCCTTTGGCAAGATAAATGACGTATTCGCAAATGTTCCGAGCATGATCTCCAATACGCTCGATGGCTTTGGCGATAAAGAGCGCATCGATGGCCGGGGTGATGGTGCGCGGATCTTCCATCATGTAGGTAATCAGACGGCGCAAGGCAGAGCGGTATTCCTGATTGAGCACCTCATCGCCTTTGGCGACGGCAATGGCTTCCTCCGCATCCGCACGGGCCAGGGCATCCATGGCGCGGCGCAACATATTCAAGGCATAGTCGGCCATCACGCCCACGTCTCTGAGAAAGGCCGGATTGTCGTTACGCGCGCCATGTCCCATAGCCAAGGCCATATCGGCAATCTTGCTGGCCTTGTCGCCCATACGCTCCAGATCCGCGATAGTCTTGATCAGGGTCATCACCAGACGCAGATCGCTGGCGGCAGGCTGACGCGTAGCCAGAATATTGATGCACTCCTCTTCAATACGCACCTCGTAACCATTCACCTCGTGGTCACGCCCGATCACTTCACGGGCCAGTTCGGCATCTGACTCCTGCAGTGCCTTGATGGCATTCGTGATCTGCTCCTCCACCACCCCACCCATGGCGAGCACCAGGGCGTGGACCTCATGGAGTTCTTCTTCAAAACGCTGGGAAATATGTGGTTCTTTGTCCATAGCTGCGCTCCTTAACCGTAGCGACCCGTGATGTAGTCTTCGGTCTGCTTCTTGCCGGGATTAGTGAATAACTGATGGGTGGAATCAAATTCCACCATCTCGCCCATATACATAAATGCTGTATAATCAGATACTCGCCCTGCCTGTTGCATGTTGTGGGTGACGATCAGGATGGTAAACTGTTTCTGCAGTTCGCTCACCAGTTCTTCAATCTTGAGGGTGGCGATGGGGTCCAGTGCGGAGGTCGGTTCATCGAGCAGGATCACCTCCGGTTTCACCGCCACCGCGCGCGCGATACACAGGCGTTGCTGCTGCCCACCGGACAACCCCAGCCCGCTCGTCTTGAGTTTGTCCTTCACCTCTTCCCAGAGAGCGGCCTGACGCAACGCCTGCTCCACCCGCTCGTCCATCTCCACCTTGCGTAATTTTTCATAAAGTTTGATGCCAAAGGCGATATTGTCATAGATGGACATGGGGAAAGGCGTTGGTTTCTGAAATACCATGCCGATTTTAGCGCGCAGCATGTTCACATCCATGCCGGGAGCGAGAATATTCTCACCATCCAGCAGTACTTCGCCGGTCGCCCGTTGCCCAGGGTATAGAGAATACATGCGATTAAATACCCGCAGAAGCGTCGACTTGCCGCAGCCCGACGGCCCGATGAACGCGGTCACCTGATTCTCGGGTATTTCCAGATTGATATCTATGAGGGCCTTGTTGCTCCCATAAAAAAAGTCCAGGTGGCGGACGGATATTTTGGTTTTCTGGGGTTCCGACATCAACGCGGGCTCCTGTCTTTGATAAGGAAGCGGGACACAAGGCTCAAGACTAGCACAGCCATGGCAGCTATCAACGCGCCCGCCCAGGCCAGATGCTGCCATTCTGGATAGGGACTCATGGCAAATTGAAAAATGACTACCGGGACATTGGCGATCGGCTTGTCCAGATTCGTGCTGAAAAACTGATTACTAAGCGCCGTGAACAGCAGTGGTGCGGTCTCGCCACTGATTCTCGCCACCGCCAGCAGAACCCCGGTGAGTATACCAGAACGTGCGGCCCGATAACTCACCTGAACGATCATCTTCCAGTGAGGCGCCCCCAGGGCCAGAGCCGCCTCGCGCATGGTGCCGGGGACCATGCCCAGCATCTCATCCGTAGTGCGCAGGACGACCGGTAAAAGCAAAATAGCCAGCGACAAGGCCCCGGCAAGACCCGAGAAACTCCCCATGGGCACCACCACCACTGCGTAAATAAACAGACCGATCACGATGGATGGTGCACTGAGCAGAATGTCATTAAAAAAACGGATGACTGCCGCAAGTCGGCTGCCTTGCGCAAACTCCGCGAGATAGGTGCCGGCCAGGATTCCCACAGGGGTGCCAATCATCACCGCCACGCCGATCATTAGCAGGCTGCCCACGAAGGCATTGCGCAAGCCCCCGATACTGCCAGGCGCCGGCGTGTCACCTGTAAACAGTTCCAGGTTGAGGGCGCCAGCACCATAAGCGAGAGTGGTCCAAAGAATCCAGACCAGCCAGAAGAGGCCAAACAGCGTCGTTGCCATGGCCATACCCAGATTGAAGATATTCCAGAAGCGACGGCGCAGATAATGGGCGCTCCTGGCCGTATTCATAAACCCACCTTCCCTTGTCCCCGACCGAGACGCCAGAGCATCAGTTTGGCCAGCACCAGCACCACGAAGGTAATGATGAAGAGAATGAAACCCAAGGCCATGAGCGCCGACTTGTACATGGGTGAAAAGGCCTCCGCAAACTCGTTTGCCAGCGCGGCGGCGATGGAGTTTCCGGCGTCGAGCAAAGAGATATGGAGGTCGTGGGCATTACCGATCACAAAGGTTACCGCCATAGTTTCACCAAGGGCACGACCCAGACCAAGGAACACCCCGCCGACTACCGCCGTACGGGTATAAGGGAGAACCACATGGCGTGCCACTTCCCAAGTCGTGGCACCCAGGCCATAGGCCGACTCTTTGAGCATCTCTGGCACAACCAGAAAAACATCGCGCATGATCGCGGAAATAAAGGGGATCACCATGATGGCCAGAATAATACCGGCAGTCAGCATACCAATGCCCATCGGCGGACCGCGAAACAGTGTCCCGATACCGGGCAGAGCACCCAGATGGTCATTGAGCCAAGGCTCTGCACTGCCCAAAACCGGTGCAAAGACGAAAAGACCCCACATGCCGAAGATGATACTGGGGATACCCGCCAGCAGTTCAATGGCGCTGCCGACCGGTTGGCGTAACCATTCGGGTGCGAGTTCACTGATAAATAACGCGATGCCGAAACTGATGGGCACGGCGATCAGCAGGGCGATCACGGAGCTGACCAAAGTTCCATAAATCGGTACCAGAGCGCCGAAGTTCTCGGTAACCGGATCCCAGGTGTCACTCCAGAAAAAAGCGAAGCCAAACCGATGAAAAGCTTCCCACCCGCGCAAAAAAAGGGACAATGCCACCCCGACCAGCAGGAGCAGGACCAAAAAGGCGAGTCCGGCCGTCAGTCCGCGGAAGCTCCGATCCATGGCATGCAAGCGTCGCGGTCGCGCAGGACTATGGCGAGGTGGCACAGCGGGGGACGGCACCACCATCCGCACTCCCAACTCTGCGTCGCGGGTATCTTCCATATCTCAGCTCACTGGCCCAGATTCCTTTTCCAGTACGTCTCAATCTGCGTCACCGTAGTTTTTGGTAATGGCACATAATCCAGGCTCCTGGCTTCCGCTTGCGCCTGCGGGGCTGTCAGGAACCAGCGCGAAAACGCCAGGACTCCGGCATTGACCGCCTTATCGGCATCCTGGCGCATCAGGATGTAAGTCGCAGCGGAAATGGGCCAACTCTGGGCACCCGCCTGGTTGGTGAGAATCATGTAGAAATCCTCCACCTTGGTAAAGTCCGCATTCGCCGCAGCGGCCTGGAAAGTAGCCAGATCAGGGGCCACCACTTTGCCCGCGGCATTGATCATTTTGCCGTAAGCCAGGTGGTTTTCCTTGGCGTAGGCATATTCCACGTAGCCGATGGCACCAGGAATCCGTTGTACATATGCAGCGACGCCCGCATTACCCTTGCCACCCACACCGACGGGCCAGGAAACAGCCGTGTTATCACCTACACGTTGCTTCCATTCCGGGCTGACCTTGGCTAGATAATTGGTAAAGTTGAAGGTGGTGCCGGAACCGTCAGAACGATGGACCACCGTGATATTCATATCCGGCAGCTTAACGCCCTTATTGAGGTCGGCAATGGCTGCGTCGTTCCATTTCTTGATCTTGCCCAGGTAAATACCGGTGAGCACGGTGCCGTTGAAGGTCAGTTCACCGGGCTTTATACCGGGGACATTCACGACGGGGGTAATGCCAATAATCACAGCCGGAAACTGGACGAGATGGTCTTTGTTGAGGTATTCAGGCTGGAGAGGCATGTCGCTGTTGGCGAAAGCGACGGTTTTTGCCTTGATTTGGGCAATCCCGCCACCAGAACCGATGGCCTGATAATTCACCATGATGCCGGTTTTCTGTTTGTAAGTTTCCGCCCATTTGGACAGGACGGGATAAATGGCCGTGCCACCTGCGGCGGAAATGGTCTCCGCCTGCGCCAGCCCTGCTACACCCAGGCTCATCACGCCCAACACAAAAGCCACACCCTTGGTCTTCATCATATCACGCCCCCTATACAGGTTTAGTTAAAAGCTGCATAGGGACTATAGCAAGGTTTTATTACCGTTTTATGACACTGCGGAGTCGGAGGGAAAACTGCGGGCGAGATGGGGCGGAAAATGCGCAGTAAAAGTGGTTCCCTTACCCACTTCACTAGTCACTTCCAGATGCCCCTGATAACGCTCGACAGCGTGACGGACAATGGCCAATCCCAGCCCCGTACCTCCCATGCGTCGGGAGCGACCTTTGTCCACCCGATAAAAACGCTCGGTGATACGCTGCAAGTGCTCGGCAGCGATACCATCACCGGTATCCTGCACCACCAAACGCAGATCGCCCGAGCGACGCTCCCAGCGCACGTTGACGGCGCGGTCTGCCGGGGTATATTTGATGGCGTTTTCCAACAAGTTTCGGATGATACTGGTCAGATCGATGGTTTCTGCGAAAATGCCCAAGTCGCCATCCAGCGCCGTGTCGATCTGCAACCGTTTTTGCACTATGGCGGGCGCCAGGGTATCCAGCGTGTTGTGTATCATAGTCGCGATCATGAGCGTTTCGCAGTGTTCCGGATTCGCCTCGGCGGCCTCCATACGTGCCAGAGACAGCAAGTCTTCGACCAAAGACTGCATGCGCAGCGTCTGCTGTTCCATGAGACGGAGTTGACTACTCACCTCATCGTCGGCAGCGATAGGACTGTCCAGCATGTTTTCCAGGAAACCGCGCACTACCGTCAGCGGGCTGCGCAACTCATGGGAGACATTGGCTACGAAGTCCTGACGGACCTGTTCAAGCTGACGGATACGGGTCACATCCCGGAAGATAACCAAAGCACCCGCATCGGCGAGGGGATAGCGCATGCCCTCCAAAATCTGTTGTGCATCTGCCGGGGCCGGGAGCTGCAGGCTGGGTGGCCCTTCGCCGGCGAGAAAGGCGCGCAGATGCGGAGTTCGCAGCCAGAAAGCCAGCGGCTTACCCGCGTCATCGGGCCATTGCAGTTGCAGCAAGCGGATACCCGAAGGATTCACCCAGAGCAATTGGCCACGCTCGTCCATCAATACCACAACGTCGGGCATCGCCTGCAAGGCGTCACGCAACTGTACGATCTGGGCACTGAGCTGGCGGTGCTGCGCCTCCTGATCACGCCGCCAGTGGTAGCCCTCGGCAAAGGTCTCCTCCCATATCCCCCCCGCCAGCGGTGGCAACGAGGTATACGGGTTACGGAACCAAGCGCTGAAATTCAGGGATTGCTGGCGATGCCAGCCGACCCAGAGCGCTAGCAAGAAAGCGATGATCACCAGTGGGAGGTAGGACCAGGCGTGCAGATCATCGGCGGCCAGAAAAATCGGAATCAACGCCCAGAGCGCCAAGGGGTAAAACCAGGCACGGAGGTACTTCACGCCGGAAAGATATGCCGGGGTGTGCTGCGGCCTGCTGAATGCGCGAAAGCCGCCACACCAGTCATCGCTCGTCCACCACTTCTCGCTGAAAACCCAAGGCGCTACAGCGATAGCCTTCGCCCCTGACAGTTTCGATGATCTGGGCGTAACCGTGGTGCTCCAGCCCCCGACGCAAGCGGCGAATGTGGACGTCGACCGTACGCTCTTCGACAAAACTCTGCCGCCCCCAGATCTGATCGAGTAGCATATCCCGCGAAAAGACCCGTTCCGGGTTGGTCACAAAAAGACGCAAAAGACGAAACTCGGTAGGCCCGAGATGAACCTGTACCTCACCGGCGTAGACCCGATGCGCGCGCAGATCCACCTGCAGATCGCCAAGCCGTACCCGGCCCGCCGCCGTGCCACCGTAACTGCGCCGCAGCAGGGCATTGACCCGCGCCACCAGTTCCCGCGGAGAAAAGGGTTTGGCCAGATAATCATCCGCACCTGACTCCAGACCATGCACCCTGTCACCCTCTTCACCGCGTGCGGTAAGGAGGATGATGGGCAGCTTCCGGGTCTCTTCACGACGGCGCAGCATACGGCACCATACCAAGCCATTTTTGCCGGGAAGCATCCAGTCGAGCACCAGCAACTGCGGCCCCCAGGTCTGGAGTACCGCTTCCGCCGATTCGACGCTGCCCTCACAGCGAACGTCAAAGCCATTACGCTCCAAGGTAACGCGCAGAAGTTCCTGAATGCCTTCCTCATCCTCCACTACCAGGACACGGGAGGATACCTTGTCTTCGTCCATACCTGCCTTTTGCCCGGACACGCCCATCGTCCGCTTATTGTGGCGCAAGCCCTGGCGGAATGCCAAGGCGTTGCACACCAAAATAACCCCGTCAGTACAGGATGGGAAGAATCATGTTCTCAGGTGCGGCGGGCACGACCCGAAGGCACCGCTCCTGAACCGGGCCGACCCCGCCCTGCGGCCTGAGCCGGACGACGCGGCACCCCTGACGGTGCATGACCGGAGAAAGACTGTCGCGGCTCGAAACCGACGACGATCTCCCGGTCAAAGGAGCGACGCAGGAGCTTCTCCACATCCTGTAACTGCTTACGCTCCTCGCTGCTCACCAGCGATACGGCCTGGCCGTTGTTACCGGCGCGACCGGTCCGCCCGATACGATGGACATAATCTTCCGGCACATGGGGAAGTTCAAAGTTCACCACGTGGGGCAGCTCGCTGATGTCGATACCGCGGGCAGCGATATCCGTCGCCACCAGGACCTGCACTTTGCCTTCCTTGAACTCCGCCAGGGCGCGGGTACGGGCGCCCTGGCTCTTATCGCCATGGATTGCCATAGCCTGCATGCCATCCTGCGATAAGTGCCTGGCAAGGCGGTCGGCACCATGCTTGGTGCGAGTGAAAACCAGCACCTGCCCCCATTGATGTTCTTCGATCAGATGGGAAAGAAGCTCGCGTTTGCGGTCCTGATCGACGGCAAAAACCCGCTGGGCGACATTATCGGCAGTAGCATTGCGCGCCGCGACCTCAACACTGGTCGGGTTGTTCAGCAGGCCATCGGCCAGCCCACGGATTTCCGGCGAGAACGTCGCCGAGAACAGCAGGTTCTGGCGTTTTTTCGGCAATACCGCAAGGATGCGCCGGATATCACGAATAAAGCCCATGTCGAGCATGCGATCGGCTTCGTCAAGCACCAGAATTTCGACGTGAGAGAGGTCGACACTGCGCTGCTGGATATGATCCAGCAGGCGACCGGGGGTGGCTACCAGGACATCCACGCTGCGGCGCAGTTTCTGCATCTGGGGATTGATCTTGACCCCACCGATGAGCACCAGGGAGCGCAGGGGAAGATAGCGCCCGTACAATTGCACGCTCGCCTCCACCTGCGCCGCCAGTTCGCGGGTGGGAACCAGAATCAGCGCACGCACACTGGAAGGAGCGCATGACGCGCTACCTGAAGTAGCCGCCAGTTTGTGCAGGATGGGCATGGCAAACGCGGCAGTCTTGCCGGTACCCGTCTGTGCGCCCGCCAGCAGGTCGACACCGGACATGACTACCGGGATGGCCTGTTCCTGAATAGGGGTGGGACTGGTGTAGCCACGTTCGGCAGCCGCACGCCAGATAGGCTCAGAAAGACCCAGAGATTCAAAAGACGACATAAGTTTTACTCCGAAAACACCGGCCTCGCCACAAGGGCGCCAGTCTATGGCAGACGCTTCATAAAGGTAGGGACCAGTGCGACGCGCGTCATGCAGACTGAGGCATGACGGCAAGCGCACTCTAACAGAACAGATTACCCATTACGAGTGACAAATGGTGACGGCCATGTCCAGACAAAGCACTGGGCTATCCAGAAGGACATCAGGGACCGCCTTGTGGCCGCCGCGACTTGTCCGGAGGCCCCCGATCTGAATGCTGCCCGGGGCGCTGTGGAGGTGGCGCGAAGCGTGGCCGCTGCCCTTCCGGGCCCGGCGCCCTGTACCCTGGGAAAGCCTGCGGAGGAGGTGAAACGAATCCCCCCGGCGCACCCATGGGTACGCGCGGTGGCGGCGGCAAAGGTACACCCACGGGCGGTCTGGGCGGCAGCGGTATGCCGCGGCGCAGGGGCGGCGGCGCCGCAAAATAACGGTAATAATAGGACCGTGGATAGTAGTTCCACAGTTGGGTCTGAAAATATAATTGCGGGGTGTAGTACCGAGCGTAAGCACCAGGTGGATACCAGTAGCCAACCGCAGGGTAACCGCTGTAATACCCTTGGCCCCCATAAGCATAATAATCATAGCCGGTGGGGTATACGGCGCAACCCGCGCCCGCCCCGAGAAGCAAGCCGACCATGACCACGAAACCTGATTTTTTCATACGTCTCCCTCCATAGGATGATCCAGCAGATGCAAAAGGCGCTGACTATCGGCCAGAGGCATATCCAGATCCCGGCAGTGGCGCCAGGGCTTTTAATGAGTCATATTCAACCAAAACGCGGAGGAATGCCATATGGCACACAACCACACCGATCATGCAGAATCCCCGCATACCCATGCGCCCCCTCATGATCACGGGCACCGCCATGGAGCACATGGTCATGCCCCCGTGAATGGCCGTGCTTTTGCGATCGGCATTGGACTCAATCTGAGCTTCGTATTGACCGAGGCGGTGTTCGGGGTGCTTGGGCATTCCCTCGCGCTGCTGGCAGATGCCGGCCATAACCTCAGTGACGTTCTGGGGCTGCTCATGGCCTGGGGAGCGAGTGCCCTCGCCAACCGCCCCCTTCGGGGCGATTTACCTATGGACTACGCAGTTCGTCCATTCTCGCGGCGCTGGCGAACGCCGTCTTTCTGTTGGTGGTCACCGGCGGCATCGCCTGGGAAGCCATTGAGCGGCTGCTGCACCCGGCCTCCGTAGCAAGTGTCGTCGTAATCGGTGTGGCGGCCTTCGGGGTAGTGATCAACACGGGGACGGCCCTGCTCTTCATGTCGGGACGAAAAGGCGACTTGAATATCCGTGCGGCGTTTTTGCACATGGCAGGCGACGCAGCGATCTCTTTGGGCGTAGTGGTGGCGGGGATCGTGATGCTGTTCACCCACTGGTTCTGGCTGGACTCTGCAGCTAGTCTGCTGATCAGCGCGTTGATTGTGATGGCTACCTGGGGTTTATTGCGTGACTCCGCCCATCTGGCGCTGCACGGCGTCCCCCGGGTATCGACATCGACGCAGTACGGGTTTATTTGCTTGGGATACCCAACGTCACGGCCGTGCACGACCTGCATATCTGGGCCATGAGCACCACCGAAACTGCGCTGACTGCGCATCTGGTCATGCCCGACTGCTATCCCGGCGATGCGCTGCTCCATGAAATCGGTGAGGAATTGCGCGCGCATTTTCAGATCGTCCATCCTACCTTGCAAGTGGAAACAGGCGATCCGGGCCATCCCTGCAAGCTGGCCGGGGAGCATCTGGTATAAGATGGCGGCAGACCTGACATGGCCCACACCGGGCGTGCCAGAATCTGCGCCTCCACCGCATCTCATTGATCTCAATGCAGACCGGACAGATAAGCCGCCACATCCTGCATTTGCCGGTTTGTCAGCTTTTCTGCCACTGGCTGCATGATGGGATTCACCCGGTTTCCATCATGCAGATAGCTTAGCTGCTGAACGATATATGCGTATCGCTGCCCGGCCAATCGCGGAAATATCCCTCGACCTGTCGCGTTCACGGCGTGGCAGGCCATACACGCGGGAACACCCTGCGCAGCGATGCCCTGCAGGAATATCTGCTTACCCGCGGAGACTCCGGGACGTGGCGAGGATGCGCTGTGCATGGGCGATTGCGCCGCATAATACTTCGCAACTGACTGGATTTCCTTCTGACTCATGGCCTGCGCGACAGGCCACATGTAAATCTGCGCATTTTGATCCGCACGGGTATGCGCCTTGAACTGCTTCAGTTGCCATGCCAGATATTGCACCTGCTGACCACTCAGGCGCGGAACCATCGGATAGATGGTATTTTCGCCGGTCTGGCCGTGGCAGATCATACATGACTGATGGACAGATTGTGGCACCTGCGCCAGTGCTGGACCGGCGCTCCATATCGCCAACGCTACGGCGGCACTGCGAATGACACCCTTCTTTTTGGAAGGAGCGAAACGATTCGATGATAATACAAGATACATAGCCCACCCCCTCCTTAAAATGATATCCAGGTCAGCAGCTCAAGCGTATTGTATGCCGAAGCGCCGAAACTCGTGGCCGTACTGTTCGTCAGCCCGCGAAATTGGTTAAACATGGTATACCGCAACGAGAATCTGGTGTTCCACCAGGGCAAATAAGACGCCTCGATCCATTCTCCGTTGGTATCCGGAGATCCGTTATCGGAATAGCTCGTTCCCCAGAGATCAGGGTTGGCAGAACCCCAGGTGTCCAGATATCCACCAGATACACCATAATGATCATGGTACCAGTAGGAACCATTTATATTGAGGGAATTGAGATTTCCAGTTGTAGAACTTGAAAGAGTAGTACCTGGACCAAATGTCTGGTCCTCGTGTATCCAGTCCGCGTGCAGCGTGACATTGCTGTTGTCCGCCGTATCCAGCCATTGCAATTGGCTATCCAGATCATAATCATCGAAACTGTCTACCGGACCGCCTTTGGTGTTGGGACTATCGTACAGGCGACTCCACATCCCATAGGTACCGACTTCCCAGTTCCAGTTACCCCAGTCGCGCTGATAGGCCAGACGAACATAGGGGGCGACACCCTGCATTCTGCCGTCATTAGCATATCCGAATGCTCCTCCGGAGTTCGGCTGTACACCAATACCGTCCGCGTTGGTGTATCCGTCCGCCTCGAAGTAGAGCCAGTTGGCCTTATCCTGCCCAAAAATATAGGCTTCGTAAGTGCCGATACCCGCAAGAGGATAACCGGCGCCATGCGCCCCTTCGATAAAGGTGGTGGGTATCTGCCGGATGGCACTATATTTGGAACTCGAGAATGGCGCATACCAGTCTGGTACCGTGTTGTAGATGTCCGGCTCGGTCGGTGTATTATTCACTTCGACACCGGTGATCAGCAGTTGATCGGGACCCAGGTTCCATGGGTGCGCCCAACGGATGTCGCTGTCATCCATACCGAAACCGCCTCGGCCGCTGTATGTCAGATGCAGGAATGCACCGATATGGGGGGTGATTTCCCCCGCATAGAATAAACTCACCTGTTGCGGAAATTGAATGTCATTCTGGTTACCCGGCGGGTTGGATACCCCCGCCCCATTAAAGGCCTCCTGGCCCCGGCCACATTGGCATAGCTCGCCTGAAAAAAAATCGAAAACTGTGACACACGCATCAGCAGAAGTGCGGTGCTTTTTCCAAACTTTGCTTCCAGCTTCTGCTGCCGCTGAACATTATTACTGGTATATCCCAGCAGCTTGAACATACGACCCATGGGGGTGAGTTGAGGATAGGATGTATGGCACGTTGCGCACGACCAGCCAGTCTGACGGGCGAATGTCGGCAATGCCAGCGCATTGCCCGAACATGCGGCCGCCCCAACCATAAATGTAGCGCATGTAGCCCAACGAATTTTGTGCTTCCACTGCATGCTGCTCCGCGACTGAATTTTCATATTTGATCTCCCTTTTTGATGTTTCTGCCTTTGTTGCCACTTCGTTAGCAATTCGCGCCGAAAGATAAATCCCCCGACATCGAAATATCCCAAATATTACGAACTGCGACTTGCCTTGTTAGCATTCACAAACATGGTAACTAACTGATACATATTCACAAAAGAACTACGGCCATCGCGCTGCTCGCCTTTGACCGCAATACGCAGTCCTGCGACCACCGCACAGGCACTCCGCCTGATTGGGACCAGAGCGTATGGAAAACCCATCTCCATCAGTACTCGATGCCGAACAGATGCATGTAACGAATATGTTAACATGCGTTTATCGTTTTGTATGCTGCAGATGTAATTCTTTTTCAGCCGAATGTCAACCAATCGACAGGATTGATCCGCAACAGATTCGCCATGCTATTAAATAGGATAATAATCAATTAGATAAATGATTAATAAATTATTCTATGGACACATCATTTAATATTGGGATTCGTGCTTGGGCACCAACTCGAAAAACCGCTAACTAATCATGAGGACCGGGAGGAGGACCGCGCGGTATCCGTTGCATATCTGGATGATCATCTGGAGCTGGTGCGATGAGGGACGGATGATGTACCCGCGGGGTTCGAAGCAGACTTGCCGCCCGCGACGGCAACAGCGTAAAACGCCTGCAGGCGTTCAGCCATGGCCGGCTCGGCCCATTGGGTGGCCAGTTCTCTGGCTTCCTGCGCCATCCGCGCGCGCAGCACGTCATTGGACAAAATGCCGGCGCAGACCTCGGCAAAACCGGACGCTTGGGCCGGTGCGGCTCGTGTGCCGCGGCCACTGGTCACAAAGTCCGCAGCACCCATGGCCGCAATGGCGACGAGGGGTAGCCCCGCCGCCAGGGCTTCAAGCAATACCATGCCCTGCGTCTCGGTTTCCGAGGCGAACACCAGAAGATCGGCGGCGGCATAGGCATCCCGCAGGGCCGTGTCGTGGTCCAGATAGCCGAGAAAACGAACCTGCTCCGTCAAATCCTTTTCGACGACCTGCTGTTCCAGGGATTCCCTGAAAGGGCCGTCGCCCGCCAGCAGCAAGAGGATACCCGGAAAAATCGCGCGCAGGTGCCCGACCACTTCCACCAGCAGGGCGATGTTCTTTTCGGGAGCGATCCGCCCGGCATAAAGCAGCACCAAACGGTCTGCCGCGATGCCGTGGCGATCGCGAAAGGCGGACCGGTCCCCCGTTGTCTGGGCAGTCAGATCAATGCCGGTGGGGATGACCCGGATCGGGGTATTGACGCCGTAGCCCCAGAGCACAGTCGCCATGGCCATGGAGGGCACGATCACACCATCCACCGCCTGGCACTGCTGACGTGAGGGGATCCGGGCCAGGGCGAGACGCAGGATTTTGGGTATGCCTGCATAATAGTGACCGATGTAGGCCTCAAAATAGGTGTGGTAGGAGCTCAGGACCGGTATCTCCAGCCTACGGGCCAGATGGGTACCCATATAATGGGCGGCAAAGGGGGTTTGGACATGCAGCAGGTCATAGCCACGGGATGCCAGCTCACGGGTCATGCGCAGGAGTGCCCAAGGCCGCATCAATCGCTCTTCGGGATAAAAACCCGTTTTCCAAGCCGGCACACGCATGATGCCGGAATCATCGCTCGGCACGGAAGACCCATAATCGGGGACCAGCAGATCCACCGTGTGTCCAAGTCCCTGCAGCCCGCTACGAAAGCTGCGAATCGAGGTGGCGACCCCGCTGATGCGGGGGATATAGGTATCGGAGAGCATCAGTATGCGCATCGGAGTATCCTTGCGAAAGTGATTCAAGTGTCATCACGGCGGAGCGAGTTCGGATCCTAGTTGTTCGCGATAGGCGGCTTCGAGCACGTCGAAACTGTGCATCCAGCTCTGGGATTCGGCCCGCAGACGACCGGCCGCACCGAACTTTTGGCGGAGACCGGAATCTTTGCTGAGGAGTTGTAACATGGGGGCCCAGTCACTGCCCGGGGGCAGGAGCAATCCATGAACAGCATCACTCACCTGTTCGTTTACCCCAGGGCAATCATAAGCGAGGATCGGCAAGCCGCTGGCTTCGGCTTCGAGCACCACATTCCCGAAGGTTTCACTGCAGGAGGGGAAGCAGAACAGATCGGCGCTGGCATACCAGCGCGCCAGATCCATGCCCCGCTGCATGCCGATACAGAGAATGCCTTCCTCGGAGAGGCGGCTGAACCCTGGGCGCAAGGGACCGTCGCCCACCAGCACGAGCACCGCTCTAAGACCGTTCCTGCGCAGCGTGCGAAAGGCGGTGATGAGCGGCGTGAGATTCTTTTCGGGAGCCAGTCGCCCCACATACAGCAAGAGTCGGCCCTCCGGCCCCAGGCCCAAGCTTTCCCGCAGCGCATCGTCCCGCCATTGGGGATGAAAACGCACGGTATCCACGCCTCTACCCCAACGGCGTACTTGCTGAAATCCTTGGGCCTGCAGACGATCCAAGGTGCTCTGGCTGGGCACCAGCGTGAGTTTGCCCGCATTATGAAAGGCGCGAAGATAAATTCTCGCCCCGTGGCCCAGCAGGGATAACCCGTAATGTGCGGCGTACTGATCAAAATTGGTATGGAAGCTGGTTACCGCGGGAATGTGCAGACGCCGTGCGGCGATGAGGGCGGCGAGGCCCAAAGGACCTTCCGTAGCAATATGGACGATCTCGCTGCCCCAATCCCGCAAGCAGCGCTGCAGGATGATAGGGGTGGCACACCCGATGCGCACCTGGCGGTAAAAAAAGAGGGGCAGCGCGGGCATGAGGCCCGGACTCGGGGATTCCCCCGCCTGCCGTGGACGGATGAGGGTGACCTCATGACCTCGGGCCTGCAAGGCCTCGACGGCGCGCCCCAGGGTAATGGCCACCCCATTGATCTCGGGCGGGTAGGTCTCCGTAACCAGGGTGATCCGCATCGCGGTTTCCGTCATGCGCCGCTGGTCTCGGGCGAGAACCGGACAGCCGTGATCGGCGTGCATACCAGCATCTCCATCAGAGCTGCTCCCGCCATTCCATGCGCTACGGCCATATTCAGTACCTGCCCATACCAGCGCAAGGCGTGCCCTCCAAGCTACTGTGAGAAAGGTTTCTTACCCACGGACGGGTGCTGTTGAGCGTCACCACCCTACTGGCCAGCGGCAAGCCCTTCCCGGTCTATGTCCTGTTCGGCGGCGAACCAACAGGCTTCCGTCTGGTCGGCCGGAAATCCTTGCTGTTCCGCCAGAAAATAGGCGGCCTCGGCGATCCGGCGATGCCGAAGCTCGGGGTCACTCACCATCGGTGCGACTACGGAAGCAGGCGTTTCGGGGAGCGGAACGGGACTGAACGGGGCTTGTTCATGGCTATCCGGTGTTTCGTGCATGGAGGTCATGGCATTCTCCTGAATATCCGTAGATGGGCGACAGCAAAGTGTCATCGTGAATCATACCGAGCGAATGTGACAGTTTCGTGAACGTCTGCGGAATACCTGACCTGCGCTCGGTCTGATGTCGACCTAGTGCATCTCTTCCCAGGTTTGCGGCTATACTACCGGGGCAAAAATCCTCAACCTCGACCTGACCAGGGGGTCTCATGCCGTCGCACACTCCGCCGAAGAATGCTGAGGAGCCGCTCGGTGTCTCCTGCCGCGCCATTTTTATTTCCGATGTTCATTTGGGCACTCGAGGCTGCCAGGCGGAGGCGTTGCTCTCCTTTCTGCGTCATTATCACTGCGAATACCTGTATCTGGTGGGAGACATACTCGACCTCTGGCAACTCAAGCGCCGCTGGTACTGGCCGCCCACGCACAATACGGTGGTACAAAAGATCCTTCGTCTCGCCCGGCATGGGGTGCAGGTGCGCTATGTACGGGGCAACCATGACCCGGTTTTTGAAATGCTTTCCGATCTCGTCCCCGTAGAGGGGGAGCGTATCCTGCTGGGAGATATCCAGATCGTGGACAGATGCGTTCACGAGACAGTCGACGGCCGCCGCCTATGGGTGATCCATGGGGATCAATTCGATGTGACGATGCGGTACGCCCCCTGGCTTACCCGGCTCGGGGATCACGGCTATACGCTGCTCCTTTTCATCAATCGCCGGTATCAATGGGCAGTACGCCGCATCGGTCTGCATAGCCGCTGGTCCCTGAGCGCGACCATCAAACGCCGCGTCAAACAGGCGGTGCAGTTCATTGGCGACTATGAACAGGTCTTGGCGCAGGCATGCCGCCGGGAGGGCTACGAAGGGGTCATCTGCGGCCATATTCATCATGCGGAGATCAAGGAAATCGAGGGCATCCTGTATCACAACGACGGCGACTGGGTGGAGAGTTGCACGGCGCTCGTGGAACACGCAACGGGGCGCCTGGAACTGGTGCATTGGGATGGGGAATCCCAGGTCCCCCGGCATTGAGGTACCCATATGTCTCGGAACCAGCCGGAGCACATCGGCCACAGTTAGGTAATCACGTGACACGACGTACTTCGCCAACTCACGGTGAGGCTGTCGAGCTCATCGAGGCTGGAGGCGAACGCCGCCATCCCGTGATATCTGAAAAATCCGGTGCTGAGCGACGATGACCTTGTCCGACCCGCCACGTCAATAACGCGACTTTCACGAACCGCCTACACCTGTCACCGGCCGATTGGAGATAGGCTGCACCAGCCAGACTGGCAAAATCCCAGAGTAAGACCAGAAGATAGACAAAGGCTGGGACGAAAAATAAAGTCCATAAATATCATTTTATTACGCCATGTCGTTGGTGGCGGACCGTTGACCATGTGCCAACTGGCCTCCCGAGATTATGAGCACTGGTGCCGATTACTGCAGAAATTCTCAAAGAACGCCGATCTGCCGGCACGCCTCGAGAAAAGGCTGTCTAAGGAAATTGCAGTCGGCGTACGGTCGGCTTTGCGCCTGCTGGGCGCGCATGTTCAAGATGTCGTCGGGTTGTTTATCGTAAGCCTGGCATTCATCGAGCACCTGGGTCAGCCAGTACTTGCCGTCATTTTCTCCGCAGAGTTTGGCTTTGTAGCGCTCGTCAATGCCGTACACGTCCTTCCAGGTGTCGATTTCCTGACTAATGTCAGCAGGGCCGAATTGCAGCATGATGTCCGCCGGCGTCAGATTGTCGATATCTGAGTGCCGCAAGGTCACCTGGATATCAATGGCTTGGCCCGCAGCAGCGTACGGGTAGAAGACTTTGCGCCGCCCGGCATCGTTGCGCGCGGGATCCTTGCTTAACTTGTAAGTACTGTTGCATTCATGGCAGGCCGGGGCCAGATTGCGAAAGTTGATCGAGTTGAATGGGTACAGCGCCTTGGGCAAGTAATGGTCGTAGGCCTCCCGTTTGCTGTGATGCGTGCCTCTGATATCGCCGATGCCGCAAAACGGGCATTTTCCTTCCTTATTGGTGGACACAAAGGTTTGATAGTGATCGTCAATGTCACCGATCTTGGCGCGCAGTGCAGCGAGGTCCAGCAGCGACTGTGAGTACAAGCCCTTGAAAAAGACGGCAAGTTGCTCGGCAAGGTCTTTGTGGGGAACAGCGATGTCGGCGTACCGGACGAGGTGTGTAGCCGGATCATTGGCGCACACTTTTTCTAGATCGTTATTGCCCTGATACCACTGCTGAAACTGGTTGATCTGGGAGGGGGACAGTGCCGAAAACAGACCGTAGATTCGTTCCACATGGCCATAAAAGAAATCGGCACCTTGCGCGTCGGAGTAATAGAACGCTTCCATCACTTCGCGCAACTCTGCGTTGGCGTCGAACAGGTGCAGGCCAAAGGGGACCCTTGCCGGGGCCTTGCACCACACCTCGTAAAAGATGAAGTCGATGAACGCCTGCATCTTTTCCATTTTGTGTGGCACATAGGTGTACGGAAACAGCATCAGTCCTGCGCCTCCCCAGTGCCCGACTGATCGCTGCCAAGGATGGTATTGATCAGCAGCACTTTTTCCACCGAGTCGCCGAGTTGCTGGTGAATCGCCGTGATCAACGCTTCCTTGTCTTCGGAGCCCTGTTCAAAGCGGGCTCGGAACTTCTCCAACTCGATCTGCGCATGGCCACCGATGGTTTCGCGCTTGCCGAAGGTGTTCATGGTGATCTTGTTGATCGAGGCGCCCAGCGTGTTGTAATCCGGGCGGCTGATGCTGACCGCGCCGCTTGTTTTGTCCTTGGCAAACACCAGCACCTTGTCCGGCTTACTGTCGGAGATCAGGAACGGCGAATGGGTGGTGATCAGCATTTCCTGCCCCACATTGCCCGTACCAGGCAGGCACTGGCGCAGGCGGGTGATGAAATTGGAGCGCCAATCGGGATTGAAATGAGTTTCTGGCTCGTCGAGCAGGAACAGGCTGTTGGTCTCTCGAAACAGCAGGCACAAGCCGAGGCTGTGCAGCAACTGGTGCTCACCGTCTGACAAATCTTTCAACATCATCGACTGCTCAACACCCTGCTTGCTGAAGCGCACAAACTCGAAACACATGATGCGTTCATCGGAAGCCAGCGTCGGCACCGTTTCGCTGACGTAGTGGCTGGTGGATTGATACAGATCGGCCTTGAGCGCATCGCTCACGGAATATAGATTGAGTGTCAACAACACCTGAAAGGCCTGGAACAGCGCCAGCGGCGAACCATCGAAGTTCTCGCGGAACGCCTGCCGGGTGTCGTCATTCACCCAGTAGTCGAGCACCAGCGTATCCGTGGCCTCATCAAGGTAATGCAGGCTCGCGCAGCGCTTGAGGGCGCTCACCACCAGAGAGGATTTCTCGTCGCCTTCCAGCACATACATCAGGTTCAGGCGGTAACGGGTGCTGCCTGCGTCGTCCGTTTCTGCGCGCAAGGCGGGGTTGCTCTTGACGATGTCATCAAGCGACTGGCGCTGATTCTGGTCCTCGCTGGCGAAGGCGGCCAATTGCTCGGGCGCAAGCAGAACGCTGCGGCGGATGATGATGCGGAACTCCCGCAATACCTCGATGCCCACATCCTCGTGGAAGGGCTGAAGCGTGGCCTCGTCTTGAAACAGCAGATTGCACAGCAATATGGCTTGGCTGAAACCATTGTCGAGGTGGTAAGCCATCCGTGTTTCCGGGTGGCCGGGGTACGGCAGTTGCTGGGTCAGCACATTCCAGTATTCGTCGAACTGCACGAAACGCAACTTGAAGAAGGGCAAACTGAGGATTTCGTTCTCGCCCGACGAATAACCCAGCACATACTGGGGCGTCAAGAGAGCAAGAGGATCAACACTTGGATCTCGGTATATATCTGTATTGAAATCGGTCCAGCCCTCCTCCCAATAAAATGCGAACCGTTTACCCGTTTTCTTTCTCAGGCACACTTTGGCCCAGTCGGGGCTGCCCGGTTGCACATAGTCTGCGGGGAGCTGAATCAGGTAATCCAGCTCAAACGCCACCGGCGAAAACTCCTGATCGGCGTTCTGCAACTCCTCGGGTAGAAAACTGCGGCGCCCCCGCAGAATTTCTATCTGAAAGAAGATTGCCGCCAGCGCTTCGAGTAGATTGGACTTGCCGCTGCCATTGGGGCCGGCGCAGACGAAGGGCGCAAAGCCGTCGGGCTGGGCCAGTTCGTCCTGCAAGCTCCATTCAGTGCGAAAGTGATGCTCAAAACCACAGGGCAGGCTGCGAAAGCCCGCCGGGTCGGTGATCTTGAGGCGCAACAGTTTCATGCCTGCACGGCCTTGAGCTGGATGCGGTTGCCTGCGTCATCAAACGCCTGCGACAGCGTGCCAGCGGCAAGTGCCTCGAACACCCAGGCCTTGATGTGCTCGTAGTCGTGGGCGCCCAGTACGAAATCGTTATCCGGGTGCAGTTCCGCCAGCCGGGTTTGCGCCGCCGCCATGAGGTGCTGCACCGAAAACGGTGCGTTGCCCAGTTGGCCGCAGTAGGCCTCGAGCCACTGCGAGATTAAACCCTCGCGCGCCTCAGCGCTCTCCAGCACCGCCAGCAAGTTGTCGGTGTCGGGCAAGTTGATGGCCAGGCCCTGTTCGGCGGGGGTGTGTAAGGGTTCTGCTGCCACGCTTTTCTCTTCCTCAGTTTGTATGCCTGGCATGGGCACGCGCGACAGATCCAGCTCGCCCTTGAATGCCTGCTGGCTCAGTGCGCCGTAGAGGGCTTCGAGATCGGTGAGGCTCTGCTGGTAGCGGGATTTGATGCCGTCGATTTTTTCGACGACGGCAGAGAAATTTTTCTGAATGCGAACCGGCGGGCATGGCACATCAATCGTCATGAACTTCTTCATAGAAATATTCAGCATCGAATCATGTCCGCCACTTGCCAGACTTCTTACCACATCTCTATATCGCTCATTTTTCAGCAAGTAATTGAAAAACTGTGCGTTAATAAATTCTGTATTGAGCGTCAGAACCCATAACTTATCTGGTAGGAATAGCTGGTTGTAATCATGAGGAACAATGCAACATGCAGCCACCAGCTCGACTGTGTTTGCGCGACTAAACAGGAAATCCCCACGCTTAACAAACCGAACTGCCTTCGTTATCTGTGCTGGATTAACAACTTTAAACTCAGTCGGATCAAACGTGCCCTTCGTTACTGCGCTAATTTTTAGCACTCCGACTTCGTCAGGGCTCGCGAAGGCCCTGTCTTCACCCCCGTAGCTCGTACCTGAAGAAATATCAAAAACTGCTTTTTCGCAGGGATGAATATCCCACCCCTTCTCATTCCGCACTGGATCGCCAAACATCTCCAGAAACACGCTCTTGAGCAGGTTGTCGAGTTGTTGCAGGTATTGTTTGCGCTGGGCGATCAGTTCTTCCACTTTGCCGAGCAGATGGGCAATGCGGATTTGGTCGTCGCGCTGTTCAGGCACAGGAATTTCGTAGCTCTGAATGTCACCGAGACTGATTGCCGGATAGGCAGGGTCTTTAATCAGCACCGAAGGCGGGAAGCGCTTTAGGGCCAAACGAAGGTAGTCCGCGTGAGCACTACCGTTCGGGATCAGCGTTGCCAAATGGCTGACGACATAAGCAGGATTATCAAGTACGTAAATTCTGTCCTTGGTGGCAGACATGCCACTCTTTGCAAACAGAATTGTGCCCTTTGGGTAAGTTTTCAGCTTCCGCAGCTTTGCTGTTTCGTCGCTGACAAGCTCAAGATCAGACTCGCTTTTCCCCGATAGCAGGCTATCCAAGCTGCCGGCACGAACAAACGGTATTCCGTGGTCAGAAAATTCATCGTCCTTAGGTGCTGCCTGCCCTGCTGAAACGATAGCAAGTTGACTCAGCGGGGTTTGCTTCATTGGGGTCATCCCACCATCCTCTTCAACTCCAGCAACTCGCGCACGATGCCGCTCTGCACCTTGGCGAGTTCCGCTTCGTCCACATCACCCACCTCCGCCTGAATCAGTCGCTCCAGAATCACGCCCGGCGCGTCGTAGTGCACCTCCTCGAACACGTCTTCCTTGTAGCGGGAGAGCGAAAGGTCGTAGCTCTCGGCCTCGATCTCGGCGCGTGGCACCATAAAGCATTTCGCCGTGCGGTCGGTGTCGGTGGCGGGGTTGCGGGCGTGGTAGCTGGCGATGATGTCCTGCAGGTCGCCAAAGCCTTCCTGCTTGCTGCGCTTGTCGTCCAGCGAATAGCCGTCGGCGGCCATTTCATAAAACCAGACGTGTTCGGTGGCGGGTTGGGTGACTTTGTCCTTTGGCCCCCAGACCTTGGTGAACAGCAGGATGGCGGTACTGACCCCGGCATAAGGCTTGAACACGCCGCTGGGCAGGGTGATGACGGCCTTGAGGTCGCAACGTTCCACCAGCAACTGGCGCAGGCTTTTGAACGCTCCGCCGGAACCGAACAGCACACCCTGCGGGACGATCACGCAGGCGGTGCCGCCTTTTTTGAGCAGGCGGTAGATGTTCTCGACGAACAGCAGTTCGGTCTTGGTGGTGCCCAGTCGCAGGTTTTCGTTGATGTCGCCCTTGTCGATGCTGCCGGTAAAGGGCGGATTGGCCATTACGATGTCGTATTCGGATTCCTCGGTGTAGCTCTTGCTGAGGGTGTCCTTGTAGTCGATGTGCGGCTCGTCAATGCCGTGCATCATCAGATTCATCAGCCCCAGGCGCACCATGGTGGCGTCGATGTCGTAGCCCCAGAGTGAGCTGGATAGAATCGCCTGGGCTTTTTTGGTCAGGGAGGCAGCGACCGAAGTGCGCACGAAGCCGTCTTCATCAGGTGTGAGGCCTTTGGTACCGGCCTTGATGGCCAGTTGCGTGACGATGTACTGGTAGGCACCGAGCAAAAAGCCGCCAGAGCCGCAGGCCGGATCGGCAATGCGGTGGCCCATTTGCGGCTGCACCAGATCGGCCATCAGCTTGATGATGTGGCGCGGGGTGCGGAACTGGCCGTTCTTGCCGGCGGTGGCGATCTCGGACAGCAGCATCTCATAGACATCGCCCTGGATGTCCTGAAAAGCCTGGCCTTTTTCCTGTGAGTCCTTCTCCATGATCTCGAAGATGTCGTCGATGGTTTTCACCGCTTCCACCAGCAGGGCCGGCTTGGGGATGATGAACACGGCGTTCTTCATGTGGTGGGTGAAATTGGATTCGGTGCCGTTCAGGTCCTTGAGGAAGGGGAAGACCTTGGTCTGCACGTGCTGCAGCATCCCTTCGGCCTGCATGCGCTTGAATTCGCTCCAGCGCAGGCTGCGCTTGTCGATAGCGAATTTTTCCGGCTCCGGCTGATTGCGGTATTCGGGCGGAATCCAGTTGCCTTCGAATTTGGAGACGTACTTCTCGCCCGTCCAGTCGGCATCGGCCTGACGCTTCTGGTCCAGCTCGTCGAGCCGCTTCATGAACAACAGGTAGGTGATCTGCTCGATGGCGGTGAGCGGATTGCTGATGCCGCCACTCCAGAATTTGTCCCAGAGCTGGCCGATCTTGCTTTTGAGTTCGGGGTTGTTCTGTAGCATGGTTATTTTTCCTCCAACTGCTTGACGTTTCTATCGGCAAGCAGGAGTTTCATCTGGTGAATGGCGGTCTGACCGGATTGACTTTTAATTGTGGCGAATTCGCCATAATTAAACGCAGGGTTATGCACCTGTTCCCAAATTCCGAGGAACTCGACGGTGTTCCGGTTCCGCAGCCAGTCCGAGATAAAGAAATCTCCGTCCTTGGCACGGAGCATGTCGGTCAGGGAAATGAAATCAAGGTCGCCATCCGAATAGACCGTTATCTCTGTGCCTTTTACCGATATTTTAGAGTTCTGCTTCATGGCCTCTCCATTCAACCGTCTCGAAGTCGACACGGATATAATCTGCGACCATCTGCGGTTTCGTTTTGGTGCCAATTCATCAAGCCGCCAACTGTTCCGTAAGCTGTAAGATTTCGTTGATTTCGGCCGGGCTAAAGACGCCACGAATCCCCTGTGGGTGGATGACCGTGAACGGCGCATTGATAAGGTCTTTCTTCTCGACCTTCTCGCGCTCGATGATGAAGCCTTTGAGCAGGTTCAGGAACTCCAGTTGACGGCTGGAAAGGTGCGTGTGCTGCCCGATGAACTGGTCGAAGGCTTCGCTGACCGTTTCGGGGAAGCTCTTCAGGGTCTTGATGCCGAGGATGTGGAGGATGAACTGGATGAAGCAGGCCTTGCGGTTCTTGTAGACCTGGCGCAGCAGATCTTCGGTGATGTGGGGGTGTTCAGCATGGAGCAGTTCAGCCAGTTCAAGGGCCTCGTCAGCCGAGACATCCTGACCATTCTTGAGCTTTTGCAGGATGGGACTGTGCGCGGTCAGTTCCGCGATCATGGTTTCGACCATCTCGCGGTAGCGGCTGATGCTGACCGCTTCGTGCTGGGGGCCGAACTCGACCATTTCTTTGCGGTGGATTTCATCTTTCAGGTCGAGGTGCGTTGGTCCGGGGCCGGTCTGCTGCTCACGGAATTTCATCAACGGACCAAGGCGCATGTTCAGCTCGTCAAGGGCATCTTCCATCTCGCCAGTATCCGTTTTACCCCAGTAGTGGTTGCTCTGAGCGGCGCGGATCAGGGTTTCTTCCTGCTTCACGAAACTGACCGTAAGCGGCAGTTCGCTGATCTGTTCGACGATGCCTTCCTTGAGAGTTTCGGCTTGTTCCATGTCTTGATTCAGAACGGCCAGCGAATATTCCAGCAGGTCACGCTCGAAACGCATGGCCTTGAAGTCGGTCTCGGACATAGTACGGAACAGCGGCTTGATTTCAGCGCGCAGGAACTCCAACCGTTCGTGGCTGAGGCTGATCCAGAAGTTGTCATCGTCCAGCCGCGCCAGCGCGGCGGCGGCTTCCTGGATCACCACCGATTCTTTCGGTAGTGCGGCAATCTGCTGGCGGAGCTTGGCAATTTCCCGCGCAGCGACTTCGGCATGGCCGCTGTCATTGGCCTTTTCGATCTTGTCCAGTCGCAGGCCCACCAGCCGCACCGGCAACGGCAACTGTGGCTTGAGTTCCTTGCCCTTGGGGTTGAGCTTGAAGTATTCGAAGTTGTCCCAGCAGTCGAGGATCAGGAACACGTCTTTTTCCAAGCACCAGGGCTTGGGTTTGCTGGCTTCCAGCAAACGCGTGCCGCGTCCGACCATCTGCCAGAACTTGGTATAGGAATAGACTGGCTTGGCGAACACGAGGTTGACGATCTCGCGCACGTCGATGCCGGTGTCGAGCATGTCCACGCTGATGGCGACGCGCGGCAGGTCGTTGTTGGTGAATTGATCGAGCAGGCCGCCTTTGCCGTAGACGCGTGGATCGTCGGACACCAGCACCTTGGCCAGCTCGCCGTGGTATTGCGGGTAGAGCTTGTCGAAGATTTCTTCCATGCGCCTGGCGTGGGCCTTTGTGGCGCAGAAGAAAATGGTCTTGCCCGGCAGCACGCCGTTGGCGTCCTTGATGGCTTCTTCCATGAATTCGCGGACGATCAGGGTGTTGGTGCCCTTGTTGATCACCTGCTTTTCGAGCTGGGTGCCCTCAAAGTTGATCTCCTCGATTTCTTTACCCTGCAGGATCAGCTTTTTCTGGTCTTCCAGCGAAATGGTGCGCTTGCTGATGCCTTCCATCTGAAACTTGGTCTGAATTTTCATGACCTGGAAATTGCAGAGGTAAGGCGGCACGTTGTTCACGGCTTCTTCATAGGTGTAGGCAAAGGTCGGCAGGCCATCTTCACAGTGGAAAAGCCGGAAGGTGTTGTGATCGATGATGTCGGTCGGTGTGGCCGTCAAACCCAGGGTGATGGTTTTGAAATAGTCGAGCACCTCGCCGAAGGTGTTGTAGATGGAGCGGTGGCTTTCATCGACGACGATGAAATCGAAGAAGTGCGAGGACAGGCTCTGCGCCTCGTCCCGAATGATGTTGAGCATCGTCGGGTAGGTGGCAACGTAGATGCGGCGATCTGTGGCAATCAGCTTTTCACCCACATTCGGCCAGCGCGGCTCGTTGGGCATGTGCTCCTTGAAGGCCGCCAGCGCCTGCTCGCGCAGTGCAATGCGGTCGACCAGAAACAGCACCTTTTCGACATGACCTGCGCGCATCAGTGCATCGACCATGGCAATGCAGGTGCGGGTCTTACCGGTGCCGGTGGCCATCACCAGCAGGAAATCGCGCTTTTTCTGTTCGATGCCTTCGAGTACCGAGCGAATGGCGCGGATCTGGTAATCACGGCCGGCAATCGAGGTGTTGATGAGCTCCTGCGTCAGTGGCTTGCGATTACGACGGATGTAGGCGAAGCGTTCCAGATCGTCGCGAGTGGGAAAGCCGACGACCTTGCGCGGCGGGGCATTCTCCAGATCCCAGAAATAGGTTTCGTGGCCATTGGTGTAGAAGCAGAACGGCAACTCACCGCCCAACTGCCTCTGGATGTTGTAGCAGTACTGCTTGGCTTGCTCGCGGCCGATGGCGGCATCGCGGCTGGTTTTTTTGGCTTCGATCACTGCCAGTGGCTTGCGGTCTTTGCCCAGCAGGACATAGTCGCTAAATTGGTGGCCCTCATAGGGGGTACGTGCTTCGGCAACACCTTCGGGCAAGGCGGTGAGGATGTCGAATTCCTCGACGACCTGCGTGGGGTCTTTGACATTCCAGCCAGCTTGTGAGAGTTGTTGGTCAATGATCTCTGACCGGGTTTGCGCCTCGGATTTGGTCATGAGTTACCGCCCTCCCAATACCGAGCAACACCGATTGCGGTAACCCAAGGTTCAGTACTCATGGCATTGACGTTCAAGGATATCTCAAAGTCGTTTTAAATCGTTATCAGTCTACCAGACGGCCGTATTGGCGACCACCTTGAGATACCCGCGATTGCTTGGTCGAGCTTGATCGGCCACGATCCGGACGCGATCCGTTGGGGCCATATGGGTAACCTCAGGCAGGTGGGTCAGGCGCTAGCGGGGGCATAGACCAAGGTGCTGACCGCCAGTGCATCGAAGGCCTTGCTGCGCTCAGCGTCGATCCAGGTTCAGTTCCAAACGCGCAATTGAACCCGCGTCCGTTACTGTCAGCGCAGGGCGTACCAGACCCCTCGGCCACTGCCGCGCTGGTTCATCGTGCCGCGCTCGACCAACGCACGGAAATGCTGCTTCAGCGTGTTGCGACTAGCCCCAGTCAGCTTGATGGCCTCGCCGATGGTGACGCGGCCGTGCTCCCGGGCGAACTCGACGATCTGTAGCTGCAGTTCCGGCATGGCCGCCAGCACGATCTTCTCGCGCTCGACCTTCTTCTCCAGGCACCGAACCTGTTCAGCCAGCGAGCGCAGGAAGAAAACCAGCCACGGCTGCCAGTTCGGCGACTCCGTGCGGATCGTGCCCTGCGTCTGCCGCAGCGCCAAGTAATAGGCTTCCTTGCTCTGTTCGACCACGCTCTCCAGCGAGCTGTACGGCACGTAAGCGTACCCGGTCTGTAGGAGCAGGAGCGTGGTCAGCACCCGGGAGAGCCGTCCGTTGCCGTCCTGAAAGGGATGGATCTCCAGGAACACGACGACGCACAGGGCGATGATCAACAGGGGATGTAGCCGGGCCGTTTCGCGCTCCTGGTTCACCCAGGCCACCAACTCCGTCATGAGGCGGGGCGTATCGAAGGGCGAGGCTGTCTGGAACACGATACCGATCCGCGCGCCGGTTTCGTCGAAGGCGGCGACACTGTTCGAGTTGGTCTTGTAGTTGCCGCGATGCCAGGCATCCTTCTCGCTGTGGCGCAGCAGGATTTGGTGCAACTGCTTGATGTGGTTCTCGGTGAAGGGGATGCCCTGCCAGGACGAAAATACCAAGTCCATCAGCTCGGCATAACCAGCTACCTCCTGCTCGTCGCGGGTGGCGAAGGACTTGATTTCCAGGTTCGACAGCAACTGCTCCACTTCCCGGTCGGACAGCCTGCTGCCTTCGATGCGGGTGGAGGAGCCGATGCTCTCGATGGTGGCCACCCGGCGCAGGGCCGACAGTCGATCGGGCGCGAGCGTGCCCAGGGCGCGCCAGGCGCCCTTGAACTCGTCGATCCTGGCGATGAGGCTGAGGATTTCGGGGGTAATCTGGAGGGTGACGGTTTTCAGCATGAACCACACTTTACACCAAAAACACACCCATTTACACCCATTTTCTGAGGTGCATCCATTTAGACGCCCAATTACACCCATTCACACCGCTCAATCCAGAACCCCGGGCTCACGCAGCAATTTTTTCAGGCGCGGTTTGCTTTGCACCGGACGGTCCAGCGCTTCCTGGAACGCCTGCCACCGCGTGTCGTCCAGCACGAATTGACGACGATCTGCCAGCGTCTGCGCGGCCGCCGTCACGCCTGCGTCGAGCAGGAACTCGCTGACGTTCTTATGGCAGGCGCGTGCGGCTTCTTGCAGCAATTGCTTGACCGGCGTGCTGGCACGAACGTCAATGCGTTCGGTCTTGGAAAGATTCAGGGTGCTCACGGTGCCCCTCCGGACTGATCTTGGATGCCCTTACTGTAGTCGTCCGGACACTGTCCCGACAAGGTGTTTCTCCCCTTGGTCCTCATCCAGGCACATACATCCGTGTTGCAATCTGTCGGTAGCGATCGATAACTACCGACAAAACGCAACGACGGCGTTTCCTTTGCCACCCGATGCTGCGATCCAACCGCTTGATTCGTAAGCTCGTAAGCCATTGATCTGTATGGTGATGAGTTGCGGTCTTTGCGGTCTTCGGGCCAGTTCCAGGGAGCGAGGTCGGAGCGAGAAATAGCCAGGAGAGAGTGGAATGCGGCGCGAAACGGGCTGACGGGCTGACGGGCTGGCCGCTGAATATCGCGTATCTCCGGCCACCGTGACACCTGGACCCGAAAACCGCCGACCATATCGCCCCGTGCCGCGTCATGCCGGATCTTCGGATGCAGGGGTTTTTCTTTGGGTGGGGGTGATACCTACCGAGAACCAAGGGTAAGACGAAAAGTAAGACGCGGCCAAGAGTAAAAAAATAAAGCCCCTAAATATCAGGGGCTTACTTACCGTGATTGGTGGAGGCGGCGGGAATTGAACCCGCGTCCGCAGTACCTAGACCACCGGATCTACATGCGTAGTTTGTCTTTTGGCTTTAACCGCACCGCCCTCCGACAGACAGGATGACGACATGGCGATTCTGCTTTAATTTAGCACGCACCCCACAGACTAGAATGCGCACGATTCCGTGTTTCATGACCCTCCGCGCGCCTTTCAGCTCCGGATCCACAGACAAATCCGGGCAGAGGGCTCACTGCTTAAGCAGCGAGAGCGTAATTGCTGTCGTTGGCAATTATGAATCTGCGACCAGTTTTAAGAGCGAACCGCAGCTCTGCATGCACCGAAGGCTTCGCGACCTGCGTCGAAGCCGGTCGCCCCCTATTCACTTCGTTGGACAAGAATACGACCTAAAAGTTGCGCAAGCCAAATCTCTCGTCCGCCCCCGATACTACAGGAGAACCATCCGCCTGACTATGCTACAAACTGTGCTAATGCAGCGGTTTGCCCGCAGCAAACAGCAGCGCGATATCCGTATCCGCAAAACGATAGACCTCATGGCAGTATTCACAGGTGACGATGACCGCACCTTCTGTGGCCAACGTTTCTTCCGCTTCCGCCTGCCCCAACGACACCAGCATCCGCTCCACCCGCTTACGGGAACAGGAACAGGAAAAGGTCAAAGGCTGCTCCGTATGCAAACGCACCGATTCCTCCGGGAAAATCTCCGGAAGAAACTGCTCAGGCTGCGCCTTCAGCAGAGACTGGTCCGATCCGATGGCGATAAACTGGGTAGCCACCCGCCAATCCTCGACACGGAGTACACCTGGTAGCCGTTGCAGGAAATAACCTCCGGCCTGCTGCGCCGCCACGTCCACCGCCAATCGGAAATAGGCGGGCGACTGCACCGACTCTGTAAAATAGGCGTTCAGGGATGCCGTCAGTGTTTCCCGTAATGCCACCAAACCCTGATAGCGATACCGATCCATTCCCATGTCCACAGTGATGGCGAGCAGGGCATCGGGCAGGTTCGAGAAATCCACCGTAGCGCCCTCCTCCCAGCGACCATAAGCCCGCATGCCACCCGCCGCCGTCATCTCCGCCACCAGCAGTTTCAACGGCCCCTTGCTCTGCGTCTGCATGATCAAGCGTTCATAGTTTTTCTGGGTGGTAGCCATTAGCGCCAGACCCACCAACACCTCGCCCAGCAGCTTAGCCACGCCTTCTGGTCCGGAGAAATCCCGTAGCACCCGCGCGTAAATATCATCCAGGCGACAGCGCGCCCCTCGCAATGGCAAGGTCTCCCAATAAAAACTCTGCGAAAAATCAGTCATGTGTTTCCTCAAATTCCAAACCTTCCAGTCCCTGCCCCATCAGCGGCAGCAAGGCACGCTGGAGTTGTTTGAACAGCCGGGGATCGTATGCTTCCTGCGTGGCAAGGAGTTCTTTCATGTGCTGGCGCTCCGTCGGTTTGCCGAAACAGGCCGGACAATTTTCATGAATCACCGGCAGGGCTTGCTCCGTGGCGAACTGGCGCGTTTGTCTTTCCCGGCAGTACACCAGCGGGCGAATCACCCGTAAGTCGCCTTCCCGCACTCGGTAATGGGCCTTCATGGTGCGCAACTCGCCATTATAAAACATGGACATGAAGAAGCTTTCGGCGAAATCGTCGAGATGTTGCCCCAACGCCAGGACCTGATAGCCTTCGCGCCGCGCGCAGCGATACAAAACGCCTCGCCGCATGCGCGCACAAAAACTGCAATAAGAAGGCCGTAGAAGGTGCTTTTGTGCACGCTCATAAATATTCTGTCGCTCCAGAAAATACGGGATACCCAGCTCCCGCAGGTAAGGTACCAGCGGTTGTGGATCATAATCCGGACTCATGGGGTCGACGGTGGCCACGCCCAAGTCAAATGGCACCGGGGATTGCCGTTGCATGGTCCGCAACAGGTGCAGCAGGGTCAGGGAGTCCTTGCCACCGGACAGACCAAGCAGGACGCGATCCCCCGGCTGAATCATGCGAAAATCGGCAACCGCCCGGCCGGTCCTGCGCTGTAAAAGCTTCGGTACGGGTAGCCGCGGCAGAGTCGTCACCATCTCAGCCTTCACGCATGGATTCCGTCGCGGCCAACTCTTCCACCGTCACGACGGCCGCCCCCAGCTTGCCAACGACGATTCCTGCTGCGCGGTTGGCCAGTTCCACCGCACGATCCATCGCCCAGCCCGCTGCGAGGGCCGTCGCCAGAGTTGCGATGACCGTGTCTCCAGCACCCGTTACATCAAAAACCTCCCGGGCCTGAGCCGGATGGTGATGGATGGCATTCTCCATAAAAAGGGTCATTCCTTCTTCACCGCGCGTCACCAGCAGTGCTTCCAGTTGCAGAGATACCCGCCACTGCTCACCCAACGCGCGGAACTGCGCTTCATTCGCCCAGGTGCCCGCCACTGCCTGAAATTCGCCGAGATTGGGGGTGATGATGGTCGCCCCCTGGTACGGGCGATAATCCCTACCCTTGGGGTCGATCAGCACTGGAATACCCAGACTGCGCCCCAGTGCCACCAGATATTCCACTTCCCGCAAGGCGCCCTTGCCGTAATCGGACAGCAGCAACGCCTTGGCGTTGATCAGTAAGGCCGGCGCCTGCTCACGCAAGGCGTCGCTGTGGGCCTGGCTGGGCTGCGCTTCAAAATCCATGCGCAGGAGCTGCTGCTGGTGACCAATGACGCGCAACTTCACCGTCGTTGGACAGGCCTTGTCAGGAATCAGCAACGTCTTGATCCCGGCTTCCGTCAGCAGCGTTCCCAAACGCTCACCCGCTCCGTCATCCCCTACCAGGGCCAGCAAGCGTGCCTGCGCCCCCAGCGCCAGCACATTCAGGGCGACGTTGGCGGCGCCGCCGGGACGTTCTTCTTCTCGCCGCACCTGCACCACCGGCACCGGCGCTTCGGGCGAGATACGTTCGACTTTGCCAAACCAGTAACGATCGAGCATCACGTCACCGACGATAGCCACCTGCGCCCGCGCCAGACTGTGCAAATCCCCGGCCATATCAGGGGCGTCCAATGGCATGATAAGCAAACCCTTCGGCACGCACGACCGCCGGATCGTAAATATTGCGCCCATCGACGATGAGAGACCGACGGAGCAGGCTGTGCATCTGTACAAAGTCGGGGCTGCGGAATTGCTGCCACTCGGTACAGATCACCAGCGCTTCGGCCCCTTCACAGGCCATGTAGGGGTCCGAGCAGAGCCGCAAGGCGTGTTCTCCTCCATAGATCCGTCGGGCTTCCTCCATGGCCACCGGATCATAGGCCTGCACCTGCGCACCGCGCCGCCATAAGGCTTCCATGAGTACCCGGCTGGGGGCCTCGCGCATGTCATCGGTGTTGGGTTTGAAAGCCAGTCCCCACACGGCAATGGTTTTGCCCGTAAGATCCTCGCCCAAAGCGCTCACCACTTTCTGCTCCAGAAGCCCCTTCTGACGATCGTTCACCTTCTCCACCGCAGCCAGGAGAGGCGCATCAAAATCATACTGCCGCGCACTGTGTTCCAATGCCCGCACATCTTTGGGGAAACACGATCCGCCATAGCCGCAACCCGGGTATATGAAGTCATAACCGATGCGGGGATCGGCGCCAATTCCGCGCCGTACCTGTTCGATGTCCGCTCCCATCCGCTCCGCCAGTCCCGCCAGTTCATTCATCAGCGATATTTTGGTGGCGAGCATGACATTGGCGGCATATTTGGTGAGTTCCGCGGAAGGCGGGTCCATGATGATCAGGCGGTCATGATTGCGGTTGAACGGGGCATAGAGGACGCGCATCCGCTCCGCTGCCGCCACGTTATCCACACCGATGATAATCCGGTCCGGCTTCATGAAATCCGCCACCGCCGCTCCTTCCTTCAGGAACTCGGGATTGGAGACCACATCGAAGACAATATCCGCCGCCCGGTCCTGCAAAACAGCAGCAATTCGGGCGCGGACTTTTTCTGCAGTGCCTACCGGTACCGTGGATTTATTGATCACCGTGACCGGCCGTTGCAAATGTCGGCCGATGTCGCCGGCCACCGCCAACACATGACGCAAGTCGGCAGAACCGTCTTCATCGGGCGGTGTCCCCACGGCGATGAACAGGAAATCCCCATGGGTTACGCCCTCGGCAACCTCCGTAGTGAAGCGCAAGCGCCCGCCGGCAATGCCTTCCTGTACCATGGCGGGCAAATCCGGTTCGTGAATGGGCACATCTCCGGTCTGCAACCGCGCCACCTTGTCGGCGTCCACGTCCACGCACAGCACCTGATTACCCACCTGCGCCAGACAGGCGCCAGTGACCAGCCCCACGTATCCGGTTCCCACCACCGTTACCTTCATCGCCTACCCTCCCCGTTCCAGCACCACGACCGCCATGGCATAGCGACGTTCATCGCTGATGGACAACCAACTGCGCACGCCATCCCCGAGCCCCTGTAGGATCTGTTGCGCGCGACCGCCCAGCACCAATTGCGGACGTCCGCCCGAATCGTGGCCCACCTGCACGTCCATCCAGCGCACCCCATTGGTCATGCCGCTACCCAAGGCTTTGAATGTGGCCTCCTTGGCCGCGAAACGCCGCGCCAGAAAAGCGGCGCCGGCCGCGGCTTCCGTCGGCATGTCCGCCACCTCCAAAGGCCCCAGCAGACGCTCGGCCAGACGTTCCCCGAAGCGGGCATGGAGACGGGCCATCCGCTCGACGGCAACGATATCCGTCCCCATTCCCACGATCATCCACGCGCCTCGAGCATGAGTCGTTTCATATCCGCCACCGCCGTCGCCATACCGACAAATACGGCATGGGCGACGATGGCATGGCCGATATTCAACTCCCGGATATGGGGGATCGCTGCCACTGCCTGCACGTTGTGGTAATCGAGCCCATGCCCGGCATTCACCCGCAGGCCAAGGCTATCGGCAAAGCTTACCGCGCTGGTGATCTGGCCCAGTTCTTCAGCGCGCGTCGCCGTATCAACGGCATTGGCATAACGGCCCGTATGCAGCTCGACCACGGGCGCTCCGGTTTCCATCGCCGCCTCCAGCTGAAAAGGATCGGGGTCGACAAACAGCGATACTCTGACCTTGGCGGCGGCCAGACGCTGGCAGGCCTCTTTGATACGAGACAATTGTCCGGCAACATCCAGTCCACCCTCGGTGGTCAGCTCCGCACGGCGTTCCGGCACCAGACAGCATTCGCTAGGGGATAGGCGCTCCGCCACACGCAAGACACTTTCCTCAACGGCCATTTCGAGATTGAGGCGGGTACGCAGGGTCTGGCTGAGAATCTCCACATCCCGCTCCACGATGTGCCGTCGATCCTCGCGCAGATGCGCGGTAATGGCGTCGGCGCCAGCGCGTTCGGCGACGAAGGCCGCCTCCACCGGGTCCGGGTAACGGGTGCCGCGCGCCTGCCGCAACGTCGCGACGTGATCGATATTCACCCCCAAGGCAATCATTCGCTGTGCTCCTCCCTTTTCTGTATCGTCATCGCAGGCGGTGTTCTGCGCAAGTATGCCGTAAGGAGGCGGCGACTCTCCAGTGGGCGTCCGCCCAGATGGATCCGCAACTCCTGTTCCAGACAACGCCGTAGGGAGGAATTCCAGACTGGCATATGGCGTGTCTGCATCGCCCCCCGTAACCAGACCAGGGCCGCCGCCTCGATGGTCACCGCAGCATCGGGCGCATGGGCCGGACAGAATACACCGCGTGCGGCCTGGTATAACCAGTGTTCTGAAGATGCCGCATCGGGAGACCGGCCACACTCCGCGCAACGCGCTAGATCAGGTGCCCAACCCAGATTTTCCAGCAGGCGCCGTTCGAAACGCCGCAGATACCAGCCTTCTCCCGGTTCACTGCGCAACGCGTCGATGGTTTCTTCATAGACTTGAAAGAGATCGGGGAAGGGATCTCCACGCTGCGTCAGCCGCAACAGCAGCTCGTTGACATAAAAAAGGCTGAGATTCTGTAGGGGATTGAGTGGCAGAAACGGACCCAGTTCTTCCGCCTGCGCCAGTACCGGTAATTCCCCCCGTCCCAGCCAGCGCACCCACAGGGGGCGTCCCGCCTCGATCCGCGCCAGCGCAGAACGCGCGCGTCGGGCACCTTTGGCCAGCACCCCCAGCCGGCCTTGTGTCCGGGTAAACAATTCCACTATCAGGCTGGTATCTCCGTAAGGGTAGTGATGCAGCACCCAGGCGCGATCACCGGGTTCAGTCGTCATACCCCAACTCGCGCAGGATATGATGGTCTTCCGACCACTGTTCCTTCTGCTTGACCCATAATCCCAGCCAGACCCGCTCTTCGGTCAATTGCTGCAGTGCCTCCCGCGCCCGGCTGCCGATCACCCGCAGACGGCTGCCACCGTCGCCCAGAATAATGGCTTTCTGCCCCGGCTTCCGGCAATAAATGGTCGCCTCTATGCGCTGCTGGCCGCCTTCCACCTGATAGCTTTCAATGGCAACGGCCGTGTCGTAGGGCAGTTCCGCACCGAGTTGCCGGAATATCTGCTCGCGAATGATTTCTGCCGCCATAAACCGCAGATTGCGATCGGTGACCTGATCCTCCGGGAAAGCCGCCGGAGCCGGTGGCAATAGCGGCACCAGGGCATCAGCCAGACGCTCCACGTCCGCCGCCCTGCGCGCCGAGAGTGGTATGATCGCCGCGAATTCTCCACGCTCCGCCAATGCCTGCAGATAGGGAAACAGACGCCCCTTGCTCGCAATCCGATCCACCTTGTTTACCACGGCCACCAGCGGAATACCGGCCCGCTGCAACCAGCGCAGGGCCTCCGCGTCGTCATGGGTCCACAGCAGCGCCTCTACCACCAGCACGCCCAGATCCGCAGATTCCAGCGCCCCTCGGGTGGCCCGCAGCAAGTGCCGGTTCAGGCTGCGATAGCCGCCATGCACACCCGGCGTATCCAGAAAGAGCAGTTGTCCGTCGGGGCGGGTCAATATCCCGAGAATCTGATCCCTGGTAGTCTGCGGACGCGGCGCCGTGATGCTGATTTTTTGCCCGACCAGATGATTCAGCAGGGTGGATTTACCCACATTAGGACGCCCGAGCAGCGCCGCATATCCGCTGCGGTACCCTTCGTCAGGAACGCCACTCTTGATCTCATCCACGCACGGCAACCTGCAGTTGTACCAGCATCAGCGCCGCCGCCTGCTGTTCGGCTTTCCGCCGGCTGCCATCCTCCGCTTCGGTAGCTTCGGCGCCAGGCACACTGCAACGCGCCACGAAACGCCGCTCATGGGCCTGTCCTTTTTCCGCCACCAACGTATAGACAGGAACAGGACGTCCCTGTCCCTGCAGGAATTCCTGCAGGCGCGTTTTGGGATCGCGCAACTCTTCGCCACCCAGGTCATCCGTCATCAAGGGCTCGACCAGTTGTGCCACGATACGCTCCGCCGCGCTAAAGCCGCCATCCAGGAAAGCCGCGCCAATCACCGCCTCCAAGGCATCGGCGCGGATGGAGTCCCGCCGGGCGCCGCCGCTGCGTATTTCTCCGGGGCCGAGGATCAGGGAGTCGGCCAAAGCGATTTTTCCGGCGATCTCCGCCAGGGTTTCCTCCCGAACCAGCCGTGCCCGCATCCGCGACAGATCCCCCTCACTCACCTTGGGAAAGCGGGCGAAGAGCTTTGCCGCTACCACAAAATTCAGTGCCGCATCCCCAAGAAACTCCAGCCGTTCATTGTGTCGAGCGCCCGCACTTCGATGTGTCAGCGCCTGCAACAGCAGGGGCTGCTCACGGAAATGATAGCCGACCGATTGTTGCAGAGATTCTAAAGCATCCATAAACCCATCGACTCAGTCATTAAAAACAGGAAAAAACTGCATGGTATACCAAAAAGGTTTTCAATGCCCTGCGGCGTCAAAATGCAGTAACAAACTGACATTGCCAACCAATGGCACGATCTTGTCATAACTGACGGTGATCAGCACCGGTCCGGCACCCGCTTTTTCGATCTGGATGCCTTTCTGCGGGATATGGATCATGGCCACCTCCAGGCGGGCATTGAGGTCGCGGCGAATCTGGGCAGCGGACTCTCCCGGCACGGACTGCTGCTCCTGCTGGTTGACGATATTTTTCAGAGACCAGTAATCATAGTAGGACGGCATCACCTTCACGACAAAGGCGACGACAAAGACCAAGATCAACAGCCACAAGATCGCACCCACCAATGAAAGCCCTGCCTCATCCGGACGCCGCGTGATCAGGGACCGCGCCCACCCGCTACGCTGGCCTGAACAAGTCCTTATGGCTTGTTGCTCTGATATGGGGTTACCCATTTCGAACCCTCCCGGATCTCTGCATTCATCCCTCTTCCCTACTTAGTCCTGAACAGGGATTTTGCAAGTGCAGCCTCCGGACTCAGGAAGCCCCATCCAGTGCGCGGCCGATCTGGTTCCAACGGATGGACCAATTCTCGGCATCCCAGGAGAACCACACGAACATTGCCTTCCCAACGATATTGCGTTCCGGCACCACGCCCCAGAAACGGCTGTCATTACTATTATCCCGGTCATCCCCCATCATGAAATAAGAATGAGGCGGCACCTTGTAGGGACCGAAATTCATCTGGGCTTCGGGCGTGGCAAATTCAATAATATGGAATTTATGGCCACCGAGTTCCTGCTCATACTCTTTGGTAGGGATAACCATACCCTCGGCGCCCTGTCCTTCCGGCCGGTAATTAAAAGTACCGATAAATTTTTGTGGCACTAGCTTGTTGTTGATGTAGAGCGCATCTCCCCTGACCTCAATCGTGTCGCCGGGCAGGCCGATGACCCGCTTGATGTAGTCCACACGCGGATTTTTGGGATAACGGAACACCATGACATCACCCGCTTCCACCGGACTGCCACGGGTAATGGGTGTGTGGATCAGCGGTAGCCGCAATCCCCACTGGAATTTATTGACCAGCACGAAATCGCCCACCCGCAGGGTTGGTATCATGGATCCGGACGGTATCTGAAAGGGTTCAAACAGAAATGCACGGATCAAAAAAACAATCAGCAATACCGGAAAAAAACTCCGGGCATACTCGACAACGACGGATTCCCTGGCTCCCGCAGGCCGTTTCCTTCGCAAAAACAGCAGATCGCCCAGCCAGATCAGGCCGGAAAGCACAACCGCCAGAAACAATCCCAAGGTAAAATCCATCAGTACCTGTCCTTCATTGTGAATGCGCCCAAAATCAGCCTCCGCACAAGTTGCGCGGTGCGCGTTTTACCTCTTGTCACTTTTCAGCACCGCCAGAAAAGCTTCCTGGGGAATCTCCACATGACCAACCTGCTTCATGCGTTTTTTGCCTTCCTTCTGCTTCTCCAGCAATTTACGTTTGCGCGAAATATCGCCACCATAACACTTGGCCAGCACATTCTTGCGCAGGGCCTTGACCGACTCCCGGGCGATGACTCTGGCGCCGATCGCCGCCTGGATAGCCACCTCGAACATCTGTCGGGGAATCAGATCACGCAAACGAACCACCAGTTCCCTACCGCGCCGTTCGGACACATCACGATGCACGATCCAGGACAGTGCATCCAGCTTTTCCCCGTTGATGAGAATGTCCATTTTCACCAGCGGCCCACTCTCAAAACGTGCAAATTCATAGTCCATGGAGGCATAACCCCGGCTCACTGATTTGAGGCGATCAAAAAAATCCAGGACCACCTCATTGTGCGGCAACTCATAGCGCAACATTACCTGCCCACCGGTGAACTGCATATTCTTCTGTCGTCCACGCCGCTCTTCACAAAGAGCGATTACCGGGCCGAGATACGTTTCCGGCACCAGAATGTTCGCCGTAATCACCGGCTCGCGAATATCCGCAATCTTCTGTGCCGGAGGCAATTCGGCGGGATTGGAAATCTTCAGCACCTGGCCGTCGGTGGTAAGCACCTCATAGATCACGGTGGGTGCCGTACTGATCAGTTCCAGTTGGTACTCGCGTTCGAGACGCTCCTGCACGATTTCCATATGCAAAAGCCCCAAAAATCCGCACCGGAAACCAAAACCCAGGGCTTGTGAAGTCTCCGGCTCGAACTGCAGGGCCGCGTCGTTCAGGCGCAACTTTTGCAGCGCCTCGCGAAAGTTTTCGTAATCCGCCGAGTCCACCGGATAGAGCCCGGTGAATACCTGTGGCTGCACCTCGCGAAAACCGGGCAGAGGCGCACTGGCGGGGCGGTCCTGCTCGGTCAGGGTATCTCCCACCCGGGCGCCTTCAATGGTCCGCACGCCCGCAATGACAAAGCCCACCGCCCCCGTTTCCAGGGCGGGGACCATCAGCGATTTTGGGGTAAAAACACCAACCTTTTCTACCACATAAGGTTTCTGACCCACCATCGTCAGGATGCGCTGACCGGGACGGATGGAACCGTTCATCACCCGCACCAATACCACCGTCCCCAGATAATTGTCGAACCAGGAGTCGATGATGAGGGCTTGCAGCGCAGCGTCCGAGTCGCCCTGGGGAGGCGGGATGCGTTCCACCACCCGTTCCAGAATCTCCCGGATACCGGTACCTTCCTTGGCACTGGCCTCTACGGCATCGTCAGCAGGCAGCCCGACTATTGCTTCAATCTCCCTGCGCACCCGCTCCGGATCGGCAGCCGGCAGATCGATTTTATTCAAGACCGGCAGGATCTCCAGGTTGTGTTCCAGCGCCGTATAACAGTTGGCGACGCTTTGCGCCTCCACCCCCTGCGATGCATCCACGACCAGCAGCGCGCCTTCACAGGCAGCCAGGGAACGGCTCACTTCGTAAGAAAAATCCACATGGCCCGGCGTATCGATGAGGTTGAACTGGTACTCCTGCCCATCTGCGGCGCGAAACTGCAGGCGCACACTCTGTGCCTTGATGGTAATGCCGCGTTCGCGTTCGATATCCATCGTATCCAGCACCTGACTGGACATTTCACGCTCGGTCAACGCCCCGCAAAGACGGATGAACTGATCCGCCAGAGTGGATTTTCCGTGATCCACATGGGCAATAATGGAAAAATTGCGAATATGCTGCTGTTCAGTCATCTGGCCTGTCAATCCCTGGGCGCCGGGCGGACACTACCACCCCGCCGGATGCAATACCAAAAGGGCTGGTATAAGCGCCCAGCCCTTCGCGGTGATCGCCTGCTTCAATGCGGCAGCGAAAGCACCAGATAGAAACTCCCCTCACCACGTCGCACCAGCACCGGGATCGGCTGACCCGCCGGCAAGGCAGCCACCAGCTTCTGCAAGTCGGCGGCACTGGTAATCTGCTGTTGAGCCACCTGCAAGATCACATCACCGGGACGAATACCGGCTTCCGCCGCCGACCCCACACCAACCCCGAGGACCAGGACACCAGTATTCACGTGCAGTTGCTTACGTGCCTCCGCGGTCAGCGGACCCACCTGCACATTCAGTCGTTTGACTTCACCTTCCTGCGCCGGACCGCTGGATGCGGCGGATTCCACCGTATTCTCCAGGTTGCCGGGCAGGCTCTCCACCACGATGTTGAGGCTCATGGGCTTGCCATCACGGATAACCCCCAGCTTCGCCTTGAAGCCGGCGGGCAATACCCCTACCAGCGGCGGTAGTTGGCCAGAGTTATAGATGGCCTGACCGTCAAAGGAGACGATGACATCTCCCGGACGCAACCCTGCCTTGGCAGCCGGGCCGCCAGGCACAACCTGTGACACCAGCGCGCCTACCGGCTCTTTCATGTGGAAGGACTTGGCGAGATCCATACTGACATCCTGAATCATGACCCCGAGCCAGCCAAAATGCACTTTCTGATGCAGTTTTAACTGTTTGACCGCATCCATGGCGACATTGATGGGGATGGAGAAAGACAAGCCCATGTAGCCACCGCTATTGGTATAGATCTGGTCGTTGATACCAATGACCTGGCCGCGCATATTGAATAGCGGGCCACCGGAGTTACCAGGGTTGATCGGCACATCCGTTTGAACGAACGGGATGTAGGGATCATCCGGCAAAGGCCGCGAGGTCGCACTGATCACACCCTGGGTGACGCTGTTCTCAAAGCCGAAGGGCGAACCCACCGCCAGCACCCACTGTCCGACTTCCAGTTTGCTGGAGTCACCAATCTGTACCACCGGCAGATTCTTCGCGTCAATTTTGAGCAACGCCACATCCATACGCGCCGACAGGCCCACCAGGTGAGCCGCGTATTGATGGTGATTGGTGAGACTGACGATGATCTTCTGCGCCCCTTTCACTACATGCGCCGCAGTCACGATATAGCCGTCGGAGCTGACGACAAAACCGGACCCCAGGGATTGCACCTGATATTTCTGTCCGGCTCCGCCACCAGGCGCTCCAGGTTGCCCCGGTGCGCCAAAGAAGGGGGCGAAAAACTGATTCAGGGGAGAGTTCGGCGGGAAGGGGAGGCCGTACCACGCGCCACCCTGGTCTCCGTCGTGCTGATGTTCACTACTGCAGGTCCATACTGTTTGACGATGGGCGTAAAATCAGGCAGCCCCACCAGCGCCTGGCCGCTGGCACCGGAATCCGCCCAAGCAGGCGTCATCGCCCCGATACTCCATCCCAAACCCATACAAAGCGCCACCACAAGGCGCTGTCCACCCAGCACACAATTTTTCAAGACCCCTCCCCAACCATCCGATTTGCTGCTCAATTCAAGACCGTATCTATCATCTCGGTATCTGCAGCACTTGGCAACAGGCATCGCGCCACCGTGCCGATACGTATCGGCACACGTTCTGACCAATGCTGATTCTAGGGATAACCTGCAGGAAAAGCCATGGAAGCCGCACTGATCCCCGCCGCGGGCGTATAGGCCGCACTTTCCAGATCAGACTGCCCCGAAGCGTAGGCGGAAGGAATCCGCGAGGAAACGAGGTAGTTACCACCACCGGGCACCCACAACCGTTGAATATCTCTCTGGATAACCACGTTTGTGCCGACAGGCGGCGACGCAAAATCCGCTACGGGGCTCAGATGAAATTCTTCGCCACGGGTTGAAAACCCCCTCAGCACGGCGGTCTGCGCATAATGACCAGATCCGCCGCCAGCAACGGATGGCCCCACTCCTTGATGGGGCAGGAGACCTACCAGGGTCACTGATACCACCAGCACCGCAGCGACAGAACCGGTCTTCACCCAGAAACTTCTTGAACTACCCTGCCGCAGCGGGCGTTGCGGCGCGAGGATGCCGGGTTCGTTCACGATCGCCCAGGCTACCCGATCGGCGAAACCAGCCGATGCCAGGCGAACCCCTTTCCCATCATTTTGCAGAAGAAAAGAAACGCGGTACTGAGACTCCCAAGCCTCACGCAAACCGCTTTCACGCTGTATACGTGCGGCAAGACGGCTGGCGCGCAGCCCACTGAGCTCGCCCTCCATGAACGCCATCAGTTCTTTTTGCGTTTCATCGTTCATGACTTTTCCTGCTCCAACAAAGGGGCCAGAACCCTGGCAATTGCTTCACGCGCCCGAAAAATCCTGGACCTCACCGTCCCCACCGGGCACTCCATGACCTGGGCAATTTCGTCGTAACTCAAGCCTTCAAACTCCCGCAAGGTGACCGCCATGCGCAAATCTTCCGGCAACGCCGTCAATGCCTTGTTGATATATTCCGCTAACTCCCTACTGAGTAACAACCCTTCCGGAGTATCGTACTCCCTTAGTCCATCGCCACTGGCAAATTGTTCCGCATCTTCCGTTTCCACATCCACAATGGGAACCTGCCGGCCTTGGGCTACGAGGTGATTTTTTGCCGTATTGACGGCGATACGATACAGCCAGGTGTAAAACGCGCTATCGCCGCGAAAATTGGCAAGCGCGCGGTAGGCTTTGACAAAGGCTTCCTGGGCCACATCTTCGGCCTCCTCCGGCGTGCGCACAAAACGCCCGACCAGGGAAATCACCTTGTGCTGGTATTTGCGTACCAGGAGATCAAATGCCCCCTTTTCTCCCTTTTGTACGCGCTGGACGAGGAGCAGGTCACTGGGTGCGCCATGTTCCTGACCACCCGCCGTGCTGTGTCCCATGATTTTACCCATTCGGCCGTTTCCTTTCTTCTTGGGGTGCCGTTATTCACCTTATCCGTCGACCATCGTATCATGACCCATTCCAATTCTCGCAACGCCCGCACCCGACACCTTCTCAGGATCCTAAATGCCTTCTTTCGACTTTCTGGTTATCGGCTCCGGCACCGCCGGACTCAGCACGGCTCTGGGGCTCAGCCGACTCGGCCGTGTCGGCCTCGTGAGCAAAGGGCGGGCGGAAGATTCCGCCAGTGACAGGGCGCAGGGCGGCATCGCCGCGGTCATGGATATGGACCACGACAGCATTGCCCTGCATGTCGAAGATACCCTGGGAGCCGGAGCGGGACTGTGTCACCCGCAGGCAGTCCGGCAGATCATTGGTCGGGGTCCGGACGCCGTGCGCCAATTAATCGACTGGGGGGTACCCTTTGACCGCCAGCCGGATGGAAGCTGGCATCTCACCCGTGAAGGTGGACACCAGGCCCGTCGGGTACTGCACAGCGCCGATACCACGGGCCACGTTATCGAGAGCACCCTGCTGTGCCGAGTGCTGGCGGAGCCCGCCATCCACATGGCCGAGGGACACTATGCCAGCGATCTCTGGCTCACCGGGGACCGTTGCCAAGGCGCCTGGGTGCTCCCCCCAAAGGGCGACCAGCCCGAGTTGTGGACGGCACGGGCAGTGGTGCTCGCCAGCGGCGGGGCGGGACAGTTGTATCTGCACACCAGCAATCCGCTGGTGGCTACCGGAGACGGCATCGCGCTGGCCTGGCGGGCGGGTGCGGAAATTGCCAATCTGGAATTTATCCAGTTTCATCCCACGACGCTTTACCAGCCGGGTAGCCAACCTTTCCTGTTGTCTGAAGCCTTACGGGGCGAGGGTGCCGTCCTGCGTCTACCGGATGGCAGCACTTTTCTGGAGCGTTACGACCCGCGTGCCGAGCTGGCGCCGCGGGATATCGTCGCGCGCGCCATCGATGCGGAGATGAAGCAGCATCAACTCGACTATGTCACTCTGGATATCAGCGCACAGCCGGCCACCTTGGTGCGCCGACATTTCCCCGCCATCTTTGCACACTGCCGCGCACAAGGCTATGATCTTACACGGGAATCAATTCCAGTGGTTCCTGCTGCCCATTACACCTGTGGTGGCGTGGTCGTGGATGGGGCGGGGCGCAGTACCATTCCGGGCCTTTATGCAGCGGGCGAGGTCAGTTCTACCGGACTGCACGGCGCTAATCGTCTTGCCAGCAACTCACTGCTGGAATGTGTGGTGGGTGCGGCGGCCATTGTTGCGGACCTGGAAGGGCAAGGGCGCCTGCCCGACAGACCGCGGCAAATGCCGGGGCGATCGCCGGGGTGCACAACCACTGCCGCACACCAGACGGACATCAGCGCCCTGCGGCAGAACCTGCAGGCAAATATGTGGCAGGCGGCCGGCATCGTCCGCAACGACGAGGGCTTGCGCGCCGCCTGCGCGTATTGGGATGAACGGAGCACGCGTATCAGCGACAGCCGGTGTGGACCGCAGCCGTATCAGGAACTACGCAACCTCTACCAATGTGCGGAAATCCTCACCTGTGCCGCGCTGCTGCGCGAAGAATCCCGTGGCTGTCATTTCAACAGTGATCACCCGCAACGCCGTGCCGTCGCGGCGGACAGTATCAGCCAGCGGGATCAGCAGTCTCCGTTTTTGCGTCCCATTCCTGGCGCAGCCTGAGGCGCCAGCGTCGCCAGGGATCGTTCCCGGCAGCAAACAGACCAATCAGCACCGCGCGACGGCCATCGCCGCTCCGCAGGGGGATCATGCCGAGGCGCGGGTGCAGAAATGGCCGGGCGCGCAGATGAACGGGTAGCACGCTGCCGCTGTCCATCCGTACCTGCAGACCGCCGTCCCTGCCGGACAACAAGGCCTTCGGCATGTCCTGATTCGTGCGCAGACTCCAGGGGCAGCGCCAGACCAGCCATGCCAGCAGCACGACGAGCAGCACCAGGCCCCAGCGCCAGTCCTGCGGCATCGTCAAGCCCGCGCAAAGCAAAGCCAGGATGCAGGGAATACTTTGCAACCAGCGTTGTCGCCCGGCACTGCCGAAGAATAGATCCGGCAGGACTTTGTCGCCGTCGGCCATGCGGGTATGATCGGGGCCATACTGTTTCTGCAAACGGGAGTCGATCCGCATGTCTTCAGCCGTCATTACCTTTGTCCCCCTGCATACGGAACTGGGCCTGATTCACGCCAGTGGCGTGGATGCCGAAAAGTTTTTACAGGGGCAATTCTCCAACGATCTGCGGACCCTGGCCAGTGGTCACGGACAATGGAGTAGCTACAGCACGGCCAAAGGACGTATGATCGCCAATTTTTACGTGCAACGCGATGGCAACGACTTTTGGCTGAGTCTGGCCGACGATATGGCCGATACGGTCATCGAGCGTCTGCGCAAGTTCCGGATGATGGCCAAGCTGGAGATCAAACGGGGGGAGCCGGAATTCACATTGCTGGCCGTCTATGGCAACGGTGCGGGGGAACTGCTCGGCCGCGCCCTGGGTGTCGCATTGGGAAAAAGTGGCAACAGCGGGGTGGTTCATGACGACAGCATCATTACCCGCCTGCCCTGGGCGGATGCGGAGGCCTTCCTGATCATTCTGCCCGCATCCCGTTTGGAGGCCCTGAGCGCTAAGCTGGGGGCAGCGGGCGCGCGGGCTGACGCCGCGGAGGACTGGCGCCGGTGGGCTATACAGGCGGGTGTCGGCATGATCAGCCGCGCCACCACGGAAAAAGTCATTCCCCAGGAACTGAATCTGGAGGTGCTGGGGGGCATCAATTTCAAGAAGGGCTGCTATCCTGGGCAGGAGATCGTCGCCCGCTCCCACTATCTCGGCAAACTCAAGAACCAGACCTACCGGGTCGCGGCGTCGGCGCCACTGCGGGCGGGCGAAGAAATCTTTTGCACCAGCATGGGTGCACAGAGCATCGGCATCGTTATCAACGCCGCACAGGATCCCCTCGGCGGTTTTGCCGCCTTGGCCGTTTTACGTGCTGCCAACGCCGGGGAGTCGTTGATGGCCGGGGCGCCGGGCGGCACGCCTCTGACTCTGAGGAGACTTCCCTACACCCTGCCTCTGGACATCGCCAGCGAGGAATGACCTATGTGGGGGCTGGTCGCGGGTACTGTCAGTTATCCGCTATTCGCTTGGTACAGCAGGCGTTACCTTGACGAGCAGGGGCTAGAACGCGGTTTCACCCGTATGATGCTGGTGTTTCTGGTGGCTACACTGCTCTCTTCGGCGCTCGGTTACGGGGTGTCGTGGATAACCAGCACCCCTCGGAGCCGCAGCAGCCAGGCACAGTTGCAAAAAGCGGGCACCGCGGTGCTGAATGACGAGTGGAAGTGCATACGAAATCCCTCCGGCGCAGCCTGCCAGTCCAGCGTGCGGCAAGCTGGGGCCACGGAACGGAAACTGCTCTCCGGCTTCCGCGGCGGCCGCCAGAATTAGTGAACCTCCGGAATAGCCTGCCGGAACGTGGCGAAATGGCTGAGTTGTCCATCCCGCTGTAAAAGCTCCCCATAGGTTCCCGACTCCACGATCCGCCCCTCGTCGAGAATATGAACGCAGTCCATGTGCTCCAGACCCACCAGACGGTGGGTAATATAGAGCACGGTGCGACCTTCCATGATCTGGCGCAGATCTTTGAGGAACTCCATCTCGGTCACCGGATCGAGCCCTTCGGTCGGCTCATCCAGAATCAGCCACGGAGCGTCCTTGAGAATAGCCCGGGCAATGGCCACTCTTCGGCCCTGACCACCGGAGAGTTTCACGCCGCCTTCGCCGACAATGGTATCCAGGCCCTGGGGCTGACTGCGCACGAACTCCGCAAGCTGTGCCGTGGCCAGCGCCGCCCAGAGCTCATCCTCCTCCGCCTCGCCCTTGGCCACCAGCAGGTTGTCGCGGATCGTACTGTGAAAGAGATATGAGCGCTGAGATACGACAGCGAAATATGCGCGCAGATTGTCTGCCGGGAAATCCCGCAACTCATGGCCGCCCAGACACGCGTGGCCCGACTGATAGTCATAGAAACGCAGCAGCAGGTTGGCGAGGCTGCTCTTGCCAGCCCCGGTCGCCCCCAGGATCGCAACCCGTGTGCCCGCCGACACGCTGAGGTCCACGCCTGCCAGGGCGTCGCGTTGAGCGCCGGGATAGCGCAGGTGCAGACCCTTGAGCTCCAGATCCGGCCGACCCACCTGCGGTGCGGGTCCCGGTGCATCCGGAAAAGGCAAGGGCGTATCCGCCACCTCAAAAATACGGCGCGCGGCCGCGCGGGTTTGCCCCAGAAACTGAAAGGCCAGCGGCAAGGCGGCGATGGCCTCGAAGGAACCCATCACGCCGAGGGCAAGGAGGGGCAGATCCGAATCGCCCAGGACCTTGCCATGGACCAGAGGAATGGCCAGCACCACGACAACCCAAATCGCCAAGTTGCCCATGAATCCCATGCCGGCGCTGCCGAAACCGGCGATCTGCGCCATGCGGGCCTGCCGCCGGAGCAGCGCATCGTTGAGTGTACCCGTGCGTCGCAGAATCTCTGGTCCGGCATTGTAGGTCAACAGTTCCGCCATGCCCTGCATGCCGTCCACCACCTGTACCCGGTAGTCCGACTGGATGCCGGTCATCTCGGCGCCACTGCGCGCACCTAGCCGCTCCGTGAGGAACGGTAGAAGCAGACCGGTAACTGCGAGGAAAAGAAAGAGTGCAATGGCCAACCGCCAGGAGAAAAAAGCGAAGACGCCCGCCATTGTGAGCGTCGCCACCCCGGCCACCAGAAACGGCGTAAACACCCGCAGGTAAAAGTTATTCAGGGTATCGATATCGGCGACGAGGCGCGAAAGAATATCGCCGGAACGATAATCTTGCAGCCCGGCGGGCGCGAGCGGCTCGAGGCGGGTGTAGAACCAGGTGCGCAACTGGGCCAGCAGACGGAACGTCGCCTCATGGGTGACAATGCGCTCCAGCCAACGCGAGATGACCCGAATCGTCGCGAAAGCGCGCACCCCGGCAGCCGGCAGGAAGAAGTTATACAAATTCATGGTGGCGTAACCACCCAGTCCGGCCAGCGCCGCACTCGCCAGGAACCAGCCGGAAAGGGCCAGCAGACCGAAATTGGAAAGAATGGTCAGCAGCGCCAGAAAGGCGCCCCCCAGCATCCAGAACTTAAAGGGCCCAAACAGCTTCAGCAGCCGGTAAAGATCACGCATGCTCCCCCGATAGGCGGCCGCCAGCCTTGCGTAGACACCGCCGGCCGCCAAAAGTGCATCATGGGTGCCGGCTTCGACCACTTTCCCGGCGTCCATGACCAGGATGTGATCGGCGCGCTCTGCCATCGCCAGGCGGTGCGCAATAACGATCGCCGTTCGTCCCTGGATCAGCCGCTGCATGGCGTCCAGGACCAGCGATTCATTCTCCATGTCCAGACTCGCCGTAGCCTCATCCAGAATGAAGAGCGGTGGGTTTTTGATAAAGGCGCGGGCCAGGGCGACACGCTGAATCTGCCCGCCGGAAAGGCCCTGCCCCAGATCACCCACCGAGGTATCGAAGCCCCGCGGCAAAGCGTCGATAAATTCCAGCGCGTGAGCATTTTTCGCGGCCTCCCGCAGGGCGGCCATATCCGCATCAGGGCGGCCGATGCGGATATTTTCGGCGATGGTACCGTGAAACAGGCGGGGATTCTGCGGTACCCAGGCCAGTTGCCGCCACCAGCTTTCCCGATCCAGGACGGCCAAAGGGATCCGGCCATTGATCAGGATTTCTCCCGAATCCGGTTGCACAAAGCCGAGCAACGCACTGGCGAGGGTGCTCTTGCCCGCCCCGCTGGCGCCCACCAGCGCGGTGACCTTGCCCGCCGGGAACTCGGCATTGATTCCCGCCAGCGCCACCCGGCCCTCCTCATAGGAGAAATGCAGGTCGCGCACCGAGAGACTGACGGACTGGGTGTCTGGGTACGCCATCATCTGCGTACCCTGTGCCGGCAGCGGCATGTCGAGGATGTCGAAGATGCGTCTGGCGGCGGCAATGGCGCTCATCCGCGCATGATAATGGGTGGCGAGGCCACGCAGAGGGTTGAAATACTCCGGTGCCAGTAAAAGGACAAAGAAGGCAGTATAAAAGGTGACCGGGGGAGGGATTTCCAGCAGACGCGCACCCAATGATACCGCCACCAGCGCGATGGACACGCTCGCAAAAAATTCCAGCACCGCCGACGTCAGGAAGGCCACCCGCAACCCAGCCATGGTGGTGCGCCGGTAGTCATCCGAAATACGTGCGACGATCTCGATCTCGTCCTTGGCGCGGCCGAAGATTTTCAGCGTGGTCAAGCCCTGCACCATATCCAGAAAATGGGCGCTCATCAACAGCATCTTGCGCCACTGACGCTGGTTGATGGCCTCCGCCTTGTAACCCACCAGCACCATGAAGAAAGGCACGAGCGGCCCGGCGACGAGGAGAATCAGGCCGCTGATCCAGTCTGCGGGGAAAACGAACACGAGGATGGCCAGCGGTATGAGGCTGACCAAGGCCATTTGCGGCAGGTAACGCGAAAAGTAAGGCTCCAGCGCCTCAACACCTTCCATCATGGTACTGGCGATGTCGGCGCTGCGCTCACCCGCCACGGCCACCGGTCCCAGGTTCAGAAGGTGGGAAAGCAGGCGCTCGCGCAGGTAGGTCTTGATACGCGCGCTGGCGCGAAAGGCAACCAGTTCGCTCGCCCAGGAAAATCCCGCACGCACGACGAAAAGAGCGAGCATGACCCAGAGCAGCGGCATCACGGCCGCCAGATTCCAGCCATGAAAAGAGACATCATCGACGATGTGCGCCAACAGAAAGGCCTGGAGAATGATTAGCAGGCCAGCCGCCAGCCCCAGTCCGATGCCGAAATAGAGCGTGCCCCGGGTGCGCCGCCCTTCCTGCATCAACCTCTGATCCATCCGCTGCGCCGGTATCTGTGCCATTATCAACCTCTAATATAAGCGGTGTACTCTAGCACAGAGCGGGCGCCTGATCACCATGGCGGAAAGTCCACTGACGGTTCAGGAAGTGGGTGTATCCAGAAACAGGGTAAGTACTCCTGCTGAAGTTTAGACATACAGCCTCCTCGCCAGCCCCTCTGGGTGGCGTTATGGCTTGGTAAATTTGGGTCAGAAGTGAGTCAGGCGGCCTTTTTGCAGGGCGGGTCATCGGCGTCGGCCCAAAAGGCGGGGGTGGGGCACTGGAATTTCCCGGACTTCGGGTCGAAACCCTTCCAGAAGGGAACCCGCAGAAATTGCAGATGGAGCCATTGGGCCATGAGACCTGCGGTGACGGGGGTGGCGATGCGCCAGGGCGCTATGGCGGCCATGGGGAAGTCCTCAGCTAGGGTTTCGGCGAGGAGCTGCACCATGGACCAGGCGATGCAGCGGATTTGCATCCAGCGTTCCAAAACCGTGCGTTTTTGCTGCCAGAGATTATTGATGCCCCACCAGCGTTTGAGGTTATGGAAGATTGGTTCGATCTGCCAGCGGTTGCTGTAGAGGGAGACGATTTCGCTGGCGGTCAAGTGGGTCTCGGAAGCGAGATAGAGGCGGGTGGGAGACCATCGACGATGCTTTTCGTCGTAGATTGCACTCCAGACAGCCCGGACCGGATGGCCTTTCATGAATCGTGCATTGGCGATGATGGATTGGAGACGGACCTTTTGCCATTTCCCATAGACATGCAGAGAGACGGTTTCGGTGGGCAGTGCGGCCATCTCTTCCGGTGTGTACTTATCTCCATATATCCGGGGACGTCCGCGTTTGGATGTTTTCGGCGGCGGGTCCTGGAGCAGCACGGTATCTTTGCGCACCTGGCCAATGAACTGGCCGTGCTGACGCAACAGGGGCAAGAGCAGGCGCCGCCGCATGAACCAAGCATCCGTCAGCAGACGGACGGGTACAGGAATGTGGGGTATAAAAGCCCGCAGTAATGCCCCAGCGATTTTCAGCTTGTGGATGTTGCCGGTGCTGGGTACCAAGCGCAAGCGGATGGGAAAGGAAATGGCTTTGCCGGATCGGGTACGCAGGGTCAACGCCAGGCCCACCCAATTCTGGGCGAGGACATAACTGGGGCGATTGTGTTTATGGCTGTGATCGAAGCGGATGGCCGCCCCGGGGGCCTTGGTAGAGTGTCGCAGGACCATCGTATCGTCAATGACCATCTCGACGATCAGTAGCCTGGGCAAGGACTGCAGGATCCATCGTACCTGGGCAATGGCCAACGCCTGGGTGCGCAATGACTCGCGCTCCAGAAGTTTGTAATAGGTGGTCCAGTGGCAGCGGAGGGAGATGCTGCTGAGGGCGCGGGTGACCCAGCCTTCGGGCGAGACCAGGCAGCCACAGAGCAGTTCGAGGAAGCTGCGCCGCGAGCGGGGCGGCACGACCGTCAGAAAGTAGGAAATCCACTCTGAGAGGCGGAGGGCAACGAGACGATGAAAGGGCATGGGTGTGATTCCGAGAAGCCTAAAACGCTTCTCATTGGCCGACCCTTTTTAACAAGGGTCGGCCGCACGGCCCCATCACCGTGTCAAGCACTTTCGCCGGAAGAAAGGCGACAAAAAACCCGGCGGAGCCGGGTCGAATAATGGGATGAACCTCTCCTTCCCTAAGGCGTGGTCCAATGCCATTCTGAGGGATTCATTCTGCAAAGGAGATTTACATCATGAAAGAGATCAAGATATTGGGTATTGACCTTGCCAAGAATATTTTTCAGCTTCATGGCGTAGACGCCGCTGGCAAACCTGTGCTGCGCAAGGCAGTTAGTCGGCGCAAATTGATGGAGGCATTGGTGAATTTGCCACCCTGCTTGATTGGCATGGAAGCCTGCGGTTGTGCTCATAACTGGGCACGCGAAATGATCAAGCTGGGCCACGATGTGCGCATTATGGCTCCACACTTCGTGGCTCCTTATCGCAAGAGCGGCAAGAACGATCTCAACAATGCCGAGGCTATCTGCGAAGCGGTCAGCCGCCCACACATGCGCTTTGTAGCGGTCAAAACAGAAGCGCAGCAGAGTGCATTAATGGTTCATCGGGTGCGGGCATCTATCAATACAGAGCGCACCGCATTAATCAACCAAATTCGTGGACTACTCCAAGAGTTTGGTATCATTCTAGCCAAAGGCGCTTCCACTTTTTCCAAGAGATTCCTTGAGGTTGTGGAAGCAGAGAATTTCCCCTGGATGCAGTGGAGGTCTTGGCCGAATTGCGCGGACACTTGCTGGCATTAGAAGACCGTTTGGCAAAGTACGACCATATGATTATGCACATGCTCAAGGATGAGATGGTCACACGCCTGGTGGCACTCCCTGGAGTGGGGCCAGTCGTGACAACGACCTCTGCTGACACCGAACATTCTCCTACGGCTCCCTTTGACGTCCGTCCCAAATAGTTCTATATAGGACTTTCTAACTGGAAACATCATGGTGAGGATAAGGATGCGTGACGGAACGACCGGGGAATCAACGATGTTGCTTTCTTACACGGCTACGCCGAAGGCCACAACCCAGGAGCCTTTTCTCGCCGTCCTGCGAGAGCTTGCCCAAGCCTACCATGCCTTTTCCGCCTACTCCGCCGCCCACGTCCGGCAACTGGGCCTCACGCCAGCGCAGTTTGACGTCATCGCAACATTAGGCAACACCCAGGGAATGCCCCTCACCCAGCTTGCCCAAAAAACCTTAATCACCAAGGGAACCCTGACTGGTATCATCGATCGCCTCGATGAAAAAGGCTTGGTTCGTAGGGAGGTCCCGGTGGGTGATCGACGCAGTTTCCGTGCCGTTCTGACCCCCGAAGGCGAAGTCATTTTTTCCCGAGTATTCCCAGCCCATATCGCCTATCTCAGTCGGGTCTTCGCGAATGTGGATGCGGGTGATTTGGAACAGGTGCGCCGTACCCTACGCGCACTGCGAAGCCGATTTCAGGAGTAAATCCCACATAGTTTGCATACGAACATTTGTTGTGCTATCTATATAGTACGCATTGTAACTATATGGATGCGTATCAGATGAGATGCTTAATTTTATGGAGGTCATGATGAACCCGACACCTTACGTGATGAGCCTGGAACCAGGCAGCCACTATTTCTGCGCCTGCGGGCGCTCCGCAAACTTGCCTTTCTGCGATGGGACGCACCAGGGTAGCGGCGTGGAGCCCTTCGCCGTGGATATCGCCGAGCCGCGAACGGTGGCCATTTGTGCCTGTCACCAATCCGCCAACCGCCCCTTCTGCGACGGCACTCATAAAAGCCTAGCGGCTGAGTGACCGTTTCTCCCGAATTGATAGAGGAGCATTGCCATGTTACAGAACAAAGTTTCCATTGCACTGAGGACCGCCATCCTTTCCGTCGCATTGTCCACATCATTGGTGTCACTCGCTGACGCAGCGACATACCACCAACTGGACGCCAGCCCGGCTGGCTCGTACCGGATTGATCCGGACCATTCTCTGGCGTGGTTCACCATCGGCCATGCCGGGGTGGCGGTGGTGGTAGGCCGTTTCGACAAGCTGTCCGGCAGCTATACCTTCAATCCCGCAAGTCCTGCAGGGGACAAAGCGGATATCCGCATTCCCGCAGCCAGCATCAATACCAATTTCGCCCTAAGGGATCACGACTTGCGGGGTCCGGACTTTTTCAATGTCCGGGAGTTTCCGAACATCACATTCGTCAGTACACGCTATCAACCCACGGGTAAGGAGAGCGGACAACTGTATGGGAAACTGACTATTCATGGCGTGACGCGGCCGGTGACCTTCCAGGTGCGGGAAATCGGTGCCGGGCCGGTGCCGGCGTTGCCCAAGCCCTGGGGTGGTTATCTCTCCGGCTATGAGGCCACCACCACCATCCAGCGCAGCGACTTCGGCATGGATGCCTATGCGGGCATGATCGCCAACCGGGTGCACCTGCATGTGAACATCGAGGGTGTTCGCACGGCTGGCTGAGCGGCCTTTTGGGGTGCCGACCAGCAAGGCCGGCGCCTCCTTCCCGTTGGGAGGCAATCTTTATGTGGAATCTCTGGCAATCCAGTTTCGTTCGGTCCTTGATTTTGGATAGTGCCCTGTTTCCCGCTGCTGTCACCATGCTCATGGTGGTCGCTGCGTATTACAAAACCTGCAAATATCCCGGCTGGCGTTCTACATTTTGGGCGGCGGCCATACTGGCTGGTTTTCTAGTTGGCTATGCACTGACCTATCGCGATTTTTCCTTCCCGCCACGTACCGTGTTGTCCTGGTTGCCCTGGCTAGCCCTCGTGGGCGGGACAGTAGCGGCTATTGCCGATCACCGTAGACACCAATGGTGGCGCTATGGGGCGAGGGGGTTGATCGCAGGAGCCGCTGCTTTCATTTTGCTGTGGCCAGTCCTGCGCCAGGAAACCGTGCTCGCCGCCTTCGTTGCTTGGCTGACGGTAGCGGTGCTGTGGTCCGTACTGTGGTTTGCCCTCACCCCTGACCACCGAGATCAAAAACCCGCAGGAATCACGCTGCTTGTCGGGGCTGTCGGGCTAGCTCTCGTCGCGCCATTGTTGGGCAGTATCCTGCTGGCTCAGTTTGGGGCAGCGCTGGCCGTTGTGTTGGCCGTGGCTCTTCTTTTTTCCCTCTTGGTACGCAGTTCGCGTTGGGATTCGCCGAGTGCCGATGTGGGAGTGCTGATCCTGGGTACCCTAATGGTGGATTTGCGCTTCTACGCGGGTGCTTCAATGGTTGTCATGGTATGGCTACTCGTATCGCTTGCCGCGGGAGCAGGTGTTGCCAGCATTCTTCAGCACCGAGGCCATTCCGGTCACTGGACGGTGCTTGCGCCAGGATTGATCAGTTCCCTGCCCATGGCCGTAGCCGGGTGGATGGCTCTACAGACCTATATGGCGAGTGGCGGCGGTTATTAGTGGATAGTTTTCAGGAAAACGAGGTGAAGTAATGTTACATGGCATCAACCACATAGCCCTGCCGGTCCGCAGTCTGGATGTCTCTGACCGCTTTTATCGCGGAATCCTGGGGTTACGCGCCGTCGGCGAGCGGCCCGGCATGAAATTCTACACTGCGGGCTTGCACCACCACGATTTGGCCTTGATGGAAACTGGGGCGCTATTCCCGGTCTCCGGTTTCTCGCATTTTTGTCTCGACGTGGAGGACGAACAAAGTCTGGCCGCGATTTATGCCTGCTGCCGGGCCGCCGGGGCGCGAATATTAGAGCCCGTGGACCATACAGTCATGCGGGCTTTTTACCTTGTCGATCCCGATGACCATATTGTGGAACTGGGGGTGGATGTCCCCCAATCCGAGTGGGGACCATGGCCGAATCCCTTTGGACGCGATGTGGCCTATCCAAATCTCCTGTCGCTCGCTGATGGGCGGAAATTGTCCGGGTAAGCCCGCATGGGAAAATGAATATAATCAAATAAACAGTAAGCTCAGGAGACAGATTATGCACCGAACTTTGTCGTCAACAACCGTATCGTCGGCCCAAAATATCCGGGATCTGCGAGATGCTTTGGCATTTCTCTCAACACTACCGGGCCATCTCAGCACTACATCTAAAGCTGTCGATGCCCATGCCGAATTGGCGGGGATCTACAAACGCATTGGGGCTGGTACCCCGGTTGCGCCGCCGACCAGAATCGGCCCCGCCATGCTCTTTGAAAATGTCAAAGGCTACCCTGACGTTCGGGTGCTGGTCGGAATGTTGGCCAGCAGGGAACGGACTGCCTTATTGTTAGGCAGCACGGTAGAACAGCTTCCATTTACCTTGCTTCGCGCCTTGGACCGCCGTATCGCCCCAATGACTGTTTCTTTCCCAGAAGGGGCGCCTTGTCAGGAAGTTGTGCATCGTGCGCCACTGGATATCAGAAGCTTGTTGCCGGCTCCAACCAACACCTTGTTTGACGCTGGACCGTATTTCAACCTTGGGCTTTTGCGTGCGGAAGATCCGGAGACTGGAGAGGCGGACGTCACGATTCATCGGCTATGTGTACAAGGCTCTGACCGGCTCACCGTCTACTTCGTACCCGGCCGCCACATCGACCAGTTCCGCATTAAGGCTGAGCGACAGGGAAAGCCGTTGCCAGTCTCCATTAGTATGGGGCTCGATCCGGCCATTTATCTCGCTGCTTGTTTCGAGCCACCTACTACGCCCTTGGGTTTTGACGAATTAACCATAGCCGGAGGCTTACGACAAAGGCCTGTGGAGCTGGTTGATTGCGTATCGGTGCCCGCCAAGGCCATTGCCCGTGCAGAGATCGTTATCGAAGGGGAGATTCTACCAGGAGAGCGCATGCGGGAAGACATCAATACGGGAACAGGTTTCGCCATGCCTGAATTTCCTGGTTATCTAGGCCAGGCCCAGTCCTGTCCGGTGATTCGGGTCACGGCGGTAACCCACCGATTTAACCCCATTCTGCAAACTATCGTTGGCCCTGGGGAAGAGCACGTCAATCTCGCCGGGATCCCTACGGAAGCAAGTATTTTACGTTTGGTGGAAAATAGTATGCCAGGACGCCTCCTAAATGTTTACGCTCACTCTGCTGGGGGCGGAAAGTACCTAGCCATCTTGCAATTCAAAAAGGGTTCCATCCGTGACGAAGGGCGCCAGCGCCAAGCCGCGCTCACCGCATTCGCTGCCTTCTCGGAGCTCAAGCATGTAATTCTGGTCGACGAAGACGTCGACATTTTTAACAGTAATGATGTTCTATGGGCTATGACCACGCGCTACCAAGGCGACGTCAGCACCGTGTTTATTCAAGGGGTACGATGCCATCCCCTGGATCCTTCGCAATCACCAGATTTCAGCCCATCTATCCTGGAAGACGGGATTTCTTGTAAGACCATTTTCGACTGTACTGTCCCGTTTGCATTACGGGAGCGGTTTCGACGGGCACCATTTATGGAGGTGGATATGGATACAGAGTCGTGACACGTATTATCACATGTAACTAACTTTAATTTCTTATGGTACCGCTACGTTAGGGAGACAACCCATGTGGACTGGCATGAATCTTTGTACGGCAATTTTGCCTCAATTTAGCTTTGATGAGGTTTTAGAAATTGCCACAACGTCCGGATTTAAAGGCATCGAGTTGCGTGTCAATGATGATCATCATATAGCATTGGACGATCTGCTCACCAGCGGCCAATTTCTTCGGCGCCGGATTCAGCATATCGGGCTTGATGTCCCGGTCCTTACATCCTACCTTCCCATGGAAGACGATGAATCCGTAGATCGCCTTATACGCGTAGCACAGCTCATGGAGGTGCCTAAGGCGCGCATTGTACTACCACGCGGATGTCATGCGGCAGTAGTCAAACGTGCGCATATAAATGAGATCATTCCGTCGTATGACGCAAGTCAGGATCCGCAACCTCTGATGGGCGCATTAAGGCGGAAACTGAGAATATTGGAGCGCAAGGCCTTTCGGGCAGGGGTGCAACTCCTGTTAGAACTGCACTGGGGTACAGTGATGAGCAGCTTTAGTGGTGCCTATGCTTTAGTGCAAGATCTCGATCCAGAGTCCATCGGCATCACCTTCGATCCTGCCAATATGATGGTTGAGGGAAAGGAGGACTGGGAGTTCGGCATCAATCTTATCCGCCCGTATCTCGCTAACGTGCATGTCAAAAACATGAGATGGAAACAAACCAAGGAGGATTGGGCATGGGAATGGACAGGGTTGACACAAGGTATGGTGGATTGGTGGGAACTCGTGTCGTTGCTACAGGGAATTGGCTACGGAGGAGATTATGCCATGGAGGATTTCCTGACGCCGAGAACAGATAAGGAGGCGGCTATTCACCACCTTACTGAAGCTAGACAGGAATTCGGTGCTATTTGTATCGACTGCGGCGATCACGATCACCGTGTTGCCAATTGATTCGCAAATTTAAGGTCAGGAGGAAATGCCATGCTGATTATGATTAAACCCAACGTCGATGAGGCGCAAGTTGCGGCTATCAAGTCCTGTGTTGAAGACCTCGGCCTGCGGGCGATAGAGTCACGGATCCGCAGGCAGCTAGCCATTGCAGCCATAGGCGACCAGGACGTAGCCCCTAATGGACTCATTGAGTCGTTACCTGGCGTAGAGCATGTTCTACCAATTCATAAACCATACAAGCTCGCATCGCGAGAATTTCATCCTGACAATCGTGTGGTATCGGTGCGGCATATTCCTATCGGTGGTGATGCCATCCAGGTCATCGCGGGACCTTGCTCTGTGGAAACGCCAGAGCAGATGATTGCGGCTGCTGCTGGCGCAATGGCTGCTGGTGCCAGTCTATTGCGCGGAGGGGCATTCAAACCGCGTACTAGTCCATATTCTTTCCAAGGCATGGAAGAAAATGGCCTAAAATATTTGGTAGATGCCGCCCGTCCCTATGGCATGCCGGTGGTAACGGAACTTATGGATCCTCGCGATATTGATCTTTTTTTAAAATATGGTGTAGACGTAATCCAGATCGGTACCCGCAACATGCAAAACTTTCGGCTCTTGAAAGAAGTTGGGCAACTGCAGGTCCCGGTAATTTTGAAGCGTGGACTCTCTGCCACTATCAAGGAATGGCTCATGGCGGCAGAATATATCGCTGCGCAAGGAAATTTGAATATTATTCTCGCCGAGCGTGGGGTTCGAAGCTTCGAACCTGCTTATCGTAACATGTTGGATGTAAGTGCTATTCCTTACCTGAAACGGGAAACACATCTGCCAGTGATTGCGGATCCAAGTCATGCGGGAGGTGCGGCATGGATGGTGCCGGCCCTGAGTTTGGCAGCTATCGCTGCTGGCGCAGATGGGCTAATGATTGAGTGCCATCCGAACCCCGCACAGGCATGGTCCGATGGAGAGCAGGCGCTCACGCCACAAGAGCTCCATGCCTTAACTCGACAGGTGGCGGCTGTGGCTCAGGCATCTGGACGGGCTTACGGACAGCCGCTTATCGATTTGCCCAGGGCATCATAAAAATGTAAAGGTTACAGATCACGCATCAGTGATTCCGAGAAGCCTAAAACGCTTCTCATTGGCCGACCCTTTTTTTCAAGGGTCGGCCGCACGGCACAGTCACAGTGCCAAGCATTTTTTCCGGAGAAAGTGGCAATAAAAAATCCGGCGGGGCCGGGCTGAATGTCTAAACTAGAGTACTCCTGTATAACCGTATATTTTATCATGAGAAATCTCGGCATTGGCAAAAAAACCCACCAACGGGAAGTCACCCAGACCGGCCCGGATCATCCGCAATTCCGCAGAATCGGGGCCAAACAGGTTCTGACCGCGCCACACACAATTGAAATACAGACCCCCACGGATCCTCCTTCCGCCCGCCAGGCGGCTGATGTCCGAGAGCATACGTTCGAGATCCTCGCGCGCCGTGCCGCTATCCCGCTTGCAGAACATCAGGGACTGACCGGCCTCTGCATATTCGCCAATCGCCAGCAGCTTGCGCTCGATGTCAATGCCCACCAGGGTACGCACCATGTAGTCGCCACAGTCATCATTCTTCACCGGCATCGCAACAAAAATGAAGCCCGCCGCCCGCTGCAAATCCCGGGAGAGGATGTCGCCGGTCTCGTCGTTAAACACATCCAGCGCCGGACGGTCATCCAGACGGGAGATTACATTGTTGCGGGCTTCGTTGATGTGATGAGTCGGACCGATGGGACTGCAGCCCTGGGTCAGACGGGTAGCAACAGCGATATTTTCGCTGAACGTCACCCCGCTCAATCCGCCATGCACGACTTCATCCGCCAGTTGCGCGCCGTCGGTGCGACTGCTGCATATTCCCCCGGTAATGAAACCGCTGCCCATCTGCCCGGCAAAATCACGGACCAGATCCGGCAGATCCGGTGTCTGAGAGTCACCATGAACAATAGCAAAGTAGGGCGGACGACCCGGTCCGGTCGGCCAACTCTTGCCGGTCCGGTAAGCGTCCATACCGGCAAAGAGGTGAAATTCCGTTTCGGGAAAATCCGTCACCATAAAAGCCAGTGCCGGTTCGTCCAGGTATTCCTGCGCGGTCGCGCAGATGCCGCTCCCCACGCATCCCGTCCAGTGGGGCACCCCGGTCTGCTCCCGCACAGCGCTCAGGATATCCGGCAAATCGGACTCAAAGCTATCGGTGACGTAGAGAAAGCCCAGCGTACCGCCCCGCACCCGCGGACCAGCCATCTCCACAGCGCGGAACAATGCCTCGCGCCAATCTACATCGCGGGCATGGCCATAGGGAAAAAGCCGATCATCTTGCAAGGGAAAACCTCGTCAGCAAAAGAATCAGCCACCATATCGCCATCAGTTTTACCTGTAAGAATTGCGTCCTGTCAGGAACAGGTGAGATGCATGCTTTGCGTTTCGGGGAGAAAAAAAGGCTGGTCAGCCTTTTGATTTGGTGGAGCCAGGCGGGATCGAACCGCCGACCTCTTGAATGCCATTCAAGCGCTCTCCCAGCTGAGCTATGGCCCCGATGCGGCGTAATATATGGATTCATGCGGATGATGTCAAACCTTTTCTGGGTGTCTCTTTGCACGCGCCGGTCCTGCAGATGCCGATGCTAAAGGTCCAGGACCATACCATCACTGGCGGGAATGACGCCCTCCGGCAACTCCGTCGCCAATGTCGCGTAATCCACGTCATGGGTCATGTGGGTAAGAATGGTTCGTTCCGCGCCGATCCGGCGCGCCCAGTACCGGGCCTCTTCGACATGCAGATGGGTGGGGTGATATTCATAACGAAGACAATCCAGGACCAACACTTTCAAACCCCGCAGCAGATCCAGGCTGGCGTCTGGAATCGTTTTCAGATCCGTCAGATACGCCACATCATTAAAACGGTACCCGAGTATGGGTAGATCACCGTGCAACACGGGTATGGGCGTCACTCGAACCCCGCCAAAGGTCTGCGGCGATACGATCCGGTGCATGGACAGGGAAGGTTTCGCCCAGGCCAGATCCGGCGGCAGAAAACAGTAGCGGAAACGGCTCTCCAGCTCCGCTGCCGTGCGCTGATCCGCATAGCAGGGGATCACCACCTCCTGTGCAAAATTGAAGGCGCGCAGATCGTCCACCCCGTTGATATGATCGGCGTGAAAATGGGTATAGAGCACGGCCGTCAGCGACTGCACGCCGGCACGCAGCATCTGCTGACGCAGGTCAGGACCGGTATCCACCAGCAGATCAACGCCTTCATCCCGCACCAGGATGCTGGCCCGCAGGCGGTGATTGCGCGGGTCGTCGCTACGACAAACCGGGCAGTGGCAGGCAATTACGGGGGTTCCGGCACTGGATCCCGTACCGAGGAAGACCACCTTCATGACGCCACCGCGTGTCTGAACAGGGCGTGGAAATTGGCGGTGGTCTGCGTGGCGACGGCCTCCGGCGCCTCGCCCCGCAACGCTGCGAGAAAGGCCGCGACATGGGCCACGAAAGCCGGCTCGTTGCGCCTGCCGCGCCGCGGCTCGGGAGCCAGATAAGGCGCATCCGTCTCCACCAGCAGGCGATCCGCCGGCAGCATCTTGGCCACCGCCTGCAATTCGACGGACTTCCTGAACGTCACGATGCCGGAAAAGGAGATATAAAAACCCATATCCAGGGCCGCCCGCGCAAAATCTTGGTTTTCGGTAAAGCAATGGATGACGCCGCCGGCGGCCGCCGCATCTTCACTGCGCAGCATGGCAAGGGTGTCTGCCGCCGCCGCTCGGGTGTGCACGATCAACGGCTTTCCTGTGGCCTTGGCCGCCGCTATATGCCGGGCAAAGCGTTCCCGTTGCCAGGACAAGTCCCCTTCACTGCGGTAATAATCCAGCCCGGTCTCCCCGACGGCGACCACCTTATCGGCGGCCAGCGCGACCAGCAGACGCTCCCATTCCGGCCCTGCCCCAACCGGTTCGTTGGGGTGTACTCCCACTGCCGCCCATACGCCGGCGTGCCCGGCGGCAAGGGCCTGCACCCGCGGCCAGTGCGCCTCGACGACGGCAGCGATCAGCATTTCCCCCACGCCCGCCGCCCGGGCACGGGCCAGGATCTCAGATCGGTCTGCGTCAAAATCTTCGAAATCCAGATGACAATGCGAATCTACCAGCATATAGGAATGGCCTTCCAGCGGGTTCAAGCGGATTTTTCCTGCCCGGCAGGCCGCGCGGGGGACAGATTCCGCCTCTGCCGGGCCGCCTCGAAGAGGCAGATCCCGGTAGCTACGGACACGTTCAGGCTTTCGATGGCTCCCATCATGGGAATATGCGCCAAGTAATCGCAATGTTCCCGGGTAAGGCGGCGCAAGCCCTTCTCCTCACCCCCCATCACCATCACCAGCGGCATATCGAGGTCCAGCGCATAAAGACTCCGGGAACCCTCCCCTGCCATCCCGACCAGCCAGAATCCCGCCTCCTGCAGCGAGGACAGAGTGCGCGACAGATTAGTCACAGTACAGACCGGAACGCGTGACGCCGATCCGGCGGACGCCTTGCGTACGGTAGCATTGACCGGGCAGGCGTTATCCCCGGGCAGAATCACCGCGTCGACCCCTGCTGCCTCCGCACTGCGCAGGCATGCCCCAAGGTTATGGGGATCGAGCACACCATCCAGCACCAGCAAAAAACCACGGTCGTTCAGTTGCGCGAGGATCGTCTCCAAATCTTGTCCGGGAAAGTCGCGCAGCAAACCGCCCACGCCCTGGTGCCGGCCGGTGTTCAGTTTCCGTCCTAGCGCCGAACTCCGCCATTCCTGCACCGGCAGACACTGTTCTGCAGCCTTCTGCACCAAAAGTGCAATGCGCTCATCTGCCCGCCGCTCGACGGCAACCCAGAGTTCCAGCAACTCTTCCGCATCCAGTGCCGCGCTGACCGCATGGATTCCATAAAGGGATTCTTTACTCACACGCAGCTCCAGCCAACATCGCAAGCCCTTCCAGAGGACGCCGGGAGGGTGGTATATAAGGCAGTCCGACGCGAGCAAATGCAGTTACCTCGTCGGGTGCCGGTGCCTCATCCCAGCCGGGCAGTTGGCGACAGGCAGCGACAAACCCAGCCGGTCCGGTGTGGGCGATCTGCGCAAACCCCAGAAACTCAGTCGGGGCCTGATAAAATTTAATCCTGATGCCTTCAGGACTCCATGCCTCCCGTTGCCCGGAGGCAGCCCTTGCGAACAGGGGACAGGCAGCCAACGCAACGTCCCACTCGTCCGAGGCCAACCTCCCCTCGCGCAGAAACTCCAGGCGCGGCAGCGGCCATTCATCCCGCCGCAAAGGGCCGGTACGCTGCAACCTCCACCCCTGCCCTGCGGCCCAGGCAAGAATCCGCGATTCCAGATCCAGATAGACCGGCAACGGTAGCGTCATGGGCAGGACGCTATCTGCAGAAAACCGTCAAAACGAGCAATCCACATTTCGACCTAGAAGCTGTCGAAGATATCATCAACGATATTGTCCGCCACCGCGAAGCCGGCACCCAACCCCAAACCGGTCATGACATTACCCAGGAAACCGCTCCCCATACCTGGCTGCCCCTGCATTGGTGCATTCCAGGGACGCTGCTGTCCCATATTGGGGTTCATTCCACCCTGTCCCATCGCCTGCATCTGCATTTCCAGTTGCTGGATATGCTGCGCCATCTGCTGCAGCATCATCCCTACATTCTGTTGCTGTTGCTGCAAATTCATGGCCAGGCCGCGCAATTCCATACTGATCTCGCGCCCGGTGATATTATCGGGCGCCATGGCGTTCACCCGTCCGGCCACCTGCTGCAAGGCCTGTAGGTTATTCTGGGTCTGTTGCTGCAACTGATTGTATTGTTGATCCAACATTGAGTAGTCCATGATTCGCTCCTGATGTAACTGCAGTGATAGCCGTCGTAAAGATAATACCCATTGGTTGGATAGACGGGAAGCCTGTACAGTTCCCCAATCACCCAGATTGGCCAGCTACTCCTGAAGGCGAACGCGCCGCTCCCATGCGCGCCACACGCCACGCGCCAGCAGCACCAGAATGGGTCCGATAATCAGGCCAATCAGACCGAACGCCTCGGCGCCGCCAAGGATGCTGAAGAACACCAGAAAGAAAGGGGCTTGCGTCTGCGAACCGGTGAGCAGCGGGCGAACCACCAGGTCCGCTGCGGTAATCACGATCAGCCCCCAGATCAGGACGAGCAGACCGGCAAACCAATGCCCCGTAAAAGCGAGCCACAGGGTGGCAGCGCCGACTACCGCCGTCGCCCCGAAAGGGATAGGGGATATCAGCGCCGTGGCAACCAGCCAGAGGGGCCACATACCCAGTCCGGCAACGGCGTAGGCAATACCGATAAACATGCCCTCTACCACACCTACACCGATGAGGCCGATCAGCACCGAGCGCGCCGCATCCCGACTGGCGGCCAAAAAACGATTGCCGCGATCACTGCCCCATATTTGTCCGGCCCCAAGGCGCAACGCCTCCGTCAGACGTTCACCGTGGAGGGCCAGCGCAAACACCGTCAGCGCGGCAAAAAACGTGTGCAGGGTGAATATCCAGAGTTGGCTCAGAGAATCGGTGATGATGCCGGAATGCGTGCTCACCAGCGCGGAGAGGTAGGCACCGTTCAGCCCGCGCAGGTGGCCGAGCAACCAGTGACCCACATAGGGAATTTTCATCACCTCCGGCGGCACGACGACAAGGGGACCACCCGACTGCCAGCGGGAAATCAGCAGTGCCAACTGGGGCAGGACCGAATCTACAATAATGACCGCCGGAATGATGATGATCGCCACCCACACCAGGGCATGGACCAGGGAACCCAGCCAGCGCGGCATGTGGAAGGCACGCTCCAGACGCAATTGCCAGGGCCAGCCCACCGTCGTCAGCACCGCCCCCATCAGCAGGGGACCTGCGAAGGGGCTGAGGGTGTATGCGGCGCCAGCGTAGACCAGCAGCAACACGAACGTGCCCAAATTGGCGTAGCTGGTTGACTTTTGACTGTTTTGCACCATCTTCCCCTGATGTGAATCCGCAATGGAGAGCAAAGCTACCACAGTACCCTGCCGTTGAAAATGCGCGGAGCGCCCAAAAACCCTTGCAGGATTGGCCGCTTAGTAAAGGTGAATACCGGCGCGCTCCCAGACTGGCTCCACACCGTCGGGCAGGGGTAGCAGATGGCCGATGGCCGCGTGGCCGGCGTCCGGACCATGAAAGTCGGAACCCACGGAACCGGCCATGCCCAACTGTTGTGCCAGGCGCCCGAGATGCTCACGATCACCGGCTGCCTGACTGCCGGTACAGACCTCGAGACCGACGCCGCCCGCGTCCCGAAATGCGCTGAGCAGAGCGCGCAATCTGGTTCCGCTGAGCTTATAGCGACCGGGGTGGGCGAGAACGGCATATCCGCCCGCTGCATGGATCCAGCCGACCACCTCGGTCATGGGAATCCAGTCACTGGGCACATAGGCCTTGCAACCACGCCCCAAATATTTGCCAAAGGCCTCATTCGCGTCTGCACAACGCCCCTCGCGCACCAGCCAGCGCCCAAAGTGGCTGCGCCCCACCATCCGACTGCCCGCCATCGCCCGCGCTCCGGCTTCTGCGCCGGGAATACCGGCATTTGCCAGCAAGCGGTCGATCTCCATGGCGCGCCAGTCGCGGAACGCCATGATCCGGCTCAGTCCTTCCTGTAAGACGCTGTTTTTCGGATCAACGAAGAGACCGACGATATGGATGCCCTGGGTTTCCCATTCGCTGGAGATTTCCACGCCGGGGATGAGTCGGATATCCAGTGCCTCGGCCTCTAACGCGGCCTCCTCCAACCCCGCCGTGTTGTCATGGTCCGTCAGTGCCATGACACGCACTCCCGCCCCATGCACCCGCTGCACCAAGCCAGCAGGCGTCATGGTGCCATCGGAGGCCATGGAGTGCATATGCAAATCGACCGGAGAAACAGGATATTGCTGCGCCATGAGGAAGTTCCTGGATAAAATGGGGAGTCGCCCTTTGCAAAACCTGGCGACATTCCGTGCTAGCATAACATGCTCAACTTCATCGGGGCATATCGGAGGCAGCAGTGGCTCTCATTCTGGACATAGCGGGCGCACAACAGCGCTTTGAACAATACGCCAAACCCGTTCTCGGTGCCTTTGCGGCGAGCGGCATTGCCACCGGAGAACAGATCACCCCGCCGCTCATCGTGGACGCCCTGCGCCAGCTTTTCAAGGTGCTGACGACGGATGTGGCCTCCTGGGATCCTACCCTGCCCGACGACGAAGCGGAGCGCGTCGGTGACCTTGCCATCGGTTTGCTGATGGATCTCGCCACCTGGGCCGACCGTCTGGGTGAACGCCCGGCGAAAACCGCCCTGGAAATGATCACCGTCAGTATCGCCGCGTGGGTATGCCATCAACACGGCCTCATCCATACCTTGGAACCGGTGGTCAACGGTCTGGCCATTCTGGCCAACGGCCGCGCCGAGCCCGCCGAACTGCGGCCCCTCGCTCGCTTGACGGGCGAGGTGAAAGAAGCCGCCGCAGCGGACTACGCTGCCGATCTGGAAGGCGCAGACCCGCACCGCCCCTGGCGCATCCTGCTGCTGAACTGGGGGATTACCGCGACGCGTGCCCATGACCCTGTGGAAATGCGCAAGGCTTTTGCGGCCATCATTCACCACTTGCCCGCCGATGCCCCCCGCTTCTTTCAGGAGGGAACACAGCAGATGGCACAGGGGGATTTTCCCGACGCGGTAAGGGCGGTGATGATGGAAGCGGCGGAAGGGGCCGGACACGGCCTGCACTGAGACCCGGAAAAAAGCCCGGACGACTGGCGTCCGGGCTCTTCTCACTTCGGCACATCCCCGCGTCCGTCCAGACCGGGGACCTCAACAGTGACCGGCAGTCAGAGCTCTTTGCCGTGATGCGCCAGAAAGTCGGCGACACCTTCGCTGGTCGGCTTCATGCCTGCTTTACCCTTCTGCCACTGGGCAGGGCAAACTTCGCCGTGTTCTTCCGAGAATTGCAGTGCGTCCACCATCCGGATCATTTCGTCGATGTTGCGGCCCAGGGGCAGGTCATTGACCACCTCGTGACGCACGATGCCTTCACGGTCGATCAAAAAGGAACCGCGCAGGGCAACTTCATCGTTGATCAGGACATCGTAGTTGCGGGCGATGCTCTTGGAGAGATCGGCGACCATAGGCAACTGGATATGGCCGATACCGCCCTTCTCTTCCGGCGTGTTCTTCCAGGCCAGATGGGTGAAATGGGAGTCCACGCTGCAGGCGATGACCTCCGTATTGCGGGATTTGAACTCGTTCAGGCGGTGATTGAACGCCAGAATTTCCGAGGGGCAGACAAAGGTAAAATCGAGGGGATAAAAGAACAGAACCGCATATTTTCCCTTAATATGCTGAGAAAACTGAAACTTTTCATTGATGCTGTTATCTGGCATGACTGCGGGGGCTACAAAATCGGGGGCAGCTTTTCCTACTAATACGGCCATTGGGTTTCTCCTCTGTTGAAACGACGGGACAAAGTCTGGGTTTTCACTATAGCAGAAGTTTTTCGCACCCTGCCAAACGCCCTTAGCTTGCGACGCCATGTAATATTAGTCTAATTTTATCTATTTTCCAACCCACCTCCGGGGCAGCTATTCCTGCTAGTCTGCCTTTCCCGAATCCGCCCCCTAACTAGTGGGCAGCACTGCCGCCTTAGGCTAGAATAGACCCGCAACCCGCCGGCACACCCGGCTATAATTCATCAGACTCAACCGTGAGGAGCTCCGCCCCCATGACTTATGTGGTGACTGAATCTTGTATCAAGTGCAAATATACGGACTGTGTGGACGTCTGCCCGGTGGACTGTTTCCGCGAAGGGCCGAATTTCCTGGTCATCGACCCCGACGAGTGCATCGATTGCACCCTCTGCGAACCGGAATGTCCCGCGGGCGCCATTTTCCGCGATGACGACTTGCCGGATGGTCAGAAAGTATTTGAAGAAATCAACGCCCGTCTTGCCAAGATCTGGCCGGCCATCATCCAGAAAAAGGCCGCGCCGGAAGATGCCGATGCCTGGCTGAACGTCAAGGATAAACGGGGACTGCTCGAAGAGTGAGTGACGCCGGCGCGCGCGCCGCGCTCCGTTCTCCCAGCTTTTACCGCCTGCTCAGCCTGGTTCGCGCGTACCGGGGACGCGTCGCCGTCGCCATGCTGTTCATGGTGATTTCGGGCGCGGCCACGGGCGGAGTGGCCTACATGATCAAGCCGGTCCTCGACCGGATATTCATCGACCGCAACGCCGACATGCTTATCTGGCTGCCCTTGGGTGTCATCGCGATCTACGCGGTCAAGGGGAGCGCCGACTACCTGCAGGCCATCACCCTCGCCCGGGTGGAAGAAGACATTTTGCGACACCTGCGCGAACGTCTGTTCGCCCACACCCTGCGTCTGCCCCTCGGCGTCCTGATCGATAACAGTCACGGCAGCACCCTGTCCCGGATGAGTCTGGACCTGACCTTGTTGCAGCAGGGGTTGTCGGTGCTGGCGCGCTTCTTTCTATCCACCTTCCAGATCATCGCGCTGATGGCGGTGGTGTTTTACATGAGCTGGAAGCTGGCGCTCATCAGCTTCGTCACCCTGCCCATCGCATTTTATCCCCTGATTCGTTTCGGGCATAAATTGCGCCAGCGCGGCGAGCGCCAGCAGGAGCAGATGGGCCAGATCATGGATCAGTTCTCCCAGAGCCTGCGTGGCGCCGAGGTCATCAAAAGTCAGGGCAGTGAAGCCTTCGAGGCGCAACGGTTCGGTGTTCAGGCGCGACGCTATTTCGACCTGATGATGCAGATCGCCCGTATCCAGAAGGCGACCGTCCCTATCATGGAAATGATCGCCGCACTGGGCATCGGGGCCATCATCTATCTGGGCGGCAGTCAGGTGGTGAACGGCGGCATGACGACCGGAGCCTTTTTCAGTTTCCTGACAGCGCTCGGGATGGTCTACGAGCCGCTGCGCCAGCTTTCCTCGGCCAACAATCAACTGCAGCAGGGATTCTCGGCCGCAGATCGCCTTTTCGCCTGGCTGGATCAGCCCGCAGAATCCGGTACCCGTTCCGCCATCCCGCGCCCCTGGGGCACCTGGCAGTGCCACGACCTCCAACTGCAGATGAGTGGTGAAGCGATTTTGCGCGGACTGCAGTTCACCATACCACCGTTGAGCACGACCGCCATAGTCGGTCCTAGCGGTGGTGGAAAAACCAGTCTGGCGCGGGTGATGCTCGGCCTTCTGCCGCCCAGTGGGGGAGACATCACCGTGGCGGGGCAATCCATCCGCGAACTTCCTTCCGGCGATTACCGCAGCTATTTCGCCTTTGTAGCCCAGGAGCCTGTACTTTTCACCGGCAGCGCCCTTAGCAATATCGCCTACGCCGACGCGCAACCGGATCGCGAACGCGCCGAGGCCGCCGCACGGCAGGCCCATACCTGGGATTTTCTGGCCAAGACCGGCGGGCTGGACACGCTGATCAAGGGTAATGGCGGCAATCTTTCCGGGGGACAACGCCAGCGGCTTGCCATCGCCCGCGCGCTCTATCTGGATCGCCCCGTACTGGTCCTCGACGAGGCCACCAGCAACCTCGACAGCGAAAGTGAAGAACACATCGCAGAGACCCTCAGCGCTCTCCACGGCCGCAAAACCATCATCATCATCGCACACCGCCCGCGCACCACCCGCCTCGCCGATCAGGTCATCCGCCTCGAACGCGGCCGGATCGTGGCGGATGAGCAGGGGGAAGGGGCTGCATAGGGGTTCAGACGGTCACAAAGCCTCCGCGACATCCAGACGCCGCGCCGCCAGGGCTTCATCCAGACGCCCCACCGGCAGATGGTGAGGTGCTTCCCGCAAGAGTTCCGGCTGCTCCAGGGCCTCTCGGCGAATCTGCGCCATCACCGTCACGAAACGATCCAGGGTCGCCTTGCTTTCGGTCTCCGTAGGTTCGATCAGCAGGCACTCCGGCACCAGTTGGGGAAAGTAAACGGTCGGCGCGTGAATCCCGAAATCCAGCAGGCGCTTGGCCACATCCAGCGCCCGTATACCTGTCGCTTTCTGCAGATCGCTGACGCTCAGGATGAACTCGTGACTGGCCCGCCGCTCCGGGAAGGCCGCCTGATAGCCCACCCGCTGCAGCTCCCTGAGCAGATAATTGGCATTGAGCGCGGCATAAGCCGATACCCGGCCCACCCCCGACCGCCCCAGACGCCGCAGGTAAGCGTGGGCGCGCAGCAGTACGCCGATATTTCCGCCATGGGCGCTGAGCCGGCCAATGCTCTGCGGCAAATCCCCTTCATCCAGCCAGCGCAGCGCGCCTGCCGCTTCCCGCGCGACCACTGGCAGGGGCAGAAAAGGCCGCAGGCGTTCCTGTACCGCTACTGCACCCGCACCCGGCCCGCCGCCGCCATGAGGCGTGGCAAAAGTCTTGTGCAGGTTCAGATGCATCGCATCAAAACCCATCTGCCCCGGCCGCACCCGCCCGAGAATGGCATTGAGATTGGCGCCATCATAATAGAGCAGCCCCCCTGCCTCGTGAACGCGTGCCGCAATTTCGGTAATCCGACGCTCGAACACCCCCAGGGTGGAGGGGTTGGTCAACATGATCCCTGCGATATCCGGCCCCAGATGCTGATCCAAAAAGGCCATATCCAGGTCACCGTCGGCCCGATTAGGGATTTCCACCACGTCAAAACCTGCCATCCGGGCGCTGGCCGGATTGGTGCCGTGCGCCGCCGTGGGAATCAGCATCTTCCGCCGTCCATGGTCGCCGTGCGCCGCATGATAGGCGCGGATCATGGCGACACCGGCCAGTTCGCCTTGGGCGCCCGCCGCCGGGGTCAGGCTCACCGCGGCCATGCCCGTCGTCGCCGCCAGCCATTCCTGCAACTCCCAGAGCACCTGCAACAATCCCTGCATACCCTGCGCCGGCGTATCCGGATGCAGGCGCGCGAAGCCCGGCAGCGCGGCCATGGTATGGGCAATCCGCGGATTATATTTCATGGTGCAGGAACCCAGCGGATAAAACTGGGTATCAATGGAAAAATTCTTCTGGGACAACTGGGTGTAGTGGCGCAGCACCTCCAGTTCGGCCGGATTGGGCAGATTCAGGGGTGTCTTCCGCAGTAGCGCCGCCGGAATATCGGAGGGCAACGCCAGCGCCGGAGCATGATGATCGTGATCGAAAATGGAATCGCTCATAAAGTCTCCAGCACAGCGGTCAGGGCACCGCGATACGCCAACAGATCCGCCTCTTCCAGCAGTTCCGTGGTGCATACCAGCAGATCGCCCGCTTCGCCCATTCCCCAATCCGAGAGGGGGAGTCCCGCCAGCAAACCATAGCCCAGCAGCGCATCCCGTACCGCCACGGCAGCATGAGGCAAGCGCACGACAAATTCATGGAAAAAGGCCCCGCCATAAGGCAGACTCACCCCCGGCACCCCCGTCAACAGTTCCCGCAGTCGCACGGCACGCTCATGGCACCGCACTGCCGTCTGCTGCAAGCCGTGCCCGCCCAGCGCCGCCATGTGAATGGTCGCCGCCGTCACCATCAGGCCCTGATTGGTGCAGATGTTGCTCGTCGCCTTGCCGCGGCGAATATGCTGCTCCCGCGCCTGCAGGGTCAGACAAAAACCCTCGCGGCCTTGGCCATCCACGGTTTTCGCCACCAGGCGTCCCGGCAACTGGCGCACTTGGGCCTTGCGGCAGGCCAGAAAACCAAAGTAAGGTCCGCCGCCGCTCAGGGGAATCCCCAGCGGCTGCCCTTCCCCCACCGCCATATCCGCACCCTGTGTGCCCCAAACCCCCGGCGCCTTCAGCAACGCCAGCGCCAGCGGATTGACCACGGCTATGGCGAGCAGGCCATGGGCATGGGCCCAGTCGGTCAACGCATCCACCGGCTCCAGCAGACCCAGGGCGTTGCTCTGGAGAATGATCAGCGCCGCAGCATCTCCCGCATCTGCGGGTAATATCAGGGTGCCCGTAGCACGGTCATAAGGCACGCTCACCAAACGGATGTTCTGCAAGCCAAGCACGCTGTCCAGCACCCGCCGCCAGCCCGGCAGCAGGTTCTCCGGCACCAGGATGGATTTGTCGCCGCCCTGAATGCGTAACGCCATCAGGCAGGCCTCGGCCAAGCCCGAGGCTCCGTCATAGAGGGAGGCATTACTCACCTCCAGCCCGGTCAGCCGGGTGATGAAGCTCTGATACTCGTAAATGAGCTGCAGTGTACCTTGGCTGGCTTCCGCCTGATACGGCGTATAAGCGGAATAAAACTCGCCGCGCCCGGCAATTTCCCAGACGACGGCCGGGATATGATGGGCATAAGCCCCGCCCCCGCAAAGCAGCGCAGTGGCGCGTTGGCCAGCGCCCTTCCCTCCAGTTCACGCTGCAGCGCCATTTCCGACAGTCCTTCCGGCAAGGCCATATCCTGCGCTTGCAGGACTGGGGGAATTTCATCGAAAAGCTGGTCGAGACGCTCAACGCCGACGGCGGCCAACATCGCCGCCGTCTCCGCTGCGTCGTGGGGAATATAGGGCATAACGATCAGACCTCCGCGATCTTGGCGTAGGCCGCCGCATCCATCAGCCCGTTACCAGCGGATGCATCCGCTTCCACCACCATGATCCAGCCCTGGCCATAAGGATCTTCATTGAGCCACTGCGGGTTATCCCCCAGCCCGTCGTTACGCTCCACCACCGTGCCGTCGAGTGGCGCATACAAATCCGCCGCCGCCTTGACCGACTCCAGCACACCGCAGACTGCACCACCGCGAATCGCCTTACCTACCTCCGGGGCCTCTACGAACACCAGATCCCCCAGCAATTCCTGGGCGTGATCGGTAATCCCCACCCGGTAGCGTCTGCCTCCCAGGTCTTCCACCCACTCATGGGTATCGCTATAACGCAAGGTCTCCGGAATTTTGCTCATATTTCATGCTCCTCAGGAAAGGAAAAGGTTGCCGCCCCGTTGCGCCAGAAGGGCGGTTTTATCACCAGCGCCGGACGCCGCACCCCACGCACCAGCACCGCAGATAGCGCCCCCGGCGCCAGCACCGCATCCACCCGGGCCAGGGCAATACCACACTGCAAACTGGGCGAAAAAATACCGCTGGTGACCACCCCGCAAGGCTGTCCGGCGGCATTTTCGACGACATAGCCATGGCGGGGAATCCCCTCGCGCATCGCCAGACCGACGAGCCTGGCACCGTCACCAGCCGCCAACTCCGCCTCCAGTGCCGCCCGGCCCAGAAAATCCCGGTCTGCGGCCCGCAAGTCCACGGTCCAGCCCAGATTACTGGCATAAGGCGAAACCGCCGTCGTCATATCTTGACCGTACAGATCCAGCCCCGCCTCCAGACGCAGACTATCCCGCGCCGCCAGACCCGCAGGGCACACACCCGCCGCCAGCAAGCGGTCTGCCAGGTCCGTTAACAGCCCGTTAGCGGCGACGATTTCGACGCCATCCTCGCCGGTATAGCCGGTTCGCCCGACAAAAAAATCTCCCTGTTCCAATGCGTGAAAAACGCCCAGATCCGCCAACGCCGGAATCGCCAGCACCGTCGCCGCCAGCGCCCGCGCTGTCGGGCCCTGTACCGCGAGAATCCCCAGATCTGGCCGCTTCTGCAGGGTCACGCGCCAGCCATGGGCATCCGCAAGGGCGTGCAGGTGCGCCGTATCCGCCTCCGCCCCCCCCGCATTCAGCACGATCCGATACCGGCCTCCGCCACGATGGTAGACGATCAGATCGTCGATAATTCCACCATCGCCCTGCAACATCGTGCTGTACAGCGCCTTGCCCGGCACCGCGTCCAGCTTTGCCACATCGTTGGCCAACGCGTATCGAAGCAGCACCCGCGCATCTGGCCCGCTCAAATCCAGAGGCCGCATGTGCGAGACATCAAACAGTCCCGCCGCCCGCCGCACCGCCTCATGCTCGGCCAGTTGCGAGCCGTAGTTCAGAGGCATCTCCCAGCCAGCGAAATCCACCATACGTGCGCCGTGGGCCACATGCCAGTCGTGAAGTGCCGTATGCTGTGCCGACACCTTCGTCATAAAGCCGCCGCCGCAGTCCGCAATATATCAAACCCCGACTCGTCGTTCCGCCCCGGCCGCATCACCACCAGCACGGCTCCTGACATGGTCGGCAGCAACACCATATCGTGGTCGGCCAGCACCACATGGACATGACGCACACCATTACCCTCCTCGTTCATGCGTTTAGCCAGTGCGCACATGCCAGAAGCGAGCGCTGCCAACGTATCCGCCACGTCTTCGGACATCCCTTCCACCTGTAAAGGAATCCCATCACGGCTGATCACCGCCGCCGCACTTACCCCTGCCATCCCGGCAACCAGTGCCGCCAATTCCACCTTGTCCATGTTACCCCCGTCAAACCTCAATCCCGAAAGTTCGTAAACTGCACCGGCAAACCAAAATCGTGACCGCGCAGCGCGGCAATGGCCGCCTGCAACTCGTCCCGGCTCTTGCCCGACACCCGCAACTGATCCCCCTGGATACTGCCCTGGGCCTTGAACTTCCCGTCTTTCAGAAATTTGATCATGCGCTTGGACACTTCGGTTTCCAGACCCACTTTCAGGCCCAGCACCTGCCGCTCCATCCCGCCTGCCGCAGCGACCACCTTACCCACATCCAGGGCCTTCAAATCTACCCCGCGCTTTACCAGGCGCGCCGAGAGCAGGTCGATCATCTGCCCCAGCTTATACTCGTCCTCGGCAACGAGGATGATCTCCTTCTCTTTCCGCTCCATCGACGCCTTGCTGCCCTTGAAGTCATAACGGGTGGTGATTTCCTTCACCGTTGTATGCAGGGCATTATCCACTTCCTGCATATCCACTTCGGATACCACATCAAAACTCGGCATAAAATCTCACTTCAACTGTGTATGGGAATGGGAAACATGGGGCGCATGGGTATGCCCCTCGCGGCTCCCGGCCCGGCAGCCGGGACAATCGGTCACCCAGCGCGCTCCCTCCGGGGTGATCTCTTTTTTCCAAAAGGGTGCGCTGGTTTTCAATACATCGATCAGAAAGCGACAGGCGTCAAAGGCCGCCGCCCGGTGCCGCGACCAGACCGCCACCATCACGATATTGTCCTGTGGCGCCAGACGCCCGTAACGATGCATGATCAGGCTGTCGAGGATATCGTAGCGCCGCGCGGCCTCCGCGCTGATGCGTTCCAGCTCGCGCTCCGTCATCCCCGGATAGTGCTCGATCTCCATGGCCAGGATATCCGTCGCCTCGCTATAATCGCGCACCGTCCCGATAAAGGTGACCGAGCCGCCCGCTCCGGCGATGGCATCCGCCGGAAAGGCCGCCATCTCCGCCATTGGATCAAAGTCTTCCTGCTGAACTTTAACGAGCACAGCTAACCACCTGTTACTGGAGGAAAAAACGCCACCTCATCGCCATCGCGAACCACATCGGAGAAAGGCACGTGCCGTAGGTTGACCGCCGCCAGCAGATGAGCGCCCTGCAGCACCACGCCGGCTTCATCCTCCGCCAGCGCCAGGACATCCGCCACGGTGGCACCACCTTCAGGCATCGGCAGAGATATTTCCCCGATCCCGATACGCTCGCGCACGCTGGCAAAAAACTTCACATGGATCATGAAAGGAGGCACCTCGGCAAGAGGTAAAATGATAACGCCCCCAGCACCCAGGGTTCAACCATACCCCAAATCTTTACAGCTATCGCCTTTCCGCCTATCTTGGCGCCATGGAAACCTTCTTCAGCCATTACCTGCTCTTCCTCGCCGACACCGCCACCATCGTGGTCGCGCTGCTCATCGTCGTGGGCGGCATCGCCGCCATCGCCCTAAACAAACGCAAAAGCCCCGCGTCCGGGCAGGTGCAGGTCACCGACCTGCGCAAGCAATTAGAACAATCGGGCGAAAACGTCCAGCAATACCGGTTGGACAAAAAAGCCCTGAAAATCCATCGAAAGACCCTCAAGAAAGACCGCAAAGACAGGGCCAACGACCCCCTTGCCGAAAGCTGCACCTATCTGCTCGACTTCAAGGGCGACATCCGCGCCTCCGCCGTCAGTGCCCTGCGCGAAGAAATCTCCGCCATCATCCAGGCCGCCAAACCCGGCGACACCGTCCTGCTGCGCCTGGAAAGCGGCGGCGGCATGGTCAACACCTATGGTCTCGCCTCGGCCCAGTTATTACGTCTGCGCGCCGCCAAGATTCATCTCACGGTGCTGGTCGACGCCGTCGCCGCCAGCGGCGGCTACATGATGGCGGTCACCGCTGACCGTATCGTCGCCAGCCCCTTCGCCCTCATCGGCTCCATCGGCGTCGTCGCCCAAATCCCCAACTTCCACCGCTGGCTGCAGGATCGCAACATCGACTGGGAACAATTCACCGCCGGCAAATTCAAGCGCACCGTCACCCTGTTCGGAGAGAATACCGAAACCGGCCGCGCCAAGCTGCGCGAAGAACTGGAAGAAACCCACGCCCAGTTCCGCGACTTCGTCCGGCAATACCGTCCGCAACTGGATTTGGAACAAGTCGCCACCGGCGAAGCCTGGCTGGGCAACAAGGCCCACCAGCTCGGACTGGTGGATGATCTCGCCACCAGCGACGAGATCATCCTGGAAGCGGTGCGACAGGGCAAAGTGCTCGCCCTCCATTACCAGCGCCAAAAGACCCTCCCCCAACGCCTCGGTCTCGCCGCCCAGCAAAGCTGGGATAAACTCTGGCAGCCACCCATCTCCTGAAATACCTCGTTCCAGTCCCGCCGGTCCGCACGGCGCAACCCCCATTGCAAATGGACCAGACTGTTCCATCCATGTCAGCATAAGCTCGGCTATCCTTGTGCTGCGCCCTTCCGCGCCGACACCCTTTTCTGCCACGCCATGACCGCGTCGATGACTTCCTGGTCAAAGTCCATGATTTCATGTTCTTTTACCAGTTTTTTCACCTCCTGTACCTGCGTAGATATCTGCATGGTGCGGGCAATATTCTGGAAATATGGATCGGTATCCAGGTAGCAGTTTTCCTGAGGCAAAGCGCGTTTCAATTTGAGCGCCTTGCCTTCTTCGGCATGGCACAGCACGGTTTTTGAGTTGATCTCCGTCACACTATAGGCCCGCACGGATTTTACCGTCCCACTATAAGGCACATGCTCCACAACCCAGAACCTGTCCCCCACTTCGGCATCGGCAAAATCCAGATATTTTCCGTATGCGTTACCCGTTGCAATCAGCATCACCATTCCCCTGCGTTTTGGAGGCCCGCCAGACACCTAGCGCCAGTAGGAGCCAGGAAAAAATCAGCGCCGTCCCGCCTATGGGGGCGAAAAATGCCCAGAACGAATAGCCGGTCAGCACCAGCAGATAGAGTCCGCCGCAAAACAGCAGAACGCCCAGGACCATCAGCAGTCCCGCCGCGCAGAGCAGGCGCCGCCTGCCGTACTGGCGGATCAACACGCCGATGAGCAGCAGCCCAAGCCCGTGATAAATCTGAAAGCGATTCGCAATGTCGTAAATATGCAGCGCACGGCCACCTACCCGCACCGCCACCAGATGATCTCCTGCCGCGCCGGCGATCACCGCCAGGGCCATCACCAGCGCCCCGAGCATGGCAAAATACGCTCCTGCCCGCATCCCGCGTTTCCGCCCTGCCGAACATCCCGTCATGTCATTCCTCCCTCGAATACCATTCCGGTTTATAGCCTATGTGGAGGGCCTCGAACAAATATGGCCCATCCGCCCCGCCGTTCATAAGCCTGTGCTATGCTGGCAGGTATCAGTCTGGAGGAGTCATGACACTTCACAAAATTTGTCTGCTGGGGGGCACGGGCTTCGTGGGGCGGCACTTGGCAGAGCGGTTGAGCCAGAAAGGGCACGCCGTGCGCATCCTGACGCGCAACCGCGAACGCCACCGTGAAAATCTGCTGGTGCTCCCCGGTGTGGAGTTGATCGAGGCCGATGTCCATGACCCTGTCGCGTTAAAAAAACAGTTCGCAGGACGAGATGTCGTCATCAATCTCGTGGGCATCCTCAATGAACGCCATCAAGGCGATTTCGACAGGAACCACGTCGAACTCCCGCGCTTGGTGGTTGGCGCCTGCAATGATCTGGGCATCCCCCGTCTGCTCCACATGAGTGCATTGGGAGCCAGTCCCACCGGACCCAGCGCCTACCTGCGCTCCAAGGGGGCTGGTGAGGCAGTCGTCCGTCAGTCGGGCGGGAATAGGGCGGAAACAGGACACTTTGATGATCTGGAAGAGCCCATGCCGCTCTGGAGCCATGGGCTAAAAACCACTTCTTTTCGCCCAGCGGTGATTTTTGGTGAAGGTGACAGCTTTTTCAACCGCTTCGCCGGGTTATTGCGCCGCATCCCCTTTTTCATTCCGCTGGCTCGGTCGAAAGCCAGAATGCAGCCGGTCTGGATTGAAGATGTGGTCAGCGCCTACGTGCAATCCATGGATGACGAAAAAACCTACGGTCAGGCCTATGATCTTTGTGGTCCGAAAGTCTATACCCTCGGTGAACTGGTGGCCTATACCCAGAGTCTGATCGGCACCCATCGCGTCATCGTGCCCCTCGGTGACTTCGCCGGCAATCTTCAGGCCAGCATCATGGAAAGGCTGCCGGGCAAGGTACTCACCCGCGATAATCTGCTCTCCCTGTCCGTCGACAGCGTCTGTACCAGAAATGATCTGGCCGACCGTTTCCAGATACAGGCCACCACGGTCGAGAGTATCGTACCCGGCTACCTGGGCGGAAAAGGTGCCCGCGCGGAGCGTCTGGCGGAAATCCGCAACCGGCGTTCCTGAGCCTCGGCCGAATCGCGATCACGCGTCGGACAACACCTGCGCCTCGCTCTGCAACCCCCAGGCCGCCAGACGCGTCCGATCGGCCGTGGACCAGACCGCACGATGCAGCGCGAGCATGGAGTTGCGATCGGTCAGCAGTATGTTGCGCTCACGGTTGCTGAGCCCTTGCGGACCCTCTTCCAGCGCCTTGTGGCAGAGTTTCGCCGCACGTGGCCAGGCGGCGGTGCGGTTACGCTGCAAGGCGGTATGTATCGCGTTGAAACGGGGGTCCACCACCACCTGAACAAAGGGGTCCCCCTCTATGTGGGGCATATAGGCCATCCTATCCGCGCTGAGCGATTGTAATTCCGGCGGGACATGTACTTCTTCGGGGATGACAAAAAGATGATGCCGCTGGGTCCAGCGCCCCAGCGCGGGACGACTCGTCCAGGCCGCCAGGGGCACCGCTGACGCCAGCCCCCCGAGTATGGGTACCAGCCAGGCGAAGTGCCACGCCCCCAGAAAGGGATAGAGTATTCCTGCCAGAATCAAACCCAGCGCCGAACACCAGCCAAAATAACGTAGCGCATCCCGCCAGGACGTCTCCTGATCGCCACGGACTTGCGCGCCCCAGCCCACGCCGCGCCCCATCAGGGTCTGAATCACGAACTGGCTGTGAAAGGCCATACGGATCGGCGCCATGAGTATCGAAAATATACTCTCCAAAAACATGCCGATCACCAGATGGAATGCGCCGCCGAATTGCTCTTTTCGGCCGCGCTGACGCAACGCCCAGAGCACCGCCATGAATTTTGGCGACAGCAGTAAAATCGCCGTCATCCCAAACAGCCAGAAGGGCATGGGACTGACCAGCCAGTCCCAGTCGAGCGGGGTGATGACGCTGCCGTCACTGGCGGTATTGGCCCAGTGGAGCGAGCCCAGCGCACCCAGGATCAAAAACAGGCCCCACAAGGGCGCCGCCAAAAAAGACATGGCGCCGTTGACAAAAAGAAAGCGATGCGCCGGGCGCAGGCCCTCCCCTGCCAGCAGGCGCAGATGTTGAAGATTACCCTGCGCCCAGCGGCGGTCGCGTTTGAGATCATCGATCAGGGTCGGAGGTACTTCTTCATAACTCCCGGACAGGCTGGGCACAAACCAGACTTCCCAGCCGCTTTTGGCCATGAGCGCGGCCTCGACAAAATCGTGGCTCAGTAGCGGGCCGCCGAGAGGGGCCCGCCCCGGCAACACCGGCAGGGCGCAATATTGGGAGAAGGGAGCGATTCGAAGCATGGCGTTATGGCCGATATAATGGCCGTCGCCCAACTGCCAGAAGCGCAGGCCGACGCTGAAAATCGGGCCATATAGATGCTGCGCGAACTGTTGCAGGCGCGCATACAGGGTTTCGCGATTGACCGCCACCGGCTGGGTTTGAATGATGCCGACCTGAGGATTACCCTCCATCATCTCCAGCATCCGGTACAGCGTCTCGCCGTTCATCACACTGTCGGCGTCGAGTACCACCATGTATTCGTAACCCTTACCCCAGCGGCGGCAAAAATCTGCCACATTCCCGCTCTTGGCCTTGTTATTGATGGGCCGCCGCCGGTAATGGATGCGCCCAAAAGCGTCCAAAGACTCGCAAAGCGCCGACCACACCAGCTCTTCTCGCAGCCAGATGGCAGGGTCGCGAGTATCGCTCAACAGGAAAAATTCGAAATGGGCGAGTGCACCGGTCTTCTGTATGGATTTATAGGTGGCCTGGAGACCTGCGGCGACCCGCTCCACTTCTTCATTGTAAATCGGCATGAGTACCGCCACCCGGCTCTGCAGACGCGGCTCGGCCAGGTGCAGTTCGGGGCTGCCGGGTGTGGTATCAGCACGTCCACGCATGAGCAGAACGAACCCTACCAGCGCCGTCCAGAAGCCTGCGGATATCCAGGCGAACAGTAATACAAAGATGATCAACGTCGGCAGTTCCAGCCAGAAGGGCAGGCGGTCTGTCAATACCTGGTCCAGTGTCAGGCCAGCGCCGCACGCCGGAAGAACGATGAAAGTGCTGAGCCAGTAGCGCCGGTACCGGCCGATGGCTTCCCATGGCCGGGCGCCGCCAAAACCCATATTCAGGCTTCTCCAGGCAGTACGCGCGGATGCGCGCGGATCGTGTGGTGGTTGAGCAGGGACCGGGCGAGGCGCATCAAGGCTGCGCCCCAGGAGCGGTTCAAGGGTCGCGAGGCCATGCTGGAACGCACGATGGCCGGGCCTACCTGACGCTGCAACCAGCGGCAGGGCTTGCCATCATGGGCGTCGCCCACGGGCAGATGGAGGGAAAGATCCAGTCGCACATCCAGCTCGTCGCCGTCCCCCAGCGTCGCCAGGGCCAACTGTAGGCCGGCGAAGGCCCGGGCATAAAGCGCCTCACCTTCCATATCCGCGCCGCGCAGTTGCGCCACTACCTGCCCGCGAACCCACAGCCGCTGGGCATCCGTCAATGACAGGCGGGCCATGTACTGCTCCACGCGGGCCAGCACCGGGGCATTGTTTGCGACGACCATGGCCTCCGCTGTCCAACCCGCCAGCAGATCACCCGCGGGATTGACACTGTAGCTTGATTCATCCTTAAACATTACATCTGCTCCTTTGCCGCGTGTAAAAGATAGGTCCAGGTATTGCTCATCACCTGATGGTTCAGGGTTAAAAAACACCGTACATTACTGGGTAAATCCGGTTGCGGCTGAATGACGGCGATCACTCGCCAGAAATGGCCATCCTTTTCCCATTCCAGTTTCTGGCTGAGAATTTTCGCACCGTCGGCAGCGTCAAGATGGACCTGCACGGGCGCATTGTCCTGCAGTTTGGTGAGCGCACCGCCCCCGAAATCGATTACCACCGTCCGTGCGCCGGGCACTTTTGGATCGTCGCCCAGATAGGTGCCCACCGGATGGGGTAGCGGGATCAGACCGTGATTATCGAGGAAAAAGCGCAGGGTATAAGCGAAGTGCAGGGGCGTTTTGGGTGCAGGTTCATGTTCCGGCACCCAGAATGCGCCAATATTATCCATATCCCGATTGTTGGTGGGCAGTTCCACCAGACGAAGCTGCCCCTTGCCCCAGTCACCATCGGGCTGCACCCAGACGCTGGGGCGCCGTTGGTACTGGGTTTCGATGCCCTGGTAAGCGGAGAACCGGCGATCCTGCTGAATCAGGCCGAACCCGACAGGATGATCCATCGTGTAGGTCGTGGTCTGTACGTATAGCGGGTTGTTGATGGGCCTGGTCGTCCATTCACCATTACCGTTGGCCATCACCAGGTCGCTGGAATCGTGCTGGGCCGGGTGCCAGTCACCCGCGATGACGCCGCGTCCATGCCCGTGCCAGTACATGCTGGTCAGGGGCGCCAGTTCCAGTACCTGTACCGGCTTGCGTAGGTAGATGGTGGCCTCCACATGGACCGTGGTGCTGTCACCCTGCTGGATAGTGAAGCGATAGGCCCCCGTCGCGACGGAGCTGTCCATCAACGCATAAACCACCATCGTGGTCGCACCGGGTTTGGGACGCTCCAGCCAGAATTCCTTGAAGTAGGGGAAGATTTCGCCGGAAGGCTGAGCCGTGTCGATCCCGAGCCCACGGGCCGAGGTCCCGTAGATGGCACCTTTGCCAACAGCGCGGAAATAGGTCGCACCGAGAAAGGAGATGAACTCGTTGTGATGCGGTGGATTGTCGAGCGGCGCGAGCAGACGGAAACCTGCATAGCCGAGTGCGCCGGGTATATCTTTGGGTACGTTCAGTTTGCCGAAACTGAAGTGCTCCAGCTTAAAGGGAACTGGCCGCACCGCACCGTCCACAACGCTGCGGATAACCACTGGGCGGTGGAACCAGGAGCCAGGCAGATAAAACTGTGCCTCGTACGGCAAGTTGTCGCCTCTCCAGAGCGGTGAAACATCCTGAATCTGGGCATACTGGTCGGGCGTGAGATCTTTGAGAAAGGCCGGGATAGGCAAGGGCTTCGGGTTGTAGGTGCGGTCCACCAGCAATTTGGCCTTGGCCTCCACCGTAGCCATGCCGAACTCGTCGGCGTATGCGGGCAGCGTTGCCGCCAACCCGGCCAGCCCAAGCAGGACGGCGGAAAGCGGCTTCAGTGACAGATGATGACGATGATAAATATTCATGACAGAACAGGAAGCAATACCTATGCCACAGTTGCAACATACTAATTTTTCAACTTTAATTATTTCTTGGGGCTTGTTTTTGTCGCTTGTGCCCGACGTCATCGGGAAGATGACCAGAGAATCCACCGCACCGTATCGCATCTCTCGCGCACGGATTCAAGACATACTTCATAGCGCACTGAAAGTATTATAGTATCGCCAGACACCCATAGACGAGTTCTATAAATGATGCCTTTCGACCATAAAATAGCTAGGGGGTAACAGTCGCTGATAAACAACAAAATAATTCATCAACCTGCGCTCGCTCCGCCATGGAATTGAATAACCGACGCAATAGCGCGCGACCGTCAACATGATCAATAACTTTACGAATGACTTCTATTACATTGACTAGGAAAGTGTTATGAGTATGGACAACTATGATGTCACCATTATCGGCAGTGGCCCCGGCGGTTATCGTGCGGCAGTTCTGGCGGCTCTGCGCGGTAAAAGAACCGCGATTATTGAGAGAAAGACCTGGGGAGGAACCTGTCTCAATCGGGGCTGTGTTCCTAAAAAGGACTGGCATGAAACGGCAAAATGGATAGAGCAAAGTCGGCATTTCCAAAAGCGGGGGGTGGTGGGTCTGGCGCTGAGGGGAAATATGGCGCTAGCCTGGCAGCATCAGCACGATGTGGTCGAGACTGTCCGTGGCAGCTATCTGGACTACCTCAAGCGCCTCGGGATACATCTTTACGATGGCACGGGCAGCTTCCTGGATGCCCGGCGCATCGCCGTTGAAGGGGTCGGCGGAGTGGTGGAAATCCATACGGAAACCAGCATCATCGCCACCGGATCGACGCCATCCTTGCCCCGGGGGATCGTTCCGGCAGCCGGCAAAGTACTGACCAGCGACATGCTCTATGACAACGGCGTCCCGCACGGAGACCGGGTGATCCTGGTGGGTGGAGGGGTTATCGGCACCGAGTTCGCGTATATTTTTACTCAGCTCGGCAAACAGGTGGAATGGCTGGTGCACGCCACGCCTCTCGCCCATACCCGGTATTCGCCGCAGGCTAAGGATACACTCCATGCAGCGCTGGCCGGACTCGGTATCCATCCCCAGTCCGGGTTCAGGATCCACCGCATGGAGACGACGACCGAGGGCGTAACGGTCTTCGACGACCAGGGGAAGTCGGTCCATGGCGATTGGGTACTGCTCGCCACCGGACGTCATGCCTACACCGAAGGATTGGGTCTGGAAAACACCCGTATCACCCTGGACGATCATGGATTTGTGCAGACTGACGCCACCCTGGAGACCGGAGAGGCTGGCATCTATGCCATTGGCGACGCTGTCGGACCGATCATGAATGCCAACCAGGCCCTCAACGACGCTCGGATAGTCATCCACAACCTGCTCAGCGCCGAAAAGCAGGAACGCGACCCGCTCTGGGTGCCGGAACTGGTATATTCCGCAGTGGAGCTCGCGCGTATCGGTATGGATGACGAAGCGGCCGAGGATGCAGGTTTTGAACCCGCGGTCGGTTTTGCGGCTTTTGAGACTTCACCGCGCGCACTGGGGCAGGACGACAGCGTTGGCTTTGTCCGCCTTCTGGCTGATATGGATAGCGGCGAACTGCTTGGCGGTGAAATAGTCGGTCGGGATGCCGGCGAATTGATTCATTTGCTTGCCAACGGCGGCGACCACGACGGGATGCTGCGCAGGATCGTCGAAACTCGCACCAACCACCCTTCCCGCGCAGAAGAACTGGTAAATGCCACCGAAACACTGGCGGCGCGTTGGGGTCTCGAAGAACAGATTTTTGGGCCCTCTGATTAATCGAGGGTATACAGAAAGTTACGCAAATCCAGCAGTTCGTCTTCACAAAGGGTGTGGCCCATGGGGTAGCGGTGGGTACTGACCGCATAGCCCGATGCGGTCAGTAGCTGCCGGGCGATCTCCATATAGGAAATAGGCAGGACGCCATCTTGCTGCCCGTGCGCCCAGAATACCGGTGGCGACTCGGGCGTAGCCGCCGGCAGGCGGGCACGCAACGGCAGGTAGGCACTGAGGGCCAGCACCGCGCGGGCCGCATGGCCTGCATGTAGCGCGGTGTAGAGCGACATGGCGCCCCCCTGGGAGAATCCACCCAGAATGACGGACGGTGCGCTGCCAGCCTCGTGATCCAGCAGTGCGCCGAGCCGCGACGCCATGTCCTGTAATCCCTCGGCGTCTTCGGCAGACTGCCCGCCGAAACCATAAACGTCATACCAGGCCCGCATCGGCCGGTTCCCGTTGACGCGCACCGGGCGCACCGGCGCATTAGGAAACAGCCAGCGGAACCGACTCTCCGGGTCCACCATATCCGCCACCCCGGCGAGGTCTTCCATGGAGGCACCGAGACCGTGCAGGAGCACAATGCAAGGCGCTCCCACTTGGCAACCGGGGCGGGTCAACAGACCCTCCGGCCAGATGTCAGGACTCAATGGCATGCCCGGTATTACTCCTCAGTGCGTCCAGCTTGCGGTACAAGGTTCGCTCGCTTACCCCCAGGCGCTGCGCCAGGCCGCGGCGATCGCCACCGTAATTTCCCCGCGCCCAGCGCAGGTATTGTGCTTCCAGATCCGCCAATGGAATGATTTCGCCAACACCGGGTATGGGCTGCCGTCCCGTCAAAGACGGAGCCGGGCCGGATTCCTGCACTGGCAGATGCTGAAGGTTTGCAGGCAGGTGTTCCGGAAGAATCCAGACATCGTCGGCCAGTAGCGCCGCACGCTCGAGAATGTTGCGCAGTTCACGAATGTTGCCGGGGTAGTTATAACGGCGCAGCAGTTCCAGCGTATCGGCGTGAAGGTGCAGCCCCCTGGCCACCGGCAGCCGCTGCAGGATGACTTCCGCCAGCAAGGGCACATCCTCCAGGCGCTCCCGCAACGCGGGCAGCGTGACAGGAAATGTATTCAGACGGTAATACAAATCCTGCCGGAAGCGCTCCTCCGCGACCATTTTTTCAAGCGGGCGGTGAGTAGCCGAGACCAGGCGGAACTGCGAACGAATCGGCTCCACGCCCCCTACCCGCCGGAAATGTCCCGTTTCCAGCAGGCGCAGGAGTTTCACCTGTAGACTGAGCGGAATATCACCGACTTCGTCGAGAAAAAGAGTGCCCCCATCGGCCGCCTCCACCAGACCGGTTTTGCGCGAATGCGCGCCCGTAAATGCCCCTTTTTCATGACCGAAGAGCTCGCTCTCAAAAAGGGTTTCGGACAAGCCGGAACAATCCACCGCTACGAAAGGCCCGTTCCGACAGTGACTAGCCTGATGTACGGCCGCAGCGGCCAGTTCCTTACCCGTACCGGACTCGCCGAGCAGCAATACGGCGGCATCACTGGGCGCCGCCCGGCGGATAAGCCTGGCCACGTCCCGCCAGGCGGGAGAGTTGCCGACCATGGCGGGGGCAGGCAGCGCCGTCGATTGCGGCACGAGGGTCAGCAGTTCAAGAAAGTAGACGACTTTAGCGCTATCATTACGGATAGGGTAGAGATCGATCTGTGCGTTTCCGGAGGTATTGCTATGCACCACATGCTGGCCGGTACCGGAGCTTTGGCAGGCGTCGAGGGGGCAATGATTGCCTCCCTGACGACAGGAGTAGCCGGCGTCCTCCATGATTTCGTAACAGCGCCGCCCCTGCAGGGGCTTGCCGTCGCCGAAGACCCGCCGATAAGCCTGGTTGGCGGCGAGGACGGAGTAATCTGCACACAGCAGCACAGCCGGAGCGCTGAAACAATCCAGCAACGATGTCATTTCCGCCCGCAACTGCCTGAGCAAATCCGTCATATCCCTCCTCCACACGCCCCGCACACGGACCCGCGATCGGTGCAACGGGCACATCCTCACTCCTCACCACGCGCATGTCAATTATAACAGCGCCTGCCAATCCGCAACTGCCATTTTTGGCACCTGCGCGGAGATTCAGGGCACGACAGCGACGGTGCAGCACATGAACAGCCCTATAAATAAAATACAGCGGCCTGTTTATCCTTATTCTTTCAAAGGATGCGATGATAACAGACTATTATCAAATAATGGCACAGAGATTGCTGATACTCTGATGTCCAAATACTCGACAGGGACGGGCGATATGATCTTCAGACAACTATGCACCCCCAAGGGCGGCCACCTGAGCTATCTGCTGGGCGACCCCGTTACCCGCGAGACCGTCATCATCGACCCCATGCCGGCACACGTCGACACGCTGGAGGCGTTCATGATCGAGCGTGGCCTCGATCTACGGTATATACTGCAGACCCACCATGAACCCGTCCATATCGCCGCGGCTACCGTATTGAAGGAACACAGTGGCGCCCGGATCGTCGCCCACGAGAGCATCGCCGATGAGCACATCGACCTGCGCCTGCGGCATGGTGATGTCCTCTATTTCGGAGAAGAAAGTCTGCGGGTACTGCACACGCCGGGGCTCAGCCCCTGCGCGGTCACCTATTGGTGGGAAGATCGCCTGTTCACCGGGATGACTCTGCTGGCCACCGGCGCGGCACCCTGTACCAGCCAGAGCGATCCGCAAACCCTTTATCACAGCATCACCCAAAGTTTACTCAGTTTCCCTGGGGAAACCCTGATCTATCCCGGTCTGGAAAGCAAAGGCCGGCGCCTCACCAGCATCGAGGAACTCCGCCGCAAGGACAACTGGTTCAACAATCAACGGGGCAAGAGCGCGTTCTTACGCAGTTGTGCGCTCTTGCTGCCGGAGAAGTCTTCAGTAGAAGTAACCCGTAAAAGTGATGTAAACAAAATAGGGGCACAGGAGGAAGATGTGCACCATTACATGCCCGGTCGGAATATTCCGGCTTCTTTGTAGGAGGTAATTCATGGACATGTTGATCAATCCCACGGTGGTGGAGCTATCGCGCCTGCAGTTCGCGCTGACCGCCCTCTACCACTTCTTATTTGTACCACTCACCCTGGGTATGACCTTTATTCTGGCCACCATGGAAACGGTGTATGTCATCACCGGCAAACAGATATATAAAGAAATGACGCAGTTCTGGGGCAAACTCTTCGGCATCAACTTTGCCCTGGGCGTCGCTACCGGCCTGACCATGGAGTTTGAATTCGGGACCAACTGGTCCATGTACTCCCACTTCGTGGGCGATATTTTCGGTACCCCGCTGGCCATCGAGGGGCTGATGGCCTTCTTCATGGAATCCACCTTTGTCGGTGTGATGTTCTTCGGCTGGGAGCGCATAAGCCGCAAGGCGCACCTCGTGGTCACCTATCTGGTGGCTCTTGGATCCAACCTTTCTGCATTGTGGATTCTCATCGCCAACGGTTTTATGCAGGACCCGCGGGGCGGCACCTTTGATCCCAATACCATGCGGATGCAATTTTCCAGCTTTATCGACCTGATCTTCAATCCGGATGCGCAGGCCAAGTTTGTCCATACCTCCATCGCGGGTTTTGTAACCGGCTCCATGTTCGTCATGGGCGTCAGCGCTTATTACATGCTGACCAACAAGCGGAAAGATTTGGCGTTGCGCTCCTTCCGGATCGCCACCCTCTTCGGCGTGGTTTCCAGTATCGGCGTAATTACCCTGGGTGACGCCCTGGGCTACCTTGATGGCCAGAAACAACCCACCAAGCTGGCGGCCATGGAAGCCATCTGGAACACGGATTACAACACGGTGTCCGCGTCCTGGAACCTCATCGCCATCCCCAGCCGTAGCGAACAGAAGAATCTCTTCGAGGTTTCCATCCCGTATATCCTTACGCCGCTGCTGACCCACTCCGAGACGACGGTCATTCCCGGCATCATCCAGCTGGAGCAGGAAGCCAAGCCAAAAATTGCCAATGGCATCAAGGCGATGATCGCACTGAAGGAGTACAACCTGGATCACAGCAATACCCAGGCACTGGCCACCTTCAAGCAGTACGAAAACGACATGGGTTATGGTTTCCTGGCCATGCGGTTTGCGCCTGATCAGGACCTCAAGAAGATCAACGCCACCAATCTGCCCAGCGTTCTGGACAAGACGGCGAAGGATACCATCCCCAATGTCTGGGTGGAGTTCTGGGCCTTCCGCCTGATGGTCGCTGCAGGCTTCTTCATGCTGGTGCTCTTCGCTTTCGCGGCTTATTTCAGCCTGAAGAACGAAATCGAGAAACACCCCACCCTGCTGAAACTGGCGATGTGGAGTATTCCCTTGCCTTGGGTAGCTTGTGAGTTCGGTTGGATCACCGCCGAAAATGGTCGTCAGCCATGGACGGTATTTGGCTGGCTACCTACCTTCGTCTCCGCCTCCACCCACAGCGTCGGCTACATGGTGTTCTCGCTTATCGGGTTCACCCTGCTGTATAGCTCTTTCATCGCGGCGGAGCTCTACCTGATGTTCAAATACGCCCGTCTGGGTCCGCAGGATGATCATCATGATCACGGTTCTGCGCCTGCGGGTGGCGGCATGGCGGGTCAGCCGGTGTTTGCCAAACCCAGCATGGATCGCAAGTAACGCCAGCGTGATGAATCAAGGGGGGTTGATTTACCCCCCGACTGAATGGAGAGCACAAGATGGATGCTTACGTATATTTAAAGATATTCTGGTTCCTGATTCTGGGAATCCTGTTGATGGGCCTCGCTATCATGGTCGGTATGGATATGGGCGTTGGCGCTCTGATGCGCTTTGTCGGCAAAACCGACGGCGAACGCCGCGAAGCGCTGAACATCGTTGGCCCGCACTGGGATGGTAACCAGGTGTGGTTCATTCTTGGCGGTGGCGCGATTTTCGCGGCCTTTCCAAGCCTCTATGCGACGTCTTTTTCGGTCTTCTACATCGTCATGATTCTCCTGCTGTTCAGCATGATCATGCGTCCCGTCGCCTTTGAATACCGTTCCAAGGTGCCCAGTCATCGCTGGCGCGATTCCTGGGACTGGGTCTTTCTCATTTCCGGTGCCCTGCCCATGATTGTTTACGGGGCTGCCATGGGGAATATTCTGGAAGGCGTCGGCTTTCACTTCGGCTGGGACGGCCAGTATTACCAGACCGAATCTTTCATCTGGTATCTGCTGAATCCTTTTGCGATTCTCTGCGGCGTGCTGTCGCTGAGCCTGGCCATCTATCAGGGCGGCACCATGCTCATGATACGCGGTAGCGGTGCGCTGTATGACCGGGCACGGAATTACGCCAGCGTCGGCGGTATTGCGGCGCTGGTGATCTTCGTTATCGGTGGCTTCATGGTGTCCGGCATGAAGGGCTTCCAACTGATCAGCGGTGATCCGGGCATGCCCGCGAACCCGGTCAGCGGCCAGACGGTCGCCCTCGCGAACGGGGCGTGGATGGCCAACTATGCCGCCCACCCCATTCTCTGGCTGGTGCCCTTGCTGGGTTTGGCTGGCATGGTCCTGGGTGTGCTCGCACTGCGCGCCAACAAGCCCGTTCTCGGCTGGTGGATGGGTGCAGTGGCATGGATCGGCGTGATCGGTGCGGTGGGCACTTCCATGTTCCCCTTCCTGATGCCTTCCACGGACAACCCGGACCAGAGCCTCACGGTCTGGAACGGCACCGGCAGCGAGTACAATCTGGTCTGGATGACCATCTTCGGCCTGATTTTCCTGCCCATCATCATCAGTTACACCACTTGGTGTTTCCGGGTGATGCGCGGTAAGGTGGCGGCGCCCGACACGCAAGACGACCACGCTTATTAAGAGGAGGCGAACATGAAAAATTTGCTCACATTTATCGGGTTGGCGGCCGTCATGGTGTTGTCCCTTTTTCTGGCGGTGATTACCGGTGACTACGGCCCCTGGTACTTTGCTTGGCTGGTGGGTACCACCATGATTGTCCTTATCTCTGCTGCAGGTGCTATCATGTTTGACAGACAGGATGAAGAACAGCAGCGAAAGCAGGGTTCCACTCATTAGGAAACAAGGAGATGTCTATGCATTATGTAGATCTGGAAGATTTCATCTTCTTTCTGCCGTTCGTTTACTTTAGTCTGGCAGGTTTTGCTTACCTTTACACCAGAAAACGGTTCCGCTAAACGTGGTATCGTCACGGGGGCCTTCGGGCCCCTTTTTATTCATAAGGAATTCCATTGCGCACTGTGGACGAATTGCTGGCTGCGCAAAAATCGGCGCTTCGGGAAAATGGCGCCCTCAACTACCGGCAACGCCAAGCGCTGCTGCGGGCCCTGGCGCAGATGCTGCGGCAACACGGCACGGCGCTCAGCGAAGCCATCGCCCGGGATTTCGGCAGACGCCACCTCCGCGAAACGGAAATCTATGAAATCTATCCCCTGCAGGCGGAGATCGCCTACGTGCTCGGGCATCTCAGGAACTGGGTGCGTCCACGCGCCGTGCATACCCGCTGGCCATTCCTGCCGGCCCGCAGCCTGATCATTCCGCAACCCGTGGGTGTCGTCGGCATTATCGGCGCCTGGAATTATCCCTTGCTCCTGACCCTGCTGCCGTTGATCTCCGCTATCGCCGCAGGGAATCGGGCGATTCTCAAAGGGCCGCGTCTGGCGCCTCAGGCTATGACGTTATTGGCACAGACCCTGCGCGATGTGACCTCTGAGGATACCATTGCGCTGGTCCAGGGATCACCGGATGTGGATCACGCGTTCCCCGGGCTGCCTTTCGATCACCTGATTTTTTCGGGAGCCACCCGTACCGGGCGGGTGATCGCCCGTGCCGCCGCGCGGAATCTGGTGCCCGTGACACTGTCCATGAGCGGCAAGAGTCCGGCCATTATCCAGCGTGACTATCCCCTGGCCGCCGCGGCCCGATCCATCATGGCGGGCAAGCTGGTGAATGCCGGGCAAACCTGCATCGCCCCCGACTATTGCCTGGTGGCGACGGATCAGTGTGATGCTTTTATCGCGCGGGCGCAGTCGGCCACCTTATCGCTCTATCCCCACTGGGCAGACAACCCGGACTATACCAGCATCCCCAACGGGCGGCTGTGGGAACGTCTGGATGGCCTGCTGCAGGATGCCCGGGGGAAAGGAGCGCTACTATGGCAGCCCTCGCCAGCACCCGCATGGCCCGATGGCGCACAGCGGCCCTTCCCGCCCACACTGCTCTGGAATGTGCGGCCCGGCATGAAAATCCTGGAAGAAGAAACCTTCGGGCCGATCCTGGTGATTCTGACCTACGATGACATCCAGGAGGCGCTGGATTATGTGCGGGACCACCCCGCCCCTCTGGCGCTGTATTATTTCGACCGAGATCAGCGGCGCGCCCTGCGGCACTGCAAGGGAATTGCCGCAGGGGGCCTCACCATCAACGACACCATTTTCCATGTCGCACAACCCGGTATTCCTTTCGGCGGTATCGGGCTGAGCGGTATAGGCCAGTATCGTGGTATTTATGGGTTTCAACGCCTCTCGCACTACCAGGGCGTCTTCAGGCAGAATCGTCTGAGCGCCTGCGAATGGGTGCGCCCCCCTTACGGACGCTGGACGCAGTTGCTCATCGCCTGGCTGTCACGCTGGGGATAACGTTCATCTTCGGAGAATACTCACCAAAATGTCCGCATCCGATGTGATCATTGCCGGCTCCGGACCTGCCGGCGCCATGCTGGCCAGAGACCTGGCGCGCGCCGGGGCTAGCGTGCGGATTCTGGAACGGGGCGGAGAAACCCCGGCGTCAGCGCCGAATTTATGGAAGCTCTGGCGCCGCAAGGAGGCATTATATGTCGCGCCGGGGGTTGCCCTGCTCCGTGGCATGCGGGTTGGGGGTGGTTCCACCGTTTTCTACCACACGGCCGTCTCTCCTCCCCTGGAGATGTTTTCCCGCTATGGCGTGGAAATGGCGCAGGATTTGGCGGCTGTCCTTGCAGAACTACCGCACCAGCCCCTGGAGGCGCCGCTTCTGGGTCCCGCAGTACAACACATCGCCAGCGCGGCACGCGCTTTGAGACTTCCCTGGCGGGCGCTGCCGAAAATGATTTATCAGGAACTCTGCGGCCATGGGGGCTGCCCACCAGCAGCTTTCTGGTCTGCGGCGTCGCTGCTGGCGCAGGCAAAGCAACTGGGCGGCAAACTGGAGACCGGTATCCAGGTGAACAGGGTGCTTTTTCAGGGTGGGCGCGCGGTGGGCGTGGAGGCCCTTCAGAACGGGCAGTTACGCCGGTTCATGGGGGGGACGGTCATTCTGTCGGCGGGTGGTGTGGCAAGCCCCGTAATTTTGCAGCGCAGCGGGATCCGCGAGGCGGGGCGGGGATTTTTCTGCGATCCTTTGCGCATTGGTGTGGCGCTGAACCAGGAAGACGGGCACCGGGAGACAGAACTCCCCATGTCGGCGGGGTTTGTAGATCGGGAAGCCGGTTACATGCTGACGGATATGACCGTTCCACCCAATTTTTATCGCGCTTTTGCGTGGGCAGCCGGCAGAGTCGACATGCTTGCGCATTACCGGCATAGTATGATGATCATGGTCAAAATCCGCGATGAAATCAGTGGTGAAATCAACGCCGACGGGCGCGTCTGGCGACATTTTTCCGCAGCCGATAAAAATCGCATGCACAACGGCGTGGGACTGGCTGCCGATATCCTCCGGGCGGCGGGCGGTAGACGGGTATTCTTCTCGCCCTGGCTGGCCGCGCACCCCGGCGGCAGCGTGCGTCTGGGCGAACTGCTGGATGAGCGGCTATCCTGTCGCGTCCTCAATCTCCATGTCTGTGATGCGTCGGTGATCCCCGAATCCTGGGGTTTACCCCCGACGCTGACGGTATTATCCCTGGCGAAGTATTTGGGCCGCATATTACTTGGGTGAATGAATGAGCGTGCTTACGGTATTGCAGTTTTTCCATATCACCGCAGTGGTTTCCTGGATTGGCGGAATTTTTCTGCTCGATATTTTTATCGTTCCGGTTCTGCGCCGTAACATAGCCAGCGAGGCAGAACGCAGCAAATTACTCTACCAGATTTTTCGCCCCTTCTTTGCCTGGGTATGGGTGGCTGGTGCGGCACTGGTGATTACCGGCTACTGGATGGTGTATGTATACGGCGGATTTACCGCGCTCCCTACGGCGATGCGGATCATGGTGACACTCGGCACCCTGATGGTGATACTAGCCCTGTTTGTATTCTTCGTGCCATTCCTGCGCATGGGGCGGGCCATCGCCGCTGGCGACTGGCCGTTGGCCGCCCGGGCCGCCGGACAGATCAGGCTGATTTCTGGTATCAATCTGGCGCTGGCCATCCCCGCCATCCTGGCGGGGGTATGGGGAATATTTGGCTGACAGTCCTGGATCCCGACACGGTTATCTGAGGTAGACATTCTTCCCCAGCCGCTTGAAATCCTCTGCCTTTTCCTGCAGACCTTCCAGTCGGGCCGTCTCGATGTCTTCACCCTTGGTTTGCGCGTATTCCTGCAAATCCTGGGAGATTTTCATGGAGCAGAAATGGGGACCGCACATGGAACAGAAGTGCGCCGCCTTGGCGCCTTCCTGGGGTAAGGTCTCATCGTGATATTCCCGCGCTTTTTCAGGGTCCAGTCCAAGGTGAAACTGGTCTTCCCAGCGGAACTCAAAACGCGCCTTGGACAGGGCGTTATCCCGCACTTGTGCGCCGGGATGCCCCTTGGCCAGGTCGGCGGCATGGGCGGCAATCTTGTAAGTGATGGCCCCTTCCCGCACGTCATTTTTATCCGGCAGGCCAAGATGCTCCTTGGGCGTGACGTAGCAGAGCATGGCGGTGCCGTACCAGCCGATCTGGGCGGCGCCGATGGCGCTGGTAATGTGGTCATAGCCGGGGGCAATATCCGTGGTCAGCGGTCCAAGAGTGTAGAACGGGGCCTCGAAACAGTGCTGTAGCTCCTCCTCCATATTGGCCTTGATGAGTTGCATGGGGACGTGGCCGGGGCCTTCGATCATGGCCTGCACATCGTGCTTCCAGGCGACCCTGGTGAGTTCACCCAGGGTGTGCAGCTCGGCGAACTGTGCCTCGTCATTGGCGTCGGCCAGCGCGCCGGGACGCAGGCCATCGCCGAGGGAGAAGCTCACGTCGTAGGCCTTCATGATCTCGCAGATTTCTTCAAAATGGGTATAGAGAAAGCTCTCCTGATGGTGCGCGAGGCACCATTTGGCCATGATGGAACCGCCGCGCGACACGATGCCGGTAAGACGATTCGCCGTCAGCGGGACATAACGCAGCAGCACACCGGCATGGATGGTAAAATAATCGACGCCCTGCTCCGCCTGCTCCACAAGCGTATCCCGGAACAAATCCCAGGTGAGGTCTTCGGCCTTCCCATCGACCTTTTCCAGGGCCTGATAAATCGGCACGGTCCCGATGGGTACCGGACTATTGCGGATAATCCATTCGCGGGTTTCGTGAATGTGCCTACCGGTGGATAAATCCATGACCGTGTCGGCGCCCCAACGAATCGACCAGACCATTTTTTCCACTTCTTCGGCAATGGACGAGCTGACCGCGGAGTTGCCGATATTGGCATTGATCTTCACCAGGAAATTGCGGCCGATAATCATCGGCTCCAGTTCCGGGTGATTGATATTGGCGGGGATGATGGCGCGGCCCCGGGCGATTTCGTCGCGCACGAATTCCGGGGTAACGGTATCGGGGATCTGCGCGCCGAAGGACTCGCCGCGATGGGCGCGGAACAGCGCCGGATGGCTGGCACGCAGTTGCTCCAAACCCTGATTCTCACGGATGGCGACGAACTCCATCTCAGGGGTAATGATACCGCGCCGCGCATAGTGCATCTGGGAGACGTTGCCGCCGTTGGCCGCCCGGCGAATCTCGCGGCGATGATGAAAACGCAGATCCGCCGTGCGGACATCCGCCAGACGGGCGCGACCGTAGGCGGAACTGGGCTCGGGGCGGCTTTCTATGGCGGTATCCGTCGGCGACCATTGCCAGCGCATCGCGGGCAGGCCCGCATGAATATCGATGACCACGTCGGGGTCGGTGTAGGGACCGCTGCAATCATAGACCGGGATGGCGGGATTGACTTCGAGGCTGCCGTCCCGCCTCCGGGAGTCGTTCTGCGGAATCTCCCGCAAGGGGATGCGCAATTCCGGGAAACGCACGCCACCGAGGTAACGCTTGTGTGAGCCGGGAATCGGGCCGCAGGTTACCGCTGCGTCCTGCATAGTATTCACCATATCCGTGGGACGGGTAGCCATCAGTCATTCCTCCTAAAAATTTATCCGATTGCTGCGGAACAAAATCAGGATGCGGGCGGAAGATGCGGACAGGCATGCTGCAGTCGCGCTTCCCTACGCCGGCATGACCCGGATCAGGTTCCAAGGGTACCTCTCAGCCCACGACGTGGACGCCCCTAGCGTTTATAACGATTCACTGGGCAAGGTACGGGAAGCTGAGTGAATCTGTCAAGTTAGTCCACCACCTTACGCCACGAAGGGTAGGACGCGCCAAGCGAATCAGTGCTATCATCGCGCCCGTTATCAGCCCTCGTTTGCCGCCCTTTCGGAGTCAATCTTGCTCAGCACCGCCAACCTCACCATGCAATTCGGGGCCAAGGCCCTCTTTGAAAACGTCTCCGTCGAGTTTGGCAATGGCAACCGCTATGGCCTTATCGGTGCCAACGGCAGCGGCAAGACGACGCTGATGAAGATTCTCGGCGGCGATCTGGAGCCCAGCTCCGGACACGTCAGCCTGAGCAGCGGCGAGCGTCTCGGCAAACTGCGGCAGGATCAGTTTGCCTTTGAAGACTGTACCGTACTGGACACGGTGATCATGGGTCACGCCGAGCTCTGGCGCATCAAGCAGGAACGCGATCGCCTCTATGCCCTGCCGGAGATGACCGACGAAGAAGGGATGGCGGTGGCGCATGTGGAGGTGGAGTTTGCCGAGTTGGGCGGCTACGCGGCCGAGTCCCGGGCCGGGGAGTTGCTGAGTGGTGTGGGTATTCCGCTGGCGCAGCACAGCGGATTGATGTCGGCGGTATCCCCCGGCTGGAAACTGCGAGTATTGCTGGCGCAGGCGCTTTTCGCCGACCCCGATATTCTGCTGCTGGACGAGCCGACCAATAACCTCGACATTCATACCATCCAGTGGCTGGAAGAACTCATCAGCAACATCAACAGCACCGTCATCATCATCTCCCATGACCGCCATTTTCTGAATAGCGTCTGTACCCACATGGCTGACCTGGATTATGGCGAGTTACGCATTTATCCCGGCAATTATGATGAATATATGCAGGCTTCAACCCTGGTGCGGGATCAATTGCTCGCCGACAATGACAAGAAAAAGGAGAAGATGGCCGAGTTGCAAGGCTTTGTGAGTCGCTTCTCCGCCAATGCCTCCAAGGCCAAGCAGGCGACTTCCCGCGCCCGTCAGTTAGAGAAAATCCAGCTTGAAGAAGTGAAGCCTTCCAGTCGGCAAAATCCCTATCTGGTCTTTCATCAGGAACGCAAACTCTATCGCAATGCCCTGGATGGGAAGGACCTGAGCAAATCCTTTGGCGATCTGCGCCTGTTTCATAAACTGCGCTTGCATGTCGAAGCGGGCGAACGGGTTGCGATTATCGGCTCCAATGGTCTGGGCAAAACCACCTTGTTGCGTTGCCTGGTGGGCGAATTGACCACCGATGCCGGCGAAATAAAATGGGCGGAGAATGCGCGTATCGGTTACTTCGCCCAGGATTATGCCCCGAATTTGCGGAGGATATGACGCTTTTCGACTGGATGTGCCAGTGGCGCGGTGAGCGCGATGATGACCAGGTGATCCGCGGCGTGCTGGGCCGCCTACTCTTCGGGCAGGACCAGGTCAATCGTTCGGTCAAGGTGCTCTCCGGTGGCGAAAAGGGGCGAATGCTCTTCGGCAAACTCACCCTGCAGAAACCCAATGTGCTGATTCTCGATGAGCCGACCAACCACCTGGATATGGAATCCATCGAGTCTCTCAATTCGGCCCTGGAGAAATACGACGGAACCTTACTTTTTGTCAGCCATGACCGAGAGTTTGTGTCTTCCCTGGCCACCCGCATCATCGAATTCACTCCGCGGGGCATTCAGGACTTCAAGGGCACCTATGAGGATTATCTGCGCAGCCAGGGCATGGGGTGAAGATCGGCGGGTTTATTTTTTCCGGTAAAAGGGTTTCCATATACCGATAAGCAGCAAAACAATTCCGACCAGAAAAATTTCGCCGATCCATTTCCAGTGAACCGCATTCAGCACGTCTGCCAGACGCAGCAGACTTTGCGCCTGGGCATCGGTGCCGTGGTGGACCGCCATTTCCGCCACGGCGTTGGTTTTGAACACCACGCCCAGATAGCGCAGCACCATCAGCAGCAGATCCGCAATAAGCAGCCCGGTGCCGATGTACACCCACCAGATGCGCGGAAAAAAGATGCGCCGCATCCGCCGCTCAGGCCCGCCAGCCATTCATGACCTCTAAGGCCTTCCGCAGCATGGTCTCGGCTTGCTCCGGGCTATCGGCCTCCGTATAGCAGCGCAGTTCCGGCGCATTGCCGGAAGGTCGCAGATGAATGATGCCGCCCGGCGCGAGGGTCACCCGGATGCCGTCCGTCAGATCCATGTGCTGCGCGGCACCCGCAATTTCTCCAAAGGCCGTATTGAAGGCCACGAGATTGGCCGCCTTGTCGTCACCGCGAAAAGTATCCAGGTGGCGCCGGCTCAGCGCCGATGGAAAGTTCTGCAAACGGTCACTGGCGGTATGACGGGGTGGCAGATCGGCCAGCAAGGCTGCCAGGGGGACGCCACGATCCTGCGCCGCCGCAAGCACCGTCAGCATGGGCAGGATGGCGTCGCGGGTGGGAAGGGGCGCCAGGGTGCGGCCATCACGGGTAAGCGGGCTGCCCAGCAGAAAACCGCCGTTGGCCTCATACCCGCAGACGGGCATCAATCCCTCCTGCAACGCGGCCTGCATCGCCTCGATGACATAAGGGGAACCGATCCTGGTGCGCAGGATTTCCGGAAAAAAGCCGGACAACTCCAGCGCCGTGTTGCTACTTACCGGCGTGACTACCGTATGGGCGCCCAAGGCATGGGCAGTTAGTATCCCCAGCACGTCGCCACGCCACCAGCGGCCCTCATGATCAGCAATCATGGGACGGTCGGCGTCGCCGTCCGTGGTCAGGAGCGCATCGAGATGGTACTCAGCCACTGCGCGCTGCGCCAGAACCGTGTCTTCGGGGCGCAGGGCCTCGGTATCCAGGGCCACAAAATCCGCGGAGCGGCCCAGGGGCAGCACCTCCGCACCCAGCGACTCCAGCAGTGTCACCAGCAGGTCACGGGCGACGCCGGAGTGCTGGTAGACGCCCAGTCGCCATCCGGCAAGACTGTCCGTGCCGAAAAAGTCCAGGTAACGCTGCTGATAGAGCGCCAGCCAGTGCGGGTCGGCGGCGGGCAAAACGGCTGGCTTGCGCAGCGCGTCCGCGGCGTCGAAAAGGGCCGTATCCACCGTCATATCCTGACGCAGGATCCCGGCCTCATCGGCCTTCATCAATTCCCCATGGGGGCGGTTGAATTTGATGCCATTGCGATCAAACGGAATATGACTGCCAGTGACCATCAGGGATGGTACTCCCACCGCCAATCCCGCAAACGCCAACGCCGGCGAGGGAAGGTATCCGGCGAAACGGGGCTGCCCGCCCCCCGCGAGGACCGCGGCCCAGGCCGCGGCCAGCATCCGCGGCGTGCTGGGTCGCAGGTCGCCGCCCAGTATCACCGCATCCCCGGCGTGAAACTCGCCGATTTCCGCAAGATAGCGCAGAAAGGCCTGGGTATGCACATAAACGACCTTATCCGACAGATCCACCACCAGACCCCGCAACCCACTCGTGCCAAAAGCCACCATCTTCTGCCCTCTCCATGTGTGCCGTTCCGCTCATGATAACGGCAAGGCGCTGGCGAGGATACCGGTAGACCACCCCGAACCGCTTCCCCTCCTACCCCCCGACTGTGTACCATAGGCGGTTTGCACGGCGGCATCGCCCCGGTGCATTTCCCGATATCATCAAAACACCGAGCACACCCATGCCTACCAATAATGACTGGATGAACTGGCACCGCGATGCCAGTGCGATGCCCACGCTGGGGACGTACGGTTACGAAGATATCCGCAGATGGGTGGGGGATCTGGAGATTCGCAAAGCCCAACCTTACCAGAAGTCCATCAGCCATCTGGAGCAGCGTGGCAGCACCGACCTCAGTGCCCTGGTGCAGGGCACGGCACGTACGCCATACCGGGTAGACATCCACCTCAGCCAAGGGCATCTGGTAACCCTGTGTACCTGCCCGGTAGGCAGTCGCTGCAAACACGTCACCGCGGTGCTCCTCGCGCTGCTGGCCGGTCGTAGCCACACGGCGCCGACGCCGGCCCCGGCTTTGCGTCCGCATGTGATGCAATGGCTGAGCGAGCTGCGCTCGCATCTGGATCCGCCCAAACCCAAGCCGCCGACTACCACTCATACCCTGTACTGGCTGCTGGAACTGAACAGCCGACATCATCACGGTCCAGTTCTCAGTTGTCGTAAGGCCCGCCTGAACAAAAACGGAGAATGTACCGGTCTCACCCCCTGGTACAATTTCGAAGGCGCCCTGCGCCGCCCGCCGAGCTTCATCGACGAGGCGGACCAGCGTGCCCTGCGCCGTCTGCTGTTGGAAGACCCCTATGCCAGCCAGACCGGCGAATTCGATCTCGGCCCCCGCCACGGTGCCGCAGCTCTCGCCATACTCGCCGGTACCGGACGCCTCTTCGCCAATTCGCCAGCCAATCCGTCCCTGCGACTCGGTGATAACCGGCCTGGCATGCTGGTCTGGAAGATCAGCAGGGGCGGGGAACAATATCCGACACTGGAAACCACCCCGCCCGCTACCAGCTTCCTGCACCTGGATGCGACCTGGTACCTGGATGGGGAAACGGGGGACATCGGCCCGATCGAGACGGACCTGCCGACCACGGTCCTGCGCGATCTGCTGCAAGCCCCGCCCCTCAATGCGCAAGAAGCCATTCTTTTGCGCGAGATGCTGGAGCAAGCGGTGCCTGGTCTCCCCGCGCCCGTGGCCGACCCCGGACAGGGCTTACGGGAGATCGAAGCGCCTCTGCAAGCGCTGCTTTGGTGCGACACTCTGGCCCTCCTCGGTATTCAGGCGCACCGCAACTATCCCGGCCAATGGAGTCCTACCTGCCGCTTTGATTATGCGCAGCCCACATTGGTGTATGGTCCCGCACGCGTTGCCGTGGATGACGACAGTGCCATCCAGACCCTCGACAATGGTGAGATGGTTCGGATAAAACGCGACAGGACAGCCGAAAAACAGGCACTGCAGGCACTCGGAAAAACAGGCCTGAAAGCGGCCAGTGCCGGCCTTTTCCACAGTCTGTCGCCGCTGCCTCATCTCATCTACGGGCTGGACAGCGAAGCCGACTGGAACGGGTTCATGTCAACGGGCGTCGAGACCCTCCGCGAGCAGGGTTGGGAGGTGCGCTGGCCCGATGGCTTCCGTCACTACTTCCTGCAGGTGGATGAATGGGATGTACAGGTGGATGGTGCCGAGGAAGGGTGGCTGGGCCTCGATGTCGGCATCGTGGTGGACGGCAAGCGGCTGGCGCTGCCCCCCTGCTCGGCACCCTCTTCGCCCGTGATTCGCGCTGGCTGAATCCAGGCGGTCTGGGTACCATTCCCGATGATGAGTATATCCATCTGCACACCCCGGCGGGCGTGCCCATCCAGACCACGGCGGATCGCCTGAAACCTCTGGTCGGGACCCTTATCGATCTGTTCAGCCTGGACGCCGGGGGGCCTTTGCGGATGTCCGCCTTTGACGCGCCCCGCCTCGCCCGGTTGGTGGACGACAGCCAGTGGCGCAGTGAGGGGATGGATGCCGTGCGTGCGCTGGCTAGATCTTTGCCCCAAAACGGAGAGATCCCCCCCGTCCCACTGCCCACAGGTTTTGCCCTCCCCCTGCGCGCCTATCAACAGGACGGGCTTGCCTGGCTGCAATTCCTGCGCGAGCATCATTTGGGCGGCATTCTCGCGGACGATATGGGTCTCGGCAAAACCGCCCAGACCCTCGCCCATCTGCTGCTGGAAAAAGAAAGTGGCCGCCTGACGGATCCCGCCCTGATCGTCATGCCCACTTCACTGATTCACAACTGGCGGGAAGAGGCGGCACGCTTCACTCCTGACCTGCGAGTGCTCTCCCTGCACGGCAAAGAGCGCAGCAGCCGTTTCGCCCAGATACCTGACAATGACCTGATTCTCACTACCTACCCGCTGATCTGGCGGGACGTCGAAACGCTCAGAAATCAGCACTTTCATTTGCTGATTCTCGATGAGGCACAGATGGTCAAGAACGCGCAGGGCCGCGCCGCCGAAGCCATCCGTGAGATTCCAACCCGGCATCGGCTTGCCCTCACTGGCACCCCCCTTGAAAATCATCTCGGCGAACTCTGGGCACAATTCGACTTCTTTCTGCCGGGCTTTCTCGGCGACCGGCGCAGTTTCCAACGGGTCTGGCGCGGCCCCATCGAGCGCCACGGAGATGCTGAGCGTCTGGATTTATTGGCCCGTCGGGTGCGCCCCTTCATTCTGCGTCGGCGCAAGGAGGATGTCGCCAAGGAACTCCCCGAGAAGACCATCATTATCCGCCCCATGGATATCGAAGGGGCGCAGCGCGATCTTTATGAGACGGTACGCAGCGCCATGGACGAACGGATCCGCCAGGAAATCGCCGCCAAGGGTTTTCAGCGCAGCCAGATCGTCATCCTGGACGCGATGCTCAAACTCCGCCAAGTCTGCTGTGACCCGCGCCTGCTCAAGAGTGAAAAGGCGCGAAAGGTACAGGACAGCGCCAAGCTCGCCCTGCTCATGGGGATGATTCCGGAGTTGCTGGCGGAAGGTCGCCAGATTCTGCTGTTTTCGCAATTCACCGAGATGCTCGCCCTGATCAGTGCAGGCCTCGACAAGATGCATATCCCTTACGTGCTGCTCACTGGCAGCACCCAGGATCGCAAGACGCCCATCGACCGCTTTCAGCGCGGTGAAGTGCCACTCTTTCTGATCAGCCTCAAGGCGGGCGGCGTCGGTCTCAACCTCACGGCAGCGGACACCGTGATTCACTATGACCCGTGGTGGAACCCCGCCGCCGAAAATCAGGCCACTGATCGCGCTCACCGCATCGGCCAGAAACGTCAGGTTTTTGTTTACAAGCTGATCGTTGCCGGGAGCATTGAAGAAAAAATCCTGGCCCTGCAGGAGAAAAAGGCCATTCTCGCCGCCGGCGTGCTGGAGAAAACGCAAAAAGAAAAGCTCCGTTTCGGCCCCGACGATCTGGCTTCGCTGCTCGCGCCGCTACCGGAAGTCTTGCGCTGAGGTAGAAGCCGCAGTGCTTCCTGAACGGCACACTTGGTGGCATGATGTTCTTCAGCAAGCTCCGGGGGGTCAAGGCGTATGCAGACAGCACAGACAGCGGACCGATGGCACCATTTCATCGTCGGGGGTGCCGCCCTGCGACGTTCATCAGGCAGCAGCGCCGATGGCCGCGTTTAAGGCGACCCTGAGAGTACGCTCCTCCCGTCCCGCGGCGGTCCTGGTGTCGCTGGTGCTGTGGATGGGTTGCGGAACATCCGTAGCGACGGCGGGCATCCTCAGTGCCGCTCAGGAACAACTCCTGAACTCGGCAGCAACCGCTTTCGCTCAGGGCGATTACCGCCCTGCCGCCGATGCACTGCCTGAATTGGAAAATACCTACATGGGACCATGGGTAGGGTACTGGGCTCTGCAACCCCGCCTCAACATCATGACCCAGCGCCAATACCAGCGCTATACCCTGCACTATCCGGGGGGGTGGCGCACCATCTGCTGCGCCGGCAATGGCTGCTGGAACTCGCGCGCCGCAAGGACTGGCCGGACTTCACCCAAGTGTATCAGGCTGGCAGCCCTCCTGATTTGATCTCCTTGCGCTGCGATGCTGCGCGCGACCCGCTGCTGCGCACCAGCATGGTAGTTGCCCCCTATTTCCTCTGGAGCAGTGCTCCGGCGAACGATCAGGCCTGCAACGCCATGGCGCGTGTCTATCTGGCACAAGGGCAAATCACGACGTCCGAGCTGTGGCATCGCCTGCAGCAAATGTACGAGGCCTCGGCCTTCAGCGCCGCGCTGCGCTTTGCATCGTTTTTGCCTCCGCCGCAATCCGGCCAGCTTGCGCAGACGGTAACGACACCGGCTACGTGGATCTCTCAGCAGATTCAGCAATATGGTACCGGCAACTGGCCAGCCGGTCAGGCCCATTTACTGGTGCTCGCCCTCCTGCGCCTCGCTGCCATCCATCCCGCAGACGCCGCACGGTTTGTGCAAACCCTGGATGTCCTGGATTCTGCCGATAAATCTCTGCTGCTGTACAACGCTGCCTATCATGCCACGCTATCCTTTCGTTCCGAATCCGGACACTGGTATGCCCAGGCCTACGCGGCCGATCCGCAGTTCCACCCCCGGCCCCGACTGCTGGCCTGGATGGTCCGTACAGCATTGCGCAACGGTGACTGGAACATGGTGGAGCAGGCCACCCGGCAGATGGGTGCCGTTCAACGGCAGCAGCGGCAATGGCAATTCTGGTCCGCGATCGCACAACTCCAGCATGGGCAGACGCAAGCCGCCTATGCCGCGCTCGCGGCTCTGGAATCCCCGTGGACTTATTACGGGCAACTGGCCATGGCGACGCTCAACAAACCACTGATCCTGAAGTCCGGCGACCCGCCCGCACCCATCGAAGTGAGCGTTACTCCCGTGAATAATGCTCCCGGGCGGACCGCGATCACACTCTATCATCTCGGACTCTATTTCGACGCCCTTGCCGAATGGGACCAGTTTTTGAAGGGGTTGAACGGGCCAGCGGAAATCGAGGCCGCAGCCCGGACGGCCTTTCAGCATGAGGCGTGGCTGCTGGGTATCCATGCCAGCAGCCTGATTCGCAGTGGAAAAGACTGGCGACAAGGCTATGTGCTTCCCTATGCACAGGAAATCAGCGCCGCCGCAGCCCAAACCGGCTTGCGCCGCGCCTTTCTTGCCGGCCTGATCCGACAGGAATCGGGTTTTGCGTTCGGCATCCACTCCGACGTCGGCGCGCAAGGCCTGATGCAGGTGATGCCCGCCACCGCCCGGTGGCTGCAAACCCATGTCGCCGGCGCCGCCACCGCCGATCTGCACAGCATCGACGGCAACCTGACCCTGGGTTCGCACTATCTGAGCCTTCAGCAACAGCATTTTGGTGGCTCCGAGCTGCTGGCTGCGGCGGCCTACAACGCCGGACCCGGCGCACCGCAACGCTGGCTAGGTCGCTGGACACCGCCACCAGGCCCATGGGCGGGTCCGATTTTCACCGCGAACATCCCCTTTCGGCAAACCCGCCACTATGTGCAAAGCGTACTGACCAACACGGTTGTCTACGCCGCCATTCTCGACCGCAAGCCGCAAACCATATGGCCCGAGTGGCGCCTCGGCACCAACCCGTAATCTGCTTGGCGGTTCATGCGGCGCACTCCGTCTATACTATGTTGTCATCTACCGGCGACAGGGAGTCTGCATCACCATGGCCGCACCCGGTTTTCTTCCTCGCCCCCGCTTACAGCACCTGCTGGCTGCCTTGACTGCGGCAGGCTACCGCTGCCTGGGTCCCAAGGTGCGGGACGGCGCCATTGTCTACGAAGAGTTGGGCAGCATCGACGATCTGCCGCGGGGGGTCCACGATCATCAGCAGCCGGGTGCGTATCGGCTCCACCGCGACGAGAACCCACGCTGTTTCGCTTGGGCCAACGGTCCCCAGGCCCTCAAGCCGCTGCTTTTCGCCCCCCGCGAGGTCCTCTGGACCAGCGCTGCGGAGAGTGACGGATGTATCACCTTTCACCCCGAGATACCGGAAGCCCCGCCCACCGCCGTCATCGGGGTGCGCGCCTGCGATCTCGCGGCCCTGCGTCTGCAGGACCGGCACTTCCTGGAAGGGCCTTTCCCGGATCCCCATTACGGAGCCCGGCGCAGGAACCTTTTTCTGGTGGCGGTGCATTGCACCCATCCCGCTGCCACCTGTTTCTGCGCATCCACCGGCGACGGGCCGCGGGCTGAGTCGGGTTTCGACCTGGCCCTGGCGGAACTCGACGAGGGCTTCATTGCGACGGCGGGAAGCCCCAAGGGCGAGGCACTGCTCGGGCAACTGCCCCTCCAGGCCCTGGATCCCGCCCAGCAGACCGCCGCCGACGGGGAGATCGTTGCTGCCGCCCAGGCGCAGCAACGCGCCCTGCCGTCCCGCAATCTGCGGGATGACCTCTTTGCCAACCTGCACCATCCCCGCTGGGACGATGTGGCCCAACGCTGCCTGTCCTGCACCAACTGCAGCTCCGTCTGCCCCACCTGTTTCTGCCACGCTGAGACGGAGGAGCCTGCCCTGGACGGTCGGAGCAGTACCCATTCCCGGCAATGGGACTCCTGTTTCACCGAAGGCCACAGCGCTATCCACGGCATCGTCATCCGCGCCGACACCCGCCAGCGCTACCGCCAGTGGCTGACCCACAAGCTCGGGAGCTGGCACGACCAGTATGGCCGCTCCGGCTGCGTGGGCTGCGGACGCTGCATCGCCTGGTGTCCGGCGGGCATCGACATCAGCGTGGAAGCGGCGGCCGTCTGTGGAGGGGATCATGCCTGATCCTTACCTTCCCCACGAGGTCGAGATCCTGGAGCGCATTCAGGAATCCCCCACCATCTTCACCCTGCGCCTCGCCTTCACCGACCCGGAAATGCAGGCCAGCTATCGCTTTCAGCCGGGCCAGTTCAACATGGTTTATCTGTACGGGGTGGGCGAGGTGCCCATTTCCATCGTCTCCGATCCAGAAGATGGGCACCTCATCGACCATACCATCCGTGCCGTAGGCCTGGTCACCCAAGGGCTGACACGCCTGGGGAAAGGCGCCCGCCTGGGCCTGCGTGGGCCTTACGGCCGGGGCTGGCCCCTGAAACCGGCCGAAGGCAGGGACATCGTGCTCCTTACCGGGGGGCTGGGCTGCGCGCCGGTGGTGTCGGTCATCCACTACATCCTGCGGCGGCGGGAACGCTTTGGGCGCCTCACCATCCTGCAAGGGGTCAAGCATACCGACGACCTCATCTGGCGCGACCAGTACGAAGCCTGGAGTCGGCTACCCGATGTCCAGGTGGGACTGGCGGCGGACGTGGGCAGCCCCGGCTGGTTCGGACAGGTGGGGCCGGTAACGGTTCTCTTCGACCGCGCCCAGTTCGATCCCGGTGCACTGGTGATGATGTGCGGCCCCGAACCCATGATGCGGGCGGCCGTGCAGGAGCTGCTGCGGCGCGGCGTGGCGGGGGAGGACTTGTGGCTCAGCATGGAGCGCAGCATGCACTGCGCCGTCGGTCATTGCGGCCATTGTCAGATGGGGAGAAACTTCGTCTGCCGGGATGGCCCGGTCTTCCCCTACCCAGAGATCCAGGCCCTGCTGGGCGAGCGAGGGTTTTGACGTCATGGCCACTGGCAAACCGCGCCTCGCGGTGCACAAGTTCAGTTCCTGCGACGGTTGTCAGTTGGCCTTCCTGAATCTGGGGGAAGACCTGCTGCGGCTTGCCGAACTGGTGGAGATCGTCCACTTCGCCGAGGCCGGCCCCGTGGACCCGGATGCGGTCGTGGATATTGCCTTCGTGGAGGGAAGCATCTCCACGTCCGAGGATGAGGAGCGCATCCAGAAAATCCGCAAAAACAGCCGGTGGCTCATCACCATCGGCGCCTGCGCCACCGCCGGCGGCCTCCAGGCCTTGCGCAACCTGGCCGACGGCCCCGGCTGGATTGCGGAGATCTACGCCCAGCCCGAACACATCCATAGCCTGGCCACCTCTACCCCCATCGCCGCCCATGTCCCGGTGGATATGGAACTGTGGGGCTGCCCGGTGAACGGGCGCCAAGTCCTGGGGGCGGTGCGCGCCCTCCTTTTCGGGGTCGTACCCGCGCTCGAAAAGGACAAGGTCTGCCTGGAGTGTAAACGCCATCAGGCAGTCTGCGTACTGGTGGCCAAGGGACTGCCGTGCATGGGGCCGGTGACGCGCACCGGCTGCGGGGCGCTGTGCCCCCGTTTCGGACGCGATTGCTACGCCTGCTATGGACCGGCGGAAAACCCCAACGCCATGGCATTGGGGCGGCGGTTGGAGGGACTCGGCCTGGTGCCGGAGGCCGTCGCACGGCGTTTCCTCTTCATCAACAGCGGCGCCCCGGCCTTTGCCGAGGCGGGCCGCCATTGGCGGGAGCAGGCCCATGACTCAAAGCCGTGAGATCAGCCTCTGCGTGCCCGTCCTGGCACGGGTGGAAGGGGAAGGTGCCCTCGACCTGGAAGTGCATGACGGGCGCATTCAAACCCTGCGCCTGCGCATTTTCGAGCCGCCGCGACTCTTCGAGAAGTTCCTGGAAGACCGGGAATACCAGGAGATCCCGGACATGGTGGCACGCATCTGCGGCATCTGCCCAGTGGCCTATCAGATGAGCGCCGTGCATGCCATCGAGGGCGTCTTCGGCCTGGCACCAGGTCCCTGGGTGCGGGCCATGCGTCGGGTGTTCTACTGCGGCGAGTGGATACAGAGCCACAGCCTGCACATCCATCTGCTGGCAGCGCCCGATTTCCTGGGTTATAGCAGCGTCTCCGAGATGGCGCGCGCGTATCCCGACGTCGTGCGCCGGGGGCTCGCCCTCCAGGCATTGGGCAATGAGATCATCCGCTTTTTCGGCGGTCGCTCGGTGCATCCCGTGGGCGCCCGGGTGGGGGGCTTTCACCGTGCGCCTAACCGGGCGGAGGTGGCGGTACTCCGGGAGCAGGTGCGGGCCGCTCTGCCGGGGGCCGAGGCCCTGGTGGCCTGGACCGCCGCGTTGAACCTGCCCGACGACCCTCAGGACTTTGTCAGCGTCGCCCTGCGCCACCGGGATGAGTACCCCATGAACGAGGGGCGCATCGTCTCCAGTGACGGCCTGGACATTCCCATCGCCGACTACGAAAGCCATTTCCGGGAGCATCAGGAACCCCACTCCACCGCCCTCTATGCGGCGCTGGACGGACGCCCCTACCTGGTGGGTCCCCTTGCGCGGCTCAACCTCAATCTGGATCGCCTGCATACACCCGTCCGGGAGGCCCTGGGGCGTACCGGCATCGCTTTTCCCAGCCGCAACATGTTCCACAGCATTGTCGCGCGGGCGGCAGAGATCCATTATGCCCTTCTGGAGGCCAGCCGCCTGCTGGAAGATTACGCCGAGCCAGAGGCGCCCTTCGTCCCCGCTGTGCCGCGCTCCGGCATTGGGTACGGGTGCACGGAGGCCCCCCGCGGTCTACTCTGGCACCGCTACGATCTGGATGCCGCAGGTCAGGTGCTGCATGCCCGCATCGTCCCGCCCACCAGCCAGAACCAGGCGCGTATCGAGGCGGACCTGCGTCGCTCCCTGGAGACCCTGGGTCTGGACCGGGACGACGAGACCCTGCGCCAACATGCCGAAATGGTGATCCGCAACTACGATCCCTGCATCTCTTGCGCCACCCATTTCCTGAAGGTTCGGGTGGAACGGCGGTGAACCCGGTCCGCATCCTCGGCATCGGTTCGCCCGTCGCGGGCGACGATCTGGGTTGGCGGCTCGCGGAGGCCCTGGAACAGGCGGGCCTGCCCAGGCATTTCCCCGCGGGAGTGGTCCACGTCACGCTCTGCGATCGCCCCGGCAGCCTCCTGCTCACGGCCATGCGCGGCGCGCGTCTGGCCATTCTCCTGGACACCATGCGCAGCGGCGCGCTGCCCGGCACAGTGCGGCGCCTGGATATGCTGGAACTGGACGACAGCACCGGGCTGCTGTCGAGCCATGGCTTCGGTGTGGCCGAGGCCCTGGCCTTGGGTCGCGCCCTGGAGGATCTGCCGTCCCGGGTGCTTATTTACGGGATCGAAACGGGCCATGTAGCCTCCCTTCCGCCGCCCGGCGAACTGGCGGCCCTTCTTTGGCCGACGATCATCGACGATATCCGGGTGTGCATGAAGGAACCCGGGGTGGTACCTTTAGCAATGTGGTCCAAACAAAAGTCTGGAGGAGCATCCTTATGAATGGGAAACAGCGTCACATCGCCTGGTTGGTATCCGGCGCCATCCTGTATGCCGGAACGGCAGTCACCGGGGCCAGCGCATCCCCCGTAGACATACAGTTGAATGTCGGGGCACCACCCATCTATGCGGCACCGGGCTATCCGCCGATGGCGATCGCCACGCCACCCCTGATGATCTGGTTGAGCAACCTCGGAGTTTATGCCGCCTATGGCGTGCCTCAGCCCATTTTCTATCTGGGCTCAAGCTACTATTACTATTACGGTAACCGCTGGTGGGCCGGGCCGGGCTATCGCGGACCATGGCGCCCCATCGCCGCGCCGCCACCCGCGCTCCGTCACTGGAATTATCGCGACTGGCAAAACGTCCAGCGCGATGCCCGTCGCCATTATCGCGACCCGCAGTGGCGCCATTTCCGTCCGGCGGAACGTCCGCAACCACAGTATCGTGGGCCGGAGCAGCGGCCACCCGGCACCTTTCGGGGACCGGAAGGCCACGGACCTGCGCAGCGACCGGAGGATCGTGGTGGACCGGGTCGGGGACATAACGGTCACGACCAAGGCCACGGTCCTCACTGACAAGGATCGTGGCAGGGTCGAAACTAGCCGAGTTTGCCTCTGACCCAGTCGCGGGCGGCATTGAGGGCGGCATCCAAGGCCGCCGGATTGCCGGCCCCGGCCTGCGCCAGTTCCGGACGCCCACCCCCTTTGCCGCCCAACGGTTGTGCCACCATATTTACCAGTTCTCCGGCGTGAACCCGTCCAGTCAATCCTTTGCCGACTCCGGCAATCAACGCCACTTTCTCCCCTTCCACACCCGCAAGGACGATGACGCCATCCGGTAACTGACTGCGCAGGCGATCCAGGGCATCGCGCAAGGCTTTGCCATCCATCCCCTCCAGGCGCCTGATCAATACCGGTACTCCGCCCACATCCTCGGCCTCTGCGGCAAGACCGGCACCCGCTCTGACGGCTTCATCCCGCTTGACCTTTTCCAGCTCTTTTTCTAACTGGCGCAGGCGCTCCAGGGTTTGCGCCAGACGCTGGTCCAGTTCTGCAGGGGCAACTTTCAACAGTCCCGCCGCCGCTTGCAGGCGTTCTTCATCACGCTGAATGGCCTCCAGCGCTACCGCGCCGGTGACTGCTTCGATACGCCGGATACCCGCTGCCACACCGCTTTCGCTGAGGATCTTGAAAACACCGATATCGCCCAGCGCCTCCACATGGGTGCCACCACAGAGTTCCATGGAGAAGTCACCCATGCGCACCACCCGCACCTCGTCTCCGTACTTCTCGCCAAAGAGGGCCATGGCACCCAGGGCCTGTGCCTCGGCGACCGGCAGGATCCGGGTTTCGGCGCCGACATTATTACGGATAGCGGCGTTGACCACGCGCTCGATTTCCCGCAACTGTGCGGCCGTCACCGGTTCCGGCTGACTGAAGTCGAAACGCAGCCGCTCCGGGTTGACCAGCGAACCCTTCTGCTGCACATGGCTGCCAAGAATGTTGCGCAGGGCGGCATGGAGCAGGTGGGTCGCGGAGTGATGTGCGGCCGTCGCCCGTCTGGCCACTTCGTCGACGCTGGCAACCACCATATCGCCGATCTGCAGGCGCCCGGATTCCACGCGCCCCAAATGCACATGCAGGTGACCCATGGGCTTTTGGGTGTCAGTCACGGCGAACAGGGCATCATTCGACTGGAGTTCGCCACGGTCTCCCGCCTGCCCACCGGACTCCCCATAAAAGGGCGTCCGGTCGAGAATAACCACACCCATATCCCCCGCTTCGAGGAAGGCCACCTCTTCACCATCGCGGATCAGCGCCACAACCTTCCCCTCATCGGCACAGGCCGAATAGCCGGTGAACTCGGTAACCGGCAGCCGCATGGCCAGATCGTGGTACACCCGCTCGGTTTTGACCTCACCGCTGCCCGCCCAGGCGGCACGGGAGCGGCTGCGCTGCTCCGCCATAGCCGCCTCGTAGCCCGCCATATCCATGATCAGATCGCGCTCGCGGGCGATATCAGCGGTTAGATCGACAGGGAAGCCAAAGGTATCCGCGAGCCGGAAAATGATCTCGCCGGGGATGGCGGCACCCGCTGCAAGATCCGCAATAGCCTCCTCCAGCAGACTGAGTCCGCGCTCCAGCGTTTCCCGGAATCGGGTTTCCTCACGCTCCAGAGCACGCTCGACTTCATGCTGTGCCCGCGTGAGTTCAGGAAAAGCGCTGCCCATCTCCGCCACCAGCGGCGCCACCAGTTGATGGAAAAACACCGTCTCCATGCCCAGCTTGCGGCCATGACGCACGGCGCGGCGGATGATGCGGCGCAGCACATAGCCGCGGCCCTCGTTGGCGGGCAGGACGCCATCGGTGATAAGAAAACTGCAGGCGCGGATGTGATCCGCCAGCACCCGCAAACTGATGTCCGTCGCCGCATCGCTCCCATACGTTTTGCCGCTGATGGCGGCTGCTGCGGCAATCAGCGGCTTGAAGAGATCGGTGTCATAGTTGTTATGTACGCCCTGGAGCACGGCCGCGAGACGCTCCAGACCCATGCCGGTATCGACGGAGGGTTTTGGCAGCGGGGTCAGGGTGCCGCTGCTGTCCCGGTCAAACTGCATGAAGACCAGATTCCAGATTTCGATATAGCGATCGCCATCCTCCTCCGGACTACCCGGAGGGCCTCCGGGAATATGGGGGCCGTGGTCATAGAAAATCTCCGAACAGGGGCCGCAGGGACCGGTGTCGCCCATGCTCCAGAAGTTGTCCTTCTCGCCACAGCGGGAGAGGCGCGCAGGATCGATACCGATCTCGTTCAGCCAGATGTCGGCCGCCTCATCATCCTCTTCGTATACCGTAATCCAGAGCTTTTCCGGCGGCAGGCCCAGACGTTCGGTGAGGAAACGCCAGGCGAAACCGATCACTTCACGCTTGAAATAGTCTCCAAAGGAGAAGTTGCCCAGCATCTCGAAGAAGGTATGGTGCCGCGCCGTGTAACCGACATTTTCCAGATCATTGTGCTTGCCACCCGCACGCATGCAACGCTGCGAGGAAACGGCGCGCCGGTAGGGACGGGTTTCCAGGCCAAGAAACACGTCCTTGAAGGGCACCATACCGGCATTGGTAAACAGCAGGGTCGGATCGTTACGGGGAATCAGGGGACTGGAGGGCACGATCTGATGCCCCTGTTCCACAAAATACTCCAGAAAAGCTTGGCGAATGGCTTGCGCTTGCATCGGTCTTCCGTTGTGTAAAGATAAAATGTTTTTGTCTCCGGGCGGGGTTTCTCCGCCCCTCACCCGCTGTCAATCGGCAGAGAAATCCCTTTCTCTACCGGCGCCCAGCACTCGGCGAATCGTCTCTCCGGTAAATCCCCGTCCCGCCAGAAAGCGAGCGCGCCGGGCATAATCTCTGGCGTCCGTCGGCGGCGTGTCGCCGAAACGCTTCTGACAGACGGCTTGCGCTTGCTGCAGCCAGTCAATCTCCAGGGCTGCGGTAGCCTCCACCCCTGCCCGCTGCAAGTCCTGACGCAAGCGCAACGGCCCGTGCCCCTGACGCACGCGGGTACGGGTGAGCATTTCCGCATAACGCGCATCATCCTGATAGCCGGCAGCGACGAGCGCCTCCAGCGCCAGCGCCACGTCCCCCGCGTCATATCCCGCACGGAGCAGTTTGTCACGCAACTCCCGGCGTCCATACTCCCGGCGCGCCAGCAACCGTAGCGCCAGCGCGGTGGGATCGCCGCGTTCTGCCGTCAACTAGCCGACCGCTGCGGGCTCTGCCACCTCTTCGGCAAAGGCCAAAGGGTGTCCTGCTGCCGCTGCCCGTATCCGCTGCTCGATATTGGCCGCCAGTTCCGGATGCTCCTTGAGGTACTGGCGGGCATTGTCCTTGCCCTGACCAATACGCTCGCCCTGGTAACTGTACCAGGCGCCGCTTTTTTCGACGATGTCGAACTTCACACCGAGGTCCACCAGTTCCGACAGTCGGGAGATGCCTTCACCGTAATAGATGGCAAATTCGGCTTCGCGGAAAGGTGGTGCGACCTTATTCTTGACCACCTTGACGCGGGTATCGTTACCCACCACTTCGTCGCTCTTCTTGATCGCGCCGATGCGGCGGATATCCAGACGCACGGAGGCGTAGAATTTAAGGGCGTTACCACCGGTGGTGGTTTCCGGACTGCCATACATCACCCCGATTTTCATGCGAATCTGGTTGATGAAAATGACCAGGGTGTTGGTCCGGGAGATATTGGCGGTGAGCTTGCGCAACGCCTGACTCATCAGACGCGCCTGCAGACCGACGTGGGAATCGCCCATGTCGCCTTCGATTTCCGCTTTGGGGGTCAGCGCGGCCACGGAGTCGATGACGATGAGGTCCACCGCCCCGGAACGCACCAGCATGTCAGCGATTTCCAGAGCCTGCTCGCCGGTATCGGGCTGGGAGATCAGGAGGTTTTCGAGATCGACGCCGAGCTTGTGGGCATAGCCCGGGTCGAGCGCGTGCTCGGCATCAATAAAGGCGGCGGTGCCGCCTGCAGCCTGACAACTGGCTATGGCATGCAGGGTGAGAGTCGTCTTACCGGAAGATTCCGGCCCGTAGATCTCTACCACCCGGCCTCGGGGCAGGCCGCCAACACCCAGCGCCAGATCCAGACCCAGCGAACCGGTGGAGTAGACCTCGATGTCCTTGATGGCATTATGATCACCAAGACGCATGACGGCGCCTTTACCAAACTGTTTATCAATCTGTGACAGGGCCGCCGAAAGGGCCTTGCTGCGCTGTTCATCCATAATATTTTCCTTCTCCAGAATCAAGGGGTAACCCGTCCTTGCAAAACACCTTATTGTAGTAGCGCGCGGCAGGGCCTGATGATCCGGTACTGCTGGGTCATCGGAACAACCTTTCCCGGCATTCTACCTGAGCGGGCGGGCGGGGCAAACGGCCGATGGTTACCGCAACAACCCCAGCAATCCGCCCAGGGCTACCGAACCCGCCGCATACTGCACCGACCAACGGTCTCCGTGAAAGTGACCGGTCCGCACCTGCAGTTCCATGCCCCGTGCCCCCCAGGCAATACAGACGGTACCCACCGGCTTGCCGGGCACGGCGCCTCCCGGCCCGGCGATGCCGGTGATCGCCGCGGCGATGTCCGCTTCGCGCAATGCACCGGCGAGCATTTCCAGGGCGGTCTCCTCCGCTACGGCCCCGACCCGCGCGAGGGTCGCTTCCTGCACCTTCAGCAACCGAATTTTCGCTTCATTACTGTAGGTGACAAACCCGTGGCGCAGCAGCGCCGAGGAGCCGGGCAGGGCGGTGATCCGCGCGGCCAAATCGCCGCCGGTACAAGACTCCGCCAGGGCGAGCCGGGTGTCCCGCGCACTGGCGCGCTGGAGTAAGGACCATTCCGGCGGCGCCATGTGCAGCGACATGGCGCACGGTGTTCCGGCCTCGACCCAATACTCGCCCGGCAAAACTTCCGGCGTGGTGCCGTTGTCGTTGAAAAGGCTAAAAGGCACGTCGCAAACGGGCAGATACGGGCTTGCCCAATCACGCAACGAGGCCCAGTCGCCGGCCGGCAGATGGGTGCGGGATGATGATGTTATCCAGTCCGCGGCGTTCACAAACTCGCCAATGGCCAGCGCCGTGGCGGAACAATCGGGCAATGTGGCGACGAGTTCCACCCGAACCTCCATCCCGGCCCGCGTGGCCCAGGCCGCCAGACGCTGGGCATCGGGCAAGGCCGCGGGGCGCATGGGCAAGAATATCCGCAGACGGTCCGTAGGGTCATCCGTCATAACCAGCCTCCCCACAGCATGAGTCGCAGAAGAATCAGTGCCGGGATCGCCGCAGCCAAATCATCGAGCATGATTCCCGTGCCTCCATGAATATGTTTATCCAGCCAGGAAATCGGCCAAGGTTTGAGCATGTCAAAAAAGCGGAAGAGCAGGAACCCGGCGAGTAGCGTCCACCAGCTGAAAGGCACCAGCCAGAGGGTGAGCAACAGGCCCGCCCATTCATCCCAGACGATGGCCGGCGGGTCCAGGGCCCGCATGCCGCCGCCATTTTGCATCTCCCGCGCGGTTTGCCCGCAGAGCCATGGTCCTACGGCGATGATCGCCACCAACACCAACGTATAAACCACATTGTTCTGCACCACGAGGGCCAGCAGCAGATACAAGGGAATGGCAGCGATGGTACCCATGGTGCCGGGCAGAATGGGCGACAGGCCGCTGCCGCCGCCCAACGCCAGCCAGTGATACCAGGGCCTAGAGTGCATGGACATGCCCCCAGGAAAAGGGCAGCGACAGCGGTTCATCCCGCCAGGTCAGGGTGACCGCGGCACGGGCATCGGGGGTCGCTGGCAGGATGCTGCCCACCGCCGTCAAGCGCAGGGAGAGCGACCGGGCGGCCTCCTGCATTGCCGTCGATAAGGCAGGAGCGGCACAGAGGATCAGTTCATAATCATCACCACCGGTGAGGGGCCAGCGTCGCAGGCGTTCCGGGTCGGTCCGCGCCAGATCCGCGAGATCCGGGCTCAAGGGTAGCGCATCCAGGGCGACCTGCGCATGGACACCCGAAGCCTTCAGAATATGGCCAAGGTCGGCCAGAAAGCCGTCGGAACAATCCACGGCACAAAGTACACCACCCGCCAGCGCCGCCGCGCCGAATTCGAGACGGGGCGTGGGACGCAGCCGTCGTGCCTCCAATGCGTCCCGCTGTGGTGCTGAGCAGGGAACTGCCTGCCTCTCCTGGTCACGTTCCAGCAAAGCCAGGTCCAGGGCGGCGGCCGCATCGCCAAGAGTGCCGGTAACCCAGATCACGTCTCCCGGTCGTGCCGCGTCACGGCGCATCACCCCATGGCCGGAAAGTCCCAATGCGGTTACGGAGACGGTCAGCGGCCCATCCGTAGCCACTGTATCGCCGCCGACCAGGGTAACGTCATGCCGGTCGGCGAGCGCGCTCCAACCCGTTGCGAATGCTTCCAACCACTCCCCATAGCCTTCCTCCCGCCGCGGCAGGGCCAGGCTGAGCAGACACCAACGCGCTTCCGCACCCATGGCGGCCAAGTCACTGAGATTCACCGCAAGGGCTTTCCAGGCGAGGTCTTCCGGGCTGACCTCGGGGAAAAAGTGACGACCGGCGACCAGGGTATCCATGGTCGCCACCAGTTGGCGACCCGCTGGGTCCAACCAGGCGGCGTCATCACCGATACCTAGCCGCACACCACTGGCCGTCTTGCCCAGTCGGCACCGCAACCGCTCGATGAACGCAAACTCTCCGCCCGCCATGTTCACTCCGTCTTGGCCACTGCTTGCGCTACTATAGCAAGGTCACCACCTGAAGGAAGCCATGCCCAGTACCCCCGCCGTCACCGGACGCTTTGCGCCCTCCCCCAGCGGCCCGCTCCATGCGGGATCACTCATTGCTGCCGTCGGCAGTTATCTCAGCGCCCGTAGTCAGGGCGGGTGCTGGCGGCTACGCCTGGAGGATGTGGATGAGGGCCGCGTGCGAGCGGGTGCCGCCGACGCCATTCTCCGGCAACTGGAGGCCATGGCGCTGGACTGGGACGGACCGGTGCTGACCCAGTCTCCGCGCAAGGCGATCTATCAGCAAGCGCTGACAGCTTTGCAATCCAAGGGCATGGCCTACCCCTGTGCCTGCACCCGCCGGGACATCCGAGGCTTCGGCGAGCGCTATCCGGGCGTCTGCCGGCAAGGCCTGGCATCCGGACGGCGGGCCCGCTCCTGGCGTCTGCGGGTGCCGGACACCTTGCCCCTCTGGGAGGATCGTTTCCACGGCTGGCAAGATACGCCCGCAGCACAGGGTGACCCCATCCTGCTGCGTGCCGACGGCTACTTCGCCTATATCCTGGCCTCTGTCGTGGACGACGGAGAGCAGGGCATCAGCGAAGTGATCCGCGGCGGCGATCTGCGTGCCCTCACTGGTACGCAACGTTATCTGCAAAGCGCGCTGGACCTGCCCTCCCCGCAATATGGGCACCTGCCCCTGCTCTGTAACGCCGACGGTCGCAAGCTGTCCAAAAGCCTCGGCAGCCCCGCCTGGGCGGGCGAACCCAGCCAGGCCTGGGAGGAGACCTTGCGACTGCTCGGCTGGATGACGCCAGCCGGATTGCATGGCGGCCCTGCCGCAGAATGGCGCGACTGGGCGCTCAGCCGGATGGCCGAGGGGCAACTCCTTTATCGCATTACCCCACTGGCCCCCACCGTCGAACAGCGCTAGGCTGAGCATCATGAATCTGCCGTCCCTCACCCCTGCCACCCTGATCCGCCGCTACAAGCGCTTTCTTGCCGACTGCGCATTGGCCAGCGGCGAGATCATCACTGTGCACTGCCCCAATTCCGGGAGCATGCGCAGTTGCGCCGAACCCGGCCAGCCCATCCTGATCTCCCTGAGCGGCAACCCTAAACGCAAACTTCCCTGGACCTGGGAACTCTACTGGAGCGGCGCCAGCTGGGTCTGCATCAACACCCAGCGCCCCAATGCCGTGGTCGCCGAGGCTATCGCTGCGGGCGATATACCCGCCTTGCGAAACTACGCACAACTGCGCCGCGAAGTGCCTTACGGCAGCCATGAACGGGTGGATGTCCTGCTCAGTTCCGAGGGTCGGCCGCCCTGCTACGTAGAGGTAAAATCCTGCACCCTGCTGGAGGAAGACGGTGTGATCCGCTTCCCCGACGCCGTCAGCAGCCGCGCCCTGCGTCACCTGGGGGCATTGACGGAGGTGGTCCGCGGCGGCGGGCGGGCGGTGATGCTTTTCCTGATCGGCCGGGAAGACGGTCGGGGTTTTGCGCCCGCAGACGCCATTGATCCGGCCTATGGGAAGGCACTGCGCCGGGCACGCACCGACGGTGTGGAAATTCTGGCCTACCGGACCCACCTCAGTCCTGATAAAATAAGCCTCAGTGTGGCGGAACCGCTTCTCTTTTAGCCGCTTCAGGAGAACAGCATGTTACAACGCAGCAAAACGTCCCCCCAGGACAGCATCAAGACCGCAGAAGAAGTGGAAAAAATGCGGGTGGCGGGCCAGCTCACGGCCATGGTGCTGAAGATGATCGGCCCCCATGTCAAAGCCGGCGTTACCACCGATGAACTGGACCGCATCTGCCACGACTATATCGTCAACGATCTGCAGGGCATTCCCGCGCCGCTCCACTATCAGCCCAGCCCGGAATATCCACCCTTTCCCAAATCCGTCTGCATCTCCCTCAACCATGTGATCTGTCACGGTATTCCCGGCGAGCGCGTCATCAGGGATGGCGACATGCTCAACATTGACGTCACGGTCATCAAGGATGGCTATCACGGAGACAGCAGCAAAATGTTCACCGTCGGTGAGGTGCCGTTGCGTTCGCGTCGGGTGATGGAAGTGGCTCATGAAGCCATGGTGCGTGGCATTCAGCAGGTGCGACCCGGCGCAACCCTGGGCGATATCGGTCATGCCATACAGTCCTACGCCGAGGCGCAGCACTGTTCCATCGTCCGGGAGTTCTGCGGGCACGGCATCGGCCGCAAATTCCACGATGAGCCGCAGGTGCTGCATTATGGCAATCCTGGTGAAGGCATTGAATTGGTGCCGGGCATGACTTTTACCATCGAACCCATGGTCAATGCCGGCAAACGCTACATCAAGGCCCTGCCCGACGGCTGGACCATCGTTACCAAGGATCACAGTGCCTCCGCCCAGTGGGAGCATACCATTCTGGTCACCGATGATGGTTATGAAATACTGACCCAACTGCCCGGCGACCCCGTCTGACAATGACGATCCACCCCGCGCAGTCCCGGACGCCCGCTGCGTTGGGCGAAGTTCGGTCTTCGCCAGCCGCCCCCTCGCCACAGCAGAGTGCCAGCGCTCTGCTCCACCAGCGCTGCCGCGCGGTGGACAGTACCCTGCGCAGGCTCTGGCAGAGCACATCGGGTGCAGATGCGGCGACGGCGCAAGAACTCGCCCTGGCGGCCGTAGGCGGTTACGGGCGCGGCACCCTCTTCCCCCGCTCCGACATCGATCTCCTGATTCTGACCCCACCGACGCTCACGACGGTACAAAAGGGCTTCATCGAAGGCTTCCTGACCTGCCTCTGGGACCTGCAGATGCAGGTGGGGCACAGCGTCCGCAGCGTGGACGAATGCCTGCAGGAGGCGCGTCAGGATCTGGGTATCGCCACCACCCTGCTGGAATCCCGTTATCTGGCCGGATCGCACCCATTATTGCAACAACTGAGCGACGCGTTACGGGAAAATCCCCCCTGGCCTCCCTCGCTTTTTTTCGCTGCCAAACTGGCGGAGCAAGAAAACCGACACGCCCGCTGCAGCGACACGGCCTTTCACCTCGAACCCAACCTCAAGGAAGGTCCCGGTGCGCTACGCAATATCCATCATCTGCAATGGCTCGCGGCCAGTGTTTTCGGGGAGGGCAGTCTGCGTCGCCTGCGCGATGAGGACATCATTACCGGCGAGGAATATCGTCAGCTCCTGCGCGCCCAGGCCCTGCTCTCCCGCCTGCGGATCGCCCTGCACCACGCCACCGGACGCCACGAAGACCGTCTGCGCCTCGATCTACAGGCACCTCTGGCGCGGCAACTAGGCTACACCGATCGGCCGGGACGTACCGCCGTCGAACAATTGATGCAGAAACTCTATCGCGCCTTCGCCGATATTCTGCGTATCGCCGCCATTGCCCAGGAAAACATCGCGCAGCATCTGGCCGCACGCACCCCAGCGCTGGAGGTTACCGACCAGCGCGTGGCCCTGTCCCGGCCCACGTTGCATCGCAATGATGTACAATTGCTCCGGCATATTCTGAGCCTGTTCCGTAGCCTGGCGGAAGACCCCCGGTGGCGCACCCTCGACGCACAGACGCAACGCCATCTGTACGCCTTGCGGAACGCCATTCACCCGCGGGATCTGGACCAAGATCCCGTCGCGCAGAAGCAACTTCTCGCCATTCTCGCCCAGCCCGACGGCGCCTATCGCAGCCTCGCCATGATGCAGCAATGTGGTCTGCTGGCACGCATACTCCCTGCCTTCGGACGTATCACCGGACGTATTCAGCACGATCTCTTCCATGCGTATACCGTCGACCAGCATACCCTTTTTCTGCTCCGCAACCTCGGTCAGATCTGGACTGGCGAGGCACCACTCCTGCCCGTCGCCGAAGCCGCCCGGCGGCAGGTGGAAAAACCGGAGTTATTGGTGCTGGCCGGTCTCTTCCACGATATCGGCAAAGGCCGCGGCGGCGATCACTCCAAAATCGGCGCTCAGGAAGCCCGGCGTTTTGCCCGGCGTCTGCGATTGTCGCCCTGCGATACAGACCTGGTCGTCTGGCTGGTGGAACAACATCTGCGAATGTCCGCTGTCTCCCAGCGCCGCGACCTTGAAGACCCTCAGGTCATCGGCGACTTTGCCCAACTGGTCCGGGATGAACGCCATCTTGCCTATCTGCTGCTCCTCACCGTCGCCGACATGCGTGCCACCAACCCGGAACTCTGGAATGACTGGAAGGGACTGCTGCTCAGTACACTATACCGGGCGACGGCCACGGAACTTCAGCGGAAAGACCGCCAGACCCGGGACCTTCCGCAGATCATCTCCGATAAGCAGCAGGCTGTTCTGCAGAAAATCATCAGTACCGACCATCCACGTGTACACGCCCTCTGGCAGCAGCTTTCGGGCCCGTATTTTCTGCGTTACACAGAAGACGAACTACTCTGGCATTGCCGGGAGATACTTGCCCACAAAAGCCGGAAAGCGTTGGTCGCGGTGCGGTCCCACGCGCCCGAGGGCAGTGAGGTCCTGATTTACGGCCCGGACCGACCGGGACTTTTCCAGCAGATTACCGGTGCCCTCGACCGGCAATCCCTGAACATCCTCGACGCCCGGATCGATACCAGCGAGGATGGTCGCGCCATCGACACCTTCCTGGTCATCGACAATAGCCACGCTTTCGCCCACAGCGCCCAGGCCCATGCCGACCTGGCTGCCGAACTCCGCGCTGTTCTTGAAGGGAAAGCCGTGCGCAAACCCCGTTTTGGGTTGCGCCATTGCGATCCGCGCCACCGTTTTTTTGCACACGTTCCCGCCGAGATCCGCGTGGACAATGGCGTCCTGCCCCGCTATACCCTGCTGGAAGTCCGCGCTGCAGATCACCTCGGCCTGCTCTATCAGGTCGGCGAGACGCTGCGCGCATTGCACATCAATATCCACGGCGCCAAAGTCTCCACCTTCGGTGAGCGAGTGGAAGACACCTTTTTCATTCTCAACGAGCGGGGGCGCAAACTGACCGAAACCCAGGTCGGCGCGCTGATTCATGCCTTGGGCGACATTTTGAATGGTGAACCCGCTTAAACGATGAATTGCCCCCTTCTCCTACGACAGGCGTAAACCCATGTGGTCATTCCTTCTCCCTGACGCCCGGCGGCGGCGTGACCGCGCCCTGGGCCTCGCCGGTGTCCTGCGCAGCGCCCTGCTGGTGCAAGACATCGCGCGTAATGGCGCACAACCCGGAGACCTCCTGCAGACCTGCATCAGGAGCGTTCTGACGCTGGACAGCAAGGACAGCCTGCGCGCCCTGGGCGATGTCGACAGCCTGCGTCACTCTCTGGCGCTGCTCTGCCCGCTGCTGCAACGCGGTCCCGGCAACGCCCGGGAGGCCGAACTGCTGCGCTACAGCATGGCGCTGACCACCCTCGGCAAGCACCTGCTCAAAAACGCCTCGGCCACCCGGCGCGTTCAGGAAGGCGTCGAGCAGGCCCAACGCCAGATCGCCCACTTTGCTGATCCGATGCAACGCAGCATCGTTGCCGGGCTCGCCCAGACTTACACCGAGGCCATCGGCATTCTCCGCCCGCGCATCATCGTCAGCGGAGAGAGCCGTTTCCTGAGCGACCCGGACGATGCCGCACGCATCCGTACCCTCCTCCTCAGCGGCGTCCGTGCGGCCGTCCTGTGGCGGCAGGCGGGCGGCCGTCTGCCCGCCACCATCCTCGAGCGGCGCGCGCTCTGCCGGGAAGCGGAAGAATTACTCGCCACCCATCCTCAGCTTACTCGGTGATCACCCTCGATCGAGGGCATCCCGGCGCTTGACGAGCACGTGCATATCCTCCAAAAACCACGCACAGACCGATGCGGCAAAGCTGAACAGCGCTGCGATCAAAAAGTCCGTATGCAGCGTCTGGACGATCAGGGCAGGCGCCCCCTCCTGGACATCACCGTGAGATCCCCCGCCAAAAAGGCAGAAAACACGGCGCCGAAAGCCGCAACCCCCAGAGTGCCGCCCATGGAACGGAACAAGGTGACGGTGGACGTCGCCACCCCCAGGTGGCGATGCGGCACCGCAAGCTGGGCGGAGAGCACCAGCACCTGCATGGTCGTGCCCAGCCCCAGTCCCAGCAGCACCAGTACCGCGTCGATGCGCCACATGGGCATATGCTGCCCGAGCATGGAAAGCAGCCCAAGCGCCAGGGTGATGAGCAGGGCGCCGGCGATGGGAAACTCCCGATAACGCTGAGTCCGGCTGATCCGGCGCCCGGTCAGCACCGACATGGCCAGCATGCCCAGGAGCAAAAATAGCAGTTCCAGACCGGAGGCAGTCGGCGAGAAACCACGCACGTCCTGCAAATAAATGGGCAGAAAGCTGACGGAGCCGAGCATCGCCACCCCGACAAAAAAAGAGATGATTACGCTCAGCGAAAACGTTCTGAAACGAAAAAAAGCGAGCGGCAACAGAGGTTCCGGATGATGCCGCTCAGACCGTATAAATCCGCCGAACGCGCTCAGCCCCGCGGCGAGAAGAAGCCATGGTCCGGCCGAATCCCAGGGCAACACCGTCCCGGACACGCTGGCGAATAACACCAGGGCGCTCAGGCTGGTGGTCAGCAGGACCGTTCCCGGCACATCCATCCGCACCTTTTCGGCCGTTTTCGGTTTGGGAAAGGCGAAGCCGATGATGAAAAAGGCAAATATGCCGATGGGCACATTGATATAGAATATCCAACGCCACCCCATGGTCTCCACGATGAAGCCACCGAGAAAGGGCCCGGCCAAGGTCGCGAGACCAAAGGCGGCGCCCACCAGCCCCTGATAGCGGCTGCGCTGGGTAATGGGAATGAAGTCCGAGATGGAGGCGATGGCGGTCACCAGCAAGCCGCCACCGCCAATACCCTGCAAGGCCCGAAACACCATCAGCTCGTCAATGGTTTGCGCCTGACCGGACAACACCGATCCTGCCAAAAACAGCAACACTGCCGATTGCAGGAGATACTTGCGCCCCAGAAGATCCCCCAGTTTACCATATACCGGCAAACAGACGGTGGAGGTCAGCAGATAAGCGGTCACAATCCAGGGTAGTTTGGCCAGACCATGGAGATCGCGGGCGATGGTCGGCAAGGCGGTAGAGACCACGGTCTGGTCCATCGCCGCCAAAAAAATGGATGACAGAATGGCAAATAAAATGACTTTTGCGGACCAGTCCAGACGAAAAGTAGATGCGGAAACGGGCGTTGATGAAGATGTCATTGCGTGCTCCGCACTGTCCTGCCCTCCTCGATCAATGTATACCGCGCGCAAAACCGATGGCCACCATGATCAGCATGACCGCGATGTAAATACGCAGTCCCCAGAAGGCCACCTGTATCCATCCCTGGATCGGCGCACGGGTCAGTGGTTTGGGTTCCTGATGGACTTCATCTTCCAGAAACGCCAGAAATTCCGGTGTCGCCGCGGAATGAAAGTCTTCTTGGGAATGCATACGAAACTCCTCAGGCGGACGGGAAGACGACGGTATAGCCATAAACGGCATTGGCCAGAATAAGGAAACCAACGATGGTGAATGCGGAATAATTTTGCCAGCGCCGGTTCACATAGCTCCCCATGATCTCGCGATCATTCAGCAGCATGAGCAAAAACAACATCGCTGCAGGCATGAATATGGAAGCGATCACCTGTACGGTCAGGTTCAGAAAACCCAGTGGGATTTGCGGGATCAACACCACCAGAGCAGCCATTCCGGCGCTCAGGATACCGGACAGATAAAAGGGCAAGGCCCGTTGCGGCCGAAGGTTCAGACTCCGGGGCAGCTTGAGGGCTTCGCCCACCGCCCAGGAAGTACTTGCGGTAATGGCAATGGCCGCAATCAGCCCCGACTCGACGAGGCCCAGAGCGAACAGTGCGGTTCCGACACTACCGAGGCTGCTCTCTCGTAACAGATGGAGGATCGCCTGTATGTCAAACTGGGCGGCGTTGAGATGCCCATACGCCAGAGTACCCGTCAGGATGACGATGGCAATGGCGATGATACCCATGGAAAGGCTTCCGAAGGCGGTATCGGCCTGGCCACTGGGGATGTCATTGACCGTAAGGCCCTTGTCGACCACCGAGGATTGCTGGAAAAAGAGCATCCACGGCGCGATCGTCGTTCCGAGGTTGGCGAGTATGACATAGGTAAAGGCGCCTACCGCAGTCCCCACCGGAATATGCCAGTTGCCCACGGCGGCAATAACCTGGCCCCAGTCCGGGTGCGCCGCGATAGCCAGGGGCACAAATACGATATTGCCTGCGGCAATCCACAATGCCAGCCGCTCCCAGGTGTTATAATGCAGAAAGATCATGGTCCCGGCGAGAAAGATCCAGGCCACAGCGACCGAAAGAACCGGCGGCACAGAAAACACGCTCATGCCGACCCGAATACCGATAAACTCCGTCACCAGGGTCAGGATATTCGCCACAGTCAGATCCAGCAGCGAAAACACCCCCCAGAAAGCGCCATAACGCCCCCAGATCATCTCGGCATGTCCCCGGTGAGTCACCGCGCCAAGACGCACGGTCATCTCCTGCACCACATAGGCCACCGGGATCATGAGCAGCAGGAAGGGAACGAAGAAACCGATACCATACATCGCCCCGGTCTGGGCATAGGTAATCACGCCTCCGGCATCGTTGTCGGCGATCATCACCAGGATACCCGGCCCGATCAGGCTCAGAAACAGCATCAGCCTCCGCCACCAGGAGGGGTGATGGCGGAGTTGATAAATCCGCCAGCGATCCTTGATGCGCTCCCGCACGTCCTCGGGCAATTGCTGCAACACATCCGCCTCGCTGGAGGCTCCGTGAAGTTCTGGCATGACTGACATCGATCACCTCCTGAGTGGGCGTTTTATAAGCTGGCCGACCGGTCAGGTCAAGCGGCGCACCGTTATCTGAGCAGGTTTCCTGAAGATATGGACCAACCGTGTGACTGCTAGGCAGAATTGCGGCGATAGAGGATAATTGCGGCGCCGCAGGGCCTTCCGGTTCCCTACGCCAACCATTCCAGTAAAAAGGACAAAATCCATGAGCGAATCCCTGCACACCCATGCCCCGCACGAAGAAGCCGCTCATTTGGCTGCCGAATCTCCCGCCCACAAGCATTCCCTCAGTCAGTGGGTGGCTATTTTCACCGCGCTGCTGGCCACCATCGGCGCGGTTGTCAGTTATCAGGGGACTCATCTGATGAACGAGGTGTTGCTGGCCAAGAACGAGGCGGTGCTGGAGAAAGCCAAGGCGACGGATCAGTGGAACTACTACCAGGCCATCAGCACCAAAGAGCATCTCATGCAACTGGCTGTGGATCTGACTCCGCAGAAACAGGCAGAGCCATACCAGAAGGAAATCATCAAATATACGAGCCAGAAAAAGACCGTTCAGGCCGAAGCCCGGCAACTGGAACAACTTTCCACAGCGGCCAATATGCGTTCGGAGCAATTGAACAGGCCGCATAACGACATGGCCATTGCGATGATCTTTTTACAAATCGCCATCTCACTGGCCTCTGTCACGGCCTTGACTGGAAGGGTCTGGCTTTTCGGCATGGCCATGCTCAGTGCTCTGGGCGGGGTCGGACTTTGGCTTGTCGCCCTGGGTATGAGCTGACATTGTCCACGATGCTCCCGCAGCCGGAATGGTATACATGGTACGGGTGGAATGACCGCATCTTTCTGCTGGTGAATCACCTGAGCGATACGCCGACGCTTTCCGCAGTCATGGAGACGGTATCGTGGGTTGCCCAGCCGGCATATTTTCCTGTCTGGATGGCCCTGCTCGTGGTGACCTTCCGGCTAAGGCCCCTGACGCTGCCCTTTGCTGTTGTCTGGAATTTTGCCGTCGGTGAGTTGGCCGTGTGGCTGATCGTCGTGGCGCTCAAATCAGGGCTCGCTTACCCCCGCCCGGTAGTTGCACTTGGGTCTCTGTCGGTACATGTGCTGGGAAGGCCGGAATATTGGCACAGCTTTCCCTCCGGCCATGCGGCAATGGCCTTTCTGCTCGGCGGCAGCCTGCTCCTGGGGAAGGCCTCCAAAATCCTGTGGATACCCGCTGCGGTGTATGCCGTGCTGGTGGCATGGTCACGCATGGCGGTCGGTGCACATTTCCCCGCCGATGTGCTTGGCGGCGCCGTGATCGGCATTTTCAGCGCGGCGCTGGCCGCTCTGCTACAGCGGCTGACCGCCCCTCCTACAGGTCATTGATCAACGGGCAATCTGCGCCAACTGCGCGTTGTTGATCTTCACCTTGGCATGTTCCCGCAAGTCCTTCAGATAGGCAGTCGCCAGTAGACGGCCCCTTTGCTCTTCCAGAGAGGCACGAATTTGCGCCGTCACTTTGGGATTTATGGCCGCTGGCGCAGGGGCAGTTACGCGTGTAACGGCAAAAATCCGGTAGCCCGACGCGGTCTTCACCATATCCATGGAGGGGACACCGCCAACCGGTGCGGGCGCCATGAAAGCCGCCTCCAACACCGCCTTATCCAACCCCAGCGCATTACGTCTGGTTACATCGCGGTACGCATGCAGCGGATAGGCGCCATGCTCTGTCAACATATTCATATCCTTCGCCTGCCGCGCCGCCGTCAGCAATGCCTGCGCTTTCTTCCGGGCCAGTTGCTCCGCCTTTTCCGTGGTTAGTTTTGCCGTAATGGTTCCTGCGACGGCACTCAGGGGTTGGACACTACCTGGTGTATAGTGAAGCAGATGCACCGCCAACAAATCCCCGTTCGCCAAGGTAAGCGCGGTGCTATTTTTTCCGGCGAGCACCGCCTTGCTAAACGCTAGATCAAGCGCTTTGGCGTCCGAAAAAGGTCCTTGGGTAAGCACCTTTCCAGCGGTAAGTACGCCACTTTCCTGAACCGTCAGGCCATAGGCTTTGGCAACCGCGTTCAACCCATCGGGGCTGCTGAACAGGCGATCCTTGAAATTCTCCACTTGGGCCTGGAAGGCGTTTTCGGCAGAGCTATTAACGGCAACAGCGGAATGTGGGGTCGCCACAGGGGGAGAACTGACTGCCGGGCTGGTCGGAGTGCCACTCTTGGCGACAAAATCCTTCGGCCCCAGTACCACATACTGTACCTGCACCTGCGCCGGCAACTGGAATTGATCCATGTGGGCGTGGTAGTAATCGGCCACCTCGGCAGCCGTTGGCCCCGCTGCCGCAGCAAAGTCGCTATCCCGGACATCTACGGTGCTGACATCACGGTACTCCTGTGACCAAGCCCAAATCCGGGTAGCCTCGACCTTCGATGCCGTGGCTACAACCTGAGGAACGACTTGCAACTGCTCCAGACGCATACTCTCCCGCAGCATGTCTTCAAACTGTGCCGGCGTCATTCCATTGGCAGCCAGCAATTTCTGGTAAAGGCTTTTGGAAAAAACACCCTTCTCCTGAAAGGCTGGAATGGATTCGATTTTTTTCGCCAACGCAGCATCCGGCACCTGCAAGTTCAGGCGGCCCGCCTCCCTGCCCAAAAGCATGTTGTCAATCAAGCCATTAAGCACCTCCAGACCGAAACTCCTATCCGCCGCCATCTTCGCCGCCGTCGTTGCGCCAAAAATATGGCTATAACGCGCCAGGGTATCTTTCATACGTTTCTGAAATGCGGCATCGCTGATCTTCTGGCCATCCACCGTCGCCACGACAGATGAGGCTGAGTGTCCGGAGAATAAATACCCGCTTACGCCCCAAAGCACAAAAGACAACGCGATTAAAACCATGAGTGATTTTGCCACCCACGATCTGCCGAAATTCCGAAATGTTTCCATCATAAACATATCCCCCGAAAACCGGAACGCCAAAAAAACAGGCTAACGACGGCTCCAATAACCAATTTTAGAAAACGCTGAACAATTCTACTAGCGGATATCGGTATTCACGCCACCGCGCGATACCGACGTAAAAAAAGGCGCCCCAAAAGGGTCGCCTTACTCGCATTGGCGGGGCGGACGGGGCTCGAACCCGCGACCTCCGGCGTGACAGGCCGGCATTCTAACCAACTGAACTACCACCCCAATAAAATTTGTGGTGGGCGGTGAGGGGCTCGAACCCCCGACATTCGGCGTGTAAAGCCGACGCTCTACCAACTGAGCTAACCGCCCAAACCAGACGCGCTAGTTTACTGCATCACGCAATGCTTTACCAGCCTTAAATTTAGGCGTGCGACTTGCGGCGATCATGATTTCCGCGCCGGTAGCGGGATTACGGCCTTTGCGCGCCTCACGGCTGGAAACAAGAAATGAACCGAAACCGACCAGAGTTACCTGATCACCAGCCTTGAGCGCGTCAGTAACCACCTTGACAAGCGCATCCAGAGTATGGCCGGCGGCGGCACGGGTCACGCCAGCTTCTTCTGCAATCTTCTCGATCAACTCCGATTTGTTCATATTTCTTTCTCCTGTTATGGACTCGGTTACTAGGTATAACTGCGCATCAACTCTATCCAGAAAACGTTATAGCAGGGTAAAAAAAGGCTGGTCAAGAAAGTGCATAAAATGCCTAACGTCACAAAGGACGGCCAGACCTTCCCTCCGGAATCATCACCATCAGGGACATTAACATTGGATATCGCCGCATTCTGGACTCATTCTCCATTATTAAAATTGCGGGAATGAGTCCTCATACCGCCTCTAATGTGCCATTGCCTTGTCCTCGGAAGATCCTTTGCCGGGCACCACACCAACCAGCACGTCACCCCCGCTTTCAGGCGGCAAAGGTGTCGGCGAAGACTCCAGCGCGATCGCCAGCACTTCGTCAATCCACCGGACCACCTTGATGGTCAGCGCATCACGCACGTTTTTGGGGATTTCCTGCAGATCTTTTTCATTCTCCGCTGGGATCAGGACCGTACTGATGCCGCCGCGATGTGCCGCCAGCAACTTCTCCTTTAACCCACCAATGGGCAGGACCTCGCCGCGCAGCGTGATCTCCCCGGTCATGGCGACCGTGGCATGTACCGGAATATTGGTCAGCGCCGATACCAAGGCAGTGGCCATACCGATGCCTGCGCTGGGTCCGTCTTTTGGCGTGGCGCCTTCCGGCACATGGATATGGAAGTCATGGTTCTGGTAAAAATCTGCGGGAATGCCCAGCGCCCGCGACCGCGCACGAACCACACTCATGGCCGCCTGGATGGATTCTTGCATGACATCCCCCAGCTTACCGGTGATCAGCAGCTTGCCGCGACCAGGCACGACCACCGCCTCGATACTCAGCAACTCACCACCCACCTCAGTCCAGGCCAGACCGGTGACTTCACCGATACGGTTTTCCTTTTCCGCCTTGCCAAAGTCGAAGCGGCGCACCCCGAGATACTTGTCCAGATTGCGATCCGAAACCTGCACACGCGTGCGCTTTTTGTCGAGCAGGAGTTCCTTTACCACCTTCCGGCAAATACGTGCGAGTTCCCGTTCCAGATTACGCACACCCGCTTCCCGCGTGTAGTAACGGATGATATCCCGGATGACGGTTTGGGAAAGCTGCATTTCCCCGTCCAGCAGCCCCGCCTTTTCTATCTGCTTGGGCAGAAGATACTTGGTAGCGATGTGGATCTTTTCGTCTTCGGTGTATCCGGAGATCCGGATTACCTCCATGCGATCCATCAATGGGGCCGGGATATTGAGTGTGTTCGCCGTGGTAACGAACATCACCTCGGACAGATTGAAGTCCACTTCCAGGTAATGGTCGCTGAACGTCGTGTTCTGCTCGGGATCCAGCACTTCCAGAAGCGCGGAGGCCGGATCACCCCGGAAATCCATCGCCATCTTATCTACTTCATCCAGCAACATCAGCGGATTGCGCGTAGCAATCTTGGCCAGGCTCTGGACGATTTTACCCGGCAGGGCCCCGATGTAGGTACGCCGATGTCCGCGGATTTCCGCTTCGTCGCGCACGCCACCCAAGGACATCCGCACGAACTTACGTCCAGTCGCGGCAGCGATGGAGCGCCCCAGGCTGGTCTTGCCCACGCCGGGGGGGCCCACCAGACACAGGATGGGACCGCGGCTGTTGCCGACCCGTTCCTGTACGGCAAGATATTCGAGAATGCGCTCCTTGACGTCTTCCAGGCCGTAATGATCCGCATCGAGAATGGCCTTGGCCCGCTTGAGATCCTTGGTGATTTTGCTGCGTTTACGCCACGGTACCCCCACCAGCCAGTCGATATAGTTGCGCACCACGGTTGCCTCTGCCGACATGGGGCTCATCATCCGCAGTTTTTTCAACTCGGCGTCGGCCTTGGTCCGTACATCCTTCGGCATCCCGGCCTTGTCGATTTTACGTGCCAGTTCATCCAGCTCACCGCCGCCCTCTTCTGACAGATCACCCAGCTCTTTCTGAATAGCCTTCATCTGCTCATTCAGATAATACTCGCGCTGGCTCTTTTCCATCTGCCGCTTGACCCGGCCGCGGATGCGCTTTTCCACCTGCAGCAGGTCGATTTCAGACTCCATCATGCCCAGCAGATGCTCCAGCCGGGCGCGGGTGTCCGCCTTCTCCAGAATTTCCTGCTTTTCTTCGAGTTTGAGGCCGAGATGGGCCGCGACGGTGTCGGCCAGTCGTGCGGGATCATCCATGCTCGCCAGAGTGGATAGTATCTCCGGGGGAATTTTTTTGTTCAGCTTGACGTAGGCCTCGAACTGGGCGCTGACCGAACGCATGAGCGCTTCCAGCTCACGATCATTTGCCGCGCCACTGACCACGATCTGTACCTGAGCGCGCAGGGATTCCTCCGCCGGCAGGAAAGATACGATTTTAGCCCGGTCTGTTCCTTCGACCAGCACCTTGACCGTACCATCGGGCAACTTGAGCAACTGCAGAATCGTCGCCAGCGTACCGATCCGGTAAATATTCTCCGGTTGAGGATCATCGTCCGCGGCATTTTTTTGCGATACCAGCAGAATCTGCTTTTCGCCGGACATTGCATCTTCCAGGGCGCGAATCGACTTTGCCCGCCCCACGAAAAGAGGGATTACCATGAACGGGAATACCACGACATCGCGCAGAGGCAACACCGGCACCATCTGTGCTTCTTCTTCCACCAGAAGACTTCTATCGATTTTGGCCACGGTCTACTCCAAAAGCAGGTGATTACTACCAATAGCAACGCAGATGGGGTCGTCGATGGAGCTTTTCAAGGACGATCCCCGCCCGACTTCAGGCCGGATGAGACATATCCACCTTGGCAGCATCATCGTAAACCAGCAGCGGCTTCGTGCCGCTTTCCACGACAGCGGCATCCACCACCACCTTTTTCACGCCACTCATAGAGGGCAATTCGTACATCGTATCCAGCAGAATCTGCTCAAGAATGGAACGCAGACCACGTGCCCCGGTCTTGCGGGTCAGGGCCTTTTTGGCAATGGCCCGCAGTGCCTCGGTACGGAACTCCAGGGTCACGCCTTCCAGGGCAAAAAGCTTCTGATACTGCTTCACCAAAGCGTTTTTCGGATCAGTGAGGATGGAAATGAGCGCCTCTTCGTCCAGCTCTTCCAGCAGCGCCAAAATGGGCAGACGCCCGACGAACTCGGGAATCAGGCCATAACGCACCAGGTCTTCCGGCTCTAGGTTCTGCATCAGCAAGGCGGCGGTCGCTTCCTTGTCGCGGCGCTTGAGGGGCGCATTGAAGCCCATACCGCCCTTCTCCAGACGCGCGGAGACTGACTTCTCCAGGCCCGCAAAGGCACCACCACAGATAAAGAGGATATGCCGCGTGTCCACCTGCAAAAACTCCTGCTGCGGATGTTTGCGGCCGCCTTGTGGTGGAACCGAGGCCACCGTCCCTTCAATCAGCTTGAGCAAAGCCTGCTGCACGCCTTCGCCGGAAACATCGCGGGTGATGGAGGGGTTCTCGGACTTGCGGGTGATCTTGTCGATCTCATCGATATAGACGATGCCGGTCTGCGCCTTTTCCACATCATAGTCGCACTTCTGCAGCAGTTTCTGGATGATGTTTTCGACATCCTCACCCACATAGCCGGCCTCCGTGAGTGTCGTGGCATCGGCCATGGCAAAGGGCACGTTCAGGAGGCGAGCCATGGTCTGCGCCAGCAGGGTCTTGCCCGAACCGGTGGGGCCGATGAGCAGGATATTACTCTTGTCCAGCTCCACCTCATTGTCCTTGCCGCCATGTTCCAGACGCTTGTAATGATTGTAAACCGCCACGGACAAGACCTTTTTGGCAACGTCCTGACCAATCACGTAATCATCCAGCGTTTTGCGGATTTCCATGGGCTTGGGCAGCTTGTCCTGAGCCTCACTGTGGTCATCCAGCACCTCGTCCTTGACGATGTCATTGCACAACTCGATGCATTCGTCGCAGATGAACACCGAAGGACCGGCGATCAGCTTGCGGACCTCGTGCTGGCTCTTGCCACAGAACGAACAATACAGCGTCTTTTCACCGCTTCCCTCATGCTTTCCAGCCATAGCTGTTCTCCTGCCTGTTCAGGCGGTCTCGTTTTCACCGCGATGACTGATCACGGCGTCCACAAGATGGTAGGTTTGGGCCTCTTCGGCCGACATGAAAAAGTCCCTGTCGAGATCCTGCTCGATGCGTTCCCGGCTCTGCCCGGTATGATGGACCAGGATATCATTGAGCCGCTCCCGGATACGCAGGATTTCTTTGGTATGAATCTCGATATCATGCGCCTGTCCCTGAAAACCACCGGAGGGTTGATGCAACATGATCCGCGCATTGGGCAACGCAAAACGCTTGCCTTCGGCACCGGCGGCCAGCAATACCGCGCCCATGCTCGCCGCCTGCCCGATGCAGAGTGTACTGACCTTCGGACGGATGAACTGCATCGTGTCATAAATCGCCATGCCCGCAGTGACGGACCCACCCGGGCTATTGATATACAGCGAGATGTCCTTGTCATTCTCCGCTTCCAGAAAAAGCAACTGGGCGACCACCAGGTTGGCCATCATGTCTTCCACCTGGCCCACCAGAAAAATCACCCGCTCCTTGAGCAGACGGGAGTAAATATCATAGGATCGCTCACCGCGTCCGGTCTGTTCGACCACCATGGGCACATACCCCAGCCCCTGTACGGCGGGTGCCATCTGGCCTTCAGTCTGTTTCCACATAATCCATGCTCCTGTCTGTTGACACGGGCCAGCGTCGGACACCGGTTATTCCGCGTTTGTTTCACCTGTCGGCGCCCGGCCGATGAGCTGGTTAAAGCTAACGGCCTCGTCACTCACTTTAACACGCTCCAGAAGCCATGCCACCACTTTGTCTTCCAGCACCAGGGCCTCGGCCTGCTCCATCTGCTCGGGTTTACTACGGTACCAGCTTATGAACTGTTCCGGGTCTTCATACTGTTCGGACATATCCCGGATAACCTGAGTGACTTCCGCCGGGGATGCCCGCAGCTTTTCGCGCCGGACGATTTCCGACAACACCAGGCCGAGCACCACCCGGCGCCTGGCCAGCGCGTCCAGATCGCTACCAGCCGCTGCATTGGCGTCTTTTTGCAAACGCTCCAGCTCCTGCCCGATCATTTGCCTGGGCAAATCGGGATGGTTGCTGGCCACTACCAAGTCCAGCATCTGCGCTTTTACCTGGCCCCGGCTGATCCGCTGCGCTTCGCGTTCGAGATTTTCCCGCACTTCCTGCCGCAATACGGCAACGTCTCCATCCTCGATACCCAGCGCCAAGGCAAAAGCCGCATCCACTTCGGGCAACTGTGGCGCTGCCACTTCCCGGACCTGCAGATGGAACTGGGCGGCTTGGCCGGCGAGCTCCGCCACATGATATTCTGCCGGAAACTGCACCGCGACAGTCCGGTCTTCTCCCGCGGACATCCCCAGCAATCCCTGTTCGATATCCGGCAGCAAGCGGCCGGAGCCCAGCACCACGGAATAATCGGTCACGTCGCCACCCGCCATGGGGACACCATCAATCTCTCCCTGAAAATCCACGGTGACCCGGTCTTCGTTCTGGGCAGGACGCTCAGCGGGCACATAAAAACGCCGCTGCTGACGCATGATATCTATGGTGGCATCCACGTCCGCATCCGTCATTTCAGCCGTCTTGCGGATAACGGTGGCGTCCGGCACCTGCGGATCAAATTCGGGGTATACCTCTACCACGGCCGTAAACACGAGGTCCTCGCCGCGGCCACCTTTCTCAACCTGCACTTCCGGTCTTCCAACCGGACGTAAAGATTCGTCACGCACCACCTGAGAATAGCGTTCGTTGATAAGATGGTCGAAGGTCTCCATGAGGGCATCGGAACCATAATGGCGTTCGATGAGTGTCATGGGCGCCTTGCCGGGCCGGAAACCCGGCAAACGTGCGGAGCGCGCCTTGTTACGCAGACGCTGGGAAACCCCACTCTCCACTTCACTGGCGGGAATGGTCACATGGATGTGTCTTTCCAGAGGCGCAGCCTCCGGTGTCGAAATTTGCATGAACTGATCCTTCTTTTGCATTTTGTCTAAGCCTATACGTCGATAGTAAACACAAGCCGCTCGCCCCTCAAGGTCAGGACAGACCACGGCTCCCTGGTTTGACGGGCGTTCCACCTGCCGCGCAGAGCGGGCAGGCGGCAGCTTCCCAGGTAAGCACGGGGAGCTTCAATAGGGGAAAAAATGGTGCACCGTCAAAATCGCTGAATCCCGAACTACGGTCAATGATCGCTGACGCCGCCAATACCTGCCCACCGGCTGCGGTAACAGCCGCCATACATTCCCGTGTCGAGCCCCCTGTCGTCGTAATATCTTCGACCACCAGGACGCCCTCACCCGGCGCCAGCGCAAAGCCCCGGCGCAGCACCATCTGCCCGGCCTCCCGTTCGGTAAACAGGCTGCGTACTCCCAGCGCACGCCCGCATTCGTAGGATACCAGAACCGCACCCATGGCTGGCCCCACGACACAAGAGATGCGCCGCCGCAGATCATCAGGAATACCCGCCACCATCGCCGCACACAGTCGCGCAGCGTGCCCCGGATATTGCAGCACCCTGGCCGACTGCAGGTAGGTATCGCTATGTCGCCCGGAGGATAACAGAAAATGTCCATGGAGCAGCGCCCCGTCTTCTTTGTACAGCGCCACCACTTCGTCTGCAGTCACAGTATTTCTTCTCCATGGTCTAGTATGATGCGGGGGACAGCCGCAGCACCGCCGCAATCCGGCATATCAGCGTGGCTCCCGCGCATCGCCGGGTTTAGCCACCAACTCATTCAATATCTGGCCGAGAGCCCGTGCCGGGTCCACCGCAGCCGTGACCGGCCGGCCTACCACCAGAAAGTCCGAACCCGCTGCCAGTGCCGCCGCAGGCGTCATGATACGTCGCTGATCGTCCTCCGCGTACTGCGCGGGTCGAATCCCCGGAGTCACCCGCAGAAGCTCAGGTAATACATCCCGCAGGTGGCCCGCCTCCAGCGCAGAACAGACGAGGCCATCCAGTGCACATGCCGCAGCCAGTGTCGCCAGACGCCCAACCTGCTTCACCACCGAACTGTTCACCCCTACTTCGTGCAGCGCGTCATCATCCATACTGGTGAGCACCGTCACCGCGATCAGAAGCGGGCGCCGGGTTCCGGCGCCGTCTTCCACGGCTTCACGCGCTGCGCGCAGCATGGCGCTACCACCGCTGGCGTGAACATTGAGCATCCATACGCCGAGCCGGGATGCCGCCCTGCAGGCTTTGGCAACAGTCTGCGGGATATCGTGAAACTTGAGGTCCAGGAATACGTCGAAACCCCGGTCCTGCAGACGCTTCACAATGACGGGGCCACTTGCAGTGAAAAGTTCCTTGCCTACTTTGACCCGGCACTGGGCGGGATCAAGTTGATCCGCCAAAGCCAGGGCATCGCGTTCATCCGCATAATCCAACGCAATGATGAGCGGCGAAATCACAAGCTGCACCCTCCGGAAAAAGTGCCCCACTGACGGCAACTAGGGCAACGCCAATAATACTGAGGACTCTGATATCCACAGGTCTGACAATGAAAAACCACCGGTTCTACCGAAAGCCCTCTGACTGTCATCGCCATAACGGGATACAATGTTGGATCTGGCGCCTCGGGGTCCAGTTCCAACAGAACCTGCATCACCCGCATGTCCGGCTGCCGCAATAGCAGATGCCTTAAATACGTTGTCGCCGCCAAGGTTCCTTCAACGCCCTGCAGGGCATGCGCCAGAAGTTTTACCGCCAGCGGCGAACGACACATATCCAACAGGCGTTCCCGTGCCTTTTGCGCATCCACGCCATTCGCAACATGTGGTAAAACGCTCAAAAATGGTTCCAGAACCAGCAGGATTACGGACTCCACCCGGGAATCCAGCAGTTTTCTCCAGAGGTCGAAGGCATCGTCCCAGTTCCGCCGGTCAAAGGCGATACGCCCGCCGACCACCAACGCCCGTGGATTCTCCGGGTCCTCCTTGCGCGCCATCCCTAAAAAGACCCCCGCCTGCTCCGTTTCTCCCGCGAGCAAAGACTGCTCGGCAAGCTCACCGTAGAGCATGGCAATCACCGGACGCTGACCGTGCGTACCCGTTTTGTGCAACTGCTGACGCACGGCGATAGACTTGGCCCACTCGCTGCCCAGTTCGTACAACTCGGCAAGCGTGGCAAGGCCCTCCAAATGATCAGGTTGACGATCCAGTAGTTCTTTGAGGATGGACTCGGCCCGATCGAGAATCCCGGCCTTGAGGTAATCCTGTGCAATCTCGAACAGCACACTCTGCCGCAAGTCAGATGCCAGCGCCGGCTGATCCAGAAGGTACTGATGCACCCGCAAGGCGCGCTCCAACTCTCCGCGACGCCGGAAGAGTCGCCCCAAGGCGAGTAGGATGTCAACGCTTTCGGGGTGTTGCCGCAGCGCATCCAAAAAAACCTCCACCGCCTCGTCATTGCGCTCACTGAGGAGATGGTTGAGTCCCTGAATATAAATTTCGGGAATCGTGTCGGGGACACCCGGCGCAGGTTTTCGCGGAGAAGTAACCCGGCCGATCCAGACGCCCAGCGCGATCGCCAACAGCAGGACGAGGACGACGATGGTATCCACCACGCCGAACCGTCAATTAAGCCTTGCCACCCGCAACCGCTTCCGGGTAATCAACCTGCTCACGGAGCTCCTTGCCAGGTTTGAAATGCGGAACCCGCTTTTCAGGCACCAGAACCGGCTCTCCCGTTTTCGGATTACGCCCCTGCTTGGCAGGGCGCACATGCATGGAAAAACTTCCAAAACCACGAATTTCAATACGTTCCCCTTCAGCCAGCGCATCACTCAGATAATCGAGCATCTGGCGGGTGGCCATTTCAATATCACGAACACTCAAGTGCGGATATTGTGCGCTGATGTTTTTGATCAATTCTGATTTAGTCATGGTTTATTAGCTTCTTACAAAGAATGGTGAATTGACAGGACATCATAAAATCAAAAAGGCAAGCGGCAGGTTAACGCTTCAGAAAAGCCTTTCCCTGACGCCACCTCAATTACCCCATATTCCCGATCAGCACATGATCGGAAGAGAAGATTTGTGCTTAACTTTCCTCTTCCTGCTTACGCTTGAGCTGTTCTTTGATCAGGTCGCCCAGACTGGTGGTGCCCGTCGCCGCACTACGCGCATATTGCTGTACCGCTGCTGTTTGCTCTTCCTGGGAAACGGCGGCTTCCCGAGCCTTGGTGCTGAGCGTCAGAGTACGGTTCTTGCGGTCCACCATTGCAATGCTGACTTCGATCTTATCCCCGGCTGACAAGGTCACGCCACGCGCCAGTTCACGATGGGGCAGGAATCCTTCCACGCCCTCGCCAAGCCGAATCTCGGCACCACGGCTGTCCACTGAAATCACCTCACCCTCCACCAGGGCACCCTTTTCATTGGCCACCACAAACTGAATGAACGGATCGGTTTCCATCTGCTTGACGCCGAGACTGATACGCTCCCGCTCCGGATCAATGCTGAGGACCACCGCATCCAGAGTATCACCCTTCTTGAAGTCCCGTACCGCTTCTTCGCCGGCACGATCCCAGGCAAGATCGGAAAGATGGATCAGGCCGTCGATACCACCATCCAGACCGACGAACACACCGAAGTCGGTAATACTCTTGATCTGACCGGAGACACGATCGCCCTTCTGGAAGTTCTGCGCGAAGTCGTCCCACGGATTGGGCAGGCACTGCTTGATACCCAGCGAAATGCGGCGACGCTCTTCGTCGATATCGAGGATCATCACTTCGACTTCCTGGCCGACATGCAGGGCCTTGGCCGGATTGATGTTCTTGTTGGTCCAGTCGATTTCGGAGACATGCACCAAACCTTCGACGCCTTCCTCGATCTCGACGAACGCGCCGTAATCCGTAACGTTGGTGACCTTACCGAAAATTCGGGTGGCCTCCGGATAACGGCGGGCAATATCACGCCAGGGGTCTTCACCCAGCTGCTTCATACCGAGAGAGATACGGCCACGCTCGCGGTCGAACTTCAGGACCAGGACACGCACTTCACCGCCCACGGTGACCACTTCGCTGGGATGCTTGACCCGGCGCCAGCCCATATCGGTGATATGCAGCAGGCCGTCGATACCACCGAGGTCGATAAACGCGCCGTAATCGGTGAGGTTCTTGACCACGCCTTCGAGAATCGCGCCTTCCTGAATGCTTTCCAGCAGCGCGCCGCGTTCCACGCTCTGTTCCTGCTCGACCACCGCACGGCGGGAGACCACCACATTGTTACGCTTGCGGTCCAGCTTGATGATCTTCATCTCGAGGTCTTTGCCTTCGAGATACGCCACATCCCGTACCGGGCGCACGTCGACCAGAGAGCCGGGCAGGAAGGCACGCACACCGTCGATACTGACAGTGAAACCACCTTTCACCTTGCCGGTGAGGAAGCCATGCACCACGGCGTTGTCGTTGAAGGACTTCTCCAGGTCGACCCAGGTCTTGGCGCGGCGAGCTTTTTCACGGGAGAGACGGGTTTCGCCCATACCGTCTTCCACCAGCTCCAGACAGACCTCTACGGAGTCCCCGACTTTCACCTCTATTTCGCCTTCCGCATTGCGGAACTGCTCGGCGGGAATCGGTCCTTCCGACTTGAGGCCCACGTCGACGACGACAAAGTCGTTATCGACGCGGGTCACGATGCCGGTGAGCAACTCGCCGGGCTTGAGGCCCTGGGTGCTCTGGCTTTCTTCAAACATTTCGGCAAAACTGGGTTCAACAAGCGTTTCAGCGTTAGGGGTGGTCATAAATTTCAGTAGGCCTCATTTACCGGGCACGCCATGGGCGCCCCTTGAATCACTGCTCGATGCCATAAATGGCGGTTTTAATTTTCCTGAAAAGCAGATCGAACCCAGCTTTGCAGGACCCTGTATGTGTCGGAAACGCTTTGTTCGCTGGTATCCAGGATCTTTGCATCGGGCGCGGGCCGGAGCGGTGCCACGCTGCGCTGCTGGTCCCGGGCATCGCGTTCCGCAATTTCCGCCACAACTGTGGCGAGACTAGCACTAATACCCTGTTCCATCAACTGATTCAGACGGCGCTTACCGCGTTCTTCGGCGCTGGCGGTAAGAAACACCTTGAGCGGTGCGTCCGGAAAAACCACCGTCCCCATATCGCGGCCATCGGCCACCAGTCCCGGTGCCCGGCGAAAATCCCGCTGGCGTTGCAACAAGGCCGCACGAACCGCAGGAATTGCCGCAATCCGTGAGGTCAGCGCGCTGACTTCAGGGGTGCGGATTTCCGCATCCACAACTTCCCCTCCGAGTAGCACATGGGTTTCGTCGGCGACGCCCCGAAAACCCAGCGGCAAGGTGCGCGCCAGCCCGGACAGGGCTGCTTCGTTATCTGCATCCAGTCCGGCACGTTGCGCCGCCAGCGCCAGTGCGCGGTATATAGCGCCGCTGTCCAGCAGATGCCAACCCAGATCATGGGCCAAGAGACGACCCAGCGTGCCCTTACCGACCCCGCCGGGACCATCCAGGGTGATGACGGGGACGATGTTCATGCGCTTACCACCTCCAGCAGCAGCCCCGCCTGCTGCGCCAGCGCGGGAAAACTCGGAAAAGACGTCGCCACATTGGCGCAGTCCAGAATTTCCACATCCCCCTGCGCCACCAGTGCGGCCATAGCAAAGGCCATCGCAATACGATGATCCCCATGACTGTCCACCCGACCGCCCAGCAGCGCTGATCCGCTGATCATGGCGCCATCCACACGCTCTTCTACCGTAACACCCAGCGCGCGCAGCCCACCAGCCATTACCGCGATGCGGTCACTTTCCTTGACACGGAGTTCCTCGGCACCGGTAATCACCGTCTGCCCCTTCGCACACGCCGCCGCTATGAACAGCGCGGGGAACTCATCAATCGCCAGGGGTACCAGACGGGGCGGGATAGCGATGCCTTGCAATGGTGCATGGCGAACGCGGATATCAGCGACGGGCTCACCGCCCACTTCACGCAAGGCCGTCAGATCGATCCGGGCACCCATGCGGGTGAGGATTTCGATGATACCGGTCCGGGTCGGATTGATGCCAATTCCTTCCAGGGTGAGATCGGAGCCCGGCGCGATGGTGGCGCCGAGCAGGAAGAACGCGGCCGACGAAATATCGCCCGGCACCTGCAGCGCCTGCCCGCGCAACCGACCACCGCCGCGCAGGCAGGCGCGCGGGCCCTGACGCTCCACCGGTTGGCCGAAACCTTGCAACATCCGCTCGCTGTGATCGCGCGTAGGTGCGGGCTCGGTCACGCAGGTTTGTCCGTCGGCATACAGTCCCGCCAACAACACGGCGGATTTGACCTGGGCGCTCGCCACTGGCAGGGCATAGTCGATGCCGTGCAGGGGTCGCCCATGAATATGTAAAGGTGCCCTGCCATCCTCCTGGGCGGTGATTTCCGCGCCCATGGCACGCAACGGGTTCAAAATGCGGCCCATGGGCCGCTTCTGCAAACTGGCGTCGCCAACCAGAGTGCTGGGAAAAGACTGTCCGGCCAGCACTCCCGCCAACAGACGCATGGCGGTACCGGAATTCCCGCAATCCAGAGGAACAACCGGCGCGCGCAGCCCCTGCAGGCCAGCCCCATGAATGCGCAGATGCCCTTTATCCGGGCCTTCCATCTGCACCCCCATGCTGCGAAAAGCGGCGATGGTGGCCAGCACATCGGCGCCCTCCAGCAGCCCCTCCACTTCCGTGACACCTTCAGCAAGCGCCCCAAGAATGACCGCACGGTGGGAAATGGACTTGTCTCCCGGGACCGGGAAACGGCCGACAAGCCGACTGCCTGGACGAATGAGGTATCGAGTCATGATTAGTAGGTTAGCGGAGGAAATTGAAACTGTTGGCGGCAGGCGCGGCCCTGTTCCAGAAAAGCTTTCAGGGTGCGTGTGTCGTCCCCTGCGAGCATCTGCCGGACAGAGTCGAGATTTTCCTGCAACACCTTCAGATGCTGTACGACGGCCGATCGATTCTCCGCGAGAATGGCGGTCCAGAGATCGGGGTCAGAGGCCGCTATCCGAGAAAAATCACGCAGACCGCCGCCGGCGAGATCCCGCAGAGCGGGGACCTGATCCGCCAGGCCCGCCATGTAGGCAAAGGCCAGCAGATGAGGCAAATGGCTGGTCGCGGCAAGAGCCTGGTCATGCGCCTCCGGCGTCATTTGCGAAACGGTCGCACCGAGGTATTGCCAGAAACCGCGCACTGCGTCCAGCGCTGCGGGGGCCTGTTCCGGCAGGGGCGTCAGGATGACGCGCGCGCCCTGATAAAGATTTTTCCGCGCTGCCGCAAATCCGGTTTTTTCCCCACCCACCACGGGGTGCCCCGGGATAAAGCGATCCCCCAGCAACTGACGACCCAGTTGCGCCACCGGCGCCTTGATGCTGGCGACATCGCTGACCATCCCCGTAGCAGATATATAGCGTGCCAGTTCCGGCAACTGCCGCAGGGCGATCTGCGGAGGGGTGGCGAGCAGCACCAGGTCGGCATTTTGCAACGCCGGTTCCGGTTCGCAGGTCAGGCTGATCCGCCAATACTTTGCAGCAGAACGCAGTCGTCGAACCGCTTGCGCATCGACGACCACACCCACCAGCGATCCGGCGAAGCCCCCGCTGCGCAGGGCCTTGGCGATACTGCCGCCCATCAGACCCAGGCCGACGATGACGATTCGCTGGAAGGGGATGCCCGGCATGCTAGAGTTCGCGGCCAATGGCCTCGGCAATCCTGCGCAGATCGCCCATCAGCGTGGTGAGTTGCTCCGGACTCAGAGCCTGATCGGCATCACACCAGGCTTCTTCGGGACAGGGATGCGACTCCACCAGCAAACCATCTGCACCCGCCGCAATGGCTGCCTTGGATAATTGCGGCACGAGCCAGGCCTTGCCACCCGCGTGACTGGGATCGACGATGACCGGCAGGTGGGTCTCTCGCTTGAGAACCGGTATGGCCGTGACGTCGAGGACGTTGCGATAGGCCGTTTCAAAGGTACGGATGCCACGTTCGGCAAAAATAATCCTGTGGTTGCCGTGGGCGGCGATATATTCTGCCGCCATGAGCCATTCCTTTATGGTCGCGCTCAGGCCACGCTTGAGGATGACCGGCACGTCCAGGCGACCGACTTCCTTGAGGAGATCAAAATTCTGCATATTGCGCGTACCGATCTGGATGACGTCCACTCCTTTTTCGAGAAATAGATCAATCTTGCGGACATCCATCAATTCGGTGACGATGGGCAGACCGACTGCATCCGCGGCGGTCCGGAAATAATCCAGGCCCTCGTCGCCCACGCCCTGAAACGTGTAGGGACTGGTACGGGGTTTGAATGCCCCGCCGCGCATCAGACGGCATCCCGCCGCCTTGACCGCTTCTGCAGAACTGCGCATCTGCTCTGGCGTTTCAACCGAGCAGGGGCCTGCGATCACCTGAATCTGCCTGCCACCGATGGGGATCCCCCGCACCTCAATGACCGTATCGGTGGATTTGAACTCACGGCTGACGAGCTTGTAGGGCTTGAGAATGGGCATGACCTGTTCCACGGCGGGCAAGGATTCCAGTGCGCCGTCAGGCAGCAAGCGCTCGTCTCCCAACAGACCCACCACGGTGCGCTCAGAGCCGGTACTGACCATGGGCTGCAGACCGTACTGACGGATACGCTCCAGCAGATGCTCCATCTGCTCTGCAGTGGCTTGCGGTTTGACAATAACGATCATAGGGTTACAGGACCTCGCCCAGCATTGTAAGAAAACGTTGGTTTTCCACCGGCAGGCCGACACTGACCCGCAGATGATCCGGCATGCCGTAAGGGGTAAGCGGCCGGACGATCACCCCCCGAAGCAGCAGGGCCTCATAGACGCGCTGTCCACCTCCCGGCACGGCAAAGGCGGTAAAGTTGCCTGCAGGCGGCAGGATTGTCAATCCAAGATTGCACAATCCATCGCGGAGGGCCACGATTCCCTGACGATTATTGGCCAGGGTGGCCTGCAGATGGGCGTGATCCGTAAGCGCGGCATGCGCCGCCACCTGCGCCAACGTATTGACGTTGAAGGGCTGACGAACCCGCTCCAGTGCCGCCATCAGGTCGGGGTGGCCGATGCCGTAACCGCAACGCAGACCCGCCAGCCCATAGGCCTTGGAAAAAGTACGGGTAAGCATCAGATTGCTGAAACGCCGCAGCCACCGTCTGCCATCCGGATAGTCCGCCGCGTCCATCAGTTCCAGATAGGCTTCGTCCAGCACCACCAGCGCATGGGAAGGCACGCTGTCGATAAAGGTCTCCAGGGCTTCCGCCGTAAGATACGTACCCGTGGGATTATTGGGATTGGCGATAAAAACCAGCCGGGTATTGGCGTTGATCAGGCTGGCCATGGCATCCAGGTCATGACCGTAGTCCCGCGCCGGGGCAACCCGTACAGTCGCACCACTGGCCTGCGCGGCAATGGCATAAGCGGCAAAGGCATACTGGGAGACAATCACCTCCGTACCCGGCCCGGCAAAGGCACGCACCGCAAGCTCCATTACCTGATCGGAACCGTTGCCGAAAATAAATTGCCCAGGGTCCAGATCGAGCTGACGGGCCAGCAACGCGCGCAACTCCGGAGCCGACCCTTCGGGGTACTGCGCCAGGGCGGGCAACACCTCGCGGATGGCCGCCAGCGCCAGAGGGCTCGGACCTAACGGATTTTCATTGGAGGCCAGCTTGATGGCGTCACGGATACCCAGTTCCCGTTCCAGTTCCGCCAGGGGCTTGCCCGGCTGATAAGGACGCAGGTCGGATACACCCGCCGCCGCATATTCCAGATAGCTATTGCACATTTCAAAATACCGCCCGGGGATAACTGCCGAGACAACGACAAAAGGACGCCTGTTGCGCGAGAACATCCAGCACCGGCGCGATGGCGGCATCCTGACAATGGCCCAGCAAGTCGAGATAAAAGACGTACTCCCAGATGGCCGAGCGTGCCGGCCGTGACTCGATGCGCGTCAGGCTGATGCCCGCGTCGGCCAGCGGCGACAGCAGCGCATGCAGACTCCCCGGATGATTGGCGGCGGCTACCACCAGGCTGGTCTTGTCATTCCCCGTAGGTCGCGTATGGATTTTGCCAATGATCAGAAAACGGGTGGTGTTCTCCGGGTTGTCTTCGATCCCCGCGACCAGAATGTCGAGGCCGTACGCTTCCGCGGCGAGGGTCGTGGAAATGGCGCTGCCATCGGCATCTGCCGCAGCCCGTTCCGCGGCAACCGCGTTGCTGGCCACATCCACCAATTCCGCCTGCGGCAAGTGGGTCGCGAGCCACTGACGGCACTGGGCCCTGGTCTGATAATGAACGTAGACACGGCGAACGGTGGAGATGGGCACCTTGGCCACCAGATTATGGACGATGCGTAACTGGACCTCGCCGCAGATCTGCAAAGGGTAGTCCAGGAGCAGATCCAGACTGAGATTGACGGAACCTTCAGTGCTGTTCTCCACCGGCACCACACCGAACCGGGCCTGGTCACTGTCCACCAGGCGGAAAATTTCGGCGATCCCCGCGGTGGGCTGCAGGACGGCGGCGCGCCCGAAATGCTTCTGCGCCGCGATCTGCGAAAACGTGCCGGCGGGTCCAAGATAGGCCACTTGCAGGGGTTGCTCCAGGGCCAGACCTGCAGAGATGATCTCCCGAAAAATGATGGCAACCTGTTCACTGGAAAAGGGCCCCGGGTTGTCGGCCATGACCCGACGGAGAATCTCCGACTCACGGTCAGGATGGTAAAAATTCACTTCGCCCGCAGCCTGTTTGACAGCACCGACCTGCTGCGCAAGCCGGCCCCGCTCGCCGAGCAGTTGCAGAAACTGCTGATCGACCTGATCGATGGCCTTACGCAGGGCCGCCAGTTCCGGGTTTTTCATAACCGCAACATGCGCGCAGCCAAAACTCCCGGGAGGGCGGCAACCTGCTCCAGCAACACTGCCGTCAGCGGCTGGTCGACGGCAATGAAGGAGAGCGCTGCCCCCGCCGGTTTTTCGCGGCCCAAGTGAAATTGCGCAATATTGATGCCCGCCGCGCCCAGCAACCCACCGATGCGCCCGATCAGACCGGGCTCGTCGCGATTCTGGATATAGAGCAGATCCCCCGCCAGAGGCATTTCCACGTCGATACCATCCAGTTGAACCAGACGGGCCTGATGCTCATGAACCAGGGTTCCCACCGCCACCCGCTCACCCTGATCCATACGCAGCGTCACCGCGATCCGGGCGCGCAGTTCGTCGGCTGATTCGCGTTTGCGGGTTTCGATGCCTATGCCGCGCTCCTTGGCGAGCACCGGGGCGTTGACGGCGTTGATGGTTTCCGGCAGGGAACTTTGCAGAATGCCCTTGAGAATGGCGGTGGTGAGGGCCGCCGTATTGAGCTCGGCAACTTCGCCGGCATATTCGATCACCACTTCGCGCAGCCCGGACCCTGCCAGTTGCCCCAGAACCAGTCCGAGCCGCTCTCCGAGATTGAGGTAGGGCTGCAACAGCGGCAATTCCTCCTCTCTGACGGACGGCAGATTGACCGCATTCTGGACCACGCCGCGCAACAGATAGGCACTGATCTGCTCGGCTACCTGGATGGCGACATTGACCTGTGCCTCTTCAGTGGAAGCCCCGAGGTGCGGCGTACAGATGAAGTTGTCCAGTTCCAGCAAAGGATTGTCGCCATGCACCGGCTCCTTACAGAAAACATCCAGAGCTGCGGCGCGCAAGTGCCGGGATTTCAAGGCATCGTATAGGGCTGCCTCATCCACGATGCAGCCACGTGCGGCATTCACCAGAATGGCGCCCGGCTTCATTTTGGCAAAGGTCTCGGCACGGAAAAGGTTCCGGGTAGCATCCGTCAGCGGCGTATGGACCGTTAAAAAATCGGCGCGGGCCAGCAGCGTATCCATCTCCACCAGTTCCACACCGAGATCGGCCGCACGGATTTTGGAGAGATAGGGATCGTAGGCGATGACCCGCATCCCCAGACCTTGGGCACGGGCAATCACCAGCGAACCGATATTACCCGTGCCAATGACGCCCAGGGTCTTCTGGTAGAGTTCGACCCCCTGGAAACGGGATTTTTCCCACTGCCCCGCCTTCAGGCTCATGGTGGCCTGGGGGATCATCCGTGCCGCCGCCATCATCAAGGCGATGGCATGCTCTGCGGTCGTCACCGTGTTGCCATAGGGGGTATTCATGACGATCACGCCGCGTTTGCTGGCCGCGTGGATATCGACATTGTCCACACCGATACCAGCCCGCCCCACCACCTTCAGGCGACTGGCAGCGGCGAGCACGTCGGCATCCACGTTGGTCGCCGAGCGTATCGCCAGACCATCGTACTGACCGATGATCGCGCAAAGTGCCTCTTTGCCCAGTCCGGTTTTCACCTCCACGGCGATACCACGTTCGTGAAATATTTCTACCGCGCGTGCTGACATTTTATCGGCGATCAAAACGGTCGGCATGGTGGCGCTCCTCAACCGTGCTGGCGGGCAAAGTCCCGCAGGTAGTCCGCCAAGATCTGCACGCCAGCCTCCGGCATCGCGTTGTAAATGGAGGCGCGCATACCGCCCACCGAGCGGTGTCCCTTGAGCTGGATCAAGCCATGACTCCTGGCGCCCTTGAGAAAGGCTTCATCCATGGCCGCATCCGCCAGCGTAAAAGGCACATTCATGCGTGAGCGATTGCGGGGTTCCACCGGGTTGGCATAAAACCCACGGGATTCATCGATGGCGTCATAGAGCAACCGGGCCTTTCGCGCGTTGATCTCCGCCATCTTTTCCAGGCCGCCGAGCTGTTTGAGCCACTTGAAAACCAGACCGGCGACATAGATGGCGAAGGTCGGCGGCGTATTATGCATGGATTCCTCTTTGGCATAGACGGCGTAATCCAGCATGGTGGCTGTGTTTGCCGGTGCATGGCCGATGAGGTCATCACGGACGATGACCAGGGTCAGTCCGGCGGGGCCGATATTTTTCTGCGCGCCGGCGTATATCAGACCGAAACGGCTGACATCCATGGGCTTGGAAAGAATATGGGAAGAGGCATCGCTGACCAGCGGGATATCGCCCAGATCCGGAATGAAGTCGAACTCCACGCCGCCGATGGTTTCATTCCCGGTAATGTGCACATATGCAGTATCCGGGCTGACCTGCCAGTCCGCCTGCATGGGCACGTAGCTGGCGTGACGACCCTCGTTGCTGGCGGCAATCTCCACCGCAGTAAAGCGCCGAGCTTCCGCAATCGCTTTCTTGGACCAGATTCCCGTCTGTACATAGCTGGCCTTGCCATGACCGCGCAGCAGGTTCAGCGGAACCATGGCGAATTGCAGCGTCGCTCCGCCCTGCAAAAACAAAATCTTGTAATTGGCCGGAATGTCCAGGAGATCGCGAAGATCCTGCTCAGCCTCGGCGGCGATCTTCATGAATTCAGGACCACGATGGCTCATTTCCATGACCGACATGCCGCTGCCATGCCAATCCAGGAGCTCTGCCTGAACCTGTTCCAGAACCACGTGGGGCAAAACCGCGGGACCAGCGCTAAAATTGAAAATGGTTTGATTCATAGTACATTTACTGGGGCAGATCGGTCTGCTCCCCTCCTCTTCGTCCGTATCGGCAATCAATGCCAGTCCCGCGAGTTGTTCACCCTCGCCCAGATTAATCAAACGCACCCCCTGCGCATTCCGGCCGGTACGGCGGATGCTGTTCACCGCGATACGAATCAGGGTGCCGTGGTCGGAGACCAGCATCAACTCATCCCGCTCCGTTACCGCCAGCGCGCCGACCACGTCGCCATTACGCTCGTTGGTCTGGATGGCAATGACGCCCTTCCCGCCCCGGTTGGTGCGGCGGTATTCGTCCACTTTCGTCAATTTACCGTAACCATTGGCCGTAGTGGTAAGGATCACCTGACTGGAGTCCACCCACTGTGCCGAAATCACCCGGTCATTCTCTTCCAGACTGATGCCGCGCACGCCCCGGGCATTGCGACCCATGGCCCGAACCTTCGCCTCGGGGAAGCGCACCGCCATGCCATGCCGAGTAAAGAGCATGAACTCGCGCTGCCCGTCGGAGAGGCCAACGGCGACCAGACGATCACCGGGATCAAGGTTGATGGCATTGATCCCCTGGCTGCGCGGGCGGGAATACTCCATGACCGGTGTCTTTTTGACAACACCCAGGGAGGTAACCATGCAGACAAACTGGCCCTCGGTAAAGTCACGCACCGGCAACACGGCGGTGATGCGCTCCGTGGGCGCCAGCGACAGCAGGTTGACGATGGGCTTGCCCTTGGCGCCACGGCCTGCCTGCGGCAACTGATACACCTTTTGCCAGAAGACTTTACCGAGATTGCTGAAGAACAAACAATAGGCATGGGTCGAAGCGCAGAACATACGTTCGACAAAGTCTTCTTCTTTGGTGGTAGTGGCCATCTTGCCCTTGCCGCCCCGTCTCTGGGCATTGAAGACCGTCACCGGCTGCGCCTTGATATAACCGGCGTGGGTGAAGGTCACCACCATTTCCTCTTCGGTAATCAGATCTTCCGTCGAAATATCACCGGTATCCGCCACGATCTCGCTGCGCCGGGCATCCCCGTACTGATCGCGGATGGCCACCAGCTCTTCGCGGATGACCTCCATGAGCCGGGTCTTCGAGCCGAGAATCTCCAGCAGCTCGCGGATGCGATCTAGCAAGGCCAGATATTCATCGCGGATTTTGTCCTGCTCCAGCCCCGTCAGACGGTGCAAACGCAAATCGAGAATGGCCTGGGCCTGCAATTCGGACAGGTGATATCCGTCCGCGTGCATCCCCTCCGAGGGTTCGCCACGTTCGACCAGCAGCGCCGCGACCATGCCCGGCTCCCAGGACTTCGCCAGCATCTGCGCCTTGGCTTCCGCCGGGCTGGCCGCCGCCCGGATCAGGCTGATGAGCGGGTCCAGATTGACCAGAGCCACCGCCAAGCCTTCCAGGATATGGGCGCGATCGCGTGCCTTCTTCAGCTCGAAGACGGTGCGCCGAGTGACCACCTCGCGGCGATGCTGGATGAAGGCCTGCAGCAGATCGCGCAGACCGAGGGTCCGCGGTGCCCCGTCCAGCAGCGCCACCATATTGATATTGAACACGCTCTGCATAACCGTGTGCTGGTAAAGATTATTCAGCACCACGTCGGCATTGGCATCCCGCTTGAGTTCAATGGCGATACGCATACCCGATTTGTCGGACTCGTCGCGCAGGTCACTGATGCCTTCCAGACGCTTTTCCTTGACCATCTCGGCGATGCGCTCGATGAGTTTGGCCTTGTTCACCTGATAGGGCAATTCGGTGACGATGATGCTCTGCCGGTTGGATTTTTTGTCCGTCTCGAACTCACAGCGCGCGCGCATGACCACGCGGCCCCGACCAGTGCGGTAGGCTTCGATACTGCCGGCACGGCCATGAATGAAGCCCGCCGTCGGGAAATCCGGCGCCGGGACCAAGGTAAACAGGTCTTCATCCGGAGTCTCTGGATCATCCACCAGCGCCAGACAGGCATTGATCACTTCCGTCAGATTGTGGGGCGGGATATTGGTCGCCATACCGACCGCGATGCCCGCCGAGCCATTGATCAGCAGATTGGGGATACGCGCTGGCATGACCAGCGGTTCCATCTCCTTTTCATCGTAGTTGGGGCCGAAATCAACGGTCTCCTTTTCCAGATCCGCCAGCATCTCGTGGGCAATGCGGGACATGCGCACTTCGGTGTAGCGCATGGCGGCGGGGCTGTCGCCATCCACCGAACCAAAGTTACCCTGCCCGTCGATGAGCGGGTAGCGCATGGAAAAGTCCTGCGCCATCCGCACCATCGTGTCATAGACGGCGGTGTCGCCGTGGGGATGGTATTTACCGATGACATCACCGACGACACGCGCCGACTTCTTATAGGGTTTGTTCCAGTCGTTGCTCATCTCGTGCATGGCGAAGAGCACACGACGATGCACTGGCTTGAGGCCGTCGCGGGCGTCCGGCAGGGCACGACCGACGATCACGCTCATGGCGTAATCGAGGTAGGACTGGCGCATCTCCTTTTCGAGACTGACAGGAATGGTTTCTTTGGCGAATTCGATCATGTGGAGACTGAGTACCCCTGATTATTTTTTCAACACGGCATTATGCCACAGCGGGGCTAAGCCTGCATGTGGCCAGCGGCCAGCGCCTGGAGCGCCACCGGAAACCCCGGGCGCGCCACGCCGCGCTCGGTGATAATGGCGGTGATCAGGCTGGCGGGGGTGACATCAAAAGCCGGATTGCGCACTTCGACGCCTTCGGGTGCCACCGCATGGCCCGCACACTGCCGTACCTCGGCGGCGGGGCGCTCTTCGATGACGATGCCGCCGCCATCGGGCATGGCGAAATCCACCGTACTCAAAGGCGCCGCGACATAAAAAGGAATCTGATGATATTGCGCCAGTACGGCGAGGCTGTAGGTGCCAATTTTGTTTGCCGCGTCGCCATTGGCGGCAATGCGGTCGGCACCAACGATCACCGCATGGATCAGACCCTGCTGCATCAGATAGGCCGCGGCGCTGTCGGCATGGAGATGGAAGGGAATACCGTCCTTCTGCAACTCCCAGGCGGTGAGGCGCGCGCCCTGCAGCCAGGGCCTGGTCTCATCAGCATAGATATGGAGCTGCTTACCCGCGGAAATCCCTGCACGAATCACGCCCAGTGCCGTGCCGTATCCGCCGGTCGCCAGACTGCCCGTATTGCAATGGGTGAGGATACCGCCCTCCGCCGGCAAGAGCTCCGCACCATAACGGCCCATACGCTGGTTATCGGCGATGTCATCGCGGAGCAGGTCATGAGCGGCCTGTAAAAGCGCGGCAACGGCCTGCCCCGCGGTAGACGCCGATTGCGCCAATGCCAGTTGTCGGTCTGTCGCCCAGGCGAGATTCACCGCGGTCGGTCGTGCCGCCTTGATCTCGTCGGCGGCACTCAGCAGGCGTGCCTGCCAGTCCGCATGTGTGCTCGCCTCGCGCACGGCCAGCGCCATGGCATAAGCGGCGGTAATGCCGATTGCCGGGGCGCCGCGCACCACCATCCGCCGAATCGCTACCGCCACCGCGCGATAATCACTGAGCTTCAACCAGGTTTCCTGCTGCGGCAACAGCCTTTGATCGAGAAGGCAGAGCTGACCCTCCTCCCAACGGATGGCACGAATTTGGTCGGCACTGGACACACATCCTCCTCGGCAAGATACCAGGTCAGTCGGGAGCGGAACACCGCGGTATGGTGTGCTCAATATACGGGCAGTTGAAAAGCCTGTAAAATGCGCCGGAACGTCCGACCCCATGCTTCCGGGGCACTCCCGCTTTCACCATCAGGTCCACTCATGTCTTCTGCCAGCCCATACCCCATTCTTCGCCTGCGTGCCAAGGAGGATCGCCGCCTCCGCGCCGGTCATCTATGGGTCTACAGCAACGAAATCGACGTCCAGAAAACTCCCCTCACCGCCGTCACTCCAGGCAGCGTCTGCCGGATGGAAGACGCCCAGGGCAAGGCCCTGGGGCTCGCCCACGTCAATCCTCATACCCTGCTCTGTGCGCGCCTGTTGAGCCGTGACCCGCATGTCAGCATCGACGAGGACTTTTATCGCACCCGCTTGCAGCAGGCTTTGCTGATGCGGGAGCGTCTGTTCACTGCGCCTTTTTACCGCCTGGTGCATGGTGAAGGCGATGGTTTGCCGGGCCTGATTATCGACCGCTATGAGGACCATCTGGTGCTGCAGGCGGGTAGTCTCGGCATGGATCGCGATTTGCCCTTGATCACGGCGGCGTTGCAGGGTCTGCTGCGCCCGGCGGGCATTTTGCTGAAGGCCAGCGGCGCGGCGCGGCGACTGGAAGGGTTGGAAGACCGCATCGAAGTCCTTTTCGGGCATATCCCGGAGCGGCTGGAGGTTTGGGAAAACGACTGCCTGTTCCAGGTTGACCCGCGCGGCGGGCAAAAAACCGGCTGGTTTTATGACCATCGCGCCAATCGACGCCGCTTGCGGGACTTTGCCCAGGGGCGCCGGGTGCTGGACTGCTTTGCCTATCTCGGCGGCTTTGCCATCCCCTTGGCCAAGGCCGGGGCAAGTGCCGTCACCGCTGTAGACAGTTCGGCACCGGCCCTGGCGATCCTCGAAGAAAACGCCCGACGCAACGAGGTTGAGGGCTTGCGCAGCATTCACGGCGATGCCATGGAGACGCTGCATAATTTGCGCGACCGTGGTGAGCAGTTCGATCTCATCGTCCTGGATCCCCCGGCCCTGATCAAATCGAAGAAGGATTTCAAGGAAGGCAGCATCGCCTATCGCCGTTTCAACGACATGGCCATGCGCCTGCTGACCCCCGGCGGCATCCTGTTCTCGGCATCCTGCTCGCATCACCTGAGCCGGGAAACGCTGCTCAGCCAGATCGCTTTTGCCGCCCAGCGTGGGGACTACCAGATCATCGGCGAAGGCAGTCAGGATATGGATCACCCCGTTCACCCGGCGGTGCCGGAAAGCAACTACCTCAAGGGCTTCTTCATCCACCGTCGGGAAGAGTTACCCGAAGAGGCGGAAAAGACCGCCTGATCACCAAGCGCGGTGGATTCTTGTCGCCATGCCCGGTGACAGGTACAATCGCGCCCACGCCGGCGTAGCTCAGTTGGTAGAGCAACCGATTCGTAATCGGTAGGTCGGAGGTTCGACTCCTCTTGCCGGCACCATTAAAAACAAGCACCTGGCTTAACATCCAGGTGCTTTATTTGTGCCCGACGGACTTTCAGGGCCATCCGCATCCGGATGGCAAGACCTGTAACACGACTCAGATATCTTACCCTTCCTGACCCATTTCCAGCGCCTGCGCCACTGCATCTTCCACCCGTTCTATCCAGATGAAGGTAAGTTGTTGACGGGCGTTCTCGGGGATGTCTTCGTAATCCCGGCGGTTGCGCGCCGGCAATAGGACCGTGTGGATACCGGCACGCAGGGCCGCCAGGACCTTCTCCTTGATCCCCCCGACGGGCAGTACCAGGCCGCGCAGACTGATCTCGCCGGTCATGGCCACATCCGGCCGCACCTTGCGGCCGGTGAGCAAGGAGATCAACGCCACGGCAAGGGTCACCCCCGCGCTGGGTCCGTCCTTGGGGATGGCACCCGCGGGGATGTGGATATGAATATCGCTCTTGTCGATGCTCTCCTGGGCGATCTGCCAGTCCGCCGCCCGCGCCTTGACCAGGCTCATCGCCGCCTGGGCGCTCTCCTTCATGACATCACCGAGTTGCCCGGTCAGGATGAGGCGACCATTGCCGGGGCTCTTGCTGGCCTCGATGAAGAGGATATCCCCGCCCACCGGCGTCCAGGCCAGCCCGGTGGCCACGCCGGGCAGGGCCACCCGCGAGGCGACTTCGTTTTCAAAGCGTTGGGGACCGAGGATCGTCGCCAGATCGTCGGGATGAATCTGCATCCCGCTGCTGCCGCCCTCGGCAATGCGCACCGCCACCCAGCGGCAGATGGCCCCCAGTTCGCGCTCCAGACTGCGGCAACCGGCCTCGCGGGTATAGCCGCGGATAAGGGCCAGCAGCGTATCCTCTTCCAGGACCAGTTGCTCCGCCGTCAGGCCCGCCGCCTCCCGCTGCCGGGGCACGAGGTAGCGACTGGCGATATGCATCTTGTCCTCCTCCGTATAGCCCGAGAGCGGGATGATCTCCATACGGTCCCGCAGAGGGCCGGGGATGGTATCCAGGACATTGGCGGTGGCGATGAAAAAGACGTGGCTGAGGTCAAAGGGCATGGCCAGATAGGTGTCGCGAAAAGTGCGATTCTGCTCCGGATCCAGCACCTCCAGCAGGGCGGCGGCGGGATCGCCGTGGAAACCGCCGGCGCCGAGCTTGTCGATCTCGTCCAGGAGCATCACCGGATTGCGCACCTCCACCTTGCCCAGAGCCTGGAGGATATTGCCGGGCAAGGCGCCGATATAGGTGCGTCGATGGCCGCGGATCTCCGCCTCGTCATGGACGCCGCCCAGGCTCACGCGCACAAACTTGCGCCCCATGGCGCGGGCGATGCTCTGGCCCAGAGAGGTTTTGCCCACCCCCGGTGGCCCGACAAAGCAAAGAATGGGGCTTTTGCCGTTGGGATTCAGGCGATGTACTGCCAGATGCTCCAGGATGCGCCGCTTGATCTTGTCGAGGTCGTAGTGATCCTCGTCGAGAATGCTTCGTGCTTCACCGATGTCGACACGCTCCGGGGTTTCCTTGGCCCAAGGGAGGGCCAGGATGGCGTCGATATAACTACGCACCATGCCATACTCGCCAGCCCCTTCAGGCATCCGTTGCAGGCGACGCAGTTCCTTGCGGGCCACCGCCTCCACCTCGGCGGGCAGGTGCGCCTCGTCAATGGCATGGCCCAGGGCCTCCAGCTCGCCGTTGCCCTCCTCCCCCTCCCCCAATTCCTGCTGGATGGCCTTGAGCTGCTCACGCAGGAGGTATTCACGTTGGCGGCGATCCATGACCTCCTTGGTCTGCTCGCCGATCTTCTGGGAGAGCTTCATGACCTCGATGCGATAGCTCAAAAACTGCGAGACCTGCTCCAGGCGGCTGCGCACGTCGATGTTTTCCAGGATTTGCTGGCGCTCATCGGCCTTGAGATCCAGAAAGTTGGCAATCAGATCCGCCAGTGCCCCGGGCTGCTCCACATGGGCAATGGCCTGGGCCAGTTCCTGGGGTACCTGCGGCAGGAGGGACAGCGCTTCGGCGGCCTGCTGACGCAGGTGCAGGACGCGGGCGTCCAGCTCCGAACCGGTGGCAGTGCTTTCCTCCAGACGTTCGATACGGGCCGCCAGAAAGGGATAATCCGGCAAAAATTCGCGCACCCGGAAACGTCCTTCCCCCTGGGCAATGAGGTGGTGGCCGCCATCCCCAGTGGTCACATAGCGCAGGACAGTGGCCACCGTACCCACCGGGTAAAGATCATCGGGACCCGGTGCATCATTTTCCGGATCCTTTTGCAAGAGCAAGGCAATGGGGCGCTCCTGGCGGATGGCCTCCTGGGCCGCCGCCACCGACTGCGCACGACCAATACCGAGGGGCAGAACCACCCCTGGGAAGAGGACAATATTGCGCATGGGCAGCACCGGCAGAACATCTTCCGGTAATACCAGCTTGCTGCTTTCGCTCGCCTCCGTGTGCGTATCGTTCATTTCATACCCCTCTGCTGGCGAAAGGACAAATGGAGACAGCCATCGCGCATTTCCCAGCCCTGCAAGGTCAAGCCATCGGGAATCTGCAGGCGCCGGTCGAAAACGCCGTAGGGAATCTCCAGACGATGGATACGCCCGCTTTGCACCTCCAGGGAGAGACGACGCTGTCCGCTGACCACAAGGACGTTGCCGCTGAAGACCACCCGTACGGCCTCCGGGCTCACGCCGGGCAAAGCCACGACAATCCGCAGTCCCCCAGTGGTCTCAAAGACATCCACGGGTGGCTGCCAAGCCGGCTGGCCACCCGACGGGGCCGGCTGAAAGAAACGCCGCTGCAGGCGTTCCGCACGCTCCAGCATGTCCACGGCCTGCATCCACATGAGATCTTCCAGATCGCGCATCCCCGACTCCCCCTCATCGGCGTCCATGACGTCCCAATATTGTAGCGTATTTTTGCGGCCACACCTCCCAGCTTGGTGATGATGACGCCCATGTGTTTGCCTCTTGTACGACGGGTCAGTTCCCGCACCAGATCTTTTGGCGGATCGCCTGGTGCGCCGAGCGGTTGGGGCGGAAGCCGTAGCTGTGCGGGTGGAAGTGGGATTCCCATTGCACGGACAGCACTTGCGCAATGGCTTGCTGGATCCCGGATTTACAAAATGCACCCAATCGCAGATGGTGGACTTTGCGGTCACGTGCTCGCTCGTCCCGAATGCATCACGCCTCCTATCCGGTTTTTGTTTGTTCATCGCCCCGCCGTTTCGGATTGCGCTTCCTTCAGACCCCGCCTCGCGACGACGCCCTTGCCCTTCTCCTTGCCTTCGGCTCTGCAGACCTAGCCATAGGACTTTCACCTATAAAGTAACGCGCCATGCCCGGCGCACACGTTTGACATGAGGGGCGGCCGCAAGTGGGCGAAGCCCGCTTGTGGACGCCCCTTCGATGGAAGGGTTAGCCCTCGGGAAAACAGAGGTACTCACTTCCAGTTGAGATTGAGCTTTCGATGAGAAGCTGCGCAGTCTCGCAAATACAGGTTGATGAGGCTCTGGTACGGAATTCCAACGTCTTCAGAGATTGCCTTGAAGTACATGATGGACTCTTCGTCGAGCCGAATCGTGATTTGCTTCTTGAGCTGTGCTGCGTAAGGGTTCTTCTTGGCAGCGGAGAAGTCGTACTCATTGCGCATATGACACCTCTACGGATAGAACTTGGATTCCTTGGCCGTGGCTTTGCGAGCGGAAATGATGCGAATGACGTTGTCATCGCTCCGATAGCAGTGACACACAAGGAGCAACCGAAGTGAGCTGCTCAGGCCAACTTGAGCGTAATGTTAGGCTAAACATGTCTATTCGAATACTGGGCGCATAAAAGAACGCTCATAACTAAAAAAACACTTTGTTTCTTCGTAGTAACCCATAGCCGCTTGGCATTCTGGGTCACTGGCAGCTTTAGTGCGGTATATCTCGTAGGCCGCAAGCGAAGGGAACGAAAACAAGGCAATCGCGACATTGTTTGTGCCTTCGTGAGGCATAAAGTAACCATGATGTTTGCCGCCAAATTTCTCCACAAGTAGAATCCACATTTTTCCGTAAACCTCAAATTCTTTGAGTTTAAAGGGGTCAACAGTATAGCGAAGATAGCAGGTAATCAAAGTATCTTCTCCTGAAGAGCCTAACGTAAATTGGGCTGCACCATAGTGCTGTGTAACATTGATAAGTGCAGACTAACATGAGGGAACATACATGGCTACAACGGGCACCACAAATACCCCTACTCGCCAACCACGGCTGCTGGAGTAAATACGGGAAGCGCTGCGACTGCGTCATTACAGCCTGCGTACCGAGCAGGCTTATGCCTATTGGGTCAAACGGTTCGTGCTGTTTCACCGCAAACGGCATCCCTGGGAGATGGGGGCTGCGGAGGTGGAGTCTTTATTGCTGGGACAGGGTTTTCCCACTCCCCCGATAACCGCTGTCCAACGGTAACACCCACCACCATCGCACTTGCCATGAGCCCCTTCAGCGTGTACTGTACTTTTATACAGTTACCACCGAAGGAGGCATCACATGGCACCCCATCATTCCGCATCGCAGTTCCGGCCCAAGACGGCGAGTATTCTGGTCTTTGGCGCGCTGATTGGCCTCTGGCTGGGACATCAGGACAAAGATTATCAGCCCGGTTCGACGTCCTCTATGGAGTCTGTGGTTCTTCAGCGGACTCAGCATACGCATACGGCCACTTTCCAGAGCACCGCACAAGACCAACCCGCCACGGAGCCTTTTACCGTGCGGCCGTGATAAACTGCGCCGGGCAAAAATGGCTTTAGAGCCGACCACACATGGCAAATCAGGGAGTTACTTTGGAACTGGATCACAAGGCCCGCGAGGCCATAGAAGACATCATCAACCGCCGGGAGGGCATCAACTCCATACAGGCGCAACTGAAGGAAGACATCAAGGCGATAGCCGAGTACCTTGCGGTAAAACCCGCGCAGGTGGCCCGGATCATCAGCCTGGTGGAGCGGGAACGTGCCAAGGGGGATGTATTGGAAGCCGAGCGTGGGGTGATCGACGCGGCGGAGTCCATGATCCCCGTAATGGCGTCGGCAGAAGTGCAAGACGCTTAACGCGGCGATGCGGCTGCGGTGTCTGAAGCATGCACCGCGTCCGCATCCAGAAATTGCAGAAATGCCCGGATGGTATGGGACTGATAAATCGGCTGCGGTCTGGCCATATACAGGGTCCATTGAATGCCGTTAGGCGACGGTAAGCGGCGCACATGGACGCGCCAGTCTTTTCGGAAGCGCAAGGCTGCGGCAGTCACAAATCCGATACCCAGTCCTGCATCCACGGCGGCACCCACCGCCTCGACACCGGTCACTTCGATGGATGGTTTGGGCGTCAAGTGCGCGTTATGAAACACCTGCTCCACGGAGCGGCGAATGCCCGAGGCGCGTTCCCGCCAGATCATGGGGTAGGACATGAGGCTTTCCAGGGTGAGCTCGTCTTGCGCCAGCAGCGGGTGTCCCTCTGGGAAAATCGTCATGATTTCATCGCGTAACCATGGCGTTACCGTATAGTAGGAAGGCAATCCTTCCAGGTCCAGCCCGCCTTCCAGAAAGAACAAATCCCAGTCGGACAACGAGATGTCCGACCAGTCGATGATGCCACCACGCAGTTGGAGCTCCACATCGGGGAACTGGCGCCGAAAGGCCACCAGACGTTGCGGCAGAAAATAATTGGCCACCGTATTGGTCGCGGCGATGCGCAGCACGCCGTTTTGCAGGCGCTGCCGGCGCAACACGATGTCGTCAAATTCGTCGACCACATCGCGCATCCGCTGTGCGGTGGAGAGCAGCGCCTCCCCGGCCGGCGTGAGGCGAATACCCCGGCCGCTGCGCATGGTGAGTGGTTCTCCCACTTGCTGGGTGAGTTTCTGCAAACGCTCCGTCACCGCCGGTTGACTGCGGTGCAGCATCCTGGCCGCCGCACTGATGCCCCCGGACCGTGCCACGGTTAGAAAAGTCAGCAAAAGCTCGGTATCCATATATCGCCATCACCTATATATTAGTTATAAATTTCCAATTTGACCTATATATACACGGGCCGCATTATCGCCGCGTCTTCCGATAAATAGCAAACGCCGCGCCCGTGACATCCTCCCTCCGTGTTGCCGCCCCGATACCAACGCTCAGCGCGTCCATGGTGGTACTCCTCAACCTGGTGATCGGGCTCGGTCACTTCCTCGTACTCTTCAACACCGGGGCCTATCTGCCCATGATCCCCCGTGTTGCCGGAAGTCTGGGCGTCAATCCCGCTTATGCAGACTGGACCCAGGCGAATTTTTTCCTGGCCATGGCACTGGCTTTTCCCACCGCGACGTGGTTTCTGAACCGCTGGGGGGAGATGCGTAGCCTGGTCGCCGCCTTCCTCGCCTTTGCCCTGGCTTCCGCCGTATGCGCCCAGACCAGCAATTACCACTGGTTTTTGGCCGCGCGCATCGTCCAGGGTTATGCGGGCGGATTGACCATTCCCATCTCACTTGGTGTCATCCTGCGTCACTACACGCCGCAGCGGCGCAATATCGGCCTCACTCTTTGGGGTGTTGCGGCCATTACACCGTTCACCTTGGGGCCGACCATCGGGGGCTGGATCACCGACACCCTGGGTTGGCGTTGGCTGTTTTACCTCAACATGCCCATTGCCGTCGCGGTGGCCTTGATCAGCGCGATTCTTCTGGTCGGGCGTGAAGCGGAACATCGCCATCCGCCATTAGACTGGCCGGGGCTGATTTTCCTGCTGATTGCCTTGGCAGCGCTGGAGTCTGCACTCAATTCCGGAGAAATCATCAGTTGGTGGCGTTCCAATACCATCATTTTTCTGACGATTATCGGTGCTGCCGCGCTTGTTTTCTTCGCGCTCTGGGAATGGCACAGCATCCACCCCTTGCTGGAACTGCGCTTTCTGCGGCGCCGTAATTTTCTGATCGGCGCAATCGGCCTATTTTTTACTGCTCTCTTTTTTCAGGGCACAATGGCTCTCTATATTGTTGGGTTTCAGTTGACCATGGGCTATTCCGCATGGATGGTCGGCCTTTTATTATTGCCCATGGCTATTTTCTCAAAACTTAGTGCCACGCTCACCCAGCGTTTTTTGAATCACATTGATGCGCGCATACTCGGGATGATTTCCCTGCTGGGATTTTCGGCAGGCAGTTTCTGGGTTTCCTCCTACAATCGGACGGCTTCATTTGATGAACTGATCTGGCCGCAGATACTTGTGGGCATGTTTCTGGGCGGTCTATTCCCGCCATTGATCGCCATCGCGCTTTCCGGATTGCGTGGAGCCGCCGAAATGCGTGGCACCGCCTTCTTAAATCTGCTGCGGGTGTCTGGACAGGCCATGGGCATTCCGATAATAGCCACTCTATTTGACAGAAGGACGATTCTTCACGCGCATTTTCTCACTGAAAATAGCGGCACGATAACATCCATGTTCAACGCCTCCGTGAAAAGTGCGAGGACATCTGACTACATAAACCACCATGCTGCAATGCTCGCTTTCAATGAAATATTTTACATCGCCGCATGGGGGTTTCTGATCGTGGCCAGTCTGTTATTGTTGGCTAAACGGGTGGTTTTCGCCGAACCGGATGTCCGGGTGCGCCAGGCGCTGGAAGAACTGGTGGAACCCTGATGAAACGCCGCATCGCCCTTATCCTACCGTTGTTGTTGCTCGGCGCCTGCGCACGCCTACCGCCGCATCTCCCCGGCGGCAAAATGGCGCAGGATACGCAACTCAGCGGAACCCTGGCATACGTTGACGGCCATAATGGTGTGCTTACGGGTACCTGGCCCGTGTCAAACTGGTGGACTTCGGCACAGCTACCAGCGCTGAATACGTTGATTAGCGAAGCGTTGCGCAACAATCCTTCGCTGCAGGTCGCCAGTGCGCGCATTCTGCAAGCCAAAGCGGCTGCGGCAGACCAGCATGCCGCCCTTCTCCCGCATTTTTCCGCGGGTGCATCGGTGACTCAGGAGCACTTTTCCCGGCAAGGCTTGCACGCCCCGTTGAACGGCAAAACCATCACCTATGGTGCTCTCAATCCTCTGGAAATGCGCTATCACCTGGATTTGTGGGGACGGGACAGCGACCGCGTACGCGCCGCCCTGGGGGAAGTACGCGTACACCAGGCGGATTACGCCGAGGCAAAAATATTGCTTTCCACCCAGTTGGCGTGGCACTACCTTTTGCTGGCAGGTGATGTACAACGCCTCCGGCAATTGGATCGCGCGGAAGTTCTGCACACCTCCTTACTCCGCCTGGAACAACAGCGCTGGCACGACGGCCTGAGCGATGCCCGCGCTGTTTATCTTCAGGAAGAGGCGCGCGCAGGGGCACGCCAGTCGGTAGCCGACATGCAGGCAGCCATTGCTCAGCAGCGCTACATATTGGCGGCACTGGTCGGACACGGACCCGATTGGGGGCGGGATATTCCGGTAGAGCCGTTGCCCACGCTATCCACGATCACCATGCCGCGGAATTTGCCCCTACGCCTCATTGCTCACCGTCCGGATATAGTCGCTGCGCGCTGGGAAACAGAAGTCGCGGCGCAACAGGTGGGCGCGGCACGCGCGGCCTTTTATCCCGACGTGAATATCGCCCTGTTTGCGGGATGGAATAGTATTCATCTGGGAGATCTGTTCAGCCCCGGCAATCTTGCACATGCCCTTGGCCCGGTCATATCTCTGCCGATTTTCGAAGGGGGGAGATTACGCGCCCAACTGAAAGAGAAAAATGCATTATATCTAGCCACGGAAGACCATTATCGCGCCACCATCCTCGGCGCGGTGCGCGAGATTGCCGGTCGGCTGGCCACCTGGCGACAGATACGCCAAAAACTTCGCGCACAACGGCAGATGATTTTCGCCGCCGAGCATACCACGGCGCTGGCTGAATCTGCCTTTCATTCCGGAATTACGGACAAAGCGGAAGTCTATAGCGCACAGATTCAGGAAACAGAAATAAACAATCAACTGCTGGCCTTAAAGATGCAAAATGCGCAATCCTGGGTATTGCTGCATTCAGCGCTAGGTGGCGGATATACCCCGCGGAAGAATCCCGCATGAGCATGCAGAAGGCCGAACATTCGAGTGCTCCCATCCAGCCGGAAAAACGCACCCGGATGCTGGTGCTCGTTACCCTTATTTTCGTGCTTGCCGGATTGATCTGGGCCGCGTGGTGGTTTTTGCGGGGGCAGTACTGGATAGAAACCAACGATGCCTACGTCTCCGGCAATATTACGCCGGTGGATAGCCAGACGGCCGGCACCATCAGCAGGGTACTCGTAGAAAATACCGAATTCGTCCACGCCGGACAGGTAATGGCTACCCTTCAGGCCCATCGCTCGCGGATCGCACTACAGCAAGCCGCGGCACATCTGGCGGCGACGGTCAGGCAGGTACGCAGGGATTTCGCCAAGGTCACCGCGCTGCAACAGACCGTCAGTGCCAAAAACGCCGAACTCCGCAAATTGAACGCCGATTTTATCCGCTATAAGCAGTCCCTGCCGAGTGGCGCTGTTTCCGCCATCCGCCTGGAAGACACACAAAACGAAATTGCTGCTGCGACAGCACAGGTAGCGGCGGCCCAAGCGGCGCTAAAAGGCACGCAAGCCATCATAGCGGGCACCACCCTGCAAACGAACCCCCTCGTGCGCCAGGCCGCGGCACAGTTTGAACAGGCCGATATTCAATGGCAACGCCGAGTTGTCCGCGCACCGGTATCAGGTTATGTCGCGGAGCGCACCGCCTACCCCGGACTGATGGTGCACCCCGATCAGCACCTGTTTTCCGTGGTGCCCCTCAATGATTTGTGGGTCGTAGCCAACGTGAAAGAAACCGCCATGCGGCATGTCCGCCCCGGACAAAACGTTCAGTTGACCAGTTATTACTATGGCGGCGATGTTCATTATCATGGCAAAGTTCTGGGACTGTTGCCGGGTGCCGGCAGTGCCTTCAGCATCCTGCCGCCGGAGAATGCCACCGGAAATTACATCCATATCGTCGAACGGGTGCCGGTACGTATCGCATTACCCGCCGCAGAACTCGCCCAGCATCCCCTGCGGCCCGGACTCTCCATGGTTGCAGAGATTCACTGGACGCGCTCACAAAAGCATTCTGTGCTCAAAGCTCTCACTACCACACCGATACGAGGATACCAAACCCATATATACCATGGAGAGTTGCGACATGCCCGGCAACGAGCCGCCGCCATTATCCGCGATAACGCGTAGAGCGGCATGACCCAGCCAAACTTGACCGAAATCAAGGAATGCCCACCGGCAACCCGATAAACTGCAAAACGTAGGGCGTTTTACTGAAGTTAAAACCCATGGTTCAACCGGAAGGAGCAACAACAGATGGCTATCAATATCCAACTCATCCAATCCAGCGGCGCCGCTGTTAAGGACTTAGGCGTTCAGGTTGCTGAGCATTTTTATAACTATATGTTCACCCATTTCCCTGAAGTGCGGAAAATGTTTCCAGGGGACATGTCTGAGCAGCGGGTGCGCCTCTTCAATTCCGTCATTCTTATCGCCACCAATATAGACACCATGGAAGTGCTGGTTCCTTATTTGAAAGAACTCGGTATCGGGCACATCAAATACGATACCCGTCCGGAACATTACCCCATCGTCGGAAAAAGCCTGCTCAACACCCTGAAGCATTTCCTGGGTGCGGCCTGGACGCAGGAAATGGCGGAATCCTGGATCGAGGCTTATAACCTGGCCTCCACCGTTTGCATCGAGGCAGCCTACGAGGCCATGGCCCCTTCTCGCTTCGTCCCGGTGACCATTGACGACGTACCTCCCGCCGTCTGATTGGCACCTTGCCATTGGCGTACCGGTTGTTCAGGTACGCCATTATTTTGGGGTATGCCCATTATGGAATATGAAATCTGTCTGGAGCCATCCGGCATTCGTTTTATGGCGGATGAGCGCCAAAATATTGTCGAAGCGGCGAAACAACACGGAATTTCCATCAAACATGGCTGTGCCAGTGGTTCCTGCGGGGATTGCAAGGGCACCATTATGTCCGGTGCCAGCGAACAGGGGCCTTTTATGCCACTGCTGCTCTTACCCACGGAACGTGCTGCCGGCATGGCCATTCTTTGTAAACTGTATCCACGTAGTGACTTGCGTTTGCGCGCCGAGGTGGTTCCGAAAGACACCTGGACGACCGAGATTACCCAACTCACACCACTGGCCTGGAATGTGCTGGAGTTACGGCTGCGGCCGGAACGGCCTTATCCCTACCGGACCGGGCAATACGCTCGCATCGCGATACCGGGGCGTCCGAACCAGTGGCGTTCCTATTCCATGGCGACGCCGCCGGGTGCCACCGGAGAACTGGTTTTTCATATCCGTGAATTACCCGGCGGCGTATTCAGCCAGTGGCTTTTTCACACCGCACAAAGGGGCGATGCATTAATCCTGGGCGCTGCACAGGGCGAATTCGCACTAAGCCCGGACAATGACCGTGATATGCTCTGTATTGCCGCCGGAACCGGTCTGGCCCCCATCGAGGCGATGATTCAGGAAAGTATCGCCTTGGGACGGACCCGGCCTATCCATCTTTTTTACGGCGCCAGGAAACAGGCCGACTTTTATCATCTGGAAGAACTGGCCAGATGGTCACAACAGTATCCGCACATCACCATCACATTGACGCTTTCCGACATGCAGGATGCCTCTTGGACCGGCGCCCACCGCCTCCTGCCCACGGTTGCCGCCAGCGGCCACTGGAAGGGTCATGAAGTGTATCTGTGCGGTAGCCCCGGCATGATAGAAGCCGCCATCGACCTGCTGCTCTCCCATGACGTGCGGCATGACCATATTCACTTCGATGCTTTTGCGCCTAATGGATGATGACCCTAAACAGAAAACTTTTTAGCATACCGGCTATAATCATGTAACGCATCCTTCTGAGCCACCTCAAGGGGAGTCGCATGAAACGTTATAACTACCTGATAGTCGGTGCGGGGGCCGCAGCCGCCAGTGCGGCGAGTGCCATCCGCAAGCAAGACCCCCAGGGCAGTCTGCTGATGCTGGGCGCAGAAAGCGACCCGCCCTATCAGCGCCCCCCTCTCTCCAAGGGTTTGTGGCTAGGTAAAGACAAAGAGGAAGATATTCCCCTGAAGCGCCCGGCTGATTGGGAAACCATGGGTGTCACATTGGCTTTGGGAGATCCGGTCATTGATCTCGATGCGGAGAGATGCGTAGTGGGAACCAAGGCGGGGAAAACCTTCTTCTATGAGAAACTGCTGCTCGCCACCGGTGGGCAGCCCCGCCCGCTGCCCACCCCGCCAGGCCTGGAAAACAGGGTGTTTTCCTTACGCTCACTGGCGGATTACCGGCGCTTGCGCGCTCGGGCGAACGAGGGCGGAACCGTGTTGGTGATTGGCGGTGGTTTTCTCGGCGCGGAGCTGGCCGTGGCGCTCTCTTCGCAGCCCGGACTTGCGGTACAGTACTGCGTGTCCGGGAAAGGCCCGTTGGCGCACGTCCTGCCACCCCCTTTGGTGGAGCAGGTCAGCACCCGCTATCGCGAGGCTGGCGTCCATCTCCATGTAGAGCATCATTTCAAGGACTTGCGTAGCGAATCCGACAAGCTCATAGCCCGCTTCGCGGACGGCGCGGAAATTCCCTGCGACTGGATCGCCTATGGCATCGGTATGCTATCCCTGACCGCCCTGGCGGAGGCCGCCGGTCTGGTGATGGCGCCCGGCGGGGCCCGCGTGGACGACGGGATGCGCAGCAGCGACCCTCGGATATGGGTTTCCGGTGACCTCGCCACCTATCCCGATCCGGTATGGGGCACACCTCTGCGTCTGGAGCATTGGGATAATGCCGAAGCCACCGGGCGTGCCGCAGGTTCTGGCATGGCCGGAAAAGAGGTGCATTTTCAGCATCAATCCATGTTCTACAGCGATATCTATGAATTCGGCTTCGAGGCCGTCGGGGAATGCCGCAGTGACATGGACTGCTATACGGATATTTCGCCGGGCAGAGACAAGGCCGTAGTGTATTATCTGCGGGACGACCAGATCCACGGCATACTCCTCTGGAACGTCTGGGACCAGGTAAAGACAGCCCGCAGCTTGATCGCGCAAAAGGCCGTGGTGCATCTCCAGGAATTGCGCGGGCGAATAGGAGACTGGTGAAAGCAGAAGGAAGGCAGCCCGAATGAACGGGCAGGGACATAAAATGACTCCGGACCACGCTCAGCGCATTGCCATCACCACCTGGCGCGTTTACGCGCATCCCCTCCCCGCAGGCTATCACGTCCTGGCGGAACGCCTCTGGCCCCGTGGCTTGCGCAAGGCCGACCTCCCGCTGGACGCCTGGCCCAAAGATCTCACTCCCAGCACCGCCCTGCGTCAGTGGTTCGCCCATGATCCGGTACGCTGGGATGAGTTCCGCAAACGTTATCTGGCGGAACTGGCGGAACAACAGGAGACTGCCCGCGCGCTCCTGACTCAGGCCGCTGGTTCGCCCCTGATTCTGCTGTATGCAGCCCACGACCAGGAACACAACGGCGCGTTGGTGCTCCGCGATTTTTTACAGTCTTTGGTGAAATCGCCCCCGATGCGGCTTGGGCAGTGAAAGGACACGAATGCCATCGTCTCAGTGCCCGCCGGCCCAGCGCCGTAAGGCAAGAGGATCGGGAATGCTGATCGTCCGTTGTTCCACTTCTATGAGTCCTGCCTTACGCATTCGGGACAACACCCGCGACAGCGTCTCCGGCGTCAAGCCCAAACGCGCCGCGACCGCCGCTTTCTTGGCGGGGAGTTCAATGACCGCGGGGTTATTGACTACCGGACACAACTCCAGCAGATAGCTGGCCAAGCGCTGCTCTGCCGACTCCACACTCAGATGACGCAGCTCCTTGACCAAAAAATGCAGGCGCATACTGAGCCGCGCCAGCATCTGCCGCATCAACTGGGGCTTTTGCTCCAGAATTTCTAGAAACAATGCGAGCGGAATTTCCAGAACTGTCGTCGGCCCATCTGCTGCAGCAGTGACCGGATAACACCCGCCTAGAAAAGCAACTGCTTCGGCAAACAGATCGTTTATCTGAATGATTTCGACGATTTTTTCCTGTCCGGTGGCGGCGGCGGCAATCAGGTGGATACGACCAGAAAGGACCAGATAAAACGCGTTTGCGGTCGCCTTTTCGACAAAGAGAATATCGCCCGAGCCCAAAGTGACCTTTTTGCTTTGTGTCAGTAAGGTATTCAGCAACGCTTCGGGCCAGGCCGAAAAAAGCGAAGTTTCACGCAGGAGTGATGATGCATTGTCTGCGATTGCTTCCATCAAAATGTGTTCTCATCGGAAAAAATGCAGGATAGTCATCACTTGGCGGCACCGCAAGTGCAAGAATCACCGATCAGGCACTTCCGACCTCAACAAGGCTGGCCCAAGAATTGCTTCATAACCCTGCAGTCTGGACAATGAAGTCCTCGCGCACCCACTATGGGGCGCGAGGTTTTTTTGTAATAACGTCGGGTACTGGGAGGAAAAATGAGCGGTGAGAATCTCAACATAGGTTTTGTCGCACTGACGGATAGCGCACCCTTGATTGTGGCTCGTGAGTTGGGTTTTTTTGCGGCTGAAGGACTCGCAGTGAGTTTGCAACAGGAGCCTTCCTGGGCCAGTTTACGTGACCATCTGCTCTTTGGAGATCTGGTTGCTGCCCACGCTCTGGCGCCATTGCCTATGGCGGCAACGCTGGGAATTGCTTCCCCCAGAATACCGGTGAGTACGGCGCTGACGCTCTCCCTGAATGGAAATGCCATTACCGTCAGTCATGCTTTGCACCAACGGCTCCGCGATACGGGATATACGGGAGAGGAGCATGTCCTCGCCGCTGCCCGGGCGTTGCGCCGCATTATTCAGACAGAGCCTGCGAAAAAATTGCGTGTTGCCGTCGTTTCTCCGGTGTCCAACCATCATTATCAACTGCGGCACTGGCTACGTGCAGCTGGTATCGATCCGGACCAGGATATTCAAATCACCGTGGTTCCGCCTCGCTATATGGTCGCCGCGTTGCGCGCTGGAGAAATAGATGGTTATTGCGTGGGGGAGCCTTGGGGAAGTCTGGCAGCTGCAGAAAACGTGGGTATTCCGATTGTCAGCAGTTACGCACTCTGGAATAACCTGATGGAAAAGGTATTAGCCGTACGGAATGACTGGTCACAGCGCGAGCCCGACTTATATCTGGCAATGATTCGAGCCATCCTGACCGCCAGTCATTGGCTGGATAACCCTCAACACCGTTTAGAAGCGGTACCCTGGGTTGCCGCAGCCATTGGGGTTCCTCGGGAAGTTGTGGCCATGGCATTAAGTGGTAACGTACCAGGCCTGACTCAGCAGGAGGATTTTCATGTATTTGCGCGTTACTCGGCCAATTTTCCCTGGCATTCCCATGCGATGTGGCTGGCTCGACAAATGCAGACGGCTGGTCAATGGCCTCAAGGTGTGGATAGCGAGACATTGATTCCACAGGTATATCGTTGCGATATCTATCGGCAAGCAGCAAAAGTGCTGCAGATTCCTGTTCCAAAAACGGATTTTATCGACTGGGGAAACCACGCCAAATCCTGGCAGGTCCAGAGTGAGGAAGGGCATCCTATTACCATGGGCCCCAACCTGATTTTTGATGGGAGCACCGTCACACCCTGAGCTGGGGCGCACCATCATTGTGCCCCGTTTCAGGGAATATGCACCAGATTCGCCCATTCATTGCCAGCAGGACCATTGCAAAAAGACCCTGTCCAAGACCTTAACATACTGATTCATGGTAGCCAATAAATTCTGGCATGAAAAATGCTGAACACAATTAAGCACTGTTCACCGATGAACAGCGTTTTGGGACGAAGGCGTTCCTGGCTCAGATGAGCCGGGAGCGCCTTTTTCTTTGAATTTTATCAGCGCTCGAGGGATGCACCATGAAAGAACTTTTGACTATGCTCCGTAGTGGAAACTGGCGCGCCTTGGTCGCCAGCTTTCTGTATTTCGATACGGGTTTTACCGTCTGGTTGTTGTATGGCCCACTGGCCCCCTACATGATTCATTCCTTGCATCTGACCGATGCGGAACAAGGCTTTTTAGTCGCGGTACCCATCCTCTCTGCAGCGATTTTGCGGGTGGGTATGGGCAATCTTTACCAAAGTATGGATGGCCGCTGGCTGGCGATGGGTGGTGTCGCGCTATCTGCTATTCCGCCTCTCTTCCTGCTGATCCATCCTGGAGTACCCAGCTACTCGTTGCTCATAGTGCTTGGTGTATTACTGGGCGTCGGCGGAGCCAGTTTTGCAGTTGCCCTGCCCATGGCCGGAAGCAATTATCCCGCTAAAGTGCAGGGAACCGTATTGGGCATAGCTGCTGCTGGAAACATTGGAGCGGTTCTGGATGGATTTCTGTTTCCGCCTTTGGCCGCGCATTTTGGCTGGGCACACGCAACGGCTGCTGCCCTGCCCTTGCTGGCTCTGGCCGGTGTGAGCCTGTTTTTCTGGGGTAAGGATAGCGCCGCCAAAAGTGGTCGGGCAGGACCCGCATTGTTGGGCTTTGTGGTTACTCTAGCGGGCTTGTCTCTTCTGGCCGTAGCAACACCTATGGGATGGCTGGGATTGCAGGGTAAATCCGCCCTCCTGATGCTACCCGTATATGGCGTACTGCTGACGGGGATTTTTCTCCCGCGACGCTATCGACTGGCCCTCCGCGAACGAGATACCTGGGTAATTATCCTCATATACGCCATCACCTTCGGTGGATTTGTCGGTATGTCTGCTTATGTCAGCCTGCTTTTGGTTGCTCTTTACCTTTTGCCTAAAATTGATGCCGGTATGTTGATGGCATTATTTGCTTTTACCGGAGCTATGTTGCGGCCTCTGGGCGGCATGGTTGCTGACCGGATCTCGGGCGCAGCTGCGCTACGCTGGTTTTTAGGCGGTATCGCCCTGATGGATATCCTGTTTGCAACCTGGACACCCCCTCTGAATCTGGCCATCTTTTTTTTACTGATCCTATATGCCTGCTTCGGTCTGGGAAATGGTGCCACGTTTCAACTGGTTCCCCTGCGCTGGCCTGAAAAAACGGGCATCATGACCGGCATTATTGGTGCTGCGGGTGGAGTGGGGGGCTTTTATCTGCCCGTTATTCTGGGTATCACCAAGCAGGAAACCGGCACTTATCATCTGGGCTTTGCCTTCTTCGCCGTGCTGACGAGCATTGCACTGGGGCTGGTATTCGTTCTGCGCCAGCAGTGGTTAAGCTGGTCTCATCATGGAACGATGGCTGTAGCCATGGAGGAAACGCCCTCAGCTTTATCCGAAGCTAACGCCGTTACTGACTGAGTTTTCACTAAAGTCCCTCATCACAACTTGCGGTTTTTCCAGATGCGTTTGCTGACGCATCGGGAGTTCTGCGCTCTTTATCCATGATTTCATGGCTAAATTTATTCTGGAGACCAGATCATGCCTTCTCTAAAAAAAACTGCTGTGCATCTCGCCGTTATGAACGCTCTACTGATCACTTTGGCAGGAAGTTGGGCCGGCGCAGACACTCTGAGCGATGCCATTACCCAAGGTCAGGTTCATCTGGATTTTCGTCCTCGTTATGAATTCATGTCACAAACCGAGAAAAAAGATGCAAATGCCTTTACCGTACAGACGCTACTGGGCCTCAGCAGCAAACCCATTGCCGGTTTCAGTGCTGATTTGCAGTTCATCAACGTAGCGGGCATCATCAATCAGTACAATAGCTTACGCAATGACAAAACGGCGTATTCTGTCATTCCCGATCCGAGTGAAAGCAACATCAATCAGGCCTATCTGCAATTTGCCGGTATTCCTGCATGGAAACTGCGTGCAGGTCGGCAGGAAATCAATCTGGATGATGAACGTTTTGTTGGTGCTGTGGGTTTCCGCCAGACTCCGCAAACTTTTGATTCAGTATCCATCTCTGGAAAACCCTTGGAGGACCTAGCGATTTACGGCGCCTATATATGGCGCATCAAGAATATACTGAATGAAAATGTGCCATCACAAACCATGCTCAGCGAAATCAGCTGGTCACCCTCTTCGTTGATTCACACACAGGCTTTTGGCTATTGGTATGGCAATCAGGCCCATAGTGCCATACCCGGTGCCGCCGCCTGTTTTTTGTCTGGAAATGCTCAGGTGTGCAACAGCCAAACGCTGGGGTTGCGGGTCGAAGGCGCCATTCCTCTCGCCCATGGCTTAAAACTTCCCTACGATCTGAGCTATGCCCGCCAGTTGCCCTATGATAGGGGTAGTGCCGACGTCCATGCCTCCTACTATCACCTGGGTACCGGATTGGTCCTGCCATCAGTTGCAGTCCATGCCAATTACATGGTGATGGGCGCCAATCCTCAGGGTACCTACGGCTTTCAGACCCCATTGGCCACCAAGCACGCCTTCAATGGTTGGGCAGAGGTATTCCTTACCACTCCCCCAAAGGGGCTGCGTAGCCTCTACTTTAGCGTCGCCGGAAAAATCATGAAAACCCAACTGATGGCCATCTATTACGATTTTCAGGCCGATCATGGTACTGCCCATTACGGAAATGAGTTGGATCTATCCGTAACCCATGGCTTCTCCAGACATTGGAGTGCCGGGGTGCAATATGCTGACTATCGGCGGAGTACCTATGGGGTCAATACCGAAGGGGCCTGGGTGTTTGTCGATGCGAAATTCTAGTCGGGCAGCCCGATCCGCCGCACCAATATGGTGCAGCTGCACCATACCTTGCACTGATATTTATCAACCCGATTAAAGTTCTAAAACTTAACAAACTGTTTTTATTACGATCAATTCCAGGCATGTCTATTGCTTAACAGATTGCAAAACGATTCGCGAGAGTCGTCACCATGCAAAACGGCAAAGGCGTCGTCAGCAATTCAGCTGACTGACGCCTTTTTTCTATTTTGGGAGCCCAGCAATGCACAGTCTGACTACAGTTTCACAGAAACCTCGCCTGGTCGTTGTTGGCAATGGCATGGCCGGCATCCGTGCGGTCGAAGAACTCTTGAAAATGGCACCTGATCTTTATGACATCAGCGTGTTCGGTGCCGAACCCCATCCCAACTACAACCGGATTCTCCTGACTCCGGTGCTGGCAGGGGAAATGGCCCTGGAAGAGACCATTCTCAATCCTCTGGACTGGTACGCCGAGCATCATATTTCGCTGCATACTGGCAATCCGGTGACCAGCATTGATCGGGTCAAACGTCTGGTTATCAGCGCCGACGGCAAAGCCACGCCCTATGACCGCTTGCTACTGGCAACCGGTGCAGCCGCCGCCATGGCTCCCGTACCTGGAAATCATTTGCCGGGCGTACTGAGTTATCGGGATATGGCCGATGTGGAGGCACTAACGAAAAGCAGCGCGCTCGGCGGGCAGGCCGTGGTCATCGGTGGCGGCCTGTTGGGGCTGGAGGTAGCCCATGGTCTGCGGACAAGGGGAATGGAAGTCACCGTCATTCATCGTCGGGCTTGGCCTTTGGACAAACAACTGGATCAACGGGGTGGCGTTCTTTTGCAAAAAGCCATGGAAGCCAGGGGCGTCCAGTTTTTACTGGGTAAGGAAACGGCAGAAATTCTGGGATCGACACATGTCACAGGGCTGAGTTTTACCGATGGCTCGGAAATGCAGGCGGATGTGCTGGTCATGACCATCGGCATCAAACCGCGCATCGAACTGGCCCAGGCTGCAGGCTTACAGTGTGAAACCGGCATTTTGGTCAATGACACCCTGCAAACCTACGATCCACGCATTTATGCGGTGGGAGAATGTGTCCAGCATCGCGGTCAGACCTATGGACTGGTAGCCCCCCTTTTTGAACAGGCCAAAGTGGCGGCCAATCATTTGGCAGAGTACGGACGGATGCGTTATCAGGGCTCTGTCACCAGCACCAAGCTCAAGGTTACCGGCATCGAACTGTTTTCCGCAGGGAATTTCATGGGCGGCGAAGATTGCGAAGAAGTTACCTTGCTGGATGGCAGTCAGGGCGTATACAAAAAGGTCATTCTCCAGGAAAACAAGGTGGTTGGTAGCTTGCTCTACGGAGATACCAGCATCGGTCCCTGGCTGTTTCAACTCATGCGAGATGGCACTGATGTATCGGCCTTTCGGGACAATATTGTTTTTGGTGAAACCCATCTGGGGGATGCCGGTCATGCCGGAGAAAACCAGGCGACACGCCTGCCGGACACCGCCGAAATTTGTGGCTGTAATGGGGTAGCCAAGAGCAGCATTGTCAAAGCTATCCGTGAACAGGGTTTATTTACTCTCGACGATGTACGTACATGCACCAAGGCCAGTGCTTCCTGTGGTTCATGTACTGGCCTTGTGGAACAGCTACTAGCCAGTACCCTCGGCGGTTTTTATGACAGCACCCCGAAGAAAAAGGCTCTGTGTGGCTGTACAGAACTCAGTCATCAGGAACTGCGCGACGCCATCATCAAGGAAAAGCTCCTCTCGGTTCGCCAGGTCTTTGATTATCTGGAATGGCGCCATCCTGCCGGCTGCGCCACCTGCCGTCCAGCCGTCAATTACTATGTGCGGACAGCCTGGCCCATGGATGGTCTGGACGATCCCCAATCCCGCTTCATCAATGAGCGGGCCCATGCCAATATTCAGAAAGACGGTACCTATTCTGTCATTCCGCGCATTTACGGGGGAGTCACCAGTCCTGCGGAACTGAAACGTATTGCGGAAGTTGCTGAGCGCCATCACGTCCCCATGGTGAAATTTACCGGCGGACAGCGTCTGGATCTGCTTGGGGTAAAAAAAGAGGATCTGCCCAAAATCTGGGCCGATCTGGATATGCCTTCTGGCCATGCCTACGGTAAGACTTTACGTACCGTCAAATCCTGTGTGGGCAGCGAGTTTTGCCGTTTTGGAGTGCAGGATAGTACCCGCCTTGCCATTGAACTGGAAAAAAATCTCGAACGCATGTGGGCACCCCACAAGGTCAAGCTCGCAGCATCTGGTTGTCCACGCAATTGCGCCGAAAGTACCATCAAGGACATGGGGATCATCGGCGTGGATTCGGGCTGGGAAATCTATGTGGGTGGGAATGGCGGCATGAAAGTGCGCGCTGCTGATCTGCTCTGCAAGGTAAAAACCCACGAGGAGGTTCTGGAAATGGCCAAGGCTTTTTTGCAGATGTATCGAGAGAATGCCCAATACCTGGAACGCACCGCGCCCTGGGTAGAACGGGTCGGACTGGAGCAGATCAAAGCCACGATAGTCGACGACACCCATGCCCGCAAAACCCTGGCAGAACGCATGGATTTTGCCCTGTCTCAGGAAAAAGATCCCTGGAAAGAGGCCGTATCCGGTCGTCTGGATATTCACGCGGCACCCCTGCGCCGTATCCCGGCCTGAGGAGAACAACATGGAATGGATGGCATTAGGCACTCTTGAAGAAATTCCCGCTTGGGGTGGTCGTTATGTAGAAACCCCGGAAGGTCAGATAGCGATTCTGCGCAATGAAAATGATGAAGTTTTCGCGGTCAGCAACCAATGTCCCCATCGCGGCGGTCCTCTGTCCGAAGGCTTCGTATCTGGAAAACTGGTTTTTTGCCCCTTGCACAACTGGCAAATTGATCTGGAAAAAGGCGAAGCTGTGGCACCGGATTCCGGCTGCGTCAAAAGATTTCCCATCCGGATGGAAGGCGAGCAGATTTGGCTGGGCTTGCAGGAAATAGCGCCATGAGCCTATTGCGCGCGCAACAATCAACCTCCCTGCAGCGCCTGGAAAGCAAATCTGTTTGCCCTTACTGTGGGACTGGCTGCGGCGTCATCATAGAACATGATGGTCAGCAAATTACCGGCGTACGCGGCGATCCCGATCATCCTGCCAATTTTGGCCAGCTCTGCAGTAAGGGCAGCACCCTGCATCTCAGCTGTCAGGGTAATGATCGAGCCGGTGAGCCGCTTCGGCGTGACCGTCTCAGCGGAGACTGGACAGCACTTACCTGGTCGGACGCGCTCGCACAAATGGCGAGCAGTTGGGCAGAAATCATTCACCGGCAGGGACCCCAGGCCGTCGCCCTTTATGTTTCGGGGCAACTCCCCACGGAAGACTATTATGTTGCCAACAAACTGGCCAAAGGATTTATTGGCACCAATCATATTGATACCAATTCCCGGTTGTGTATGGCTTCCGCTGTCACAGGTTACAAACTCAGCCTTGGGATGGATTCCGTTCCCTGTGCTTATGAAGATCTGGAGGAAACCGATTGTCTGTTTATCGTCGGTGCCAATGTAGCCTATGCTCACCCCATTCTGTTTCGGCGGATTGAAGCAGCCAAATTGCGTCGCCCGGAACTCAAAATTATCGTCGCGGATCCACGTCGCACCCCCACGGCATCCATCGCTGACATTTTTTTACCCCTGCAACCAGGTACGGATGTCGCACTGTTCCACGGCATGCTCCATATCCTGATTTGGGAGGATCACATTGACCGGGATTATATCACAACCCATACCGAAGGCTGGGAAGAACTCAAGGCCCGCGTTCAGAATTATACCCCGCAACGGGTCGCCGAAACCTGCCATATTCCCGAAGCGGAGCTCCGCGCTGCTGCCCAGGCCTTTGGAAAAGCTTCCAGCGTCCTCTCTCTTTGGTGTCAGGGACTCAATCAATCCAGTCATGGTACGGACAAAAATGTCAGTCTCATCAATTTGCATCTGGCGACCGGGCAAATTGGTCGTCCCGGAGCCGGGCCTTTCAGCCTCACCGGACAGCCCAATGCCATGGGTGGCCGGGAAACAGGCGGCATGCCCGCGCTGCTTCCCGGTCATCGGGAAGTTGCCAATCCCGAGCACCGTTCCGAAATGACCGCCCTCTGGGAGATTTCCAGCATTCATCCCCAACCAGGCTACACCGCAGTCCCCCTGTTTCAGGCTATGGAGCGGGGCGAAATTGAGAGTATCTGGATCAGTTGCACCAATCCGGTATTGTCCATGTCCGATCAACAGCAAGTTCAGAGGGCCCTGAACCGTGCCCGGCTAGTCATTTTGCAAGATAGTTACCTGGGCACCGAAACCGCCGACTATAGTGATCTGCTCCTGCCCGCAGCCAGCTGGGGAGAACGGGAAGCGTTGATCACCAATTCCGAACGGCGCATCAGTCATCTTCACGCAGCCGTACCCGCTCCTGGAGAAGCGCGCCCCGACTGGATGATTTATCGGGATTTCGCTTTTGCCCTGGGAGAAGCGTTGGATCAACTCCAGCATCCCCTCCCCGATCATCGGGATAGCAGTTGGCATGACCGGGCACAGCGTCTGTTCGATTTTCCAGACTCTGCCAGTATTTTCCGCGAATATCAGCGCTGTACCCAAGGACGGGATCTGGACATCAGCGGTCTGGACTTTGCGCTTCTGGATAGCCAGGGGCCGCAGCAATGGCCCTTCCCGACTGGGGCCAGGAGTGGGCAAGAGCGCCTTTATAGTGATGGTATTTTTCCTACTCCCAGTGGTCGCGCCCGTTTTCACGCTCCGGAGTTTCAGGGAGTTGCCGAAGAAATTGATGCCCGCTACCCTCTCCGGCTCACGACCGGCCGTTTGCGCGATCAATGGCACTCCATGAGTCGTACCGGTAAGGTTGCTGCACTGTTTGCCAGTGACGAGGAGGCTTTTCTGGAAATACATCCGGAAGATGCGCAACGGCTGCAACTCAAAAACGAGGATCTGGCCCGGGTTATCAGTCGGCGTGGTCATAACGTGTTCCGGGTCCGTATTCAACATAATCTGCAGCCAGGGCTGGTTTTTGCCCCCATGCATTTTGGTCGGCGCTTTGCGCCTGCTGCTCTTTGCAACCAGCTCACTTTGCCCGCCATTGATCCCGTTTCCGGGGAGCCCGAGTTCAAACACACTGCGGTTCGCATAGAACCGGCAATTTTCCCCTGGCAGGGCACGCTCCTGCGCCTAAACAGCGACGAAGCACATTTCCAGGCCGCACAGCGTATTGCCAGACACTTTCCCTATGCTAGCCTTAGCCGAATACGCCAGGACCGACGGGAAGGCTTCATTTTGCGCCTTGCCGGAGAAGAAGCTCCAGCCATTCGGGATATTCATGCCTGGGACCGGGCCCTGGGAATGGACGGTCTGGAGGTGCTGGATTATGACGATGCCCGTCGCCATGTCCGCAAACGCCTGTGTATGCAGGGCAAACAACTGCTGGCTGCACGTCTTTTTGGTGAAGATGGCACGCGCGACTGGCTGCGCGAACTGCTGCTCAGTGGTACCAATGTCGATGCTTTCCGTCATGCCCTCTTGGCACCCAAAGTACCCCCAGATGTGGCGGCCTGGTCGCGTTCACGCGGCATTTGCGCCTGCACGGGGGTGAATGAAGAACAGCTGCGGCAAAGCATTGCGGCTGGCAATATCACCTTGAAGCAGATCGCCCAGGATTGCGGCGCCGGCGGTGAATGTGGTTCCTGCAAACCGGAAATCATGTCGATGATTCGCATGGTCCATCAGGAGGCATCATGACTGCGAAGTTGAATATGACCAGCATCATCGGCCGCGTCGCCCGAGGGAGTGAACATGCGGAGGACCTGAGCTACGCAGAAGCCAAAAACCTGTTTACGGACTGGCTGCACGGCGACTTACCGGAACTGGCCATGGGCGCCCTATGGACGGCCTACCGTATCAAGGGCGAGAGCGTCGAAGAATTACGCGCTTTTGTACATGCTCTGGAAGCAGATATTGAACCCATCGCTTTCCAGCACAACTGCCAGCCGGTCATTTTCCCCAGTTACAATGGTACCCTGCGTGGGGCCAATCTCTTGCCGCTGCTGGCGATGACCCTGACCCGCTGCGGCGTACCGGTACTGATGCATGGGTTCCCTGTTGACCATAATGCCAATAAGTACTCATGGACTGACCATGATCCATCCGGGCGAGTACACAGTGCCGACATTCTCCGTGAATTTGGACTGGCCAGCGCGGAAAATAGCCACCAGGCCAACAGCCTTCTGCATCTTCAGGGTCTCAGTTACCTGCCGGTGGACACCCTCCATCCAGGTCTGGGCAAGATGCTGGCCTTGCGACAGCAGCTCGGTGTGCGATCCAGCGTACACACTATCGTCAAGCTGTTTAACCCCTTCCAGGATCACGCCGTACATTGTGCCGGCGTGACCCACCCGCCTTATCTGCTGCGTCTGCAGGAATACTTCCAGCAGGAACAAAATACGGCACTCATTTTGCGGGGAAGCGAGGGGGAATGTTTTGCCAATCCCAAGCGCCGCCCGGATTTGCAAGTTTGTCGGCAGGGCGAATCTGTTCTCTGGATAGAAAAAGACACGCAGCCCTTGCAACAAATTCCAGCGCTGCCCGAAAACTCTGGTATCTCGTCTACCTGTCGCTATATGGAAGCCGTACTGGACGGACAATTGCCGCTTCCTTCTCCTTTGGTCGATCAAGCATTGTGCCTGCTTTGCCTTAGTGGCCGCTGCACAGATATGGACAGTGCCCATCACCATCTTGCTCACCACTTTTCCCATTACGCAGCCTGAGCCGGAGCCTTGCCATGTCATTCATCACCTCCCTATTCCCAGTTTCCATCGTGGGTGCCGGTCCCGGCGATCCGGAACTCCTCACCCTCAAAGCAGCACGGCGCATTGCAGCTGCCGATATCATTTTTTATGATGCCCTCGCCAATCCCTGTCTGCTCAACATGGCGTCAGCAGGGTGTAAAAAAGTGGAAGTGGGTAAACGGGGCGGGCAGGACTCTACCTCACAGATGCGTATTCATGAGCATTTGATCCGCTCTGCCCAACAAGGCTTGAAGGTTGTCCGTCTGAAGGGAGGAGATCCATTTCTCTTTGGGCGCGGAGGTGAAGAATGTCTGGCTCTGCGCGCCGCCCATATCGATTACGAAATCATCCCCGGCATTAGCAGCGGAATGGCGGCAGCAGCTTATGCTGGCGTACCGCTCACCCATCGCCATCGTAGTCAGTCCGTCATTTTCCTGACGGGACACGAGGCTAGAGGCAGCCACCCTCCAGACTGGTCACGCTATGCCAGGGCGGCAGATACCTTGGTCATTTACATGGGCATCGAACGAATATCCGATATCTGTCAGGGATTAATAGCGGGCGGTTTGGCTGCCGAAACCCCCTGTCTTGCGGTACAATGGGCGACCATCACGCAAAAACAGGTACAGGCGCCCTTGCAGCAATTCAGTGTAGCGATCCAGGCAGCGGAGCTGGGCAGCCCGGCAATTCTAATTATTGGCGCTGTTGTGGGATTAGCAGATATTTGTGCGTGGTTTCCCGGAGAACCGACTTTATCCTCACAGCGCCTGCAACAACCTTAAGGGAGCGCGCATGACAGACGTGCAATTTCTGCTGGCACACGGTTCCCGTAATCCCCAGTGGCGAAAACCTTTTGAGCAGATCGCCGAAAGACTACAGCTCGCCCATCCAGAACGACGGATCGTATTGTGCTATCTGGAAATGTGGGAACCGTCTCTGGATCAGGCCATACGGGAGGCCTATGTATTGGGCTTCCGCCACTTTCGCATTTCCCCCTTGTTCTGGAGTAGCGGTCGTCATTTACAGGAAGATCTACCAACACTTATTGAACAGGTTCAGAAAGTTTTACCCAATTGCTTCTTCCAGGTAGAGGGGCCCATCGGCGAATCAGAAATCATCATCCAGGCCGCCTTGCAAGCGCTACAATGAGCCCATGCGTCGCATCGTCCTGATCGACAATAATGTGGAGCGTGCAGAAATCCTCCGGGATGCCCTCGCCAGTGAGGGGCAGATTGTCGTGGATATTTTTGGCTGGTCAGCGCTTTCCTGGCAACGTCTGGAAAATCTGCAGCCCGATGTCATCATCGCCGAAGCGGGCAGCCCCGAACGAGACGTGCTCGAACACATCGTGTTCCTCAGCGAAACCCTGGAACTACCGGTCGTCGTGCTGGGCGCCCCTGAAGATGAAGACACCATGCGCCGGGCTATTCGTGCTGGTGTTGCCGCCTATGTTGCCCACGGCATTTCCGCCCAGGATATTGCCCCTATTCTCAAGGTGGCGGCGCTCCGCTATGCCGAATATCGGCAATTACGCAAAGAACTCAAAGACACCCAAAATGCCCTCGCCGAGCGCAAGCAAATTGAAAAAGCCAAGGGCATCCTCATGCGCGACTTGCAGATTGACGAAGCCGAAGCCTATCGGCGCATGCGGCGGCTCGCCATGGACAAGGGTAAAAAACTAGGAGAAATTGCAGAAATGGTAATTACGGTGGGCGAAGCAGGCAGTTCTTGATCTCTTAGCAGAGATCCACTGGATCACATTTCACCCCAATCCGCCCTTAATCACGACAAATCATCCACAGTGACTGCCGTTTTCAGGATCAAATAGACAGTTGGCCAGCATTATTGATCTTGCCTGCAATAACAATGCTCTTTATGATTCCTTTTCATTTCACACTGGGTCATGACACGTGCATAATCCCATGAATTTTCTCCAAAAGTTGCTGCGTCCCGGAATCCCGGCAGCTATTTTCTCCGCCTCCTTTTTGGTGCCAGCACCCCTCTGGTCAAAATTCTTCTAACCTCAGTCAGTCCCTGGATGCTCGCGGCCCTTCTTTATTTGGGGTCAGGTCTGTGACTGAGTTTATATCGACTACTGCGCCGCAGTCCGCGCGCCCATTTATCGCGTGCAGACACCCTCTGGTTTGGGGCCTCCGTACTGGCCGGAGGTGTCATCGCTCCGGTGCTGCTCATGTTCGGACTGCAAGGCGCGGCGGCATCCAATGCCTCCTTGCTGCTCAATGCCGAATCCGTTTGTTGTTTTTGTTTGGAGGCTGGGGCCGGAATCGAACCGGCTTCCACGGCTTTGCAGGCCGCTGCATGACCATTCTGCCACCCAGCCTTAAAAGAAAAGGGAAAGACCGAACGCTTTCCCTCGATTATGGAGCGGGAAACGAGGCTCGAACTCGCGACCCCAACCTTGGCAAGGTTGTGCTCTACCACTGAGCTATTCCCGCATGGCCACAGAGGTTACCGGGGTCACCGCTCCCTGTCAAGATGAGCCCCGCTACTGCCCTGTAGGCTGGGCCAGGCGGCGCGCAAGTAGCCCACCATACTCCAGAGTGTCATCGCCGCCGCGACGATCAGGAGAGCGGTCCCCAGAGTGCGTGCGGACAATCCCCGCACCGGGCGCTCGTAGACCAGCAGCAGGATCGAAATCATCTGCGTGGCTGCCTTCGCCTTACCCAGCCAGGAGACGGCCACCTTTTTGCGCTCACCCACCTCGGCCATCCACTCACGCAACGCTGACACGGTAATTTCCCGGCCGACGATGATGCTGATCAGGATACCAGCCAGGAGTGCCGGTATCTCTCCGGAGGAGGCAATGAGCACCAGTGCGGTAGCCACCATGACCTTATCTGCAACCGGGTCGAGAAAGGTACCGAAAGGCGATACCCCCTGATAACGCCGGGCGAGGTAGCCATCGGCCCAATCGGTAATCGCCGCCACCGCAAAAACTCCGGTGGCACCGAAAGTGCGCATGTCGCCCCCCCAGTAGAAGAGCGCCACGAAAATAGGCACCAGCCCGATGCGCAGAATGGTCAGGAAATTGGGCAGCCGTTTTATCACAATCAGGCACGTCCTACGTGAAAGAAATCATATATCCGCTGCGCGAGCTCCAGATGGATACCCTCTACGCGCTGCAAATCCTCCATACCGGCGTCACGAATACCGCGTAAGCCGCCAAATGCGCGTAACAACGCCACCCGCCGTTTCGGCCCGATCCCGGAGATGCCGTCCAGATCGGATTCCTGCCGTGCTTTGCCGCGGCGCGCGCGGTGACCAGTAATAGCAAAACGATGGGCTTCGTCGCGGATTTCCTGAATGACCAGCAGTGCCGGATCATCATCGTCCAATTGTCGCGGGACCGCCCATCCGGGGATATGCAGCATCTCCAGCCCTGGACGCCGCGCCGTCCCCTTCGCCACCCCGCACAACTGGATGCAACCGATCTCCAATGCGTCCAGAGCCGCCTGCGCACGAGCCACCTGTCCAGCACCACCGTCAATGAAGACGATCTCCGGCAAGACCAGGCCCTCTTTCTGCAGTCGCCCATAGCGGCGGTGGACGGCCTGCTCCATAGCCGCGTAATCGTCACCGCCCCGGATATCGCGAATATTGAAGCGGCGATATTCGTTCTTCAGTGCCCCATCTTCACCGAAAACCACACAAGATGCCACAGCCACCTCGCCCCGGGTATGACTGATGTCAAAACACTCTACTCGCTGCGGCGTCTCCGGGAGTTCAAGGAGCTTCTGCAACAGGAGCATGCGCCGCCGTCCCGCGCTGGCCGTCTGCGCCCTCTGGCGCAACGCCCCCATGGCGTTGGTCAGCGCTAACGCCATCCAGCGCTTGCGTGGACCGCGCTGGGGCTGATCGATCATGACCCTGTGCCCGGCTTCGCTGCCCAGCGCCTCCGCCAGGGAGGCTGGTGAACGCGGCAGCACATTGACCAGCAGATTCCCCGGCACCTCTTTATCGCTGTAGAACTGCATGAGAAAGGCTGCGAGTACGTCCGGCGCGCGCACTTCTTCGGTATGCCGCGGAAAAACGGAGCGCCCGCCCAACTGCCGTCCATTGCGGATAAAACTGACGTACACCACCCACTGCCCATTCTCTTGTGCTGCCGCCAGCACATCAAAATCGCCGCCACCCGCCTGCGCCACATACTGACGCTCCTGAATCTTGGACAACGCGGCGATCTGGTCACGGCGTCGCGCTGCCTCCTCGAAATCCAGTCGCTCAGCCGCCGCTTGCATACGCGCCCCCAGACTGCGAATCGCTTCGTCGCTCTTTCCTTCCAGAAAGCGAATCGTGTCCGCCACATCCCGCGCGTAGTCCTCGCCGCTGATATGCCCAACACAGGGGCCGCTGCAACGACGAATCTGGTACTGCAAACAAGCCCGGCTGCGGTGATGAAAAGTATGATCCTCGCAGGTCCGCAATCGAAAGGCTTTCTGTAGCAGCACCATACTCTCACGTAACGCAGTAACGGCCGGATACGGACCGAAGTAGTGCCCTTTGCCCTTCTGCGCACCCCGGTGCAAACTCATGCGCGGCGTGTCGTGACCGGTTTCTATGAACAGATAGGGGTAACTCTTGTCATCGCGCAGCAGGATATTGTATGGCGGGTGGTGGCGCTTGATGAGATTGGCCTCCAGCACCAGCGCTTCCGTCTCTGTGTGGGTGACCACCACCTCCACCCGTGTTACCTGCGCCAACATCGCCAGCGTTTTTGGCGTATGGCGCTGCTTCTGAAAATAGGAACTCACGCGGCGCCGGAGATTGCGGGCTTTACCCACATAGAGCAGGCGACTGCCCTGGCCGAACATCTGATAAATACCGGGCTGGCTGGTCAACGTCCGCAGAAACTCTCCGGGAACGAAGGGTGTGTCCACGGCACCGTCAGTGTTCTCAAATTGCTCTACCTGTTCAGAATCCATAAAATCTCAGGGCTGCTCAATCCCCGCGGTACTCATTCAGCGTCCAGCCTGCGCAGATACTCCCATGTGAAAATCCCGGTATTGTGGCCATCACTGAAATGCAACTGCACCGCGTAATGGCCTACCGGCACCACCTCCACAACACTCACATGCTCCTTGCCGGTGATGATCTGCGCCTGATCGGGCGTGTGCCCTTTGCACTCCGCGCAGGGACACTCTACCCGCAGGTGTTCGAAGGTCAGGCGGCTGGTATGTCCGTCGGCCCAGTCGACTTCCATGACGCGGCTGATCATGAGGGGGCGAATCTCCAGGGGCTGGGTACGGGGATCGGACATGATTACCTCTCAAGGGACCGGGCTGGTCAGAAATATGCCTCTAGGGTACAATCCACGCCCTCTAAAGGGAATGCCCAGAAGGACTATAGTATGAAGATTTCCGCCTTTGATATCCGCCCCGGCAATATTCTCGAATATGAAAAGGGGCTCTGGCGCGTACTCAAAACCGATTTCGTCAAGCCTGGCAAAGGCGGCGCCTTCGTGCAGGTCGAGATGAAAAATATCGAGACAGGCACCAAGTCCAATACGCGCTTCCGCTCGGGAGAAACCATGGAGAAAGCCGTCGTCGAACCCCGTACCATGCAGTATCTCTATACCGATGCCACCGGGTATGTCTTCATGGACAATGAGAACTTCGAGCAACTCATCCTCAGTGAGGACCTGCTCGAAGGACAGACAGGTTATCTCCTTCCCAACACTGAGATTCAGGTCAACCTCCACAATGAACGACCTATCGGCGTTGAATTGCCGCCTGTGGTTATTTTAGAGGTGCGTGAAGCCGAGCCTTCCATCAAGGGGCAAACCGCTACCGGTTCCTACAAATCCGCACAGATGGAGACCGGCATTACGGTTATGGTGCCGCAGTTTGTGAACGCGGGTGAAAAAATTCGGGTGAATACGGTGGATGGCAGTTACATTGACCGCGCCTGACGGAGCATAACTGGACGGCTATACCACCGACCTGCAAGACGCCCGGCGCAGTTCACGACGCCTGAGTGCTGGTCCGTGCGCCGTCGAAGGCACCTTTGGCGGGTATCACCCAGACAAACACCTCTCCCTTGCTAACCATTCCGAGATGACGGCGGGCCAGTTCTTCGACGGCACGGCTTCCCGTTTGCAGGCTCGTCACCTGCGCTGCCAGAAGGTCATTGCGGGCTTCCAATTGCTTCAAAATCACCTGCTTGACTTCCAGTTTCCGGTGCAGGTTCGCCATATTCCACCAGCTACCCGCACCGAACCAAAGCGGATATTGCAGGGCACATAACACGGCAAAAAGCATGAAATCCACAAGGCGCATCTCTGCCTTGGCAGTATCCATCCAGTTTTTTACGCGCGCCCGGTAACCCATGCCGCAAAATCCTCGAAAATTTAATGGCCCAGCAAATATTCCATTAAATATCTTTTTAGTCGAGATTGTAAAAAGTTGCAAGGCCGGGATAACGGGCAGCATCCCCCAAATCTTCCTCGATACGCAATAGGCGGTTGTATTTCGCCACCCGATCGGTACGCGACAAAGAACCTGTTTTAATCTGGCCGCAACCCGTAGCCACGGCTACATCGGCCAGTGTGGTATCCTCGGTTTCTCCGGATCGGTGCGACACGATAGCCGTATAACTATGGACTTTTGCCATCTCGATGGCCGCCAGGGTTTCGGATAACGTACCGATCTGATTCAGTTTAATAAGGATGCTATTGGCGACACCGCGCTCGATGCCCTCACGCAGGATCGTCGTATTCGTTACGAAAATATCATCACCCACCAACTGCAAACGGTCACCAAGGCGGTCGGTGAGGGTGATCCAGCCTTCCCAGTCATTCTGATCCATGCCATCTTCAATGCTGATCAGTGGATAACGATCAGCCAGCGCCGCCAGATAATCCACGAACTGGGCACTATCGAGTTCACGCCTTTCGCTCGCCAGGTGATAACGTCCATCCCGATAAAATTCACTGGAAGCGACGTCCATGCCCAGCCAGATATCTTTGCCCGGCTGATAACCCGCCTTGTTGATGGCGTCCATGAGCAGCTCCAGGGCAGCCTCGTTGGAGGGCAGATTCGGGGCGAAGCCGCCCTCGTCGCCGACTGTCGTTGCCAGTCCGCGCGATTGCAGCACGGCTTTCAGGCTGTGGAACACCTCCACCCCCATCTGCAACGCCTCAGAAAACGACTCCGCGCCCGCCGGGATCAGCATGAATTCCTGCATGTCCACGTCGTTATCGGCATGGGCACCGCCATTGATGACATTCATCATGGGAACGGGCAACTGCAGCGGACCCAAGCCTCCGATGTAGCGGTACAAGGGCTGGCCAGCCGCGTGGGCAGCCGCATGGGCCGTCGCCAATGAGACGCTCAGGATCGCGTTGGCGCCGAGGCGTGCCTTATTTTCGGTGCCATCCAAGGCACAAAGAGCCGCATCAATATGCTCCTGCTCTTCGGCCTCCATGCCAAGAAGCGCATCCTGAATCTCGCCGTTGACGTGTTCAACGGCCTTGCGCACTCCTTTGCCGCCGTAGCGCTGGCCACCATCGCGCAACTCCACGGCCTCGCGCTCTCCGGTGGAAGCGCCACTAGGGACGATCGCACGGCCCATGCCGCCGTTATCCAGATAGACCTCGGCCTCCACGGTGGGATTGCCACGCGAATCGAGAACTTCATGGGCTTGGATGCGGACAATGGCACTCATACTAACTCCTCAGGGTGGTTTTCAGGGAAATCCTGGTTTTTTACAAGATGATCAATATGCTGGAGAATGCGCAACAGGTTCTCCATACGTCCCAGCGGCCAGGCGTTGGGACCATCAGACAAAGCATCCGCAGGATTCGGATGAGTCTCCATGAAGAGCCCGGACACGCCCGCCGCCACGGCGGCCCGCGCCAGCACCGGGATAAATTCGCGCTGGCCTCCGGATCGGTCGCCCTGACCACCGGGGAGCTGTACGGAATGGGTCGCATCAAAGACCACCGGGCATCCTGTCTGACGCATCACCGCAAGGGAGCGCATATCCGATACCAGGTTGTTGTATCCGAAGGAGGCGCCGCGCTCGCAGACCATGATCTGCTCATTGCCGGTAGCCTTGGCCTTGCTGGCGACGTGCAGCATATCCCAGGGCGCAAGAAACTGGCCTTTTTTGATGTTGACCGGCTTTCCGGCAGCAGCGACAGCCTGAATGAAATCGGTCTGTCGGCAGAGGAAGGCGGGCGTCTGCAGCACATCGACCACCTCCGCCACGGCAGACACGTCTTCTTTTTCATGAACATCCGTAATGATCGGCACCCCGACTTCCCGGCGGACCTTTTCGAGAATACGCAGTCCCTCGTCCATACCCGGCCCACGGAAACTCTGTCCCGAAGAACGGTTCGCTTTATCGTAGGAACTTTTATAAATAAAAGGTATGCCGAGGCGTGCGCAGATATCGCGCAGATCTTCCGCCGTGCGCAACGCCAGGGATTCACTCTCGATCGCACAGGGGCCTGCCATCAGAAAGAATGGATGCTGCAGACCTGCTTCAAAGCCACAGAGCTTCATGCCGAACCGTCCCGTTCCCGCTGGGCGATGGCGGCGCGCATAAAGGCGTCAAATAATGGATGCCCCTCACGCGGGTTACTGGTGAACTCCGGGTGAAACTGGCAGCCCAGAAACCAGGGATGGTCCGGCAACTCCACCACTTCCACCAGTTCACTGTCCGCGGAGAACCCCGTGTAACGCAACCCTGCCACAGCCAACGGTTCACGGTAACGGTTGTTGAACTCGAAGCGATGGCGATGGCGCTCGTGAATCCGCTCCTGCCCGTAAGCTTGCATTGCCAGACTGTCGGGTTCAAGGCGACATTCCTGCTCTCCCAGCCGCATGGTACCGCCGAGATTTCCCCCCTCCTCCCGGTACGCCTTGTGGCCTTCCGGGTCGGACCACTCGGTCATCAGCGTAATGACTGGGGCCGGAGTCTGAGGGTCCAGTTCGGTACTGTTGGCGTTCATCAGACCAGCACAATGCCGCGCAAACTCGACAACCGCGAGTTGCATGCCGAGGCAAATGCCGAGATAAGGCACCTTCCGCTCCCGTGCGTGGCGGATGCTGGCAATTTTACCCTCGGTGCCCCGCCCGCCGAAACCACCCGGTACCAGAATGGCATCCGCTTCCGCGAGTATCTCCGTTCCCTGCGTTTCGACTTCTTCCGCATCCACATACAGGAAGCGCACACTCCGTCGCGCCCGCAATCCCGCGTGAAGCAATGCCTCCGCCAGAGACTTGTAAGATTCGGTAAGCCCCACATATTTGCCCACCAAGGCAACCACCACCTCGCCTTCCGGGTGTTCGAGGGCGTTTATGATACCCTTCCAAACGGAAAGGTCCGGGGCTGGCAGATGTAGCCCGAGATTCTGCACCACCAGATCATCCAGACCCTGAGCATGGAACAGCAACGGAATGCGATAGATACTGTCGGTGTCGATCGCCGAAATGACCGCCTTTTCCGGCAGATTGGAAAAAAGCCCGATTTTGGCCCGGTGGTCGGCAGGTATGGGCCGGTCAGCACGACAAAGCAACACATCCGGCTGGATACCGATGGCACGCAGTTCACGCACCGAGTGCTGGGTCGGTTTGGTCTTCATCTCCCCGGCGGACGCCAGATAGGGTACCAGCGTCAGATGCATGAAGAGGGTGTCACCCCGTTCCTCCTCTACCGCCATCTGGCGGATCGCCTCCAGAAAGGGCTGCGATTCGATGTCGCCGACGGTGCCACCGATCTCCACCAGCGCCACATCCGCGTCCGCCGCACCCAACCGGATGCGCCGCTTGATCTCATCGGTGACATGGGGAATGACCTGCACCGTACGTCCCAGATAGTCGCCGCGCCGTTCTTTTTCAATAACGGTCTGATAAACCAGGCCGGTGGTGAAATTGTTACGCTTACCCATCCGCGTCGCGAGGAATCGTTCGTAATGCCCCAAATCCAGATCCGTTTCCGCGCCATCGGCGGTGACGAAAACCTCACCGTGCTGAAAGGGGCTCATGGTGCCCGGATCGACGTTGATATAGGGGTCCAGCTTGAGCATGGTGACCTTCAGCCCACGGGCCTCCAGCAGTGCACCAAGAGCTGCGCCAGCGGCGCCCTTGCCCAGAGAAGAAACCACCCCACCTGTTACGAAAATGTATTTGCTCATAGGACTCGCAGCGCGCGTTTAACCTGCGCATGGTAGCCAATTCAGACGTGCGGCACAACGCAAAATCACCTTTCTGCGGCAGCCCGGACGGGCTTCCTGCTGCCTTGACATTTTGCCTTGAAACCAAAGAGCGGGTGGGGGGCTGTAAACCGCCGCCCCAGAGGGCCTACTTCAGTGTCGCCATGTCAATCACAAAGCGATACTTCACATCGCTCTTCAGCATTCTTTCGTAGGCGGTATTGATGTAGTCCATGGGGATCATCTCGATATCCGAACCGATCCCGCGCTGTGCGCAGAAATCCAGCATCTCCTGCGTTTCCCGAATACCACCGATAAGGGAGCCTGCGAGCTGCCGACGCTTAAAAATCAGGTTGAAGACTTCTGGTGACGGATGGGGCTCAGCCGGCGCACCCACCAGTGTCATCGTACCGTCCCGCTTGAGCAGATTCAGGAAGGCGTCCAGATCATGGGACGCGGCCACCGTATTGAGGATAAAATCGAAGCTGTTGGCATGGGAGGCCATTTGCGCGTCATCTCTGGAGATGCAGACCTCATCCGCCCCCAGCCGCTTACCATCCTCCACTTTGCCGGGGGAGGTGGTGAACAGCACCACATGGGCGCCCATGGCGTGCGCCAATTTGACGCCCATATGACCAAGGCCGCCCAGACCCACAATGCCGACCTTTTTACCCGGTCCGGCACCCCAGTGGCGTAAGGGCGAGTACGTGGTGATACCGGCGCAGAGCAGCGGCGCCACACTCGCCAGATCTTTTTCATCATGCCGAATCTTCAACACAAAGGATTCTTTGACCACCACGCTCTGGGAATAGCCACCGTAGGTATTTTCGCCGCCAAATACCGGGCCGTTGTAGGTTCCGGTAAATCCGTTATCGCAGTACTGCTCCTCACCCTCATCACAGGACGGACAGTGCCCACAACTGTCCACCATGCAACCGACACCGGCAAAATCACCAACATTAAAATTTTTGACATCCTTACCGACGGCAACGACACGACCCACGATTTCGTGGCCAGGAACAGTGGGATACAGCGTGTTTTTCCACTCATTGCGGGCGGTGTGCAAATCGGAATGGCAGACACCGCAAAAGAGTATATCTATCTGGACATCATCGGGACCCGGCTCGCGGCGCAGTACTTCGTAGGGCGCCAACGGGCTGCGGGCAGTCTGCGCAGCATAGGCTTTAGCCTTGATCATCATGTTCTCCTGTCATTACATACCGTCCGGTTGGTTTACAGGATAGGCAATGCTCAAGTTGGCGTCAAGGCGCCGCCCGCAACTTCCCAAGGATTGCCCCTTCAGTCCTCCTCCAGAGATACCGGCAGGTCGGTCCCCAGAAGGCGGTTTTCCAGTTTTTTGATATCGTCCCGCAGCGCCGCTGCCTGCTCAAACTCCAGGTTGCGGGCGTGTCGGTACATGGCTTCCTCCAGTTCCTTGATTTTCTTGGCAACGGCTTGGGGATCACTGAGCACGCGATAATCCGCATTTTTTTCCGCAGCATGCGCGGCAGGTTGTGCATTGCGGCGATAGACTCCCTCAATCATGTCGGATACCGGCTTGACGATGCCGCGCGGGGTGACGCCATGCTGGGCGTTGAACTGCAACTGCTTCTCCCGGCGGCGGTCGGTTTCGGCTATGGCGCGGGCCATGGATTTGGTGATGCCGTCGGCATAGAGAATGGCCCGCCCGTGCAGGTTGCGCGCCGCGCGCCCGATGGTCTGAATCAGCGACCGCTCCGAGCGCAGGAAGCCCTCCTTATCCGCATCCAGAATGGCGACCAATGCCACCTCCGGCATATCCAGGCCCTCCCGCAACAGGTTAATCCCGATCAGCACGTCGAACACCCCGGCGCGCAGATCGCGAATGATCTCCACCCGCTCCACCGTCTCGATATCTGAATGGAGATAGCGGCATTTGATACCCAGTTCGTGGAGATAATCGGTCAGATCTTCGGCCATCCGCTTGGTCAACGTCGTCACCAGAATGCGCCAACCGTTACGTACAACGATGTTGATTTCGCTGATCAGATCGTCGACCTGCCCTTTCGCCGGACGAATATCCACAGCGGGATCGACCAGGCCGGTGGGCCGTACCACCTGCTCCACCACCTGCCCGGAGTGCTCCAGTTCGTAGGGACCGGGCGTGGCGGAAATAAACACGGTCTGCGGCATCAGTGACTCGAACTCGGGAAACATCAGGGGCCGGTTGTCCAGCGCCGAGGGCAGACGAAAACCATATTCCACCAGCGTTTCCTTGCGCGAACGGTCGCCCTTGTACATCCCCCGAACTGCGGGACCGTTACATGGGATTCGTCCATGAATAGCAGGGCATCCTTGGGGAGGTAGTCCATCAGGGTCGGCGGTGCCTGACCGGGCACCCGTCCCGAGAGGTAGCGGGAGTAGTTCTCGATCCCAGAGCAGTACCCCAGCTCAGCCATCATCTCCAGATCAAAGCGGGTGCGTTGCTCCAACCGTTGCGCTTCGACCAGCTTGTTGGCGCGGCGCAGGTCCTCCAGACGCGAGCGAAGCTCATCTTTGATAGCATCCAGCGCCGCGAGAATGGTCTCGCGCGGGGTGACATAGTGGCTTTTGGGGTAGATGGTGTAGCGCGGTAAACGGGTGATGGTCTTGCCGGTCAGGGGATCGAAGAGCGAGATGCGCTCCAGTTCGTCGCCAAAAAGCTCGATCCGAACGGCTTCGTCTTCGCTTTCCGCGGGCCATATATCGATGACATCGCCGTTGACGCGAAAGGTGCCGCGCTTCATTTCCAAAGGATTGCGGCTGTATTGCATCTCCGCCAGACGCTTGAGGATGGCGCGCTGATCCATGGTGGAGGACTCGCGCAGATGCAGAATCATGCCATGGTAGGAGGCCGGATCACCCAGACCGTAGATAGCCGAAACGGTGGCCACGATGATGACATCCGGCCGTTCCAGCAGGGCCTTGGTAGCGGAGAGGCGCATCTGCTCGATGTGGTCATTGATGGCGGCGTCTTTTTCGATGAAGGTGTCGGAGGAAGGAACGTAGGCCTCCGGCTGGTAGTAATCGTAATAACTGACAAAATACTCCACGGCATTGTGGGGAAAGAACGCGCGCATTTCCGCATAGAGTTGCGCTGCAAGGGTCTTGTTGGGCGCCATGATGACGGCGGGACGGTGAGTGATGGCGATGACGTTGGCCATGGTGAAGGTCTTGCCCGAACCAGTCACCCCCAACAGGGTTTGGAAATATTCACCAGCGGCAAGGCCGTTCACCAACAGACGAATAGCCTCCGGCTGGTCGCCCTGCGGCGAAAAACTGCTCTCCAGGATAAAGCGCTTGTCCATGCCCTGCTCCGATCGGCTGATACCACCAACCATACACGCTGGCAGCCATCAGCGAAAAGAGGCACGCTCCTGCTTCCCTGACCGCCACAGGTCCTCTACAATGGCGCCATCGATTTATTGTCCGATCATCCCTATGCGCCTGTAGCTCAACTGGATAGAGCAACGGCCTTCTAAGCCGTAGGTCGGGGGTTCGAGTCCCTCCAGGCGTACCATATAAAACATGGCGTTATAACATTTTCATGTGGGCGATTCTCGCATTTTCGGTGACTGGTATCCATATGGTATCCATTGCGCGAACCCTACAATCTCCTAGCCCTAGGCGGTCACCATCGACAGTTGGGACACGCTCCGGCGAGAAGACTGACGCTGGATCATTCAGCAGTGTCATTTTTTACGGGCTTCCATCCAGGCGATCAAGTCATCCCGCAACCAGCCCACCGCACGGACGCGCTTTTCCGCCCCCGTCATGTCAGCAGCGCATCCACCCGGGCGGCGCAGATGAAGTCATTTTCTGAAAGGCCGCTAATGGCGTGGGTACTGTAATGGACGACACAGCGGTTATAACCCAGCTCCAGGTCCGGGTGATGGTCCTCCCGGTGCGAGATCCATGCCACGGCATTCACAAAGGCCATAGTCTCGTAAAAGTTTTTGAAACGAAACTCCCGGCGGATCGCCTGCCCGACCACTTGCCATTGGGGTAGGGAGCGTAATAGAAGTCCTACCCGTTCCGCGTCCAGGGGCGCAACCCCACCCTCACAGGGTACGCAATGCGCATGTTGAAGATCTTGGTCCATGGCTATCTCCTTTTGCTTTCAGGTCCTGCAAAAAACGGTAGGGCTTTCTCCCTCCCGGCCCTTTGGGCTTGGCCTTCTGCACACCTTCCAGAATGGGGCGGAAGCGTTCTCCCTTCCAATCGGCCCGCTACATTTTACTGGAAATGGCTAATTTTTTGAACTGCCCTATATAAAATATCCAATTTCTTTGTATAACATATAAATAGCGACCAAAACTATGACGCCGATAAAGATATCATTCAACGCCGCTTTGCGCTGTCCCAGTTTGTTGGCACTAAATGCCCCCAACCATCCTCCCAAGATTCCACCAGCTATGTATTCTGCAGCAATACGCCAGTCTACGAGGCCCTCCAGTGAATAGCTGATGGCAGTGGCTGTGCCTAGGGCTCCCACAGCTAATAATGAGGAAGCGACGGCATTCAAAATAGGCAACCGCCCAGAACGCATCAGTGCAGGAACAATGAGGAAACCACCACCAATGCCAAAAAATCCTGATAAAATACCAGTACCGCCGCCATAAAAATATACACAAGCATGCCGTTTGCATGTTCTATGAACAACTGGCTGATTTTCTCGTGTCTGGTACATACTTACGGCAATCCAAAACATGAGCAGTGCAAAGAGAATGAGTAGATATTTTCCATTGATCACTTTCCCCAACTCAGCACCGGCAAAAGCTCCAATAACACCAGCGATAGTAAAATGTATAGCGACTGCCCAGCGTACATTACCGGCACGCGCATGCGGAATCAGATTTATGAAAGCATTGATACCCACAGCTAGCGCTGTCGTGCCGATAACCAGATGAGGATCGTGTACGCCGACCCAATAGAGCAACAATGGAACCGCAAGAATGGAGCCACCGCCGCCAATCAGTCCCAAGGAAAATCCTACTATTACACCAGCCAGAATGCAATCGATATCTTGACTAAAAGTCAATGTAATCATAAAGCGTTATCCAAGCTAACAGTAAAAAATAAATTTTTCAGATTAGAATATAGGTTCCGCGTCATTTTAGACAAGTAGCCTGAGATTAAGCTTGCCCAGGATTAGGTAAGCCATACGTGGTAGAACTTTGTCCATGTGACTATTCACCAAGGGTAAGTTATCCCATGGCGGGTTGTGGGGGTTCTCCCTGAACAGGTTAAACCAAGGCGTGCAGCAGATCAACGCCCTGCTTGCGCTGGGTTTCCAAACAGGATCGGATCGTGCAGAAAGGCGGTTGCCCCAATCAAAGGTCCGGAAACAGCCGGAAATGCGCTGAAACGGAATACCATAGATTTACAGCGGGTTTCAATATTGAAACGCAACATCACAACATAACTGGCCGATATTGAGACAATACGCACCGCGCCATAGCGCCAAGCGCCGCCGGGTAAAAACCGTCATCCAGGAAATCATGACCCTGGCGGCTCACTGACTACATCTTGCCCGCCGGCAGATTCTGTCTTTTCCGGTTCATACCCTGGCCTTTGCTCCTTTCCAACACCTCTATGCGGCCTGGGTGGGCGCCCTGAAATCCGGTATGGATTCCTCACACCCGCCTTTTCCAGAGCCCAGCCACGGAGGGGGGCGGACTATCGTTTTCCCGATGAAAAAACCTCCTCAAAATACTCGCAACATCATAACCAAAGGAGTTCGTCCTTTCTTTTCCTTTCTCGGAATGACCTCTTCCCTTGGCCTCACGGCCCACTCAGGCCATTTGGTGGCCGCCCGGTTACCAAGTCACTGACTCAGTTAGTATAAGCATGCCGTTTTGAACGAAAACTGCTACAGCTAGGCGGCTTGTACCTCAATGCGTGGCATAGTGACCTGCTGGCATATCTGACGCGCCATGATATTGACATATTGCTCAATAGTTTCGTGCGAAAGCCTTTCTACTTCGTTGCAGCGTGCCACTACCCAACAACCAGCCTTGTAGCCGTTACCGATTTTCAGGCTTAGATCATCGAAGAGGGTGAGGGGCACACGAATACGCAGGTGTTTACCCGAAGTAGTGGTGAAATCCATGGTAATGTCACAATGCGGAGAGATGTGTGTCAACATCATTGTATGATGTATCCATGTTATGGTTAGCTCCCATGTAATTGGCACCTAACATAGGTTAATTAAAAACTTGCTTTCTTGTCAAGCAAGATTATTTTTATTGACCCTATAAATAGTTTTCCAATGCAACATAAATTATGTTTATATACTTATATGCTTATAATTTTCTAATGTGTAACAATTACTATACAGAAACTGTAATTTTAATGAAACAATAGTTCTCCTCGAAAAACTCCGCAGATATAGTCTGATCGGATAAAATATGAGAGTTACGAATTATAGGAGGTTTGGCGGAGACGATTGCGCGTAGGACGGCCATCAAGAAGGTTCGCTTGGAATTTGGTTCGTCATCAGATTGAGTGGGGCGTCCCAGAACGATGCCTTTAGGGTTGCGTCGTTAAGACAAAAAAGTAGACCATGCATGTCTCACATTCGTGCTGACAAAATAATCCATAATATTGTTTTTGATTAGTTTCCATTTGTGACCAGAAATCAGGAAACATAATGAATTTCTTAACTTTTAGATCGTATGCGAATCCAGCCGTTTTATCCGAGTCCTACGTCTGCTTCCAGATACTGCGACCGTTGGTCCCACACGTCCCAAGCTACTGCATCCATTCCCGCAGTTTTGACCATCGCCGTTCCCCGGATCCATTCCGCGCCGCCATGGCCGCAGCCTTTTTCTGACCCACGAGCACGACCAGAAGCTTGCCCCGGGTGTCACGGACATCCGGGAAAGCGATGCCCTACGGCTCGTTGCGGAGGGGGCAGCCTAGCCTCGGTAGGCATCGACCATGCGTCCCTCCTGGAGAGAAAAGCAATTGGATCTTATTGACAAGCAGGAAAGGTCCCGATATTTTATAGTTAATTTATTTCTTAACTAACGATTAGTGGGATGGTCTATGTTTTTCAAACAACGGAGTAGCGCCGACGGGACCTTGTCCTACTTCTATGGATGCGGCAGCAAGGGTTCGGCGGTGGCAGTGGATGTCGTGGCTGGCGACGAAGCGTGGTTCGTGGAGGAGGCGCAAAAGGCGGCGGTGCGCATCGCCTTTGTCATCGACACCCACATCCATGCCGATCATTTTTCCGGCGGCCGGAAACTGGCGGAGCTGGCGGATGCACCCTACTGCCTGCACGAAAGCGATGTGGGCAAGGTGCATTTCCCGATCCGCGGCCTACAGGACGGCGAGGTGCTGGAAACGGGTAATGTCACCACCAAAGTCCTGCATACCCCCGGCCATACCTCCGACAGCATCTGTCTCCTGGTCAGCGACCTGCGGCGCAGCGCCGATCCCTGGTTCGTGCTCACTGGCGACACCCTCTTCGTCAGCGGCGTCGGCAGGCCCGATTTGGGGGGAACTCCGGAGGAGATGGCGGGCCGGATCTTCGACAGCATCCACGCCAAACTCCTCACCCTGCCCGACGACCTTGAGATCTTCCCCGGCCATGCGGCGGGCAGTGTCTGTGGTGCGGGGTTGTCCGGCAAGCCCTCTTCCACCATCGGCTTCGAGAAGCGCTGGGATCCCTATCTGTCTATGACCGACCGGGACGCCTTTATCCGCGAACTCACGGCCAACATCCCGGAGCGGCCGGCGGAGATGGCGCGCATGGTGGCGGCCAATCTGGGGGCGGCGGCATGAGCGCGGAGACGGTGCGCTTCGCCCTCTTCGCCGAGGTCTTTGCGGCGCTGGCCCATCCCAAGCGCCTGGAGATGATCCACTACCTGGGAGAACGGCAGCATACGGCGGGGGAGTTGACTGAGCTGACCGGACTGTCCAAGGCCAATGTCTCGCAACACCTCAACGTGCTCAAGGCACGTGGCTTGGTCCATTGCGACAAGTGCGGCACCTTCTGCCATTACCGTCTCACCAGCCCTGCGGTGCTGGAGACCTGCGAGATCGTGCGGAAGTTGATTCTTGACCAGATGGATATCACCACCGCCTGCCGTCAGCAACTGGCGGAAGTCGTACCGCTACGCAAGACGACTTCATGAGCCCGGTGCAGGCAGCCGCCGGGGCGTATCAGCGGGGAATTGCCCGCAATAGTGGCCAGTTTCTGCTGCAAACCTCGCAGGTCTTTTTTGTCGGTTTGGTCATCGGCATGGAGCGCACGGTCTTGCCATCCCTCGCCCAGGACTTTGGGGTGGCCAAGGGGGCTTTTCTCTTCCTAGCCTCCTTTGTCATTTCCTTCGGTCTGGTGAAAGGGGCCCTCAACCTGGTGGCGGGCTCCCTTTCCGATCGTGTCGGGCGTAAGCGGGTCTTGTTGATCGGCTGGATTGCCGGCATTCCCATTCCATTGCTGATTTTCTTTGCCCCCAACTGGTGGTGGATCATCGCTGCCAACGTCTTTCTCGGCATCAACCAGGCCTTCACCTGGACCATGACGGTGACCAGTCAGATCGACCTGGCAGGCAGCCGACAGCGCGGGCTGGCAGTGGGGATCAATGAGGCGGTGGGTTATTTGGGCATGGGCGTGGCGGGGCTGGCCACGGGCTATCTGGCCGTGCTCTATGGCCCCCGTTGGACGTTGCTGCTCTTCGGCCTGGGGGTAGTCCTGCTGGCCCTGGTGCTGCTGTTACGCGTGCGCGATACCATCGCCTGGGTTCACGCCGAGCATGGCGCCCACCCCGTATCCTCCCCCCCGTCAAAGCGGAGCTGGATGCAGAGCTTTCTCGAAGTCTCTTTCCAGAATCCGCGCTACCGCGCCTTTTGCCAGGCGGGGGTGGCCAACAAGGTGGCCGATACCCTCGTCTGGGTGCTCTTTCCGCTCTACTTCCTGGAGCACGCCATGGGAGTGGTGGCTATCGGTTGGATCACCGGCGTTTACGGTGCCGTCTGGGGGCTTTCGCAACTCTGGACCGGCTATCTGGCCGATCGCATCGGCCGCAAGATCCCCATTGTCAGCGGCTTTTTTCTGTTGTCTGCGGGCTTGGCGGCCACTGCCTTGGTGCAAGGCTTTGTTTTGTGGATGTCGACGGCGCTCATCATGGGTCTGGGCATGGCGCTCCTGTACCCGAACCTGGTCGCCGCCATGTCCGATACGGCCCCACCGCTGGAGCGAGGGCGTATCCTCGGTGTCTATCGGTACTGGCGCGATACGGGTTATGCCATCGGCGGATTGCTGCTGGGCCTGGTGGCGCAATGGAGTAACGAAATTCTCCCCGCCATCTGGGCTACGGCCGGTATTGTCGCCCTGTCGGGGCTGTGGGTGGCCCTGGCCGTGAAAGAAACCCATCCTCGTCCTGTTCAAAAAAAGGGTAATGTATGACCATCGCGTTGATTGTTTTGCATGCCGCTCCCGAGGCGGATAATCCCCGCGCCGATACGGCGGTGCGTCTTGCCGGCGCCATGCTGGCCGAGGGCAAGGAGGTGCGCCTTTTTCTGGCTGGACAGGGGATTGGGCTGCTGGCGCCCGCAAGGGAATTCGCGAAGTCTACCCATGCGCTCTTTCTGGAACTGCTGGATCTGGGTTTGACCGTGCAGTGTTGTAGCACTTCCCTCAAAAGCCAGGGATGGGCAGGGTCTTTACCAGACGGTGTTACAAAAAGTTCCATGAAGGGCCTGTCCGACTGGATCAGCGCCGCGGATGAGGTCGTCTGTTTCTGAAGTATCGCCTGTGCGCCGCCGATTCACCTGCCATCACGAAGGAGTGCAATCCGATGATCTTCCGTCAGCTCTTTGAAGCAGAATCCGCTACCTATACCTATCTCTTCGGCTGTACCCAGACAGGGCAGGCAGTGCTCCTCGATCCGGTGCTGGAGACCATGGAGCGGGACCTGCAAGTCCTGCATGATCTCGGGCTGCGCCTGAGCTATACGCTGGAAACGCATATCCATGCCGACCATGTGAGTAGCGCCTGCAAGCTCAAGGCCCGCGTCGGCAGCCGGATTGCAGGGCCGGCCATGGACGATCTGCCCTGCACCGATTTCGGGGTGGCCGAAGAACGGCCCCTGAGCCTGGGTTCGCTCCATTTTCAAGCCCTTTTTACCCCTGGACATACGGATACCCACCACGCTTATCTGGTGGTGGACGGCGACACTTGGCGGGTCTTCACCGGAGATGCCCTGCTCATTGATGGCTGCGGGCGCACCGATTTCCAGAATGGCGACGCCGCCACCCTATACCGCTCCGTTCAGGAAAAGCTGTTTGTTCTGCCCGACGCCACACTGGTTTATCCGGCCCATGATTATCAGCACCGGCATGTCTCGTCCATTGCCCAGGAAAAGGAGCGGAACCCGCGCCTGGCCGGCAAAAGCTCGGCGGAGTTCCAGGCCATCATGGCTGATCTGAAACTGGCCCATCCGCAAAAGATGGCATACGCCGTCCCTGCCAATCTTGCCTGCGGGCAATGTCCGGAGGACATTCCAGAAACGCTTCGCCGTCTTTGCGACCCATCCTTCCAGGGAGGGTGAGTACTTTCCGGCTGGCGAAACCCCTACCCTGAGGGCGAGAAGCCCTTCTTCACCACTTGCTAGGTGATTTATCGTGGCTGTCCGCTTTGGCCAACGGGGGACCATGGACCATATCCTCAGTCGCCAGGACACTGATGGCTGAGGTGGTCCCCATCCATGGGATAGTCTGAAAGAAGATGGAACAAGTGGACACCGCCTACTACACTGAAGTGGCGTTGAATGGTCATCAACGAGCGTTTGTTCTGGGTCCGTGGCGTAGCGAGTGAACGACGAGGAACAGAAAATGTGGCCTTACATGATGGGTGGTTTTGGCAACGGTTATGATTGGACAGGGTCGGTATTCATGGTCCTGTTTTGGGGTTTGCTTTGCCTTTTGCTGATTTTTGCCATCGTTGCTGGCGTCATGTTGCTGATGCAGGCCTTCACGGGTCGCGGGATTCGGGGTGGCAAGAAAAACACCGCGCTGGATGTGCTCCATGAACGCTATGCCCGCGGGGAAATAGGAAGGGATGAATACCTGGAAAGACGTCGCGACCTGGAACAATAACGTGTCTCCATCCACCAAAGCGGGTCCGGATGCGCCACCAACAGGTGGAACTGTGGTAGACATCTGGTCTCGTTGGTTAAGAGCCAATGTCGGCAACCGGCGCTGAGGTTCCTGCTGCGGTAAAATAGAGAGGATTCTATGGACCATTCGGGACATCAGGAACATGGGATGGGTAACGCTCATCCCGGCGCGCACGGCGGTCACAACCATGGTGCCATGATCGCCGATTTCCGGCGACGGTTTTGGGTCTCGCTGGCCCTGACGATCCCTATCCTCCTTTTGTCGCCGCTTATCCAGCGGCTGCTGGGGCTGGAGGCGGCGCTCGCCTTCACAGGGTCATCCTATGTGCTTTTCGCGTTGTCGAGTGGAGTGTATTTCTACGGTGGCTGGCCCTTCCTGAAGGGATTGTTTGCCGAGCTTGAGACCCGCAAGCCAGCCATGATGACGCTGATCGCTCTGGCCATCAGCGTGGCCTATTTTTACTCGAGCGCTGTCGTGTTCGGGGTGCAGGGGGAAGTGTTCTTCTGGGAGCTCGCCACGCTGATCGATGTGATGCTGCTCGGCCACTGGATCGAGATGAAATCAGTCCTGGGGCTTCTGGCGCACTGGAAAAACTGGTGCAAATGATGCCATCCGAGGCCCATCTCGTAACCCCGGAGGGCATGAAAGACGTGCCGGTCGCCAATCTGCAGCGCGGTGACCGGGTGTTGGTGAAGCCTGGCGAAAAAATCCCTACGGACGGACGTGTCATCGAGGGACAGACCACCATCAACCAGGCCATGCTCACTGGCGAAAGCCAGCCCGTGGAGAAGGGGGACGGCGACGAAGTGATCGGTGGTTCGGTTAACGGGGAGTCGAGTATCACCGTCGAGGTCCACAAGACCGGCAGTGAAACCTATCTTTCACAGGTCATCGAGATGGTGCGCCGGGCGCAGGAGTCCCGCTCCCGGACCCAGGATCTTGCCGACCGCGCGGCCCTGGTGCTGACCCTTACCGCGTTGAGCGTCGGCGGACTTACCCTTGCCATTTGGCTGGTCCTTGGCCAGCACTTCGAGTTTGCCCTGGCCCGCATGGTCACCGTCATGGTGATTGCCTGTCCCCATGCCCTAGGCCTGGCGATTCCACTGGTCGTCGCCGTGTCCACCGCCATGGCGGCGCAGCATGGGCTGCTTATCCGGGACCGGTCTGCTTTTGAGCGGGCGCGCCAACTGCAGGCGGTGGTGTTTGACAAGACCGGGACCTTGACGGAGGGACGGTTCGGCGTCACGGATGTAGTCGTGCTCGGCGGATACGCCGAAGATGAGGTCGTACGGCTCGCCGCGGCCCTCGAAAGCCAGTCGGAGCACCCCATCGCCGCTGGCATCGTGGCATATGCCAAAGCGAAGGGCATCGGCTTCGAGCCTCCCAAGGAATTCAAGGCCATCCCCGGTAAGGGCGCGCAAGCCGTTGTAAATGGGCGCAATGTGAAGGTCGTAAGCCCCGGCTATCTCAAGGAGAGCGGTCTCGATGTCAGCGATAAGCGGATCGCGGCCTTGGCATCCCAGGGCAAAACGGTGATATACCTGCTCGTCGACGAGAAACCGGAGGGGGCTGTCGCGCTGGCCGACATCATTCGAGCGGAGTCGCGGGAAGCCCTCGCGCGGCTGAAGGGGATGGGCGTACAGGTGATGATGTTGACCGGCGACTCCGCAGCGGTGGCCCGTTGGGTGGCCCAGGAAATGGGGCTGGACGACTATTTCGCCGAAGTGCTCCCTGGACAAAAGGCGGAGAAGATCAAGGAGGTAAAGGCGCGGGGATTGCGCGTGGCCATGGTCGGCGACGGTGTCAACGATGCGCCTGCCCTGGTGGAGGCGGATGTCGGGATCGCCATCGGAGCGGGCACGGACGTCGCCATCGAGTCGGCGGACATTGTGCTGGTCCGCTCCGATCCCCGGGATGTGGCGGCTATCCTGGAACTTTCCCGGGCGACCTATCGCAAGATGATCCAGAACCTGTGGTGGGGTGCCGGCTACAACATCGTGGCGATCCCCCTTGCTGCCGGGGTGGCTTACAGCGTTGGTCTGGTGCTTTCCCCGGCGGTGGGGGCGGCCCTGATGTCCATTTCCACCGTGATCGTCGCCATCAACGCCAAGCTCCTCCAGAGGGTTCGGCTCACCACCTAGCGCATGGATCGACAAGCAGCCAGCATGTCGCTTGTTCAGAACTTCCCGAACGTAGGATCGCTGTCACCCACCACAGGCCGAGTGCGCTGGCCACCGAGTAGCCGATGAGCCCCTGAAGAGGAATCCCCAGATAATGGGGACCGGAGTGAACGGCCATGTTCAGGGATGACCCAATAATAACAGCGGCAATGATCAGACTCAGGCCGGGTTTGGGCATCTCCCGCTCCAGCCAGCGATGCAGACCCGCACCTTGGGCAAACTCGCCCAATAACACCAGCCCCGATTATGCCGTCATGGATTCTTCCGTCGCGGCAAGCTGGAAAGGCAGCACGGTTCGTGCCATTTTCTGCATCGGCCCTCCTGTAAATCTCCCTGTAGGTGAGTCTTTTCGTCGAGACCATTATACGGAAACCCTTACAGATAGGGGCCTTCAACTGTTTTCGTCCCCATCCAATCGCGGGAATAGGGATAAAATTCACTGTTTCCATACCATCATGACCGACGTCTTCCGCTTCCCTCACTCCCCGCATTTCCCCTGGCTGAGCCAAGGCGATGAAGTTTGTGGGCAAGGCGTGCGCCAGCGACTGTCAACAGATGATTGACACCTATGACACTGCGGTGTAATTTTCAACAGGGCGGTAACAACCTCTCCGAGGGTTCCACTTGATACGAAGTTTTGTGCATAAGGGCCTCAAGCAGGTTTTCGAGACGGGTCAATCGGCGAAAGTCGGTGCGGATTTGGTGACCCGCTGCAAGCGCAGACTCGATGCCATAAACGCTGCAGTATCCCCGGAGGAGTTGAACGTGCCAGGTTTCGACTTCCATGCTTTGGAGGGGAAACCGAAGCGGTACACGGTTTATGTGAATGGACCCTATTGCATCACCTTCGAGTGGCGTGAAGGAGATGCCTGGCGCGTTGATCTGGAGAATTACCATTAAGGACAGGGGGTGTCCGATGGACGAAATGACCGTTGAGCAGGTGGACCGGACACCGACGCATCCGGGCGAGATATTGCGGGAGGAGGTACTGCCTGCACTGGATATCTCTGTAGCAGAGTTTGCCCGTGGCCTGCGGGTCTCGCGCCAGACCGTTCACGGCATCCTGTCCGAGCGCAAAGGCATTACCCCAGAGATGGCCTTGCGTATCGGCAAGTATCTGGGTAACGGGCCGGGGATATGGCTACGCATGCAACAGGCTTACGATTTGACCATTGCGGAACGTCGGTTGGCCGAAGAACTGGCGGCCATTCACAAGCCCGAGCAAGCCGCCTGACCGACAACCCGAGCGCACAAAAATACGATAGACAGTTATAGCTGCCCGAAAACGAAAAGGCCAACGCGCATGGCCTTGGCCCAACTCCCTCAGCCTTGGGTTGATGAGTGCGTCCATTGTAATAGCTATTTCAGGTGAACAAACAGGATTTCAGGCAGGGCTTCTCGCACCGCTGGGTAATGGAAGAAAGTAAACTTGGATCAGATCATTGAGGTACGCCGGTGACGGTGGCGCCATGATACGTTTGATGCGGCTCGACCACGTGAGACGTCGAAAGATACTTAAGGACAGGCATGCCGTATATTTAATACTTGCGGCACAACGACTACCTGGAAGGTGGTGCAAATGCCAGAGCCGACCAGGAGGCGGTCCTTATGACAATCAATCCTGACCCGACAAGTGCTCCCGACATTCCGGCGGTCGTCCGGCAATTGCAGAGCGATACCCGGCGCGGTTTGTCAGCAGCGGAGGCCTCCCGTCGCCTGGCCCAATATGGGGCAAACGCCATCCCCGAAAAGCGCCTCAGCCCGATCTGCCAGTTTCTGGGCTATTTCTGGGGTCCCATTCCCTGGATGATCGAAATCGCCGCGGTGCTTTCCGCCGTGGTGGCACATTGGGCGGACTTCGCCATCATCATGACCCTCCTGCTGGTAAACGCTGGCGTGGGCTTCTGGCAGGAACACAAGGCCGGCAACGCCATCGCCATGCTCCAACGGAAGCTGGCGTTGCGGGCGCGGGTCCTGCGCGACGGCCTGTGGCAGGAGATCGCCGCGCAGGACCTGGTGCCGGGCGACATCATCCTGCTGAAGCTGGGAAACATCGTTCCGGCCGATGTGCTGCTGCTGAGCGGCGATTACCTCAGTGTCGATCAATCGGTCCTGACGGGGGAATCCCTGCCGGTGGACAAGGGCCGGGGAGATAGCGCCTATTCCGGTTCCATCGTCGGCAAGGGCGAGATGCAGGGCTTGGTGACCGCGACGGGTCTGCAGACCTTTTTCGGCAAGACCGCGCAACTGGTGGAGCGGGCGGAGAGCGTCTCCCATTTCCGCAAGGCAGTGCTCGCCATCGGAAACTTCCTGATCGTTTCGGCGCTGGTTCTGATCGCGGTGATCCTCTTCGTGGCTCTGGCGATCCGTCATGAACCCATGATCCGGACGATCCTCTTTGCCCTGGTCCTGACCGTGGCCGCCATCCCCGTCGCCCTTCCCGCCGTCTTGTCGGTGACCATGGCCGTCGGGGCGGAGCGGTTGGCGCGGCTGAAGGCCATCGTCTCGCGTCTGGTGGCCATCGAGGAGATGGCCGGCATGGATGTGCTCTGCGCCGACAAGACCGGCACCCTCACCCAGAACCGCCTCACCCTCGGTGAACCCGTAGTGATCGGGGCCCGCGATGCGGAGGAACTGATCCTCGCCGCCGCTTTAGCCTCCGAGCGGGATACCGGCGACCCCATCGACACCGCTGTGCTGGGCGGCTTGCCCGTCTCCGCCCCGTTGGCTTCCTATTCCGTCCTGAAATATCAACCCTTTGATCCGGTAAGCAAGCGCAGTGAGGCGGAGGTGGCGGCAGGCGTCGAGCGCTTTCGCGTAGCCAAGGGCGCTCCGCAGGTCATCCTGGATCTGGCGCAGCCGGATGTCGGCATCAGGCAGACAGTCACCCGCCAGATCGATGCCCTGGCGGGAAAGGGCTACCGCACCCTGGGAGTGGCCCGAAAGGATGAGGATGGTGCCTGGCGCTTCCTCGGCCTCTTGCCCTTGTTCGACCCACCGCGGGAAGATTCGGCGCAAACCATCGCCGCGGGCCAGCGGATGGGGATCGAAATCAAGATGGTCACCGGCGATCATCTGGCCATCGCCAAACAGGTCTCCATGCTGCTGCATCTGGGGCAAAGCATCGTTCCGGCTGAAGCCCTCTCTACGGATGCCAACGCCGCACAGGTCCAGGCCGAAAAGGCCGACGGTTTCGCCCAGGTCTTTCCGGAGCATAAGTTCGCCATCGTCAAGGCGTTACAGGCCAGGGGCCATATCGTCGGCATGACCGGAGACGGCGTCAACGACGCCCCCGCATTGAAGCAGGCCGATGTCGGCATCGCCGTCAGCGGCGCCACCGACGCCGCCCGCGCTGCGGCCGATCTGGTGCTCACCGCACCCGGCCTGACGGTCATCGTCGGCGCCGTCCAGGAGGCGCGCCGGATCTTCGCCCGGATGAACAGCTACGCCATCTACCGGATCGCCGAGACGATCCGGGTCCTGCTCTTCATGACCCTGTCGATCCTGGTGTTCGACTTCTATCCAGTCACCGCCGTGATGATCGTCATGATCGCCCTGCTCAATGATTTTCCCATCATGATGATCGCTTACGACAACGCCCCCACGGCGCCCCAGCCGGTACGCTGGGATATGACACGGGTGCTGATCATCTCCATCCTTCTCGGCGTACTGGGCGTCGTCGCCTCATTTTTCCTGTTCTGGATTGCCGAAACCTACCTGCATTTACCGGCGGGCGTCATCCGCACCCTGATTTTCCTGAAGCTGCTGGTGGCCGGCCACCTGACCATCTTCCTGACCCGCAACACCGGCGCCATCTGGCAGCGGCCCTGGCCGAGCTGGAGTTTCTTCAACGTCACGATTGCTACGAAGATCATCGGTACCTTCGCCGCCGTCTACGGCTGGCTCATTCCCCCCATCGGCTGGGGCTATGCCCTGCTGGTATGGGCCTACTCCCTGGCATGGTTCTTCGTCAATAGCGGGGCCAAGATCATCGCTTACCGGACACTGGAGGCCTATCGCAAGTCGCCAACACATTGAAACAGATGGCTAACTGCTGAGTATGACCGGAGACGGCGCCAATGATGTGCCGATCATGACCATCACCACCGACAACACCTGGCTGGATCCCCAACCTGTACTGTGTACATTGGGACATGCATCATGTTCTCACGGCGTCTACCGTATTAAGGCTTATCAGAACGGTATAGAACCCATAAGGTCCAAAAAAACCGACAAGGCGCGGGAACGCCTTGCCGGGTTGGGAATAGCCATGAAACTCCTCCAGATCAGTTGGGAGGATGAGAGGGGTTTATACAGCAGATCCCAGTCCGGTCTCTGTTCAAAAACCGTATGGGTCATAAAGCCTATTCCCAAGCCAGCCTTTACCATGGCCCCCACGGATTCCACATCGGCCACCTCAATGAAGTGCGCGGGCACAATGTTCTTTTGTCTGAACGCCTTCTCCAGTCTCCTTCGAACTCCGGAAGAAGGTTCTCTCCATACCACAGGAAAAGGTTGTATGTCTTCCAAGCTCAGCACCGACACTGACGCCAGCGGATGGGTTTTGGGCATGACCGCAACGATTTCTCCGGTCAACCACGGTTGTATTTCATAACTATCGGGTAGATGCGGTATATCCATCTCTCCTTCAAAAAAGAAGACGTCCAGTTTGGAAAGATTGATGTCTCCCCAATAGGTCACGCCGCTCTTTATGTAGAGATTGACTCCTGGATTCTGGCTTTGAAAACTTTGCAAATATTGCGGTAGTAAATAATTAGCAATCAGGCTGGTAGAAGCGATGTGAAGTTCTCCCGCTTGCAAGGATTTTTGGCGCAGGAGCAGATTCTCAATATCTTGTAACTTGGCGCGCAACTGCCGGATATCGGGAATCAATGCTTGGCCGACGGGCGTCAGCTGAATGCCACCGCCCTCACGGACATATAAAGGCTCGCCAATTTCCCGCGTCAGTTTATGCAGGCGTTCCGAGATGGCCGGTTGTCCTCGCTCCAGGCGTAGCGCGGCTTCGCTGACACTGCCGGTTTCTGCAACCGCGAGGAGGGTGAGCAACTGCTCGGCATCTATCTTCATCGGGTCCTCCGATATTGTTTTCGATTAACTCGATTTGCTTTGGCAACAAGAATAGCATAGTTTCAAAAAACAAGTCCCGGGAGTGTAGTGATGGTCAACGATGCTTCCCTGCCTGCCAACATGGATACCCTCGTTATGGAACGCAACGTCCAGGGATGGCAGGGGGTGTTTCGGACGAACCCGGCCTTTCATCTGGTGCTGGCGTTCTTTGTGGGGATTGTCGCGGGCTTGGGTGCGGTCGCTTTCCGGCGCCTGATCGGTCTGATGCATAATGCCTTCTTCTTCGGTCAGATTTCCTCTTCGGTCTGGAGCGCGGGTCGAATATCGCGCGCATCACGGTGTCTTCCTCAACGACGGCCTGAATCCAGCGCAAAGGATTGGCCATGTTGACAGGGGATACCGACTGGGACATTCCGGACACTCTTGAAGAAGAAATAACCGAGGTTGGACAGGGCGAAGCCTGCCTCAGGCCTGAAACACCGGAATTCGACTCAACAGCCGACCTTGCCTGGGAAGCCGGACCTCCCGATCATGTTGACGCCATAAGACTCTATCTGCAGGAAATCGGCCACAACCCCCTGCTCACGGCGGAGGAGGAGGTCTCCCTGGGCCTCAAGATACAACAAGGCGATCTCGCGGCACGCAATCGCCTGGTGGAATGCAACCTCCGTCTCGTCGTCCGCATTGCGCGCCGCTACCAACGGCAGCACACCCTTCCGCTCCTCGATCTCATTGAAGAGGGGAATCTCGGACTGATCCGTGCTGCGGAATTATTTGATCCGGCGCGGGGATTTCGGTTTTCCACCTATGCCGCCTGGTGGATTCGCGAGGGAATCGAGCGCGGCATCATGAACCAGTCGCGGGTGGTACGTTTGCCGATCCATATCATCAAAAATCTCAGCGCGGTGCTGCGCAGTTCCCGGCAAATCGCACAAACGATGCAGGGCGAACCTCGCGTAGAGGAAGTGGCGCAGGTCATGGGCAAGTCCGTCGCCCATGTAAAAGACTGTCTCCAGCAGGACCGCCATATGGTCAGTCTGGATGCGCCCTCCCGATGGGAGGGTAGCCCATCTTTGGCTCAGACATTGGTGGATGCCGATCAGTCGGGCCTGGAGACCTCCCTGGAGGAACAGGACGTCCAGAGACAGATTCAGCGAGCCCTCCTGCGTTTGGACATGCGACATCGTACCGTCCTGATCCGCCGTTTTGGTATGGACGGCGAAGAAGGGGAGACATTATCCGCAATCAGCAAAGAGTTGGGCGTAAGTCACGAACGGGTCAGACAGCTTCAGGAGGAGGCATTGGAGCTGTTGCGCCAATATGCTGAGTTGCAGTAAATCCTCCGGGAGAATTTTTATGGAAACCATCGACGCGTCTGTCATAAACAGACTAGCACATCACCCGGCCCCGGACTCTGCGAACCCTTACATGGCATGTGCCTCGCAGGCTCTAGATAATCGTAGTTTTCTCATCGCCCAGACCCCAGACCCCAGACCCGGACCAGATCAGACCACACAATCCTTCTTGGTTTGCAGCCTGGGCAATTAATTCGATGTCCATCCGGTTCCTGCGCAAGTTTTTTATTGTACTGGCCAACCACATCATATCAGCTGATGATCTGGCGCGCGTCCAGGGGAAGAACATCGATATCCATCGACCGGAAGGCACATAATGGCCATTATTTCCATAGCGTTAGTCGACTGGGACGCAGTGGCGGAAGCATCCGCCCCAAGGTTCCCTTGTGCTATACGAGGAGATCATTTTCCCCGACACGGCTCAGTGGCCTCCTTCCAAGTCATTGCCGCGATGGGCTAACCGAGGCATCACAGAACGATGAAAATTTTTCGGACAATTTAAAATTTGCCGAATGTATCTGCACCATCTTCACAGGAGAACGCCGTGACCGATCCGGATAAGACCCCGCCTATCGAAAAGACTCTGGCCGATTTGCACGCCAGTCCAGCCGGGCTGACAAGCAACGAAGCACAACAGCGTTTGCAGCAATACGGACCAAACGCCCTCCAGGAAAAGAAAGTCAGTCCTCTCATGCGCTTTCTGCATTACTTCTGGGGCCCGATACCCTGGATGATCGAGGTGGCGGCCATTCTGTCCGCCGCGGTGGGCCACTGGGCCGACCTGACTATTATTTCATTGCTGCTACTCTTTAACGCAGGCATTGGCTTTTGGCAGGAATACAAGGCCAGTAGCGCCCTGGAGGCGCTCAAGAGTCAGTTGGCCCTCAAAGCCCGTGTGTTACGGGACAACCAATGGCAAGAGATTCTGGCAGCGGATCTGGTACCTGGCGACGTCATCCGTATCCGCCTGGGAGACATCATCCCTGCGGATGTACAATTGCTGGAAGGAGATTATCTCAGCGCAGACCAGTCGGCGCTGACCGGAGAATCCCTGCCAGTGAGCAAGAAGGTGGCCGACGTGGCGTATTCCGGCACCATCGTCAAGCAAGGCGAGATGGTGGCCGTGATCACCGCCACCGGGATGAATACCTTTTTTGGCAAGACGGCGGGCCTTGTCCAAAAAGCCGGCGCCGTATCCCATTTCCAGAAGGCCGTCTTGCGGATCGGCGATTACCTTATTTATATCGCTCTGGGCTTGGTAGCCGTGCTCATTACTGTGGAGATGTTCCGCGGTCAAGCCTTCCTCACCTTGCTGCAATTCGCCCTCATTTTGACGGTAGCCTCCATCCCGGTGGCCATGCCTGCGGTACTGTCCGTGACCATGGCCCTGGGCGCCTTAAGGCTCTCACGCATGAAAGCCATCGTCACCCGTCTACAGTCCATCGAGGAAATGGCCGGGGCGCAGATACTATGCTCGGACAAAACCGGGACCCTTACACAGAATAAACTCACCCTCGGCCCCCTGGAGCCGACCGCCGGTATTGGAGAAGAAGACGTCTTGCGCGCGGCGGCACTGGCCTCCAAGGCGGAAGATCAGGACACTATCGATCTGGCGGTGCTCGGCGCGGTCCAGGATCCCCAACTTCTCGCGGGCTGGGAACAAACGCACTTCACCCCCTTTGATCCAGTAGGCAAACGCACCGAAGCTCAGGTGAAGGACTCCTCCGGCCAGGAGTGGACCGTGACCAAGGGGGCGCCCCAGGTGATCCTAGGCCTCTGCCATCTGTCCAAACCTTTGCTCCAGCAAACGCAAGGGCGTGTGCAGGCCCTGGCCGGGAAGGGTTACCGCACCTTGGGTGTGGCCCGCAAATCAGGGTCGGAGGACTGGCAGTTCCTCGGTATCGTTCCGCTCTTCGATCCACCCCGGGAGGACTCCCGGGACACCATCGCCCAAGCCGAGGCCCACGGCATTCACGTCAAGATGGTTACCGGTGATAACGGAGCCATTGCCAAGGAGATCGCCGGACAATTGGGGTTAGGTACGAACATCCTTCCGGCCGACGAGGTTTTTGGCAAAAGGATGGATGGGGGCCATCTTCCACCGCAACTGCGGCAGAGAATCGCCGACGCCGATGGCTTTGCCCAGGTCTTTCCGGAACACAAGTATGACATCGTCAAGGCGTTGCAAAGCGACGGTTATTTGGTGGCCATGACCGGAGACGGCGTCAACGATGCCCCGGCACTCAAGCAAGCGGACGTGGGTATCGCAGTGTCCGGTGCCACGGATGCCGCCAGGGCTGCCGCCGCTCTGGTACTGATGGCACCAGGCCTGAATGTCATCATCAGGGCTGTGGAGGAGGCTCGCCGCATCTTCGAGCGCATGAACAGCTACGCGATTTACCGTATCGTAGAAACCATCCGAATCATGGTCTTCGTCGTGCTGGCCATGCTGATTTTCGACTTTTATCCGATCACCGCCATCATGATCATCCTGCTGGCGTTCTTTAATGATGTGCCGATCATGGCTATCGCCACCGATAACACCTGGCTGGATCCCAAACCAGTGCGCTGGGACATGCACCGCGTCCTAACGGTGTCCACCGTACTGGGGCTCATCGGCGTCGTGGAAACCTTTGGCATGCTGCTCATCGCCAAAGATTACTTTCACATGGGCATCCCGCATCTGCAAACCCTGATTTTCCTCAAGCTTGCCGTTGCCGGGCATTTGACGTTGTTCATTGCGCGGACGCGTAGCTCTTTTTTGAAGAAACCCTATCCCTCAGCGATACTCCTTTGGTCTGCCATTCTGACCAAAGCCGCGGCGACATTGTTTGTAGTCTATCCCATGGGGCTGGTGCCCTCTATCACCTGGGGGGAGGCCGGTGCAGTATGGATCTATTGCATTCTTTGGATATTCATTGAGGATTGGGCCAAGATCAGGGTCTATAAGCACTTGGAGTTCGATACACCGAGACATCGCGATTTCGTGGATCGCCTAAACCAACCTCTGATGGGGCCGATTTCCAGCCGATGACAGGGAGAGATATTCGCTGCATTCTCTGAGGAAAAAGCAATTATGGCAGGATCTCACCCCGCTTATGCCGACATGCCCGAAGATTCGATCATTACGAACGGCTTTTGGTTAGGGAAATCTGCCGGGTTCAGCATCCGCCCCTATCGGAATGCCGACAGAGCGAAAATCAGACATATCTGTTGCGAAACGGGATTCCTCGGCAACCCAATAGATGCCATATTCTGCGATCGCGAGCTTTTCGCCGATCTTATGGTCAATCCCTATCTGGATTATGCCGAGGATTGGGCCTATGTGGCCACGCATAACGGCCGGGTTGTCGGTTATTTGCTGGGAGCGCCGCCTTCTTTTGATCGCTATCTGGTCTATGCGGGTTCGGCAGCCACATTGCGCATGCTGCTCAAATCCGTATCCGGGGCCTATGCGCATCACCCGCGCAGTTCGCAATTCGTGGAATGGCTACTTACCCACAGCTTTCGCGAACGGCCCCGCCGCCCCCGGCAGGCCGCCCACATGCATTTTAATGTATTACCCGGGTTTCGCGGTTATGGCCTTGTCCGCTGCCTGTGGCGGGCTTTCGAAGAGCGCCTGAGAAAAACAGATCATCCGCGCTATTATGGCAAATTGTTCTCCTGCAAAAACCATCATCCGGAACACGCATACCAACGCTACGGTCTGGGGGTCCATGATCGGATAAAGACAACGATATTTGCAGGTAGCGTTAGCGAAGAGGTATTCAATATCTGCGTCGCCAAGGATCTCCGTTGACCGAAATCGCCCACTGCCGAACCGATGATTGAAATAGAGAGTGTTGATTGCATAGCGCAGCCCCCAAGCACCTCACCAACAGGACCTACCTCCATGCACCGGTAATTCTGGATAATTCTCGTCATTGCGCTTGGGGTATCTCTGATACCCTTGTTCCTCTTCATCAACAGACAGACCCTGCAGCTCTTGTTGAATATTCCACCACTGATTTTGTTAGTAATGGTGACACTGATGTTGATCAGCTGGATTTTTGAGGGAGCGCGACTGCGCATTCTCTGCAGCCTTTTACATATCGGTCTGGCCTTGCACAGGTCCATGGGTATCGTCATGGCTGCGGAATTTGCCGGAGCGGCCACACCGGCGGCATCCGGTATGGGCGTCGCCTATATCCTGTTTTTGCGCCGCCGGGGAGTGGATATAGGCCATTCCGGCGGATTGTTGGTGCTCATCATCATTTTCGACCTATTGTTCATTATCCTATTATTCTCCGGCGCCACCCTCATCATGGTTTCTGCGTCACGCCATGTTCCCAATCTGAGCGCCTTTGTCACGCTGCTTATTACGGTATTATCTACTTTCATCATCGCGATCTTGGCCTGGCACATCGAGCATCGGCGCTTATTGTTATGGATCGACTATCTGCTGCGGCAGGTACGCTGGTATCGTCGTCACCGGTTTTCCGTTGCACGTTCCGTTCATCGTTTCGCCCGAGCGGCGGGGCTGATCAAAACCATGAATTGGCGCCACCGCTGGTTGATCTTTGGCAGCACCGCAGGCTATTGGCTCCCCCGGTATCTGATCTTATGGATACTCATGGCCTACGCCGGTGTCGTAGTGAGCGTCCCTTACCTGATTGTAAGCCAAACCCTGCTCAACCTAACCGTACAACTTAGCATCCTGCCGGGCGGTGCCGGAACTGTAGGCGCAGCTTACGCACTTTTGTTTGGCAGCACCATGGCAAGGGGCGACGTGGGATTCAGCCTCTTGGGCTGGCGTTTTTTTACCTATTACTGGTATCTGTTGGTGGGAGCCCCATGGTTTTTCCTGGAGTTAAAATCGGGTTTTCAGGGCTGAAGCGGCAATCGCCCGGAACGGAGCACGTCGGCAGTTGCATACCAGGGCACAGTCAGGCATCAAACAATCCTCTACTGCTACCAGCCATCTGGGCTCAAACAGCGGCAGGACAGCGTAAGCGACCGTTCGGCAGCTTGGCCACCATGTCCTCGAAATTATTATGGCTATAACCCATTAGTTTTTGAGAATGGTTTTCGAGAATTCTAACCGCCCTATTAATGAGCCCGCCCCGGAGGTTGCATGGTGCGTTATCCCCAGGCCGAGCGTGCCACGGTGAGCAGCACCGCCAGCATAACCAAGAATACCACGACTGGCCCCCAACCCGAGGCGCCGAAAAATACATGCGAACCTTCATGTCAACCCAGTTCAGTGCTCTCCCTGCGTCTGCGGCGGCTGTACGGGTTTGAGTTTAAGTATCCATTGCGCAATATCCCGGGCGGTTGCATCGGGTACGTTTAGATCAGGCATCATGCCGCCCCATGTGGATGTTCCGCCGTGCTCTATGAAGGAGGAAACCCGCGCCAGGGCATCGGGCTGCTTTTGATATTTCCAGGCCACCCATTCGAAGGCAGGTCCGACGACACCATGCCCCACCGCATGACAACTCATGCAGCCGTAGCGGGAAATCGCTGCGGGTGCTTGGCGTGGAAGACTATGCTGAACCGCCACCATCGGCATGTGTGGCATCATGCCGGGGCCGCCCATCATGCCCTGTGCGAAGGCGGGCGAAACAATAAATGCCGCGCACGCTGCGGCAAGACCCAAACGCCTGATGGTTTTCCGGTCCATTTCAAGCCTCCTGATACACTGCATTCAACCACCGAATGCAGCATCGAGCCGCGATTTCTGTTCGGCAAAAGTACCGTACAGCGCCCCGCCGTCGATCACGGTGATCGGCGCGACGCGCACGCCGTAGCGGGATTTCGCTTCTTCGGCCACGCCCGGCGCGGTGACGTCGCGTTCGTCAAAAGCGACACCGTGCATTTCGAGGTAGCGCTTGACAGCGGCGCAGTCCGGACAGCCGGGACTGGTGTAGAGTAGCACCTTCGCCATGGCTTCAGTCCTGCACAGCCGCGTCGTAGCCTTCTTCCTTGACCGCTGCGATCAATGCGGCAGCGCTCGCCTGACCATGCACTACAGCTTCTCCTGGCGTGAGGGCGACATCGGCCTTTTCAACGCAAGATACGCCTTCCAGCGCCTTCGTCACGGCCCGCACGCAATGCCCACAGGTCATGCCGGTGATCTTCAGATGGGTCTCGCTCATGGGTTTTCTCCTGTTGGGAATGAAGTAAAAGGGATATTCAATACGCTCGTATAGGTATTATTCAACCGCGCACGGCATCAGCCACACGCTGGAGTTTGTCGCGCACCTCGATGCCGAGGGCGGTAATTTGCGGCCTGTCCACCATGCCGAGTACAGCTGCGGGATCCATGAACACCACGCTCACGCTGCCATCGGCCTCGGTGCGCACCACCACGTTGCAGGGCAGCAAGGCACCGATGTCGGGATCGGCCTCCAACGCCTGATGAGCGTAGTGCGGGTTGCAAGCCCCGAGAATGACATAGGGCTGTCCCTCAATGCCCAGTTTGGCCTTGAGCGTCGCGGCCACGTCAATCGTGGTGAGCACACCGAAGCCTTCCACCTTGAGGGCCGCAGTGACCTGCGCCACGGTGGTTTCAAAATCGCCCTTGGCGGGTACGCTGAAAACGAACTGACTCATTAGGATTCTCCTCGTTTGAACGATCGCTCAGGAATGAGCAGGTTCGAGTGCGGTATTCTGTACAGCACCCGGCGTTACCGTTGGTACATAAGCCTTGAGCCGTTTAAGGGGCAAACTGTTGCTGAGCACGAAGACGGAGGACAGCCCCATGGCTACGCCAGCCACCATCGGATTCAGATGGATGCCGATAGGCGCGGCCACGCCAGCCGCAACAGGGATCAGTAGAATATTGTAGAAAAAGGCCCAGAACAGATTGCCGCGGATATTGCTCAGGGTGCGCCGTGCCGCCGTCAGTGCCGTGACCACCTCGCCGAGTTGTCTGCGTGAGAGGGTCACCTCTGCTGCTTCGATGACGATGTCCGTGCCTGAAGCGAGTGCAATGCCGACATTAGCCTGTGCGAGCGCTGGAGCGTCATTGATGCCATCGCCGATGAAGGCGACCCGGCGGCACTGTTCCTGCAATTGGGTGACGACTTTCGCCTTATCCTGGGGCAGCACCTCGGCCGGTGTGTAGCCAGACTCGCGGATCGCCTCGGCGATGCGTGCGGCATCGAGTTGCTGTGGGTCGAAAAGCACCTCGGCGCGCTCGGTCGCCAGGTTCACATTGGCCGAGGTCACGCCGGGCAGTTTGCCCAGCGCCCGCTCCACCCGCGTGCTACAAGAGGCGCAGGTCATCCCGTCTATGCCAATCTCTAGGTGTCCACCGGTTTTGTCGTCCATTAAATGCACCTCTTCGCGGCACAGCCAGCTATAGGTCACGTTTACGGAGGCTGCTGACAGCCTAGCTATAACCGACCATATGTCCATGATAAACATTGAAGCCAAGGGTAATGTCAAGAGCGATTTTTTGTGCTTAGGTCGCTTCCTCCCGGACTAGCCGGGCACAGGATCGACCACCACCCAAGCGGCCTCAACCGCCTCCTCACTGGTGAACAGTGCTCCATTGCCTGCCATGGCGTCACTCAACAGTCGCTCATAGGGGGCTTCCTCTCCTGGCTGTTCATTCAGTAGGTAGAGTTCGCGCTGCTCGCCGACGAACTCCTTGCCTGCGCGCTTGACGCGCACGGCGAGGGCAACGGCTGAGTTAGGAGAGAGCCGGAAGCGCAGATAATTGGCCCGGCCGTCCACCGGCGCCGAATCGTCGAACAGTCTTTGCGGTGGCGGTTTCAGTTCCACCAGAACCTCCGCCGCTGTTGCTGCCAGACATTTGCCGGAACGCAGGTACCACGGCACCCCTTGCCAGCGCCACGAGTCGATGAACAGCCGCAAGGCGCAGAATGTCTCGACGTCCGAGTCCTTCGCCACGCCCGGCTCTTTGCGGTTGCGTGCGCCCTGCCGGGCGCACCATACCAAAACGGCGGTTCATAGTGCGGCTTCGCTGACACTGCCTGTTTCTGCAACCGCGAGGAGGGTGAGCAACTGCTCGGCATCTATCTTCATCGGGTCCTCCGATATTGTTTTCGATTAACTCGATTTGCTTTGGCAACAAGAATAGCATAGTTTCAAAAAAAGAGTCCCCGGAGTGTAGTGATGGTCAACGATGCTTCCCTGCCTGCCAACATGGATACCCTCGTTATGGAACGCAACGTCCAGGGATGGCAGGGGGTGTTTCGGACGAACCCGGCCTTTCATCTGGTGCTGGCGTTCTTTGTGGGGATTGTCGCGGGCTTGGGTGCGGTCGCTTTCCGGCGCCTGATCGGTCTGATGCATAATGCCTTCTTCTTCGGTCAGATTTCCTCAAGCTTTGATGACTTGCAGCATTCCGCAGCCAGCTTCTGGGGTTTAGGGGTAGTGCTGGTCCCTGTTCTCGGCGGACTGGTGGTGGTCTGGCTCGTCCGGACTTTTGCGCCAGAAGCCAAAGGGCACGGCGTACCCGAAGTTATGGATGCCATTTATTATGGGAGCGGCGTTATTCGGCCCGTGGTGGTTCTGGTGAAGGCGCTCGCGTCTTCCATCAGTATCGGCAGTGGCGGATCGGTAGGACGGGAGGGGCCGATTATTCAGATTGGAGCCGCCTTCGGCTCCAGCCTGGCCCAGTGGCTGCGGTTGCAAGAATGGCAGAGACTGGGGCTGATTGCGGCGGGAGCGGGCGCCGGTATTGCCGCGACGTTCAACACACCGGTGGGCGGCATATTGTTTGCGATCGAGCTCATGCTGGTGGAAGTCAGTGCGCGAACCCTTGTTCCGGTCATGATCGCCACAGGCACCGCCGCCTTCGTATCACGCCTGTTTCTGGGTGATTATCCGTCGTTTATCATCTCTCAGCACATCATCAACCGGACCATGCACCAAAGCGCCGGTGCCTATGCCGCCTATGTTCTGCTCGGTCTTTTGGCGGGCGGGGCCGGTTTGCTGTTTACAAGCAGTCTATATTGGACGGAGGCTCGCTTCGAGCGCTGGATCAAAAATCCCTACGCACGACACGCCGCGGGCATGCTGGGCGTAGGCCTGGTCATTTATTTCATGATCACCTTTACCGGTCATTACTACGTTGAAGGCGTGGGTTATGCGACGGTTCAGGATATTCTCGACGGCGTCATTACACAGCCCGGTTTTCTCCTGCTCCTGCTTTTACTGAAGATCCTGACTTTTTCCGTTACACTGGGTTCCGGAGGGTCGGGTGGTGTATTCTCTCCCTCACTGTATGTCGGGGCAGTCCTGGGCGGGCTATATGCCGTCATCGCCAATCATTTACTGCCGGGAATCGGGATCAGCATGACCATCGCGGCCGCCTTGGGGATGGCCGGGATGGTCGCCGCATCTACCGGTGCCGCCGTCACTGGTGCCGTGATGATTTTTGAAATGACCAGCGACTACCACATTATCATCCCCTTGATTATCGTTGCCTCTCTGGCCTTTGGAGTCCGTCGATTGATCACCAGGGAGACGATTTACACGCGCAAACTGATCCGCCGCGGTCATTTTATCCCTGAGGCGCGGCACAGCAACCTCTACCTGATGCGTCCGGCCGGAGAGTTTATGGAGACTCCGCTGATCCGGGTAAAAGGTAACCGAACGCTGGCAGATATCGCGGTACTGCTCCATCGCGGCCGTGAAATACCACATATCCTGGTCCTCGAAGGGACACAACCCCGTGCGGTACTGACCGCCCCGCGCGTGCGTGAGCTGCTGCGACACCGACAAACCTCCACCCCCATAGAGAATTTTGCCAGCGAGGATTGGTTTAGTGTTCCTGTGGATTGCCAAATATATGACTTGGTCGCCAGATTCCGTGCCACCCATCAGGAATGTGCGCTACTCTGCCGGATCGATCCCCCGCTACATCACGAAGATGTTATCGCTATTGTGACGATTGAGGATGTGCTGGCCTACACCTCCCTGCCCATGCGCTTGCTACGCCCTCATGCGGCGCAATGATGGAGCGTGTTGATTGAAACCTTCCGCATGGTTTCATCGCAGTTTTGGGCCGCATCACGAAGGTCCTGGTTTGATTTTGCTGGGCGCCGGAGTGGGTTTATTGGCCGGGCTGGGTGCCGTACTTTTCCATTATTTAATTGCGGGCATTCATAATGCAGCGATTTTAGGCAGTTACGGTATCGTGCAAAACGCACGGGAACATACTCCCGTCTCCCCGTGGGGCGCATGGATTATTCTTGTGCCGGTGGTCGGCGCCCTGCTGGTAACGGTGCTGGTGCGCAACTTCGCACCGGAAGCACAGGGTGCCGGTGTCAGCCAGGTACTACGTGCGGTGCATGCCGATCGGGGCCAGATGCGGCCGGTGATTGCGATCATGCGGCCGGTGGCGACAGCCATCACCATTGGCACGGGCGGTTCTGCTGGCCGCGAGGGCCCGGCCATGCAGTTCGGTGCCGCTATCGGTGCCATGGTAGGGCATCTTTTTCGGGTGCCGGATCACCGGCGCATCCATTTGTTGGGTTGTGGTGTCGGTGCCGGTATCGCTGCCGTCTTCAATGCACCTCTGGGTGGATGGTTTCTGGCTATGGAAGTGATCGTGCCCGACTGGCGGCCCTGGACCGTTCTATCCACACTCGTGGCAACAGCCTCTGCCAGTTGGGTGACACAGGAGGTGTTCGGGAACGGTCATCTCTTTGCCCACGCCGACATCAGCCATTGGAATGGCAGCCTCATGTTGCCGACCTTCGCCGTGCTGGGCAGCTTCATGGCGCTGATGAGTATCGGTTTTATCCGGCTGATGGATGGTGTTGACGCCTATAGTCGGCAACTACTGCAAAATCCTTACACACGGCACATGTCCGGCATGCTGCTGGTCGGTATTCTGATTTATCTGACCGATCGTCTTACGGGTCATTACTATTTGATCGGCGGCAGTTATGCGGGGATATCCGATGTGCTGGTCCAGCAGATTCAATGGCCACTGCTTCTGCTGATTTTGCTGGTCCTGAAGGCGGTGGCTACCAGTTTGACGATCGGTACCGGTGGTTCCGGGGGGATTTTCTCGCCTTCCCTGTTTATGGGGGCCGCACTTGGCAGTTGTTTAGGAATGCTTCTGGAACCTGTTATCGGTGTTCCGCATCTGGCGGCCTTGTTCGCCCTGTGTGGAATGGCCGGCATGGTGGCGGCCACCACCGGGGCTTTGCTCAGTGCGCCCGTGATGGTGGTGGAGTTAACTGGAAACTACCATGTTCTGCTGCCGGCCATGGTGACGGCCCTGACTGCTTTTGCCGTACGCCGTGTGTTTTTGCAGGACAGCATTTATACCCTGCCATTGCATCGCGAGGGGCTTCCCGTTCCTGAGAACCATTATATCGTCGAAGAGAAAATGGATGACAAATAATCCGCACATCCCATACATCCAAGCTTCATTTGGTGAAATAAATTACCGCATTGAGATGACAATGGAACCAACAACCTCATATCTTGTCCATAGATTGGGATGGGAACCATGATAATGTTTTAAATTCAATCAATAAGTAACCGATAATTTATTAATAATGGCCTAAATAACCCTAGATAAGGATGAGTATGACTACCTCACAAAACGCCCTGGACGGACGCGAACGCCGATCCATTATTGCCTTGGCCGGAATATTTGGTTTACGCCTGCTCGGGTTGTTTCTGGTATTACCGGTGTTTTCCGTCTATGCCCACGGATTGCATGGGGCAATGCGCCATCCAGTACTCATTGGCATTGCTCTGGGTGCTTACGGTCTGACTCAGGCCATTTTTCAAATCCCCTTCGGCAGACTGTCAGATAAGTGGGGCAGGAAACCCGTCATTGCGGTGGGGCTCCTCATTTTTGCCATTGGCAGCGTTATCGCCGCACAGGCCACCAGCATCGAATGGTTGCTGGTAGGGCGAATCATACAAGGTGCAGGTGCCGTGGCCGCCGCCATTATCGCGCTCACCGCGGATCTGGTGCGCGAAGAACGCTGGACCAAGGCTATGGCCACTATTGGCATTACCATTGGCATCAGCTTTAGCGTGTCGCTGGTGTTATCCGCGCCGTTAGCACAATGGATCGGGGTGCAAGGGATCTTTTGGTTGACGGCGGCGCTGTCCATCCTCGCCATCGGCGTGCTCTACAAGGTGATCCCGGCGGTCCCAGCACGCTTTCATCGCGATGCCGAAATGAATCCTGCGGCGCTGAAGGACGTACTGAGGAATCCCAACCTGCTCCGTTTGGACTTTGGTATATTTTCACTCCATACAGGGCTAACGGCGCTCTTCGTAGTGCTACCCTTGGTACTTATTGATCCGCAGCATCCGCTCCTCTCTGAGGCGGATCAGTGGATGTTGTACCTCCCCGTCATGCTGCTTTCTTTCGTGGCAATGATCCCCTTTATCATCGTCGGTGAGGCCAAGCATCGCCTCCGAGAAGTCTTTGTGCTGGCGATCGCGATTCTGTTGGCTGCTGTCGTCTGGATGGCGCTCTCCAATCACAGCATCTGGTCCATTGCCATCGCGCTGTTTCTGTTTTTTGTGGGTTTCAACGTGCTGGAGGCAAGCTTACCTTCTCTGGTGGCCAAGTTCTGCCATCCTGGCGCCAAGGGAACGGCCACTGGCGTATATACCACGGCGGAGTTTCTAGGGGCATTTAGTGGCGGTTTGTTGGGAGGATTACTTTATCTGCCCGGTCAACACAACTACAGTGATGTCTTTTGGGCCGTAGCGGCCATCTATTTGGTCTGGTTGATAGTGGCACTCACGATGCAGCAGCCACGCTATGTCGCCACCAGGATATTTCCTCTTCCTGCCGATAGCCAGGACAACAGTCAACTCACCCGGCAACTTCTGCAATTGCCTGGAGTGGTGGAAGTGGCGATTTTTCCGGATGAGAATGCAGTGTATTGCAAGGTAGAGAGCAAAATATACGATGACGAGCGGGTGCGATCCATTATTGGATATGCAAGCCAAACATAGATGAGACGAATAACGAAAGACGGAGCATGGGTTTATTGGATTGGTCACTCACGTTTCAGCTGCCATCCTACATCAGGTACGAGGTGATCCTGGCTGTCGCCCGATTTTTTTGGAGCAATCAGGTCACCCAGATGATAGACATTAGAAGTTTTGTTGCGGTCGTTAAATGAGTGCCACCAATGACCATATGAGCGTTGTCACTCAGCAGATAATTGGGGGAAACTTGAAAATGTCAAAATCCATGATAAAGGCAATAAAGTATTTTTTATTTTTTAGCATCACGCCAGCAGTCGGAATACTCGTATACTTTTCATTTAAATTTTTTGGGATAGATATCGCTTTTAAATACATTATATATTTGTTGATATTGATTCTCTTTGTGAAGATTATTGTTGGCGGAGTAGTTATCACCGTCCTTAAAAAGGCTAAAGAAGGCTGATTTCCATATAAGTTGTGGGCGCTGGTCTGATCCGCGTCGCCAACCGCGTCCGGGAAGCGGAAGCTCTTTTCAATCATGGAATTTACATACCACTTTTCCCGCGTGATGATCTAAAAGTCGTAATCCAGATTGATCGTAGTTAATGTATTCAATGGCTGATAACCGTACTGAACTTTCGTATTATAGGTGGCGATAAAGGCAAGATGCAAGTTGAATGCACCATATAATGGACTTACCACAGAAAGAATTGAGTTGTAGGTGTTGGCCCCATTATTCGCGAGGATAGCCGCTATTGCTTCCGACAAATGCGCATGTGGAGAAAATTTCCAGAGGTACTTTCCATAAAGACGAGCAATAGGACGGGTGGAATAGTCACCGCCAATCGGATGAGATTGCCGCGCACCGACACCGGCTTCCAAGGTCAGCAATGAAGCTCGGCTCAGATTAAAATAATGGCCATAACCTACAGTTTCGTCCGCACGAAAATAGTAGCCGTCAAAGTGATTGCGATGATAACTCAAATGGCCAAATAGATATTGCTGAATGGCAATATCGTAACGGGTTTGATTACTGACATCCAGGCGATCCGCATTGACTGTACCCTGAGATGTCGCATAGTTGTATAGTAACAGGCTTTGATTCAACCAGGGTCCACGATGCCAAAGCAAGGTATCATCGGTATTGAGGTTCAGCGCCTGACTGGTGCCGGTACTGCTGCTGAAACCCAATCCGACGGTCCCCGACCATTCGGGTTTTTTAGCGAACTTATCCAGCGAGATCACCGCAGGAGCAATATTGGGCTCATCCGCCATGGCAGACAAAGAAACTCCGAAAAAAGCCGCCAGAATGCTGCACACAAAAAAATTCTTGGATAAAAATGCCATGGGTTCCTCAATCAATGGCGGAAGCTGTCTGGTTGAATCGTGGAACCAAATGCCGCAGCGGGCAGTTCCGTTGCCGATTCCCTACGGTTAGCGGGGTCACCACTCCTGCTGGTGCTACGAAATCCCAGCAGTTTCCTAGCAGCCAATAGGACTGAAGATCTCGCAAATAGGTCGATTATTGAGCTATTCGGCGATCTGGGTCAAGTGGCATTTCGCTTACAATCTTACCCATGAATACCAAGGATAATGAAATGGCCGATAGCAGACCCAAACGGGCTGCGGCATGAATCCTGGACGGTGGCGGACGTGCTCACCATCGCCGCCTCATGGGGGCCGACGTGAATTGGCTCGTCTAATTCCCTCTCCTGCGGTAGGGCATCATCCCAGCGACGAAATCAGCGCCCTTTTGGCGGCGGCCCGCGCCCGCCATTACGGAGAATTCCGCGCGAGTTTCACCGAATTCGGCGTTCCCGGGCAAAATCTGCTCTGCGCCGGTAGCCGGGGGACATCCTCCAGATTCTCGCTACGGCCATCCCGGCGCGGGAGGAGACGAGCTATCACGACCAACTGCGCGATCCCGCGGACCCGCGCACCCACTGGATGGGGATCATCCGGACGCCTCGACACCTGGGACGATGACTACCGGCCGGATTCCGCTGCCGCGGCCACCTTCGAGATCCTGCTGTATTATCTCGTCCCTGCCCTATACACCGACGAACGGCGGCAGGCGAGCGCCCTGCTCGGTCAGTGGGGTTTCCTCACGAAATACCTGATCCCTGATCTGGAGGCGTTGTCGCCGACGCGGCGGGCAAGGCTTTTCCGCCAGGTGTTGCGTAAAACGGCAAGACGGGCGGGGCGTTATGCGGTCTGGGGTGATATGCACCGCCTGGGTGCGGCTCATTGGCTGGGGGGACTTCCTTTCTGGGCAAGGCCTTCCGCTTGGCCTGATTCCCCGCGGACGGTTCCCGGGAAACCCCCATAAAACCCGCTCACGGCGGGATGGCCTTCGCCCCGCCTCCTGATCACCGGGCGTCTTTCCAACATGATGTCCGCCTTTGACGAACATCTGATCGGCGAGGAAATCGAGGGAGCGGTCGCTGAAGCGGCATGGAACCTGAAAATGCAGGTCACCGATTTCAGCATGGGGACGGAATGCCGACTACCGGGAACATCGGCGAAACGATGTGCAACTGGATGCCCCACGGATCATCCTCGTCGACCCTGGGACCTTTGCGAATTGGCTGCGCACCCGCGGCAGACTGGGCGATCAGAACAAGGTGCCGCGGGTGATCAATGACCAGGCGCTTGCGGATTTGAAACGCCATGCGTTGGCAGCCCAGAAGGAGTGATTTTGGAGGTATTCGTAATTTCCTGTGAATAGCTGGCCGTTAAGCTGGTAAGTTTCTGAACCACTTCGGTTGGAAGCGACTCTAATTCTAGGGTAGGATTACGGGGGTGGTAAGGAGGTGCATGCGATGCATGGACACAAGGTGACGGACAACAGCCTCAAGGCAAAGATGGTAAACGCAGTGATTCCGGCGTACGCCTGCGTATTTCTGGTTTCGCTCCTGGCGCCGGACACAGCATATGCAGAAAATACAGGTCTCAAACAAGGAGCTGAGCAGGCGGGCCAGACAGTTGGTTCAACCGTCCACAAGATCGGCCAGGCGGGAAAGGCGGTGGGGCTTGGCATCGCCCATGAGGCGGTTGATATCGGTCACGCGGTGAAGGCAGGAGCCATCGGATTTTGGGAAGCAGCCAAGGGGGGTAAGCCATCCGTTACAGGAAGTACACAGAGTCAAAAATAACAGCTTCAAGATAGATCCGGCTCCGGGTTGCGCTTCATCCATTTCCCTGGGGATACATCCATTGAGCAGCCAACAACCAAATTCAAAAAACCAATAACGGTAGATTCTGGTAGCGGACATTTATTTTTACGATCGAGAAATCAAGATAGGTGAAACCTCTGCGCAACCAAACCGTTAAACTATTTTGTCGGAATTTGACAACCAGCAGGTTGGCAAAGTACGGGAGCGTAGCGCTCTCCTTATTTGTTTTTGTCGGCTACCAAATACTCACTTACCGGGGGATCTCTTCGGCCCACCCGGGTGGATTGGTAGTGGTGTCCACCTTCGCACCCGTCATTATTGTTTTTTTATTTATATCGTGGCGCATGCGTTACAGAGTTATCGGCCTCATCTCTGTCATTGCTGGATGTATGGCATTGTGGCATTACCAAACCATTCTTGTGCACTACTTAAACTGGACGTACCTGATTCAAAGGAGTGGCATTTTCGCACTATTCGCTATGGTATTCGGTGTCACTTTGCTTCCCGGGCGCACCCCCATGATATCGCGAATTGCCGACCTGGTTCATGGACCCCTGAGTGAACAGGTGGCGCGCTATACTCGACATGTGACCATGGCCTGGACATTTCTCTTCGCCACGATGACAGCCCTGCCCCCGATTATTTTTATATTTTCGCCACATCAATTATTATTCATATTGACTAATACCATTTCCCTGACGCTGGTGGTATCCATGTTGTTGGTTGAGTACATCGTTCGCTGTTGCACCATCCCTGCAGGGGAGCGTTCCGGAATGGTGGAAGGACTTCGTGCCTATTTCCATTATTCCAGCAAGAGCGCGATGAGCAAACAGCAATCGCGCAATAACAAACCCAGTCCACTACGGTAATATTCAGTCAATGGGCAACCTCCGGCCATGAACCGCCTCCCCTTGATGACCCATCAATCCGCGAGCGATGTCGTAGCATTTCGTCATGGCGAAGCAATTACCGTACATCAATTCTTAGCGGACGTAGCACAGCTTCGTGCCATACTTCTTCCGGGGAAACATGTTCTTAACGTTTGCCGTGACCGTTACCGCTTCATGGTAGGTCTTGCTGCGGCCATGACTGCCAACAAAATAAGCCTGTTGCCGTCTACATATACAGACGAAACCATCCGTCAGATGGTCCGCTTCGCTCCGGATGTGTTTTGCCTCAGCGATGGTGATAACGATATAGATCTACCTCAACTTTCCTTACCTGAAGACCCGCCCGTATCGGCGGCAAATCACAATCTGCCGATCCCCCTCCTTCCGGAAACCCTACCGGTAAGTTATGTATTCACTTCCGGATCCACCGGAAGCCCGGTTCCCCATCTGAAAACCTGGGGCGCACTGGTAGGAAGCGTCCGCGCCGAAGCCCAGCGTCTGGGCTTACTTGATGGCCGTACACATGCGGTGCTTGGTACCGTTCCACCACAACATATGTACGGCTTCGAATCAACCATACTGATCGTTTTACAATGCGGAGGTGCGCTCAGTGCGCCGCAATATTTTTACCCTGCGGATATTTGCGCTGAACTTTCATTGCTGCCACGACCACGATTACTGGTGAGCACACCAATTCACCTCCGCGCTTTATTGGGTATGGATTCTCCTTTGCCACCTGCCGACTTGCTGATTTCCGCTACGGCTCCATTGACTCAAGACCTGGCCAGAGAGGCGGAAACCCGCTTCGATGCCCCTCTGCAGGAAATCTACGGATCCACTGAAACGGGCCAGATTGCCACCCGGCGCAGTGCGGAAACCGATGAATGGTCGTTATTGCCAGAACTGCGCTTGACGTCGCAACTTGGGCGCGTGTGGGCAAGCGGTGGGCATGTGGAACAAGCAACGGAACTCAGCGACAGACTGGAGATTATTAACGATGAGCGTTTTCTTCTTCATGGTCGAACCGCTGACCTTGTCAATATAGCGGGCAAACGCAGCTCTCTGGCTTATCTAAACCATCAGCTTAATTCCATCCCAGAGGTGCAAGATGGTGTATTTTTTATGCCCGACGACGGCGCTGCGGGCAGCGTAAAGCGCTTGATTGCATTTGTTGTGGCACCGGGAGTAGATGCTCATTCGATTTACGCCAGGCTGCGTGAGCGCATCGATCCGGCATTTCTTCCCCGGCCACTACAGATTGTAGATGCGCTACCGCGTAACAATACCGGAAAATTACCGCACGAAGCGCTTCAGTTGCTGGTCACTGCGCTCCATCATAAAGAGGAGAACAATCCTGGCACACCATGAAGTTTTATTCAGCATCCCCGCGCAACATCCGGTCTTTGCTGGTCATTTCCCGGGGCATCCCATCGTTCCCGGCGTAATGCTTATTGACGAGGTCATTCATACGGTGGAGTCTACGACTGGGCAAGCGATGATGACAGGGGGCCATATTACCATGGCCAAATTTTACAGCCCTGCATCTCCCGGGGAGGTGCTGACACTATGTTTCGATACGGGAGCAGATGCGTCCATCGCCTTTGAGATCCGCGCGAACAACCGCAGGATAGCCGCTGGTGATCTATCTCCTGCCGCAAAGACCTCAACCTGCTGATGCTCCCCACAGACCAGGCGTCCATACCCCCGAACCAGCCATCCTGGGCACAGTATCCGGAGCGCGGAAGCACGGCCATGTTACGGGTAATCACCTGGATTTCCATGAAGCTGGGCCGCCGCCAGGCCCGCGTCATATTGCATCTGATCGCCGGATACTTTCTCTTGTTTGCGCCAACGGCCAGGCGATCATCTCGAGCGTACCTCACGCGGGTGCTCGGCCGACCCGCACATATCTGGCAAATATATCGCCATTTTCTAACATTCTCTGCAACGATCCATGATCGCGTTGATTTGCTCAACAATCGTTTCGATCTCTTTGACATACATGTACTGAAGTTTAGACATACAGCCCGGCTCCGCCGGGTTTTTTCTATTTTTGCTACGAAAGTGCTTGACACAGTGATAGTGCCGTGCGGCCGACCCTTGTAAAAAAGGGTCGGCCAATGAGAAGCGTTTTAGGCTTCTCGGAATCACTGTCATGCCCTTTCATCGTCTCGTTGCCCTCCGCCTCTCGGAGTGGATTTCCTACTTTCTGACGGTCGTGCCGCCCCGCTCGCGGCGCAGTTTTGTGGAGCTGCTTTGCGGTTGCCTGATCTCGCCCGAAGGCTGGGTCACCCGCGCCCTCAGCAGCATCTCCCTCCGCTGCCACTGGACCACCTATTACAAACTCCTGGAGCGTGCGTCCTTGCGTACACAGGCGTTGGCCATAACCCAGGTACGCTGGCTCCTGCAGTCCTTGCCCAAGCCCCTGATCGTCGAGTTAGTCGTCGACGACACGATGGTCCTGCGGCACTCTACCAAGGCCCCAGGCGCGGCCATCCGCTTCGACCACAGTCATAAGCACAACCGCCCCAGTTATGTCCTCGCCCAGAATTGGGTGGGTCTGGCGTTGACCCTGCGTACCCGTTCCGGCAAAGCCATTTCCTTTCCCATCCGCTTGCGCCTGGTGCCCAGTACCGGCAACACCCACAAGCTGAAAATCGCCGGAGCATTGCTGCGCGCCTTTATACCCCACATCCCCGTACCCGTCCGGTTGCTCACCGATGCTTGGTTCATGCGGCGGCGCCTGCTCTTGCCCCTGTTGCGTCAGCACGGCCTGCAGCCGGCAGGCCAGTTCATCGGCCAGGTGCGCAAAGATACTGTACTGCTCCGCGACCCACCGCCGAGGACATCCCAACGCGGGCGTCCTCGGATATATGGAAACAAGTACACCGTGGAAGACATGGCTGCGCTGCCCACCGAGATCGTCTCTCTGGATCTCTATGGGAAACGGCAGAAGGTCCGTCTTCAATCCATCATCGCCAATGCACGATTCCTGAACGGCCATCCGGTCCGTGCCGTATGGAGTGCGATCTACGATGAAAAGCATCATCGGTGGTCTCCCACCCGCCTCTATCTCGCTTCCGAGACGGATCTCACCGCCAGCGAAATCGTCGTCCTCTACAGCAACCGCTGGCAGATCGAACCGATCTTCCACAATCTCAAACGCTGGTGGGGCATCCATAACCTCTGGCAGCAAAAACGCACCGTCTTGGAACGCTGGATGCAAATCCGCTGCATCGCTTGGTCCATGGTGCAACTCCTCGCCGAAACCCTATCCGAAGATTTCCCCATGACTGCAGTAGCGCCCTGGCGTATCGCTACTCCTGTCACCGCAGGACTCATGGCCCAATGGCTTCATCTGCAATTTCTGCGGGTTCCATTCTGGAAGGGCTACGACCCGAAGTCCGGGAAATTCCAGTGCCCCGCCCCCGCCTTTTGGGCCGATACCGATGACCCACCCCGCAAAAAGGTCGCCTGACTCAATCCTGCTCCACATTTACTACGCCATATCGCCACACATAGAAGCTGGCGAGGAGGCTGCATGTCTAAACTTCAGATACATGTACATCAGCTAGAGGCTATCGACACGGCCGTTGCCGCCGGACAAGGGGTATTGCTTCTTGGGGCACATCTCGGCAGTTTTGAGGTGCTAAGGGGGGTTGGCCAGCGGCACCCTCCTGGTCCCCGCGTGGTCATGGTGATGTATGAGCAAAACGCCCAGCGTTTAAATGCGATGCTTTCAGCCATCAATCCGATGGCCGAACAAAATATCATACCCCCTGGCCGTATGGATTCGATGATCCGCGTTCAAGAAGAACTGGAAAACGGCGCATTGGTTGGTCTGCTGGGTGATCGCTCTTTTGGTAAGGAGAAGGTGCAGTCCATCACCTTCCTGGGCAAGCCCGCCCTTTGGCCCAGCGGGCCCTTCCGGATGGCGGTGATCTTGCGCAGACCGATTTTCTTTATGGTCGGGCTGCATACCGGACCGGGGAAATATGAAATTTTTCTTGAACAATTGGCTGATTTCACTGAGGTCGAACGAGACGAACGGGAAGCAGTCGTGCATCGCGCGATGGAAAAGTACGTCAGCCTGTTGGAGAAGTACTGTCATATGGCACCTTATAACTGGTTTAATTTTTTTGACTTCTGGCAATAAGATTAGGGAGCAGTCTGATGGCCATATCTAAAGTGCTCCGGCAACTGCCGGACACCCGGCTAGGAATACTCGTGGCGCACCTGGGAAAGGGCGTTCTCAAGGACCAGGAGACGTTACGCAGTACACCCCCACTCGCGGCAGCTTCTGGCCGGACCTCCTTCCATTTCGGGGCGGTGACCCTGCTGATGCTCCTGGGCCTAAGTACGATGCTGACGACGGCTGCAGCTCAGGCATCGGAATGGAATATCGATCATCTGATGCAGTCCTTGGCACATACCAAACCCGGCCGCGCCACATTCGTCGAGAAAAAATTCCTGACCATGCTGGAGAAACCCATAGAATCATCTGGTAGGCTACGTTTCATAGCCCCGGACAGCTTGGAGATGCACACCCTCAAGCCAAAAAATGAGCTTATGCTCATACAAGGCGACGTGCTCACCATCGACCACCAGGATATCCATCTGCAGGATCATCCGGAATTATTGGCATTTATCGATAGCATACGTGGCACGTTGACCGGGAACCAGCAGATGCTGAAGCAATTCTTTCGTCTTTCTTTGAGCGGCAGCGAGGGAAACTGGACTCTGACGATGCTGCCCAGACAAAAAAAGTTGGCGGATCTGGTTCAATATATTCAGGTCAACGGTAGCAACAATTCGGTAACCAGCATCGAAACATTGAAAACGAATCGCGATCGTTCCCTGATCACCATCACCAAGTCACCTTCGCCGTGAGGAAAAACCGCGTTTTCATCATTGCAACATGGCTGGCTATTTTGCTTGCCGGTGGCTTATTGATCAGCACCACCAAATTCACAGCAAATCTTTCGGAATTTCTGCCTCGGTCGCCCACCACGCAGCAAGCGGTCCTGAACGAACAATTACGTCAGGGCATCCTATCACGCCAAATCATGATCCGCATTGATGGCGGTGATGCTGCCATACGCGCCAAGCTCTCCAATGAGATGGTCCGGAAGCTTCAGGGTAACACCGCCTTTTTGTCCCTCAACAACGGCAGCAGCAATGGTGATACCAAAATATTTCATTATATTTTTTCTCATCGTTACTTGTTGAGCCCCACCGTCAACCCGACACTTTTTACAGTTGCCGGACTACACAATGCCATTGCCGATTCCATTGACATGTTGGCCACTCCAGGCGGAGAGATGGTTCAGTCGTTGCTCCCTAGTGATCCTACCGGGGCCACTGTGCAGATGATCCGGTCCATGGGAAGCGGGGTGAGACCAGTGACCCGCGACGGAGTGTGGTCCTCGCGTTCCGGCAAAAGTGTCTTGATATTGGCACAAACCCGAGCTTCCGGTTCCGCTATGAATGCCCAGCAGGCAGCAATCAACGACATACAGACGGCATTCGCCGTCGCGAAGTCGGAAGCGGGGTCCGTAGCCGCGAACACCACCTTGATGATGACCGGCGTCGGGGTGATTTCGGTAGCCTCTCGCGACGCCATCGTCCATGCAGCCGAGTGGATGTCCACCATCAGTATAACGCTTATAATTATACTGCTATTGCTCGTATACCGCTCCGGAATAGTGCTTATTCTGGGTCTCTTACCAGTATTTTCCGGAATAATCGTCGGAATTTCCGCAGTAGCGCTTGGTTTCTCTGTTGTCTACGATATCACTCTGGGTTTTGGAACGGCGTTAATTGGCGAAGCGGTAGATTATTCCATTTATTTTTTTGTGCAGTCCGGACAATCTGCAACAGGAAATGACGAATGGATACGCAAGTACTGGCCGACCATCAGATTAGGGGTACTTACCTCGATCATCGGATTTGCCAGTCTGCTGTTTTCAAATTTACCGGGACTGGCACAACTCGGCCTTTACGCAATTGCCGGGCTTCTCACTGCGGCAATTGTTACCCGGCTGGTACTACCAACTCTGCTACCCGGCAATTTTAAATCACGGGATTTAAGCAGTATTGGCGAACATCTGCTGCGCTTGACACGAACCCTTTTCACCCTGCGGTCTGGCGTCGTGTTGCTACTGATCGCGGCGAGCGCTGTCCTCGTCAGCCATCGCGACAAGATTTGGAACTACAACCTGTCTGCGCTGAGCCCCGTCCCGGCGGCAGCGCAACGACTCTATACGCAAATGCGCGCTGACCTGGGCGTATCCGAGGGCGGTTATCTGGTCGTCGTTTCTGCACCCACCGTCAACGCTACGCTGGCTGTGGCCGAAAAGACCGGCAATGCGCTACAGGGGTTGGTAGAAAATCACGTCATTGCCGGCTATGAGAGTCCCGCCCGGTACCTGCCGAGCGTCACATTGCAACAGGAGCGGCAAGCGGCGATCCCACCAAAAGACGTGCTGGAAAGGCGTTTGCGTAAAGCCCTGCTTGGTCTACCAGTAAAAGCTTCGCTGTTCACGCCGTTCATCAAGGAATCCGAGGTGCAGCGCACACTCACGCCCCTAACCCTTGCCGACCTGCGCGGCACCAGTATCGGGATGGTGGTAAACAGCATGCTTATCCGCCACGGCCACGGGTGGGACGCCATTCTACCACTCAAAGCACCCGCTTCGGGCATAGTGGACGCGCAGCGCGTGCGTGCCAGCCTTGCCCGGCACCATATCACAGGTGCCATGCTCGTCGACTTGTCCGGCGCATCGAATCAATTGTATAAAAGTTATCTGATAAATGGGATTAAGCTATCATTGGCGGGAGTCGTTTCCATTGCCTTACTATTATTGCTCGTATTGCGCTCCCCGATGCGGGTCACGAGGATACTGCTACCTTTAATTGCAGCCGTCCTGACGGTGGCCGCCGGGCTTGTCTTGCTTGGATATGAGCTAAATATTATGAACCTGATTGGGCTTATGCTGATCGTCGCTGTCGGATCAAACTATGCACTCTTTTTTGATCAAGGTGACAGGCAGGTCCATGGGGAGATCGCCCCGCGTACGCTGGCCTCCCTGGTCATCGCCAATATTGCCACCGTCATGGGATTTGGGCCGCTCGCTTTTTCCGGGGTTCCTGTACTACAGGCCATCGGTGCCACCGTTGCACCCGGTGTCGTTCTAGCGTTGTTATTCTCTGCCAGTTTTTCCCAACACACGACCGTTTGATCCCTAGCTTCCCAAAGCGCTCCGGACCAAACGCCAGATGCTCCCCGCTTACGGCGGGCGCGGAAAGGATTTTCTAGTTGGACCTATGCGCCTGCACATAAGTGCAGAGGTTGCGCAAACAACTAAATATTTCCACCTTGTTGTCGTTGTCGCTTGATATCATTAATCCGTATTTTTTTCCTATGACCATGGATATCTCCAGAATATCAATGGAATCAAGCCCCAATGCTCCACCATATAATGGCGCTTCAGGATCAATGTCCTGCGGATCCACGGGAAGATTCAGTGCCGCTATTATTAAAGCACTTAATTCCAGTTCCTGGGGAGTAAGGCTGTACATATTTGATAGTCTCCATTGCGTTATGTTTAACAGCGCACCAGGTAACGATACGCCCCGGGCGATACGATCCAGCGCCTCCGGCAGGAGGACAGAGGTGCCCGCTCGGTTCCACTTTTATTTATAATTCTACCCCAGATTGCTACTTGGTTCACAATCGGTGGATACTGCCCCCAAGCGAGGCAGCCCATCCATCCGCGCTGCTGTGCCTCCCTACCATCCCTATAGGCAGCCGTTGAGCTCGGTTTGACATTCATCGGTCGCCCAATCACAATGTTCATATCATCTATTATTATGATTTATAAGACACATGCCACCGGTGCTCGTATCACGTTTCACCGCGACAAGCTGTATCGGACGCGGTCTGGACCAAACCTTTGCTGCACTGCTTGATCGCCAAAGCGGGCTGAAGCAGTGCGCCTTCCAGGGAATCGACATCAACACCTGGGTCGGCGAAGTGGATGCGGTTGACGATGAGGAAATGGAACCGGGTCTGCAAGATTTCAACTGTCGTAACAATAGGTTGGCGCAGTTAGCCCTGCGCCAGGACGGATTTGCCGAGGCAGTGGATGCTGCCGCCAGCAGATGGGGCCGGAAGCGGATCGGCGTTTTTCTGGGGACCAGCACCGCGGGCATTCTGCAGACCGAGTGGGCGTTTCGGCGCCGCGACCCCGTTAGTGGATGCCTGCCAGCGGATTTTGTCTATGCCGCAACCCATAGTCCATACTCTCTAAGCGACTTCATCCGCCGCAAATTGCGGCTCGAAGGTCCCGCCATGTCGGTGTCTTCCGCCTGCTCCTCCAGCGCCAAGGCCCTCGCTTCGGCAAAACGTATGCTGGACGCCGGGCTGATTGATGCCGCTGTGGTCGGTGGGGTAGATTCCTTATGCGCTACCACCCTCTACGGTTTTCATTCGCTGGGGCTGCTGGCCGACGGCCCCTGTCGACCGTTCAGCGACGATCGTAAGGGTATCTCCCTCGGTGAGGCCGCCGCCTATCTGCTGCTAGAGCGCATGCCGGACAGTCCCGACGGCGATGCGGTGCTTTTGTTGGGTGTGGGTGAATCCAGCGATGCCTATCATATGTCATCGCCCCATCCCGAGGGACTGGGAGCGCGTATAGCCATGGAGCAGGCGCTGTCCTCGGCCGGGTTGAGCCCTGCAAGTATTGACTATATCAATCTGCACGGCACCGCCACTCTCAACAATGATTCGTCCGAGGCCAAAGCAGTAGTCGGAGTCTTCGGTGCCACAACACCGTGCAGCTCTACCAAAGGTGCTACCGGCCACACCTTGGGTGCCGCCGGAGCGCTGGAGGCCGTCATTTGTGCCATCGCCATCCAACATGACCTGATGCCGGCAGGTCCGGAAGCCGGCCAGAGAGATACCACGACTGGCATTCAATATCTCATGTCAAACCAACGGCAAAGGGTTTCCCATATATTAAGCAATTCCTTCGGCTTTGGTGGCAGCAACTGCAGTCTGGTCTTTGGCCGTTCCACCTAGCGAATCGAGGCCATGACTTTGCTAAATGCATACCTTGAAGGTGTGGGGCTGCTCGGCCCTGGCGTCACCAACTGGCCGCAAGGCTTAGCCATACTTGCCGGGCAAGCACCCTACCAACAGCAGAAAACCGTATTATCGCCGCCTGCGTCGTTGCCACCCGCGGAGCGGCGCCGTGCCAGTCCGGGAGTCATGGCGGCCCTTCAGGTGGGCCTTGAAGCCTGCGCCATGGCCGGTGTTCACCCCGCAGATCCGGCATCGGTATTTGCCTCCTCGGGAGGGGATGGCCGCATCTGCCACGCCATCTGTTCGGCACTGGCGTCAGGAGATACCATGATTTCTCCCACTCAGTTTCATAATTCCGTACACAACGCCATTTCCGGGTATTGGGGCATTGCGGCAGGCGCCATGACGCCCTCCTCCGTGGTCAGCGCCTATGATGGGAGCTTCTCCGCCGGGTTATTGGAAGCGATGACGCTGCTGGTGAGCGAGCAGCGTCCCGTCTTATTGATCGCCTGCGATAGCGACTATCCCCAACCTCTGTACGACGCCCGCCCCGTTCCGGATACTTTTGCCGTGGCGCTGTTACTGACGGCTACCCCTCATCCCGGGAAAACGATCGCGCAACTCCGTTTTTGCGGAGATGACTTATTTACGGACTCTGCAGTGCAAGCCATGGATGACATCGCCCTGGAAGCCTTGCGCCAATCCATTCCTGCCGCACGCTGCCTCCCTCTGCTTCAGGCCATAGCGAGAAGCGAGGCCAGGCGCATCGTCTTGGATTACGTGAATCCTCCGCATTTGGCAGTGGATGTAGCACCATGCAGCTAGACCGCCAGTGGATTGCCGGACAAATACCGCACCAGGGAAGCATGCATTTGCTCGATGCTGTAGAGCGATGGGATGAAAGCACCATTACCTGCACGGCCACCAGCCACCGATGGGAAACATTGCCGCTACGCGCCCACGGGCGGCTCGGTGCCGCCTGCGGTATTGAATATGCGGCACAGGCCATGGCCGTACATGGCGCATTATTGTGTCCCGCAACGGAAAGGGGGGACGCAGCTAAGGTAGGCTATCTCATCAGCGTGCGCGATGTTGTCCTGCGCGTATCGCGCCTTGATGATATCGACGGCGACCTCACGATTACGGCAGAAAAGCTGGCCGGCCAGCACAATCTATTATACCGCTTCGCTGTTCTAGGCCAGGGCCGCGTACTGCTGGATGGCCGCGCAGCACTTTTATTAGACACCAATTCGTCTGCAGCGATGTATACCCCTGTCGCCCTTGCGGAGATCCGGGGGAGCCGCATGCCTAAGCGGGCCCTGGTCACTGGGGGTAGCGGCGGCATTGGTGCTGCCATCTGCAAAAAACTCGCCGCAGATGGTCTCCAGGTCATTATCCATACCCATCGCAACCCAGAGAAAGCCCAGGCTCTCGCAGATTCCATCATCGCTGCGGGTGGCGATGCGGCGGTATTGGCTTTCGACGTCACCGATGCACAGGCCACCGCTGCCGCCTTGCGGGATGAACTCGAAGCCGGGCCCATCCAGGTCCTGGTCAACAATGCCGGCATTCATGACGATGCGGTCTTCCCGGCCCTCAGCGCGCGGCAGTGGCAGGGCGTGATAGACGTATCACTGAATGGTTTCTTCCATGTAACGCAGGCCGTACTCATGCCCATGATCCGCACGCGTTGGGGGCGCATCATCAATATCACCTCGGTGGCCGCACTAACGGGCAATCGCGGCCAGGTCAACTATTCGGCGGCCAAAGGTGCGCTGCATGCGGCCACCAGATCCCTGGCGCTGGAGGTCGCCAGCCGCGGGATTACGGTCAACGCCGTGGCGCCTGGCATCATCGCGACTGAAATGAGCGCGAATGCCTTCCCTATTGACGCCATCGCGCAAATGGTGCCGATGAAGCGTGCCGGGCGCCCCGAGGAAGTGGCCGATCTGGTTGGGTTTCTTGCCTCGGAACAAGCGGCCTACATCAGTGGACAGATCATTTCCATCAATGGCGCCATGGCATGAACCCTGGAGCTTTCCATGAGCACGCTTAGTCATGTTTTTGATCTGCCCGCGCAGAAATCCGAACTGCTGATCTTTTTCACATTGCTGCAACTCAGCATCATCATACTCGCCGCGCGCATGGGTGGAGAAATCGCCACCAGGATCGGCCAGGCGGCGGTGGTTGGCGAAATCATCGCCGGAATCGTGCTGGGTCCGTCGCTGTTCGGCCTGCTGATGCCGGGCACCTTCCACTACATTTTTCATTCGATCCCCGCTGGCCCCCTGGATGCCCTTTCCCAACTGGGTCTTATCCTGTTGATGTTTCAGATCGGTCTGGAATTCGATTTTTCCCACCTGGAAGAAAAAGCAAACCGGAATGCGGTGTTATGGGTGGCCGCAGCCAGTATGCTGGTACCCTTCGTTCTTGGTCTGGGGTTCGCCATGGTCAGCGCGCCCCTACTCTCTCCCCAAGCCGAACCGTGGGCATCGGCACTATTTATCGCTACCGCGTTTTCCATTACAGCCGTACCTATCCTCGGCCGTATCATGATGGAATTCGGCATGACCAGATCCCGACTCGGAGTCATCGCCATCAGTGCTGCGGCGATCAACGACGTCGTCGGCTGGTTGTTGCTCGCGCTGGTGACGACTCTGGCGCTGTCCCATTTTGAGGCGATTGCCTTCGCCATCAAGGTTTTTTTAGTATTCGCTTTCATCATCATCTGGATATTTGGCATTCGGCCGCTGATGAAATGGGTGATCCGTCGTTTCAGCGCGGGAGGAAAACTCACCCCACATTTATTGGGTATCATCCTGATCAGCATATTCGTTTCCGGATTGATCACCTCTTCGTTGGGCATTTTTACGATCTTTGGCGGCTTCATCATGGGTGTCATCCTCCATGACGCGAATGAATTCGTGGAGGCGTGGAATGAGCGGGTCTCCCCCTTTGTGCTGGTCTTCTTTCTCCCGATTTTTTTCACTTATACGGGCCTGCGTACCAATATTGGCGGATTGGATAGCGCGTCACTCTGGGGTTGGTGCGGACTGATCTTACTTCTTGCGACGGTGGGCAAGTTCGGCGGTGCGTATGGGGCGGCACGGATCGCCGGCTTGAACCACCACCAGGCCAAGGTTATGGGCATCATGATGAATACCCGCGCATTAATGGAGTTGATCGTCATCAATGTAGGATACGATCTGGGTGCCATATCTCAGCAGGTTTTCACCATGCTGGTGATCATGGCCATCTTCAGCACCATCATCACGACACCTTTTCTCCGTGCATGGTTACCCCGGGCCGGGGTACAACTGACCGCCCCCGCTCCCATGCCCGAGCGATCGCAAAACCGTTTGACCACAGATTACCGCCCAGACCAGTAACGCAACAACAATACGGGCAAACGAACCAGAAAACCGAAGAACAGGCGAGTGTGCATCCAGGTAAGCAACACGTTGTCCCGCAGATAGCGGAAATGGGATACTCCCCCCTCATCGGCGCGGAAATAGCGGACCGTTGCTGGCATGTTGATAATTCTGACACCACGCCAGGACATACGCACCGCCGCCTCCGGATCGAAATCGAAGCGTCGCATCCAGCGTTGTGCGTGCATCAGTTGCCGCAACGGCGCGATGGGATAGACGCGAAAACCAAACAGGGAATCACCAATGCCCCCTCCCAGCGTCTCCAGGTTGGCCCACCAGTTGGACACCCTGCGGCCTTTTACCCGTAGGACCGGGGCGCTGGCATCGAAGACCGGGACGCCGAGGATCATCGCGTCCGGATTTTGCCGGGATGCTGCCATAAACGAGCGAATGGCATCCATGGGGTGCTGCCCGTCGGAATCCATCGTCAGCACATGGGTGTAACCCTGCGAGGCGGCCTGATCCAGACCGAAAAGCACGGCCGCGCCCTTACCCTGATTGCTGGTGCATTGAAAAATGTGTAACCCGCTGTCTTTGGCAGCCAGCGCCTCCAGCCCCGCAGCCGTTCCGTCGGTGCTGCCATCCACCACTACCCATACGGGATTCCATTGCCGCCGCGCCAATGCCACGGTTTCATATACTCTTGGACCGGGATTATAGCTAGGGATCAGCAATAGATGAGTAGCCGACGCCTCGCTCATGAAGAATGGACATCCGTTGTTGCGGGAAGGTGCGGCAATTTGGCATCCACCAATGCCGATTGGAAGTAGCTTTCCAACTCCGCGGTAAAGCCGCGCACATCGGTCGGCGGGTCAAAGCGTTGGCCGAGATGTATTCGATAGTGAATAGGCATGGCCGGTTTGCGGAAAAAAGGCCAGCCCTTGGCTAGGAACGCCGAGTCGGTTTCGATCAAAACGGTTTGGACGGGCACCCCCGCCTCCTTGGCAATCAGGGCAATGCTACCGCGTACGGTTCCGATGGGGAGACGGTTGCTCCGGGTGCCTTCCGGGAAGAGCAGCAAATGACTGCCGCTGCGTAGGTCTTCCACGGCAAGGTAGATCATGCCGCGTAACGAATCATTGCGGATATAACCAGCCAAACGGGCGCCTGCGCCAAAAAATACGTTATCCACCAACTCTGCCTTCATGATGCACGCCAGGTTGGGCATGCGGGAAATCACCATCAGCGCATCCAGCAGCGAAGGGTGATTGGGCGCGATGATCATGGGCGATTCGCCCTGGAGCGTATCCAGCGCCTTCAGGTCAAAACGGCAGGCCCCCATAATGGACAAGGCCCGCAGGTACATTCTGAACCCCGTGGTAATAACCAGTCGTCCCGTTCGTTTTTTCCATTTCCTGGGCAGTACGAGGCTCAATGGCAGGGCCAGCACGGACCACAGGAGACTGGCGCTCGCCAACAGTCCCAATCCGCAATAGAAGGCGAGATATTCCCGCAGCGTACGTAACATAGCAGGAATGCCCGATCCCTGGGCTTGACTCATGCCATACCGCCATGGAGTACACCTGCGGTTGCCTCAATTTCTACCAGAAGATCTGCTCGGCAGATATCGGCCTGAAGATAAAATACCGGAGCCTTTGGTGTAACAAGACGATCCAGTTCGGCCCGAATGATCGGCAGATCCGTGAACCGCCGCAAATAAACCTTGTAGGAAAGGTCGTTGAGGTCATATGGGGGTCCAGCCGCGACGCGATTTGTCTCTGCGACGACGGCGGCGATATTCGCCATGCTTTCGCGTGTTTGCGCCGCGACATCCCCCTCATGCCGGGTTTGATGCCCGATGATGCTGGCCGTTCCGGAAATAAAGAGAATTTTTTGTTGCCCTAGATCAACCCAGCCGGCACGGGAAAAGGTCGGGCTGCTTGGCCCGTATTCTTGCGGGTAATGGTAGGCGCTGATCTGTCTGGGATTTTCAACGGCTACCGAGTTACGCCGTGCCGCAAGAAAGTATACGACCAGCGGTCCATCTACGGAGCCCAGTGCGCTGGCTGCGGGGATGTTTTGCCTCGACGGGAGGCGACTGTGGGCAAGGAACGCATCCTGGCGACCTATATTGAATTGGCGATAGTGTTCAAGACCATGGCTAACACCATTGATGTCCGGCACAAAATTCCAAATACGCAGCAGGCCCGGGTACCCGTGGCGATCCAGCAGGCTGAATATCTGCTGATACGCGAGTTCGGCCGCGTTCTGTAAAGGGAGGTGAATCAGGCCATGATTGCCGGCTGGAAGGTCGGCTACGGCCAGGGCGATGCTGCCAAACAAAAAGTCGCGGCTGCAGCGGTAGGTAATATCACCAAACGTCCCGGCATGCACCGGTTGCGTGGTCTTCCATATTTCACATCGATCATCTCCCCGGCCGGATAACGGTATCTGCAATATTCCCTCGGGCTTGGCACCATCCCCTTCTCCAAAAAAACCGGTTTGGAATGTGATGATTCCCAGCAAACCTTCCTGCCTGGATAGTGACGACAACGCGTCATCGGCAGGACGGGCATAAGAAAAAAAAAGCTCTCCCGCATCAGTCAGCAAGGCGTTCGCTCTTGGCGTCATCCTATACTCGTATATCTTCTTTACGCTGCTTCCAGGCTGCCCATGAACGACGTGCATGACGCAGGGAAGACAAGTAATAAATACCCTTAAAGACGGCAAGAGAGGGCCAAATCGGCGTCTTTCGGAAAATATCTCCGGCAAGGACCGAGAGTACCGCCTCTCTGGCCCTCAGCACGTTGCTCGAGCGCATAAACATATCGCGCATGGCGGGTTGGCTGATGTGATAAATATACCAGGAAAAGACCTTACCGCCGTGGCGCACCCGGCGGTCGAAATCCCTGAGCGCCCCTGCGGCGCGCTGCGGCTCCCGCAGGCACGTGTCGATGGTCTCGGCGCCGATGAATGCGCTTTGCATGGCCAGCATGACCCCCGAAGAAAAAACCGGGTCGATGAAAGCGAATGCGTCACCCAACAAAAGATAGTTGGGCCCATGGGTTTGATCGCAAGCGTAGGAGTAGTTGCCGGTAGCCTCGACATCGGTAGTGCGCTGGGCATTCACCAGCCGTGCCGCGAGGGCGGGGCACATGTCGATGGTTTCCTGAAAAAACTCGTTTACGGGTTTGCTTCTGGATTTGAGGTAGTGCGGCCACACCACCGCCCCTACGCTGGTCGTCCCGTCCGCGAGGGGAATGAACCAGAACCACCCGTGCTCAAACCAGAATAACGAAATATTCCCTTCTTCCCTGCCGTCAAGGCGCTGGGCACCGCGAAAATGCGCATAGAGGGCGGAGCCGTTATGCTTGGGGTTGCGGCGTTTGGATTTGAGACGATTACCCAGGAAGGTATCGCGGCCGGATGCATCCACCAGGAAACGGGCCTGCCAGGTTTCCTGGCGGCCATCCCCGTGCTGCGCATGGACCAGCACCCCGGCGTTATCGCGCAGAAACTCCACAGCGTTCGCGCGACAGCCTTCCGTGACCTTGGCGCCCTTTCGCTCGGCATTGCGAATGAGGATCTCGTCGAATTCGGAACGCCGCACCTGATAGGCCATGGGCATGGATTTATCCCATGCGTCGGCGAAGAAGAAGGTCTGTTTCTTCTCTACATGGTAATGCGAGTTGAACTCTGCGCCCCACTTCGCCATGCCGATGCGCCGGATTTCCTCTGCAACACCCAATTCCTGCAATAAGGGTAAGTTGGCCGGAAGTAGCGATTCGCCGATATGGAAGCGGGGGTGACGCGCCTTTTCCAGAACGGTCACCTGGTAGCCCCGGCCTGCCAGTAGCGCACTGATCGTGGAGCCCGCTGGCCCTCCGCCGATCACCAGGACGTCACAGATTTGCGTTGCCGGAGCCAAAGTGGACATTTCATCTTTTCCCATCAGGATCTGCTCCATTTTAATTTTTTCACAAAAACATTTGCGCCCATGGCGTGTGCATCGACAACCCTATCGGCAAGCAAGAACCGGATTTTTATAATTGCGCATTACTGAGCGCCATTGGCAAAGATACACTGCGCAGTCCGTGGCTCACGCACCGTTCCAATAGCCTGGGCAGCACCTCCAGTACAACCGGCTGGCCATTAGGTGTACGTGCCGATCCTCCGTCGTGCATCAACAAAATATCACCGGCAGAAAGATTGTGGACGAGGCGACGGAGCACCACATCGGGATTACGACAAACAGCGTCATAGCCGCGCCGGGTCCAGGCCACATGCTGCATATGGGTCTGGCGCAAGACACCACCCAACCATGGACTGCGAAAGCCAAACGGGGCACGAAAAAACCTGGAACTGATGCCGTTATTCGCGGAATGGATGGCCTGTTGCGTGGCAACGACTTCCATTTTTAGTTTCCTTATCCCACTGAATGCAAATAGATTTCTGTGATTATAGCTATGGTTTTCTATGCTATGTCCGCGCCGCACGATTTCCGCAACCAAATCTGGCTGTGCGGCCACCTTCTCGCCAATACAAAAGAAGCTGGCTTTCGCGCCATAGAGATCCAGTTGATCCAGCACCAGGGGGGTTACGTGAGCATCCGGCCCGTCATCAAAAGTTAATGCTATCTCACCGCGCCCTATGGCCGCTTTTGGCAGGCGTACCAGGTTGGTGCTGATTATTTTGCAGCGTGGACACATGACCAGAGATCCCAACACGGCATTTCCCAAGGCTCCTGCACCAGCCAAGACCCATAACGTCGGCGTCAGCAGCATATTTCCAGAACCCTCCGGTTTCAAGCCATCTCGGGCAGACCATACTCCACAGAAACAACCTCCAAAGGTATATCGTTTCGCTGCTGTTGGCGTGTTCGATGTGGTACCCGATCGGTCCGCTGCCGATTAGTGCAAAGTGTGGCATGATAGATGCCGCCCAGCAAGTCGGAACGCATATACACCCACCGGACTACTGGTGGCACAGGGAGGGGCGCAAGTTCCGGGGGCGCTTCATCTTTTATGTATTTGTTATAGAATGCCGTACATCAACCCATCACCTTAGGTAAGCCTCCATCCCATGCCCCTCAAGAAGTCCGAACTCTACGCCTCCCTCTGGAAAAGCTGTGATGAACCCTGCGGAGACCTGGACGCCTCCCAGTACAGGGACTACCTGCCGGCTCTGATCTTCGTCAAATACGTGTCGGACAAACATGAACGCCGAAATCACCGCCCCCGAATCCTGTCGCGACAAAACCCATGCCCTCAAACAAGATATGATGCAGGGACTTCGGACAGACAGGATTCGTTTGCCCATAGCGAGACACAGATCGGTTTCGGACAGAACCACGCCAACCGTGAAGATGCGGCAGTGATAATCCATTTCGCCGCGTACTGATTTCGCTGAACAATCCGCCGAACGAGGTGAACATATGATGGAAAAAATAGAGATCGTAGCCGCTGAAATAAACTATCTGATAGCCAATGCACAAACCATGACTCTGGCCACACTCGATTCAGCAGGTGTCCCAGAGGCGTCTATGGCACCATTTATTCATGATGCGGCAACCCACCAATTTTATACTGCCGTGAGTGGACTTTCCCCCCATACGGCCTATCTGGCGGCCAAAAAACCCGTCGGGATAATGATCATCACGGATGAACAGGGTGCCCCTCAGGTGCTTGCCAGAAAGCGCGTGAGCTATACCTGTGACGTCCATGAAATCTTCAGGGAAACCGAACTTTGCCATATACTCTACGAGCAGTTCAAGGCCAAGTTCGGCGGCATCATGGAACTGTTATTCCAATTACCGGACTTTCGCCTGTTCGGCCTGAATCCCTTATCCGGGCGTTATATCGCGGGCTTCGGGGGCGCCTATCTCTTAAAGGGTGATTCCATCACCCCGATTGGACCGGACAATCTCCGTAAGGGGCCCGGACTGGAACAGGCGCCATAGCCACCGCCCTGCCAGACGTAGGTACGCCCTGAAGCACTGGAAGGCACTCACCCTCTACCTCGAAGCAGGACAACTCAGCATCGGTAATCCGGTAGAACGGGCGCTGCGAGGTGTAGTCATTGGCCGGGGAAATTACCTCTTCGTGGGCAATGACGCGGGTGGTGAACGGGCCGCGTCCTTCTACAGCATCATCGAAACTGCAACCTCAACGGCATTGAGCCCTTCGCTAAACTCTGCGATGTGCTCGAAAAGCTCCCCCCTGCCCAATAAGCCTCTCCACAACCTCTTGCCGTGGAACTGGAAAAATCCCGCTCTAGTCTGATCGGCATAACCCCGCAGCCCGCCATGGGGTGGCTGCGCCATTGGTGAATAGCTACTATTTAAATAGGCATCTTACGGCATTGCCACGCTCCCATCACTGCGGGGATCAGCAGCACCGGCGAATCGACCCTCCAGGTCACGCGCGACCATGCCAGCATGACCCATAAAATCACTGTAACCAGGAACCCATGACACTTGATGCCCCCAGCGCTGCAAATCCTCAAAAACAGTCCTGGAATAGCGCTGCTCCAGACGCAACCCAGCAGAGATCTCTCCCCAGGTCCGCCCATACAGCCAGCGCGGACTGGCTACTGACTCGGCGAGGGAAAGCCCATAGTGCTTGACGCGCATGAGTAGTGCCGCCTGGGTTTGGGGCTGGCCATCCCCCCCATACTGCCGTAGGCGAGTTGCACCCGCCCCTGCTCGGCATAAAGCGCGGGATTCAGAGTATGAAAAGGGCGTTTTCCGGGCTCCAGCATATTGATATGCCCCGGCTCCAGAGAAAAAGCACAGCCGCGATTGTTCCACAGTACCCCAGTATTACCGGCCACCACGCCAGTACCAAACTCATGGTAGAGACTCTGAATCTGAAGTTTAGACATACAGCCCGGCTCCGCCGGGTTTTTTCTATTTTTGCTACGAAAGTGCTTGACACAGTGATAGTGCCGTGCGGCCGACCCTTGTAAAAAAGGGTCGGCCAATGAGAAGCGTTTTAGGCTTCTCGGAATCACTGTCATGCCCTTTCATCGTCTCGTTGCCCTCCGCCTCTCGGAGTGGATTTCCTACTTTCTGACGGTCGTGCCGCCCCGCTCGCGGCGCAGTTTTGTGGAGCTGCTTTGCGGTTGCCTGATCTCGCCCGAAGGCTGGGTCACCCGCGCCCTCAGCAGCATCTCCCTCCGCTGCCACTGGACCACCTATTACAAACTCCTGGAGCGTGCGTCCTTGCGTACACAGGCGTTGGCCATAACCCAGGTACGCTGGCTCCTGCAGTCCTTGCCCAAGCCCCTGATCGTCGAGTTAGTCGTCGACGACACGATGGTCCTGCGGCACTCTACCAAGGCCCCAGGCGCGGCCATCCGCTTCGACCACAGTCATAAGCACAACCGCCCCAGTTATGTCCTCGCCCAGAATTGGGTGGGTCTGGCGTTGACCCTGCGTACCCGTTCCGGCAAAGCCATTTCCTTTCCCATCCGCTTGCGCCTGGTGCCCAGTACCGGCAACACCCACAAGCTGAAAATCGCCGGAGCATTGCTGCGCGCCTTTATACCCCACATCCCCGTACCCGTCCGGTTGCTCACCGATGCTTGGTTCATGCGGCGGCGCCTGCTCTTGCCCCTGTTGCGTCAGCACGGCCTGCAGCCGGCAGGCCAGTTCATCGGCCAGGTGCGCAAAGATACTGTACTGCTCCGCGACCCACCGCCGAGGACATCCCAACGCGGGCGTCCTCGGATATATGGAAACAAGTACACCGTGGAAGACATGGCTGCGCTGCCCACCGAGATCGTCTCTCTGGATCTCTATGGGAAACGGCAGAAGGTCCGTCTTCAATCCATCATCGCCAATGCACGATTCCTGAACGGCCATCCGGTCCGTGCCGTATGGAGTGCGATCTACGATGAAAAGCATCATCGGTGGTCTCCCACCCGCCTCTATCTCGCTTCCGAGACGGATCTCACCGCCAGCGAAATCGTCGTCCTCTACAGCAACCGCTGGCAGATCGAACCGATCTTCCACAATCTCAAACGCTGGTGGGGCATCCATAACCTCTGGCAGCAAAAACGCACCGTCTTGGAACGCTGGATGCAAATCCGCTGCATCGCTTGGTCCATGGTGCAACTCCTCGCCGAAACCCTATCCGAAGATTTCCCCATGACTGCAGTAGCGCCCTGGCGTATCGCTACTCCTGTCACCGCAGGACTCATGGCCCAATGGCTTCATCTGCAATTTCTGCGGGTTCCATTCTGGAAGGGCTACGACCCGAAGTCCGGGAAATTCCAGTGCCCCGCCCCCGCCTTTTGGGCCGATACCGATGACCCACCCCGCAAAAAGGTCGCCTGACTCAATCCTGCTCCACATTTACTACGCCATATCGCCACACATAGAAGCTGGCGAGGAGGCTGCATGTCTAAACTTCAGACTCTGAATCACACTCACCATTCGCCCTTGCCCATCCACCACCCCGAACCAGACCGTATCGCCTTTGGCGAGTCCAATGGGTGGCAATGGCATCGCCATAAGGGGATGTATCTCTCTGGCGCAGTCATCCAGAAAATCCGGATTCAGCAATGACGCAATATCCACATCGCCAAAGTCAGGATCAGCTATTAGCTGGTCCCGATACTTGAAGGCCAGTTTGGTAATTTCTACCGTGTTATGAATCAGTTCCGCGCCCAGATGGTCCCCGCTGTTGAGTCCAACACGATTGAGCAGGGCGAGGATCATGAGCGAGGCTACCCCTTGGGTGGGCGGCGGCATATTGATAGCCTCGCCGATGCCGAAGGCGGTGCGCACCGGCTCCACCCAGCGGGGCTCGAAGGCCCGCAAATCCGCTTCTGTCAGCAGACTGCCGGCGGCTTTGAGACCCTTCGCCATTTGCCAGGCTAGCGGACCGTGATAAAAAGCCTCTGCACCATTCTCCGCCAGAGTCCCGAGCGTTTGTGCCAGCGCCCGTTGACTCCACAGTCGCCCGGTTGGCATTATCTCCCCCCCGGCATATATTGTGCCGCGAAACCCGGCTGCTGACGGAGTTCATTGCCAAATCTGGTGAGGGTATGGCTCTGGTTAGGGCTGAGCCGAAAACCGGTGGCGGCGTAGCAGTAGGCGCTCTCCAGCAAATCGGACCAGGATTTACAGCCCCGCCAGCGATCCTTGGAGAACCCAAATGCTGCTCCCCAGCCGCCCACCGCACCCGGCACTGTCAAAGCGGACAAGCCGCCACGGAACGGAATCTCGCGCAGCCCACGTTCATGAAACAGCGCTGCCGAATAGTGTCGTCCTGATGGACCCGCGGCGGCCAGTCCGCGTACCGTATGCGCATCGCCGTCCGAGATCAGCCAGAACCCATCGCCCCCCAGCCCGTTCATGTGGGGATAGACCACGGAGAGGGTCGATGCCACCGCGATACCCGCCTCTATGGCATTACCACCGCTGCGCAAAATAGCGGCCCCGGCCTCGGCCGCCAGCGCGTGCGGAGCACTCACGGCACCCCCCTCCGAGCTCGCCGACAAGGAGACTTGACCGCGTTTCACAGAATGGACCTCAGTTTGCGACGCGCTGAACACCATTCCCGGCGGGTGTTCAGCCGGGAATAACGTAAAAAATGATTCCACGGCAAGCGAATATGCTCTGCCGCCGACAAATAACCCAGTTGTCGATCTAACCTTGCATCGGCTGCATCCACAGGTACTGCGCAGAGCGACTGTAGCCAACCCTGCGACACCATCAGCGGATGCCCGCCGCTACACCATCGATCTATCGGACTTACCGCCGCAATATTCCGAGCATGTGCGATGCGCCGCAGCCGCCTGAGCCATGGTACGGGCGGCAAAGTCGTATCTACCTGCACCACCAACGCAGAGCCGGATAGTTTATGCAGCCCCATCTGAAGCGTCGAGAAAGGCCCACGCCTTGCCCGAAAGTTATGCCGTTTCATGGCACGACGATGCAGGCAAGCCAAAATCCGCCGTGGCCGGTACCCTGTCACCAGATACACCGGCGCGAACCCCGCCTGCCGCAGGATATCCACCTGCCGATCAACCCAGTTCCGGCCATCACCGGGCACACGCCTGCACGCTTTGTGCTGTCGCCCCGAGCGCCGGGACCGGCCACCCGCCAGAATGATGGCTGCATCCATGCTACGGCCTAAGTTGCCATCGGCATCAGGCTCACATGCGCCGCGACGATACGCCAACCATCTGGCGTGCGTATCCAGGTCTGACTTTGTCGCCCATGCACCTGTTCGCGCCGGAACTCCGTGTTGGCAGTCGCAAAACTCTGTCCATAGGTGGTGATCGTCGTATTGACCAACTCCCGATTTAGCGCCGGGGCTGGACGGGATGCCCGGAACTCGGCAATGGCCGCATAGCCATAGAGATTTTCTGCCACTCCATAGCGCAACGTGTATACACTATTCCAAAATAACTCGTCCAATACATGAACGTCGTTTTCCACCAATGCTTTTTCATAACGAAAAAAAGCTGCCTGCATTTCTTGTAAGACTTCGGGCGCATTGATTTCGGTGTGAACCATGGGATTTTTCCTCTTAGCGAGCGGGGATTGGACTGGTAAATCCGTGCAACTCAAGCTCTCTTGCGACTTTAAATATTCGCGCCTCCTGCCAGGGTGCGGCGATAATCTGGACCCCGATAGGCATCTCCCCTGCGCTGGCTACGGGCACCACCACCACCGGGAGGCCAATGAAAGAGAGGGGTTGGGTGTACAACCCCAAATGCGGTCGCACCATCATTTGCTCCCCATCCAGTTCCATATATCGCTGCCCGATGGCGGGCGCCGACATGGGGGTAGCCGGTGCCAGCAACAGGTCATAGCGCGCGAAAACCTTGAGTACTTCCGCCCGATACCAGCGCCGGAAACGCTGAGCCTGAATATTCCAGGACGCGGGCAATAGCGTACCGGCCAGCATGCGATCCCGCACATCCGGGTCATAGTCGGCGGCGTGATGACGCAAACGATCCAGATGCAGATTGCTGCTTTCGGCATTGGTGATGAGATAGGCGGCGGCACGCGCCTGCGCGGTGCCGGGAATTTCGACGAGATCCGTCACATTCAGCGCCGCCGCGACCCGCGCCAGCGCCTGCTCCGCTGCTGACGTCGCCTGTTGCATGAAATAGCCGGCGGCAATGGCGATTTTCAGGCCGGCGACACCGTCTGCCAGACTTCCACTGACCGGCTCAATCGCCCTATCCGCACAAACGGGGTCCGCAGCATCCGCCCCTTGCATGGCATCATAGGCGAGAGCGAGATCCACCACGCTGCGTGCCAGTGGACCGATATGATCGAGACTGGGACAGAAAGGGAAGGCTCCAGCCCGGGACAAGCGGCCATAGGTCGGCTTCAGTCCAAAAATACCACAGAGGGAAGACGGCACCCGAATGGAACCGTTGGTGTCAGAACCCAGGGCGATGGGCACCATGCCTGCCGCTACGGCGCCACCACTGCCACCACTGGACCCGCCTGTCATCCGCAAACGGTCATGGGGATTGCGGGAAGGCCCATAGTGAATGTTTTCTCCTGTAAAATCATAGGCGTACTCGCCCATATTGAGAGCGCCCACCATGACGGCGCCCGCTGCCGTGAGCCGCCTTACGGCGGTGGCGTCCGCTACGGCGGGGGCATCTTTTCGATTGATCTTGGAACCGGCGAGGGTAATCTCGCCCTGCAAATCAAAAAGATTTTTGACCGCAAAGGGCACCCCCGCCAGAGGCCCAGGGTCTTCGCCCCGCGCCACCTTCTGGTCCACTGCCTCCGCTTCCCGTAGCGCACGCGCTTCCGTGACGCTGGTGAAGGCATTGATCTCGCCGTTCCTGGCGTGGATATGCCGGAGCGTATCCTGCACCACCTCCGTTGCGCGCCACTCGCCGCTACGGACCCGCTGCGCAATTTCCTGCGCCTGCGGAAATGAGTCGTCCTCTGGCTTCATGAGCGGAATACCGGGGCCAAATCTTCCGTCATGTCCAGCGGATGCGCTTCCAGCACCTTGGCCATCCGGGTACTCAGCATGAAATAATGCTTCACGTCTGCACGCCATTCTTCGCGCACACTGAGCCCCAAAGAATCGAAGAGATAGTTCATATACGTATCCTCGGGCGTTTCGGCATCTGTTCCGGGTGGATTCATTCTGCTTTTCCTTTTATTAAAAATCGGGTTTTTTGCTGCCGTAATCGCAATAACTCCGCCAACACGCTGATCGCGATTTCTGGGGGCTTTTTACCCAGTCCTGGTAAACCCATAGGCATGTGCAAATAGTCCGGAATATCATGTCCGGAGCGGGCCAGAGCGTGACTGAAACGCGCCGCTTTAGACCGGCTGGCAATTACTCCGAGATAAGCCAATGGTTCCCCGATAAAATGCTCCAGCAACGCGTAATCCATAGCGTGGCTGTAGGTCATGATGAGCACTACGGCATCGATTGCCGGGGCCTGCAGGTCCACCCAGGACCATTGGTCTACCACGGCGACCTCTGGCGGGAAGGCCGCAGGATCGGCCCATTCGACCCGCTCATCAAATACCGATAAAGCAAAATCCAATTCGTGCGCCATCCTGGCAACCGCCCGCCCCACATGCCCCGCACCAAAAATCCATAGCGGCTGATGATGGGGAGCAGGCAGCGCGAAGTGCCGCTCCTCGACATCCATACCCGGAGCGTCAGCGCGCAAAAGCACAGTCAAGGCATCAAAGGAACCGATTTGCCGTCCCAGACGGGTAATCCCGGCCACGAGCTGCAACCGGCCTGCCGAATCCCTTTGATAGAGACGGGAGGCGCCGGACTGGTACAGCTCGGAAAAAAATAGGGGCACATCCAACACACAGATTTCCACCTGCCCACCGCAGCACTGATCATCCGCCGTGCCCAGGGTAAAAGTCAGCAATGCCGGGGGTGCTTCAGAACGGGGAGAGCGCAACACCTGACAGATCTGATATTCCATACGGCCACCACCTACCGTGCCCAGCAGCGAGCCGTCTGCCAAGAGACACATGCTGGCCCCGATCACCGTGGGCGCAGACCCCTGCACCCTGGTCACGACGGCTTCCCGGACCGGAAGCAAGGGCCGCTGACGACTGGCGAGGGCATTCATGATGCGTACCCGATCACGGCCACCGGCCCGCCCCCCTGGGGACCCTGATGCTCCGCGCGCGTCGAGACATAAACGCCGGTTTCCCCGGTGATTCCGGCCAACAAGGCTGAGACTACACAGCGGGAATAGCGCATATCGGAGATATCCGCGTCTGTCCACATGGTATGACGACGATGGCGGATATGGCCCCGCGGGTCGGCATCGGATTTGGCAAAGACCGCCAGCACCTTCTCCGCATCGACCGCCGCCAACTGCCCGTTGACGGGCTGCAGTCCCAGCTGATTCAGCACGGCATGAATCGCCGCCACATCGATGATGTCCCGCATCACCTCATGGGCGATGACCAGATCACCCTCCCACCAGCACGAATTGGCGAAGAGCACTATTTCGGAGCGCCGCAATAAGGGTTTGGCAGAAACGCTGGCCCGACTGGAGTACAAAGACCAATCCTGGTTGATGACGTCATCCGACAGTTCGGATTCGGTGACCTCACCCAGAGCGAGGGCCACCCCCAAGGCAGAAGCGCCGCGCGACCAGGCCATGTCACAGCGCAGGTGCTCGCCACGGACATTTCCGGTCGTTGTAGAGTCCAGCGCTGGAATCGCCCCTTTGATCTGTACCAGATGCACATCCGCAGGCTCGACCTGCAAGGTATGCATGAGCCGGGTCACCGCGCGGGCGGTCTCCCGCACCATCACCATCCGCCCCACTTCCTGCGCGCTGAAAGGGCGGGTATGGGCGGATGCAAGCGCCAGACGTTTTATCGGATAGGCTTGCTCCGCCGCCCGGCCTGATACCGTAAACACCAGAATATGCGGCGCCGCAACCCCTTCACTACCTCCCGAAAAGGACAACACCACGCGTTCTTCCACCAACTCTGGACTGCAATCCAAATGCGTTGCCAGCACTTGGCTCACAGCCATCATCGCCAAAGTCCGGGTAAAGTCGTTTATGCCGCCGTTACCCTCGGTTTTGCCAATAATCGCGACGATGCTCTGGGGATCTATCATCCCCTCGGCAATCGCCCGGGCCAGCCCGGAAACGTCGGCAGGGTCTGTCGTAAAAAACCGGTAGACGGAGGTACGCATGGTCTTCGCCTTCTGCGACTAAAAGGGAACCCGGAGTACCCGCCCGGTGCGACGTTGGATGTCGATCTTGTACACATCACCGTCATCCATCTCATCTGCTGCCTGAGCGTTCGCCAAAGCAGTGACCACCTCGTCAGAATTCATGGTCATCACCGTCACCGGATCGCCAATGGACATGGGGAAATCGTGCCAGGTACCCGCATAAATCATCACCCCCTGCCCCGCTGGAATGCGAAAAGCGCGGACGTCGTCCAGGCGGGGGACATTTTCCCCGCTGCCCTGATTGGGTTTACCCAACACCATGGCGAAGGGAATGCTGCCCAGCCCGACAAAAATCTGCGTCATATTGAGGTGCCGTTCCAGCCAGGTAATCTCGGGGTTGCGGTGGGATATCCGCGCCGTGCGGACCACCGCGCGACCGGTATATTCAAAATCGAGATTTTGCCCCTCTTCCACACTCCCCTTATAAAAGGGAATCGAAAGTCCAGGCCGGTGTACCGCCTCGCCAATCATCACACCGTATTCCGCGAGATTCTCCGGGGTCGCATCCAGCAATGGAACATCTACATAAACCGCCTCTGTCTGCTTTGCATAGGTACCCATATTCTAATCCTCCTTTTTCGATTTACTACGTCTATGTATGGCCTCCAGTACCAACCGGGAGACTATCTCCAAACGGTATTCTGCCGTCGAGCGAATATCCTGAATCGGTGCAATATCCTGCCTTACCCCATGGCGCACATCAGTTTCGGAAATATCACGCAACGCACGTCCCAGCAGATAGTGGCTCACGGATGGCAAGGTACAGGGAGTCGCCGCCACACTCGCCATGCCAAAACGCGCGCTCCGAATAATTCCATCACTATCTTCTTCGATGAGCGCCGCGATACTCACCTTGGCAATAGCTTGCGCTGCCCGTGTTCCGACTTTCCGAAAATAGCTGCGACTGTGTTTGGGGGGGTAAGGAATCCACAGAGCGCTGAGTAACTCTCCAGCTTGCAAGGCCGTCTTACGATACCCCTGATGGAAATCTCCATAAGGCAACCAGCGCGAACCGTGATGATGGGCGATCTCCAGACGTGCGCCATAAGCCAGCAATACCGGCGCGTTATCCGCCGCAGGTGAGGCATTGCAAACGTTGCCACCCAGCGTGGCGCGATTTTGAATGGGCGGCGCCCCGGTCACCGCCGCCGAGGCTGCCAGCATCGGCCAGTGGGCGACCACTTCCGCATGCCGGCGAATCGCTTCCAGGGAAGTAGCCGCGCCAATCCGGATACCATCTTCCGTAATCTGCAGCCCCTGCAACTCCTGCAGTCCGCTGATGTCCAGCCAGGACTCCGGGCGCCGTTCCGGGGCGAGGTGACTCTCCACCATAAGATCGGTTCCGCCCGAAATCACCCGATATGGGCGGGGGGCTGCCGCCAATAGCTCCAGGGCTTCCGGCAAATGTCGCGGCCTTATCCAATCAGACATCAGCAGACCCCTCCGGCGGCCTGGGCGATGGCCGCATAAATGCGCCCATACCCGGTACAGCGACAGAGATTGCCGCTCAGGCCCCAGCGAATCTCCTCCAGTGTCGGATTCGCATGCTCCGCCAACAGGGCGGTCGCCGCGAGCATCATACCCGGCGTACAAATCCCGCATTGGGTGGCGCCGCAGTGAACAAAGGCCCGTGCCAGGGCACTATCTTCGGGAAGGCCCTCCACCGTGGTAATCTCCGCCTGCTCCATCTGCCCGAGAGGAACCAGACAGCTATTCACCAGCTTGCCATTCACCAGTACCGCGCAGGCGCCACACTCTCCTTCACCGCAGCCTTCTTTGGCCCCCTTGAGGTCGCATTCATTACGCAATACATCCAGTAAACGGGTGTTCGGCGCTGAGCTGCTCTGAAATGCCCTACCGTTGATGCGCATCGTCGTCATGATCAATTCCCTCCGCTCACCGTCAGCTCCAGCAGCATTTCAGGCCTGACCGGGATCTGGCGAATATCGATATCCAAGGCCTGCTGAATCGCGTTGACGATAGCGGGCGCCGGACCATCCATGGGCAATTCACCGACGCCCTTTGCTCCTTTGGGACCAGCTCCCAACCCGCCTTCCAGCAACACCACGTGAATAAATCCTAAATCCGCGCTAGTGGGGATGATGTAATTGGTCAGACGGTCATTGGCCATGACCCCGCGCTCATTCCAGAGCACATCCTCATAGAGGGCATAACCAATACCCTGGGCGACGCCCCCCTCAATCTGGCCCTGCACAATCACCGGATGCACCGCATTGCCGATTTCCTGTACCGCAGTAAAATCACGCACCCGCGTTGCGAGCGTCAACACATCCACTTCCACTTCGGCAATGTAAGCCGCCCAGGCATAACTGGCGTAAGCCCGCCCCAAAAAGGCCTGCTCATCCCAACGCATGTCCGCCGGCGGTTGGTATTGTGCGGTCACCAGCGTATCCCCGGCGGCTGCGCAAAGCCGGGCACAGGCTGCGGCAAAACTTTGTGCGTCATGGGACGCCGCTAACGCCGCCGTTTCCCGCAGCCGTTGCAATAATTGTCCCGCCGCCTTCTGGATGAGATCCCCGACCACCATACAGGTGCGGGAGGCGACCGTCGGTCCGGAATTTGGCACCCTGGAGGTATCCGCCTGCGCCAGATGTACGCAATCCATGGGCAGGCCCAGCGCGTCAGCCGCAATTTGGACCAGCGTGGTCGCCGCGCCCTGCCCCATTTCAGTGTTGGAACAGAGAATTTCGACATGGCCATTGGCCAGAGCTTGCAGAGAAACCCGGGACGCCAGATACAATTCGCCATTGCCGGTAAAACCAGCGCCATGGGCAAAAGTCGCCAGGCCAATACCTTTGCGGGTCTGGTGTCCGGCCGCATTCCAGGCCCTATACTCCGCCAGCCGATGGTAGTAATGCGTGTGCTCCAATGCCGCATCGAGCGCGGCATGGGCAAAGCAGTCAGCTCCCATCACATCACCCGTGGGATTCACATCGCCGGTACGCAACAAATTTATCCGGCGCAATTCGGCAGGGTCCATAGCCAGTTTTCCCGCCAGCCGGTCCATGGCCACTTCCATGGCAAAAATACTTTGCGGCGCACCAAATCCGCGAAATGCGCCAAAGGGCGGATGGTTGGTCGCCACGGCGCGCCCCCTGACCCGGATATGGGGGCACTTATATGGTCCCGGTGCATGAATAACACCACGGGAGAGCACTACCGGACTGAGGGTACGATAAGCCCCGCCATCAATGGCGAAATCCATATCGATAAACTGCAATTCTCCGGCCTTATTGGCCCCCAAACGAATCAGGGTGCGGGAAGGATGACGCTTAGGCGTTACCCGCAAATCCTCACCCCGCTCATAAACGAGTTTTACCGGACGGCCACCCGCTTTGAGCGCCAGTAACGCCGCATGACAGGCAATCACCGAGGGATAATCTTCCTTGCCGCCAAAGGCCCCACCGGTGGTACTTTGCACCACCCGCAGATGATCCTTATCCATCCCCAGACACTGAACCAATGCGTCCAACACGTAGTAGGGACACTGCATGGAACCTTCTACCAGAATGCTGCCGTCTTTCTGCAAATGCGCCAGCATACCTTGCGGCTCAATATAGAGTTGCTCCTGGGATGGGGTGAGAAAGCGCTCTTCGATGACGACACCGGCAAGATGCTCTCCCTCCGCAACATTACCCCGATCCAGAAGATAATCCGTATAAATATTGCCGGGTATGATTTCTTGCTGCGCAGCGAGTGCCGCATCGATGTCAAAAATCGGAGATGGGTTGGGTAATTCCACCAGAGAAACACCTTTCAGCGCTTTTCTGAGTTTTTCCTGGTCTGCGTGAGCCAGTAATACCACGGCCTCCCCAGCGTGCCGAAACGCGTGGTCAACAAGCACTACCTGGTCATCCTCCAGGAGCCTTACGGCATTCCTACCCGGAATATCCCGCGCCGTCACCACCACAAATTCCGACCAGTCTATGGCGGGATCAAAAGCCACCTCCTGCAGCGTTCCACCAGCCTCAGTAGTGCGCACCGTCGCTCCATAGATCACATCTGCGCAGGGCAGATCATCGACATAGAGAGCCACTCCCCTGACTTTGGCAACACCGTCGACACGGCTGGGGGTCGCCGCCTGCTGGTCAGGTCGCTGCTTCATCAAGGTCAAAGACACGGTGACACTCCTTGCTCCGGGGCCAGAAACGCACCAACGGATATTTCGGTGACCCGTATGTTCATGCAGCATCCTGTAACACGCGCGCGATAACGGCCTCGGTGACGATCACCGCATTACGCTCGGCGAGAGCGCTGGCATATAAATCGCCTGTTTTCCAAATTTCCTCTTCGGTCTTACCGGGGGGCGGGACATCCACGTCAGAGATCCCTCGTATGGACAGATAATGATCCGCCAAACCGAAACGCGAGAGCGCCGCCACATCCCCAAGATCCTCCATGGCGGTATTGGTATACGTCGTCTTTCCATGGGTATAGAGATGCACAATTTGCTCGGCTATAGCCTGATTCTCTTTGCCTATCCAAAAATCATTGCCCGTGATAGTGGCTCCCACCATCACTTTCGGCGCCGCAGAGATACCAAATATTTTATCCAGTTTCTTGGCTTCTACTGAGTTATCCAACGCGACATGGGCAGAGGCATTTACCGCCATGTTCAGCAGTGCCGGATTTATTTTATATGCTAGATTTTCCATGATATTCCGAGTATAATTCTCGCAGTGGCCTGGCACGGCATAATCTGTGCAGCCCGGAGGGGACCATGCCAACTGCTTTTTATCACTCAGGTAATGATGTCCAAAAGCCCAAGAAATTATCCAATTATTGATGTACACACTGCCCAATGCAGAGTTTTCTTCGTCCACACCTCCGGCAATGCCGCTACGAATAAAAATGGTCTTCTTCACATCCAGAGCCGTGTCTTTCACCAGACTGGTGACGGTGACTGCGGCATTGATTTCCCCTTCCCCGGTTTCCGTAACACAGACGCCTTTACTATCGCAAATCAAGGGCGTGATGAGACCTGGCACATGCAACACTTGATGCTGAAAAGATTTTTGCACCGTCCATGCTTGCCATTCGGGCGGGAATGCTGTCAGCACGATCACTTGCGGACGCATTTTTGCAGCCGCCGGTATAGCCTGAGCGTATGCCAGCGGCACCGTCAATGAGAAGCCGGCTGCACCACACAACATTATATGCTTCCAAACCGTGTATTTCTTCACAAGATTTCTCCCTGATGAGTTTTTCATAATAGGTTCTGATATGATGCTCTGTACTGATCTAGATCCATGAACAGGGATTGCTTTCGTTGGTCCGTACAAAAAGCCGCTTCAACGGCGTTACGCTCAAGAAGTAATGCGTCTTTCGCAGTTAAATCCAGATCGGAAAGTGTCCCGATGATGTTCTCGCTTAGGTAACCGCCGAAGTACGCCGGGTCGTCCGAATGAATCGTCGCCAACAAACCTGCTTTCAACATTCGGCCCAGATTATGTTCAGATAACCGGCTAAACACTTTAAGCGCGACATTGGAGAATGGACAGACCGTCAACGGGATTCGGTCATCCACCAAGCGACGCACCAGTGCCGGATCCTCCAAACAGCGAACCCCGTGATCTATGCGCTCGACATCGAGCACATCCAGTGCCTGCCAGATATAGGAGGGCGGCCCTTCCTCCCCCGCATGGGCAACACGATGCAGACCCATGGACTTGGCCACCTTAAACACTTCCTGAAACTTTTCTGGGGGATTGCCCAACTCAGCGGAGTCGAGACCGATGCCGGCGATGCGCCCCAAAGCACAAGCACGCTCCAACAGCGCCACCGCGGGTTGCGGATCGCGATCCCGCTCAAAGCAAAGAATCAATGCGCTGGATATATGCCAGTCACGCTCGGCGTCTCGTAAGGCGGCGGTGATGCCACCCATCACCGCCGCCAATGCCACACCATTGGCAAGATGCGTCTGCGGATCAAAAAACAGTTCCACATGACGAATTTGCTGGGCTTTACAGCGGGACATATAGGCCAGGGTCAGTTCATAAAAGTCCCGCTCTTCCCGCAATACTGACGCCCCCAGATAATAGATATTCAGAAAACTTTGCAGATCCTCAAATTGATACGCGGCCCGTGCCGCCTCTATCGTCTTATAGGGAATATCCACGCCGTTACGCTGAGCCAGCGCAATAAGTAATTCAGGCTCCAGAGTGCCCTCAATATGCAAATGCAGCTCTATCTTGGGCAGATTCCCCACAAAATCTGTCAGTATTTCCTTAGTGTTTGTTATAGCTTCCATAAAAGGTGTTGCTCCGTATGTTTTATAAGGCTATGCATATACATCTCCTAGGCCACCCGTGCACCGCTGAGCCAGGTCCCCAGCGGACGCTGTTCCAGATCAGTGGGGTTACCACTTAAGCATTCCTCAAACCAGTGCTCTATAGAATCCACTGCGGGCTTTTGCGGCAGGAGCACAAAATCGGCACGTTTCCCCACCGTCAAATCACCGCCGATGGATCCTCTGCCCATACATTCGGCCCCCGCCTTGGTAGAACGATACAAGGCCTCCTGCGGCACAACAGAAACGCCAGCTTCCCGATGTACGCCCAGAAATCGCTGCATAACATGTAGCATGCTATGGCTGGGACCACCGCCTATGTCACTCGCCAGCGCAAAGGGGATGTTGTAAGCACGTACTTGCTCCAAGGGCATGCGTCGGTTTCCCAGCGCCTCATTACTGGTAGGACAATGCGCCACCCAGGAGCCGCGTGCCCGAAGACAGCGCCATTCCTCGTCACGCATCTCAATACAGTGGCCCAATATCGTTCGGGGCGTCAGAAGACCCGCGCGGTCATACACCTCAGTATAGTGAGCAGCGTCGGGAAACAGCTCTTTAACCCATTGCAGCTCCGCGACCGATTCCGCGAGATGCGTCTGGATTAAACATGGACTCTCGGCGGCGATCTGTCCCAATGCCTTCAGCGATGCTGCCGTCAGATTGGGTGCAAAACGGGGTGTCAGTGCATAGTGTGTAATATCCGTTTGGCGCATAAACGCACGCAACGCGTCAGGATCATGCAGGCTGTAGTCAGTCAATGTACGGGGCGCATTAATCGCCATCAGGACGTTACCAATGACCCAATCGCCACGCATCGACGTCAGTGCAATCTGCGTGGCCTCGGCATGCGGGCTGGAATAGCTCATGCCCATCACGGTCCCCGCACGCAATACATCGCCATAGAATTGCGCCGCCGCAGCCCTGGCGAAATCGGTATCCACATAGCGCGCCTCTTCTGGCCAGATATACTCTCGCAGCCAGGTCAGGAGTTCGCCAGAGAAACGTCCCCTGACACGATGTTGCACCCAATGCAAATGGACATCGACAAAGCCTGGAACGATAACCCCATCCAGATCTTCTACTTCCGTATCAGCGTCGATCTGACTCAGCATCGTAGTGAAATCACCCATACGCATAATGATGCCCTGATCGACACCTAAAGCACCATCCTGGAAAAATCTCCAGGTATTGGCATCTATCGGATTAAGTATCGACGCCCTAAATATTTTTTCCATCATCTTTACCCGTTGGCGCCTTCATCGGTAATCTCACTGACAATCGGTTTGGATAACGTTCTCACCTGCCACATCTCGTCAGTAGCCGTATGGTGACAAAACAAAATCCGATAGAGTATTGATGCCACAATTGTCGTCGCGACACCCGCCAATGGAGATATATCTGTACCATGCAATAGATGCGCTCCGTATCCCTCCCAAATCGGATTATTGGAGAACAATATGGTAACTGCGATCCCTATAGCGAGCACCCAGACATTGGCAGGCCTATATAGCATTCTGCTCCACCCTCCGCGTGCTTCCGGGAGCACGTCCCACAGCACGTAGATGATCATCACACCGGTCCACGGTGCCGCAACAATAATCAGCAAATCCAGGAAAGTTTGAAAAGATTCCCAGAATGACGGCGCTACAAAAAGCATATAGATACCGACCAATGTTGCCAGCAGGGCATCCAGTACCGTAACTTTCTTGCGATCCAAATCTTTACCCACTACCACCGCGAGGCTGAAAGCGGAACTGTAAGAGTTCAGGAAATTGGATGCCAACAATCCCAATATCGCAAAAGTGCAAAAACCTAAATACAGTACCGAAGTGCCCAGTCCGGCCGCCGTGAGACTTATTCCTGCAGGTCCTACCTGGATACCGCCATGCACATACAGCGTGATGGCTAATGCGAGGATGAGGCTACCCCCGCAAATCCGCCGAGGCTCGGCCATAGCGCCATTTTAGCCAGGCTCGTGTCACACCGCACATACCGCGAATAATCCGAAGCAAACATCGTCCATGAGAACGCGCCGCCCATGAGCGCCAATGAAATTCCACCCAGGGTTTGAATTCCGTCAATGTTGCCTACGGCAGACAGCATCGGAAGCGCCTGTCCACCATGCAGATATACCAGTATGGCTATCGCAAACAGGGCGAGGAATAGCGCCCCCACCGTCTGCGCCGTCACGATGGCCTTATATCCGATAATGGGCACCACAAAATTGCCCAGTATAGCCAATACCAAGGCATAATAAATACTGCTATTCGCAGGTGCTAATCCATAGCTGTCAAAAACACTGCGGAGGATATACACCACAAGTACCAACACCACGGCCTGCCAACCCAACTGAGACAACCAGTTACTTAGAGAAATCAGCTTATTGACTGGCTTTCCAAAAACGCGTGCGGAAACCGCCATGGTCGGAATCCCATACAGGAATCCCGGGATGCTGAGGATGCCCACGGCGGCAAATAGTGTGGACGCCAGCAGCACAACCCACAGAAATGGCGCCAAAGGAAACAACTGGGCGATGAGGACGCCGACCGGCAGGCTGGAGGCGGTCATGGTCGCGGCGAGCCAGATCAGAGCGACATGAGGCGCCGAGCTGGTACGTTCTGCCTCTGTCGTGGCGCTTATTGAATGTCTGTCACCCATCACCCTTCTCCCTCAGTGTTACAACCCGTTGGACCGAAGCACTACTAACTCGTAAGAGCGCTAATTTGATCCAGCACCTACTTTTACATCAATTTGAAAAACCGTATTCTGCTTAGGCATCTTTTTCAAAAATGGTGGAAAGCCACCCTTTTGAATCGCGGCAAGTGCCGCACGATTTACCGCGCCTAACGGACTCGGCTTGATAATTTTCGCCCAAAGCAATTGACCCGATGGAGAAATTTCGAACTCCACAGTAGCTTTGCCACTCAGCCCCATCGCCCGCAACTCAGCGGGAACACGCAGGCTCTGCTGAATTATCGGCCGTACCATACCAACATAACGCCCCATCATTGACGCCGTCTGCTGAGCTGACATCGGTGGTGGCGCAGGCGGCGGAGTCACCACCGGCTTAGGGGCCGGCATTGGCACCGGCTTCGGAGGAGTAACCTGTTTTACCGGCGGCGCGGGTGGCGTTGGCGCCGGTTGTTTCGGCGGAATCACCACCTTCGGGTGCGGACGGGGCGGTGGCGGAGGCACATGATGCACCACTGGTTTGGGTGGAACCGGTTTCGGTAAAGGCTTGGGTACCACCTTCGGCGATGGTTGCGGCAAAGTCACCATTTGTACCGCAATGACGTGCTCCTTGGGCTTAACGGCCTTTACCGGAGGCGTGCTGTGTCCATACCAGATCAAGCCGAGCACGAGCAGAGCCTCAACCACCACTGCACCGCCCACGGCATACTTGAAATGGCGTTCCTTCGGCTCCGGCATGAGTGCATTATTCGCAATCCTAGGCATCGTGGTAGTCATACAAATCTATTCCCAATCTTCAAATACTGTCTCACTCGCCAACTGTACGTTTGGTATCCGCTCACGTCACCCAGAGCACAGACACGGATACTCATGCTGGCTTCGCCGCAATACCAATGTTGGTTACACCCGCTTTTTGACATGCATCCATCACCTGCACAAAATCCTTGAAGGGCACCATTTTATCGGCAGCAATCGTCACCTGTGTGTGTTTAGCATCGCCATCGCCAGCGAGGAAACTCTGCAGTTGATCCAGACTCATTTTTTTGCCCTTCGCCACAACACCGCCATCCTTCAGTATATTGAGCACGAAATGCGGATGCGGCAGTACTTTTGTATCACTGGATGTGGGCAAGTCTAGCTTTAACCCCTTATCCGTAATCATCTGCAAAGTAATCATGATGAAAAAAACCAACAGAAACAGCATAACGTCAATCATCGGGATGATTTCTACACGCCCTTTTTTGCGGGGCCGGCGTTGGGGTAACATGCTTTACTCCTTGCGTTGCCTGCCAAAGTAAAAAGATCTTCCGAAACGTCATACGGCCATTTCAGATGCGGTAATTGATGACGTGGCGTTGACTGCTGTCTCCTCTAGCACCACGGGCGCCCCATCCAAGCGATTCATGAGCACCACTTTCAGCGACTCAAGCTGGAAAATGGTTTTCTCGATAGCATTGTTGAATGCGTTAAAACTCAGTAAGCCGATCATGGCAATAAAGAGTCCAGACGCGGTGGCAATCAGCGCATCCGCAACACCGCCAGTAACAGAAGTGGGATTATGACCAGGCACCGCAAGAATGGAGAACGCGTGGAACATACCCAGTATGGTTCCGAACAGGCCCAGCAGGGGCGCCAGAGTGACGATGGTGTCCAAAATCCAAAGGCGCTTATCCAGATTGGGCGTCATTAGAAAAATAGCTTCATCCAAACGATTCGCGAAGGCTTCTCCACGCGCGCTACCGTAATGATGAATCAAATTGAAATGCCGGAGCGCCACGCCCAGCAGAGATTCTTCGGGAAGACCCTTGGACAAAGCCACCAGATCTTCCAGGTCGGGGCGCCTCAACTTGCCGCGGACGGATATTCCCCAAAGAATTTTCTTACCTTTGCTGATGGCGTTACGAAGATACCAGCCCCGATCGAAAATCACGGCAAGCTCAACCACGAAAAGAATCATCAACAGGTACAGAACACCATCTGAGTAATTGGCAAGGTGTACGAGATAACTGAACGAGGTCATATAAACTCCATCACAAGGTGATTGATAAAACTCTCCGGCATAGACTAAGCATAGAACATGCCATTTGCACCAATTGACTATATCACACGTACGATCATATAGTTACCGCACTAACACAAGTTGGCAACTTCTTTTTTGGTGCAGGAAATGCTGTACTGCACTACAATAGTGCAGGCTTCGCCTCCATCCAAAAAATTCTTTCATAATGATGATGGACATATTTTTGGATTCGGTAAAGTTCTTTTTTGGTGCGATACGTATTCAAAAAACGCAACGGTTTGCCGCTGTTAAAGACCTGTTGGGTTCACTATTGATCGCTCGTCAATCGCTTCCGGTCGGCCGTTACCGGTCGTGACAAACGTAAGCCACTCGGCGTACGCGGAGAAATGAGCGCATACCTAATCAGGGATAGGGGCAATCCATTGCGATTGACGTGTGACCGATGCCCCGGGATTGTTTCCAACTAAACAGTATTGCTGCTAGGGACGCAAGTACCTTGAACCAGCTGGGGAGTTTGGCGTACAGTTCGTGACGGAGTCATACACCATCTGCTTGTAGACGGATTTCTCCGCATTAGTCAGCATGTTTAAGGTAACCCGTAAGTTCTTCCTGGTCGACTTTAGTGGCCACCAGGTTACCAGATCACAATTCAGGTGGTAGGGAAGGCTACTTCCGGCTGATGGGCAAATCATATATGCCATAGTTATATGAAATTCAGGAGTATATTAAACGCAAGGCAGAGGAGGAGTAAAGCGAATATACGTTTGAGTCGGCGCACGGGAAGACGATATGATAAATGAACGCCAAACGGCGCGAATAGCACTGCAGTACTTGCTATTCCTAGCATAGCTGGCAAGGAAACATAACCAAAACTGGCCGACGGCAACCCGGGCCGTTGAAATCCGGATGCAATGAAACCAATGGTGCCAAAGATCGCCAGTCCAAACCCCAAAGTCGTTGATGTAGCTATGGCCCGACGCAAATCCACATTACACCAATTGAAGAATGGAACCGTGAGCGTGCCACCGCCAATCCCCAACATTGCGGAGAGCGCGCCAATACCCGTACCGATGCCCAAAAGGGCTAAGGGGCTTGGCAGGGTACGATGAGGTGCCGGTCGCCATTCAAAAAACATTTGCACCGCCGCCGCCACTAAAAATACGCCAAATATTGCTTTCAATGCCAGCCCGGGAATCAGCCCTGCCAGATAACCGCTGATGAGGCTTCCAAGAATGGTCGCCGGAGCAAGCTTTCTGACCAGATTCCAGTCAATTGCTTTTCGCCTGTGCTGAGCATATATTGCCGACATTGAGGTAAATATAATTGTTGCCAGGGACGTTCCGATTGCCATATGCGCTGCTATGCCTTCGGGTATGGCGAGAACACCAAAGATAAAAATCAGGATAGGGACCAGGACGATCCCGCCGCCAACTCCTAGCATTCCTGAAATTATGCCCGCGATCGCCCCAGAAAACGCATAAAGCCAGACGATGTTCATGCTCGTACCCATAGTTATTTAACTTCCTAAAGTACATCGCGCTATCCCAGGAAGATGATGGCACCTGGCGGACCATGAGCGATAGCAGCATGGCTGGAGCTAGCTAGATCAGCGTGCCCGACGACACACGAACAGGGTAAAATTCCACAATCCCATCCCATAAAGGGGCACACCGATCACGGGCGTCGCTGCCAAGGCGGGATCCCAACACCCAGATCACGAAGGGCATACCGGGATGCATGCACCGATCCCGGTCGGGGACTGGCGCTACCCAGAAGGTTTCCAGATGGTGAATCTCCAACGCGGCGCCGCTATTCACGGGATCAGCCATAGACCGGTGGTGGCATGGTTTAAAATACTAATTTCACCGTCCCAAAGAAGGAGCGCGGCATCATCGGCTCCGCTTCTAAATAATTGCCGGGCTGATTGATATAAGGAAACTGCTTTTCCAGCACCGAGGCTTCGGAGTTCAGGAGATTCACCCCGCTCAAGCTGAACGTCACATTTTTAAACCCGTACTGATGTATTCGAAAGGTATGCGCAAGGTTGAAGTTCATGGTCGCATAGGCGGGCATACTGATAGAAGTTGGTGCACCCGTACTGGCCTCAATATATTGCGGGCCGACCAGATTGCCGTACAATCGGGCGCGCGTACCCATGTAATGCCCTTCTATCCCCACACCCGCAAGATAAGTCGGGGTATTGGCCCGCGGCTCTCCAATGCTGGTGGCAACTCCATAAGCGCTTGACGAGTTTGAGGTGTAATGTGCCGACTGAAGTGAGTAGTTACCATAAATCGATATATAATTATCTAATGCGTAAGCAGTGGCAATGTTTATACCTTGATACGATGAAGAACCGATATTGTACTCATAAGTCAACCCTGTTGTTGTATCATAGTAAGAGCTGAACGTATGTGTGAAGTCTGAGCGATAGAAAGAAATACTCGCATCAAGGCCATCATGCTTGTAAGCCGCCCCAAACTGGTAGGTGTTGACTTGCTCCGGTTTTATCGTCACTGGCGTCGATGGCGATGTCGATGTAGCATTGCTGTCAGCCGCATAGAATGCGGTGATATTCGGATACTTGTAGCCAACCGCATAGTTGGCATACAGAGTTACCGCTTTTATCGGCTTATACTGGATACCAGCGTATGGACTCACCTCACTGTAAGAGCGGCCACTGCTCGCACCTACGGTGTAGTAGTACCCCGGCACATCATTGATATGCGTGCTCACCGTCTCATATTTCAGACCAGGGGTAATCGCCAAAGAGTGCGCCAGCTTGATTTTTGCTTGCGCATAGAGCTTACCGTACAGACGCCATGCGTGCTCATCCCAGAGGTTATTGTAACCAGCCACTTCGGGAACATTCGGGGTTCCGTAAACATAGTCCCGCGAATGATACAGAGAGAACGCGCCTAATCCTCCGGCTTTTAAGTCCACATAATGACTGAGCCACTCGACAGAAGGATTAAACCCGAAAGTATTTGTGGTATAGCTGTAACTGTGATAATTATCCCCGTTAATTGTTTGCGCCTGACATGCCGCAGAATTATTACCTGCAAAATCATTTCCAGAATACTGACAGACAGTTTGTGCCGGATTGAGATAAAAAGTAACAAAGCTGTTATAAGGCATATTGACACTGGGATTCACATACTCCAAACGATTGGAGTTGGTAAAGGCATAAAATCCCTTGAAACCAAAAACGGCGTGAGATGAGATAAGCGTTTTATTTTGCACAATAGCCATCATATGTTCCGCCGTGCCATTCGCATAAGTGACGGACAGCGGCCACTGGTAATAGGGTCCATATTGCTGCAACAGCGCAACCGGCATTCGCGCCGCGGTCGCGCCCTTGTTTTTGTTCAGCAAAAATATGACTGACCACTTGGAGGTCGGCGATATCTGCGGTAAATCATAGGCCGCATAGTAGGAATATTCGCGATCAGGGCTGTGGTCCAGGTAGCCTGCAGTCTGGCGCGAAGAGAATCTCAACAGGAGGTTGCCATAACCAGGGTTTGCGCCGGTATTGATCTCGGCACCATAGCTGCGTGTGTCGAAAGAACCATAACCGGCAAATACTGACTCGTAACGTTTTGCCGACGGAATCTTTGGCAGATAATCAATATTCCCACCAATAGCGCCGACAGCGTTGATATCTGGCGATGGTGTGCCATAGGTCACCCGGATGCCGGAGGTTTCGCCCAGCGTAACCGGGATGAGATTCGTCAAATCCGCATAATTGTTATTACCTCCGGATAAACCGCCATTGAACAAATCAGCTATGGGCAAATTATCAAAGGTGTAGCCTACTTGTGTCTGAGAGAAACCACGTACAGAAATATGGGTCTTGACGCCAATGGGGTTCGTGCTGGTGGCATTGACCCCAGGCACAAAACTCAGAATGGTCGAGGCATTCTGCGTAGACTCCTGGCCCTCCAAAAACTTTTGGGGGATGAGTGCAGTTTCTGCACCATAGACTGGTTTGACCTGGGTAAGCGCCGCCTTCTCGACGATTCTCAACAAATTCTTAGAAACCGACTTAATTTTATATACTTTTTTGGCCGGAGGCGATGTAGGGGTGGCCACTTCTGCATAGACCGGTAGAAGTGAGCTGCCCAGTAGTCCTGTTGCTACCAATAGGCTCTGCCTTAAAGGGTGTTTATTTGATTTCTTCATTGTAGACTCCAGAGGTTATACTGCTTACCAGATACGCAATATCCATACCATGCCGATCTACCAGTATATTTATACGATACGTAAGGTATCCTTTCTCTATCCGCACCATAATGGTGCATACCGATATTCTCTGCCCAAAAACGATGCACCAGCTATCGCCTTATGATTCTGTGCATCTTGTCTGTTAAGACATACTGACCATATACAATGTATGATTAAAGTGTTATTTTGTTGTGAATGCGTTACATAAAACGCAACGCTTTGAGGGGTTGGCCATGAAACACCTGCGCTTGTTTAACTACATTGACATGATTGTCAGGGAAGGCTCGGTTCGCCGCGCTGCCGAAAAGCTGCATATCACGGCATCGGCACTGGATCGCCGCGTTCAGGATCTGGAAGAAGAACTGGGTACTGGCATTTTCGAGCGGCACCCGCGCGGGATGCGTCTCTCGGCCGCAGGCGAAGTTTTTCTGGGTTATATACGCCAGCACCTTTCCGACATGCAGCGCCTACGCTCAGAAATTGATAGCCTCAAGGGACTTCGCCGCGGCCATGTTGCCCTCGCCGTCAGCCCCGCATTGGCGGCCGATTTCATCCCACGAATTATTAATACATTCAGAGAGCAGTATCCTGGGGTTTCCTTCTCGGTGACCGTAGCGAAACATAGCGATGCGATTCGTGCGTTGTTAGCATTTGAAGCCGATCTGGTGGTCATCGTGGCACCGCCCAGACACCCAGACGTCATCGACCTTGCTATATCCGAGCAGCCTCTGGTAGCGGCGATGGATCGCGCACACCCTCTTGCCAGTCAAGGTACACTTCGCTTGAGTGATTGCATCCAGTATCCTTTGGTGTTGCCGACACCGGGGCTTACCTCACGCGAAATGCTGGAGTCCGTGCTCCACGGTCGACGATCAGAAACTCATATCGCCGCCGAGAGCAACTCCTATGAGGTGATGCGTGGCCTGCTGTACGGCACGCAAAATATTGGCTTTGTCATTTCAACGGGGATACCCAAAAATCGCATTAACGAAAATATCGTGTATCGACCGTTTTCTGCCGTGGACATACGCCCCGTACCATTAGTATGTGCGCAACTCAAAAACCGAGGGATTTCGGTCTCTGCCGCCCGTTTTTCCAATTACCTAGCCGAGGAGCTAAATAATATGAATATCATGGAATAATATGGTGCTAGTGTAGCGTTGAATTCTGTTTGCTGCTTAAATGGCCGTTAGCACGTTGGTATGGTGATGGGGGATGTAGCCCTCAATCACCAGGATGAGTTCAGGCACACTAGGTGAACACGCCACGACATGACTACTGATCTTCGGGGGTGGTATTCATACCTACAGATTCAATATCGCCTTGGTCAAGGAACAGCGTGATTCCTGAGGCCTACACGCTGGAAGTCAGCGACCTGACCGTGCAGGTGGTCCGGAAACGAATCAAAAATCTGCATCTGGGGGTGTATCCGCCGGAGGGCAGAGTCCGGGTAACGGCGCCTTGGCATCTCAGTGAAGAAGCCATCCGTGCCGCCGTACTGATTCGCTTGCAGTGGATTAAAAAACATCAGCAGAACTTCGCCCAGCAGGACCGGCTCTCGCCCCGGGAGTATGTCTCCGGAGAAAGCCATTATTATCTGGGCAGATGTTACCGGTTGCGGGTATATCCTACGACGCAGGCCGCCCATGTCGCCTGCCAGCAGGCCCATTACCTGGATCTCCATGTGCGGGAAGGGGCGAGCCGCGACCACAAGGCACGGGTTATCGAAGCCTGGCACCGGCAGACGCTGAAAGAGCGCATCCCGGCGCTCATTGCCCATTATGAGCCCATCATGGGTGTCAGAGTCGCTGAGTGGGGTATCAAGCGCATGCGAACCCGTTGGGGCACCTGCAATATCCGGGCACGCCGAATCTGGCTGAATCTGGAACTGGTGCATTACGACGAGGAATGCCTGGAATACCTGGTAGTCCACGAAATGGCGCACCTGCTGGAGCGCCTGCACAATGACCGCTTCAAGCGCATTCTGGATCAGGTAATGCCGGATTGGCGGGCCGTGCGGGCGGTTCTGAAAAAAGGCGTACCGTTGACAACCCCTGAACCATTGGGCGGCTGAAATGACGCATAAGGAAAATGCCGCTGACAAATGGGGATCTTGCGCCCGATACGATCGGTCAGATAGCCGGTCCTGGGTTGTGAGAGCCCCCAGACGGCCCCGTAGACGCCGGCGATCCAATCGATGGCCACCATTCCCATGGCGTGGCTATTCCGCCTCCCCCGAAATGACTACCAGGCCGCCCCAGGGCAGCGTGTGGGGCAGCAGATGTTCCAGCGTTCGCGCCATCCCGTCCCCGGCAGGAAGAAATATGGCGGAATGCACCGCCAGTCGGCGTACCGGCAAACCGGAGAAAAAGTCGAGCAACTCGTTGGGACGATGCCAGTGCGCCCCATGGTAGGCCCCGCTCCCGCCGCCCTGCCCTTTCTGTCGATAAAGCAGGCTTGCCCGGTTGAGCCAGCCGATGACGAAACGCCGGCGCGCCACCCGCACGATCTCGGCCACGGCCCGCCGCTCATCTTCCACAAAACACAGTGCCGCAACCGAAACCACCTGGTCGAAACTGCGGTCGGGAAAAGACAGTGCGCGAGCATCTCCGGCTATCCAGCGGATCTCAGGGGGGCCCTTGGCGCGGGCGAAGGCAAGCCAGTCCGGGTTGGGATCCAGGCCAGTGACGAGGAGGCCCTCTTCGGCAAAGCGGCGGGTGAACCAGCCGGTACCACACCCCACGTCCAGAAGTGTGTTCCCCGGCTGCGTCTGCAGGAGCCTGGAAAGCAGGCGGAACTCCGCCATGCCGATCCAGCGCCCGCGAGGGGTATCATACCAGGCGTCATAGGCGGCGGCGTCCATCGGCCCCATACCCGGCCCGGAGCCGTCAATCCTCCAGTTCCTGCACGTTCACCTTCGGCACATTCTGCAAAGCCGGGCGCTCCCAATGATAATTGCCCGTACCGCCACCCCGTTGCTCCTGTATCTGGTAGCGCTGGTACGCATGCAATTTTGCCACTTCCCGCTGCAATTCCAGTTCGGCGCGGGCAAAATCCATCGCCGGAACCGCACGTTTCGCCAGCGTACTTTGTGCGTCCTTGATGCGTTCCCTGCTTTCGTGAATATCGATATCCGCAATCCGCAGGCTGGCATCGGCGAGGATGGTTACGATATCGGGTTGAATCTCCAGCATTCCACCCTCCAGAAAAAGAATCTGCGTCTGGCCGTCTGGCTGGGTAATGCGTAACTCGCCGGGCCGCAGCCCGGACAGCAGGGGCGCATGCCCCGGCAGAATACCGATCTCACCCAGTTCCGCCGGTACCGCCACAAAACGCGCCATACCGGTGTAGACTTCTCCATGGACATCGACAACATTCAAGCGGAATGTTCTGTTCTGCTGCATGGTCATTCCTTTTCTGAAAACATCGCCAAAAATTGCGCCTCGGTAAGCTGTTTCACACCCAGCTTTGTGGCTTTTTCGGCCTTACTGCCTGGGTCCTTGCCGACTACCACATAGCTTGTTTTGGCCGACACGGAACTGCTGACTTTCCCGCCCGCATTTTCTATGGCGATTTTGGCCTCTTCCCGGGTCATGCTGTCCAGGGTTCCAGTGAGCACAAGGGTCATACCCTGAAAACGCCCGCCTTTTTGCGGCTGGACCACAGCCCACTGTACTCCCGCGGTGCGCAGGGCAGCAATGACGTCGCGGTTATGGGGCTGGGCGAAAAAATGGGCAACGGATTCCGCCACGATAGGCCCTACATCGGGAATGTTCTGCAAAAGCTCCGGCGTTGCGGCCATCAGGGGGTCCAGATCCCCGAAATAGATGGCCAGGGATTTGGCCGTACCCTCCCCAACCTGACGGATACCCAGGGCGTAGAGAAAACGGGGCAAGGCGGTATGGCGGGAGCGATCGATTTCGGCGAGGAGCTTTTGCGCCGAACGGCTGGCCATGCGCTCCAAGCCGCACAGAGCCGCTTCATCCAGATGGTAGATATCGGCCACGGTGTGCACCAGACCATGCCCGACCAGTTGCTGTACGAGCTTTTCGCCCAGCCCCCGGATGTCCATGGCCCGACGCGACGCAAAGTGCCGGATGGCGCCCATCCGCTGTGCCGGACAATATAGCCCGCCCATGCAACGATGCGCCGATTCATTGGCCAGGCGCAAGACCTCCGAGTCGCAGACCGGACAACGCTGCGGCATGTGCCAGGGTGGTGTCGCAGGCGGCCGTTCCTCCTTGATCACCATGACCACTTCCGGGATTACGTCGCCGGCGCGGCGTACCAGCACCGTGTCGCCCACGCGAATATCTTTACGATCCACTTCATCCTGATTATGCAAACTGGCGCGGCTCACGGTCACGCCGCCCACCTGCACGGACTTCAAGACAGCCACAGGAGTAATCACGCCCGTGCGCCCTACGGAAGCCAGGATATCTTCGACCACGGTACGCTCTTCGTGCGCCGGAAATTTATAGGCAATGGCCCAACGCGGTGCGCGGGCGGTGAAGCCCAACTGTTCCCGGGCGGGCAGATCGTCAACTTTGAACACGAGGCCGTCTATTTCAAAAGGCATGCCTTCGCGTATTTTCTGCATCTCGCTGAAATAGCGTTGGCATTCCGTAAGTTCGTGAACACCGCGCAGGTAGGAGGTCACCTCGAAGCCCCAGGCGGAAAGGCGTTCCATAACCGCGATGTGGCTTGTCCCCAGTGGCACGCTGCTTTCTCCCCATCCCCAGGGGAAGTATGCGAGGGGGCGCTTTGCCGTTACCCTGGAATCCAGTTGTCGCAGACTGCCTGCCGCCGCATTGCGGGGGTTGGCGAAGGGGTTATCCCCGGCGCGCAGGCGCTCGCCATTCAGACGCCGGAAAGCGGCCACGGGGATGACCACTTCTCCACGGACTTCCAGCAGTTCCGGCCAATCCTTGCCGGTCAGTTGCAGGGGGACGTTGCGAATGGTGCGGACGTTGGCGGTGACATCTTCACCGGTCTGGCCATCTCCGCGGGTACCAGCCTGTACCAGCTTACCGCCGATGTAACGAATGTTGACCGAGAGGCCATCAAACTTGGGTTCAGCACTGAGCGGAACATCCTCGCGGCCGAGCCCCTTCTGCACGCGCGCCAGCCAGTCGCCAAAACCGTCTTGATCGAAAACATTGTCGAGAGAGGTCAGGGGTATGGCATAATGCACTTCCCCAAAGACCTCCACCGGAGCCGCCCCGACCCTACGGGTCGGAGAGTCGGCGCTTTGCCATTGGGGGTTACGGTCTTCCAGGGAGCGCAGTTCGCGCAGGCGCGCATCGTACTCGGCATCACTCAGGGTCGGCGAATCTTCCCGATAGTAGGCGTTATTGGCCGCCACCAATTCCGCACGCAATTGCTGAATACGCTCGAAGTCAGTATGGTTGACCCGCTCCACCGCCGGCTCCTTCTGTAAAAAACTGGAAATATTTGCTGCGCCAGCATATCGCAAATACACTTTCTGGTATAATTCGCGAGTATTCGCTACGGCCCCCTCGACTGGACGAAGAACCCATGGCCCTCACCCTTTTTGATCTCGACAACACCCTGCTTTCCGGCGACTCCGACCATGCCTGGATGGAGTTTCTCGCCAGTCGCGGCATTGTCGATACAGAGCGCTTCCACCGCATGAATGATCAGTTCTATGCAGAATACCTGGCGGGCGAATTGGATATTCACGCCTTCCTGGAGTTTCAGTTGGCCCCTCTGGCGGCGCATCCCCGAGCGCTGCTCGATGCCTGGCACCGGGAATATCTGCAGGAGCGGGTGCTGCCCATGATCTCCGACCAAGCCCGCGCCCTGATCGAGGATCATCGCCGGCAGGGCGACACCCTGGTCATCATCACTGCGACCAATCGCTTTGTGACGGCACCCATCGCCCGGGAACTGGGCATCGCCCACCTGCTGGCGACAGAGGCTGAGGAAACGGCCTCCGGAGACTTTACCGGCCGCAGTATCGGCCTTCCCTGTTTCCAGGCCGGCAAGGTGCAACGTCTGCGCGACTGGCTGGAGACACAGGGCCTGGACTGGAATCAAAGCATCGGGGACAGCAGCTTTTACAGCGACTCATATAACGATCTGCCCCTGCTCGAATATGTCACCCGGCCAGTAGCCGTGGATCCTGATCCGCGTCTGCGCACCTTGGCCGAAGAGCGGGGCTGGCCGATTCTCTCTCTGCGTCCGGCGTCTGCGAAGTTGGCTTTGTGAACCTGTCAGGTGATACGCCTGGCCATTACAGCCTCCAACGCCGAACCAACTTTTTGGGAAATGGTAGACCAGTACATAATGTTCTGCTCGCCATGCATGGCACCTGGGTACTTAAAAAATATCATCAAATAACCTTCAACGTGCCCACCCGCCCCCTGACACGGCCAGACCCCGATTGACCGGATGCCGGCGGATAAACACCGACGCATATCATGCCCCTCCAATAATGGACAATTCTCTACATTTTGAATATATACAGGATTCCTGTCCTCCCAAACAGAGGTAACAATTTTTAACAATTCCAGACGCATTCTTCTTGTATGGCGATCAACTCCTGGGGTTATCCCTAGGCGGTAAAATACATCCACAACCTCACCATCGACATTACCGATTACAACTCCTTCAACAAACTGAATCTGCATTATTTTTCTTGCCATATTACGTGCGCAAGAATTAACGTCTGCGGCAGGACCGATACATTCTGAATCAACACCAAGTCCATCTATAGCATTTATATAATACAACTCATAATCCTTGTATCCATCTATTTGAGATTTGATATCAAATGCGAGACGCATGGTTACCAATTGATAGAACATAGAAAAATCACGTCTCTCTATAGAATTCAACAAGTACTTCAAATAGTGCTCGCTTGCCTTCTTTAAAACGATCTGATCAACGCCTATGGATGCATGCCTATATCCCGCTGACCGCGATAAAAGAGCCTGATCCGTCATTGCGGTGCCAGGCGACAACAACAGCAAAAGATGCTGAACCTGTTTACGTTTGAGAAAATAAAAATCATCTTCCGAGAGTATGGATATGATGCTTTGCGCTTCGGGAATATCATTTAAAGAACGATAAAACGACTCGACAGCATCGTTCGCTTGTTCAGAGATTATGGCCTGCATACGGGACAACAACTCTATAGCCCGATTATTATATGCAGCATATGGTAGCAAATCCGTATCCATATCACGCTCCATACTGTGGCAGTATATGTATATCATGCCAACATATAAATAAGATATCGTTCGCCCATGTGAAACACGAAACACCTTGATCTGCCGTACCTGCTCCACGCCGCGAACCGGAACATCTACATCGAGATACGGTAAATTTTGCGCTCGACATTTTTGCTTGGCGTCCGGGGAACATAGAAGCGATACTATAACATGTTGATATGGCGTTGTACTAATATCCGGAAACATCGATTCCAGCCGGAATCCGCACTAGGGCGCAGTTCCCTCACGGGAGGCTGTCTGCGCCAGGGTATCCGCCACATCCACCCGTACGACGCGGGAGACACCCGGTTCGGTCATGGTAACACCCACCAGTTGCTCTGCGACCTGCATGGTCAGGCTGCGGTGGGTCACAATCAAAAACTGGGTCTGCGCCGCCATTTTCTGCACCAGATGACAGAATCGCCCCACATTTGCGTCGTCCAGTGGCGCATCCACTTCATCCAATATGCAGAAGGGCGCGGGGTTCAGGTGGAACAGCGCAAACACCAGCGCGATGGCGGTGAGGGCCTTTTCGCCACCGGAAAGCTGCTGCAGAGTGGCGTTACGCTTGCCCGGAGGCTGGGCGCGCAGCACCAGTCCCGCGTCCAGCACATCCTCGCCCACCAGACTGAGTTGCGCCTGTCCGCCGCCAAAAAGAACGGCAAAGAGTTCCTGCAAGGCCTGATTGACCTTATCCAGGGTGTCTCGAAAGCGAACCGTCGTCTCCAGATCCATGGCCGCCATAGCCTCCGCCAGGCCGTGCAGAGCAGATTCCACATCTTCCACCTGAGCCTGCAGGTTATCGCGGCGCCCTTCCAGTTCCCGCAACTCGTCTTCCGCGGCTAGATTCACGTTGCCGAGGCTGGCGATGGCCGCGCCGATTCGGGTAAGACTCTCTTCGCAGCGTGTCGCATCCGGGCAAGGCCCCGGATCGTCGCCTAAATCCTGCGCAAGCACTGCGGCACGCTGCTGCAGTTCATCCAGACGCGCCTGTAGGCCCGCGAGTTGCTGATCGACGGCAGCCTCGGACTTCTGCAAGGCGCGCAACCCATTGTCCAGGGCATGGAGATGGCTTTCCTGTTCGCGAATCTGCTGCTCTGCAGTCTGTGCCGCTGACTGCAAGGCCTCCAGATGCACACTACGATCCGCCCGCAATGCTCCCACCGCATCTCGTGCCTCGAGCATTTCCGGAAGGGCAGCCTGTAGCCGAAGCAGTTCCCCTTCATTCTCGGCGACAGTGGCAGCAAGCTGGTCCCACTGCTGTTGCAGGTCTTTGGCGCGGGCGATGGCGGCTTCCGATTCGGCCTGCAGGCGCTGCTGCCGGAGTTCCAGCGCCTGATATTCCCCCCGCACGCGTCCATGAATTCCGCGCAGTTCGTCCACCCGGCGACGCAACGTATCCGTCATCCGTCGAGAGTCCAGCACCGCCTGCTCGAGGTCCTGCCATCCGCGGTCGTCAGCCGCCAGTTCCTGACGAAGTCCATACAAACGAGTTTCCAAGGCGTTGCGTTCGACGTCGAGGCGCTGGGACTCGGCCGCCCTTTCCGCACGCTGCCGTTCTTCTGTCTCTACCCGGCTGCGCAGACGAACCAGAGACTCCCGCTCCCGGGCGCTTTGCCGGCCCATCTCCTGCCAGCGGGCATCTGCCCTTCTGACCTGCTCCTGCAGGGTGCGCGCCTGTTGTTCCGCCGCGATCAACGCGGCATGGGCGGCGGCTGCATCCGCCTGCGCCCGCTGGAAACACTCCCCATTTTCCGCCAATTCACGGCGGCACTGGAGCAGGCTGGCGCCGTCTTCATGCTCCGGATACGCGACCCCGGAACGATGCACCAGCACCCCCTGCGGCGTAATCCAGGCCTCTCCCGCCCGTAGCTGGTGACGTTGATCAAGGGCGGAGGCCAAGTCCGGCGCCATGCGCAGCCCCCACAGCCAGTCACTCAATCCCAAAGTTAAAGTCTCAGGCATTTCCAAGACCTGCAGCAACGCATCCGGCGGCAGATCGACCGGCATGACCGTGCTCACCCACAACATGCTGCCCTGGGTGACCATGTTGTTGCCCTCCATCACCAGAGCGTTCAGGCGATCGCCCAAGACCTCCTCCAGCGCACGCTCCCAGCGGGGCTGCACGCGTATCTGGTCCACCAGCCGCGAGCCAGCGGGGTCATTTCGCGCCTGCGGTTTTTGCAGCCGCTGCAGCAGGCCCTCCAGCGCCTTCTGCCGGGCACCATATTCCTGCGCCTTGGCCAGAGTGTCATCGCGGGCATTTCGCAAAACGACGATCCGGGTCTGGAGGGTTTCCAGCGCTTCCCGATGTGTCCGAAGGTCCGATGCGGCTTCCGCCAACACGGTTTCTGCGGCATCGCAAAGCGCTGCCAGGGCTTCCATGGCGGCGCGTTCCGAGGGTATGTTCGCGGACTGCTGCTGCAGGCGGCGTTCGATATCCTCCAGGCGAGGCTCCAGTTCGCGGATTTGCGCCGTCGTCACATCCCGTTTGCGACGCATTTCGGCCAGAGCCTGTTGTTGGTTCTGACGTTCCTCATCCTGTTTTTCGAGTTCCCGCTCCGCTTCCCGCCGCAGGCGTCGGGCACTGTCCTCCTCGCCGCTCAGTGCCTGCCGTCGCGCAGCCAAATCCTGCAAACGCCGCTGCCGCTGGTTTTCGTCTTCCGCCTGGCATGTCTGCTCAGACCGGACTTTCTGCTGCTGTGCCTGGCCCTGGTCCAGACTGGTCTGCACGCGCTGAAGGGCAGCTTGGTGCTCTCGCAGCTGATGTTCCATATCGCTCTGCTGGGCTTGCACCGCATACAGTTCGCCCTGCGCCGCGGCGATGTTTTCCTGCATGCGCCGGTCCTCCGCACGGAGTTGGTCCAGGGACTGGGTCACCGCGTCAAGAAGGTGCTCCTCCCTTCGGTATTTCGCCTGCAGCCGGGAGCGCTGCTCCAGGCTCTGCCGACGCTCTGCTTCCAGGGCATCCACGCGCAGGGTCAGACCCCACCACTGCCATTGACGCTCCTCCATCCGCAGGGCGCGCAACCTTTGCGCAGACTCGGCCTGCCGCTGCAGGCGCTGCCACTGGCCGTCCATCTCGCCGTGGATATCATACAAGCGCTGAAGGTGCTCCCGCGTTTCGGCGATGCGTTGTGTGGTCTCCCGCCGACGCTCCTTATATCGGCTGATGCCCCCCGCCTCTTCGAGAATGGCGCGCAGATCGTCCGGCCGCGCATCGACGATGCGCCCGACGGTCCCCTGCTCAACGATGGCGTAGGCATTGCCGCCGAGTCCCGTACCGAGAAACAGATCCCCCACATCGCGTCGCCGGCAGCGGGCGCCGTTGATCCGGTAATGGCCATCGCCCTTGCGGTCCAGACTGCGCCGGACGCTGATTTCAGCCGCTCCGGCAAAGGCACCCGGTGCCGCCCCGTCACTGTTATCGAAGCGCAGTTCGACTGTCGCCACCGATGCGGCCGGCCGACTGCCGCCGCCATTGGAGATCACGTCACTGAGGGAGCCACCGCGCAGTTGGCGTGCCGAGGATTCACCGAGTACCCAGCGCACCGCATCAACGGTATTGGATTTGCCGCAGCCATTGGGGCCGATGATCACCACCGGATTGGCGTCGAACTGGATGCGCGTACTTTCGCGAAAAGATTTAAAGCCCTGAAGGATGATGGCCGAGAGGCGCATGAAAGGGTGTTTTGCTATAGTGTGCCGAATGGATGAAGCACCGATGATGAGGAGTTGCGAATGCCCAGTCAACCCAGCAGGGAATTAGAGCGTTTCCCCAATCCCCACCCCGAGCGGGACTATGTGGTACACATGGATCTGCCCGAATTTACCTGCCTCTGCCCGCTAACGGGACAACCCGACTTTGCGCATTTCATGCTGGATTTTATCCCGGATCAGCACAATGTCGAACTGAAATCCCTCAAGCTCTACCTCTGGAGCTTCCGCGACGAGGGCGCCTTTCACGAAGCGATGACCAACCGTATCGCCGACGATCTGATCTGCTTGATCAACCCGCGCTATCTGCGCCTGCTGGGACGCTGGTATGTGCGCGGCGGCATCACCACCGATGTGCTCATCGAACATCGTCAGCCCGGCTGGCAGAATCCCGACATACTCAGTCAATTACCAACCGTGCGCTGGGCACAACACCAGCCGGGTCACTGACGCGCCGCCCATGCGCTGCCCGCTGTCCCAATAAATGCCGCCAACGGAAAAAACCCTTCCTACCGGACTACCGCCGCGCAGGGCTTCGCTATCGCGACAAAAGCACCGGCGTCCTGGCGCGCTGACAAACCCCCTCCGCAACACTCCCGAGCAAAAAATGGTTCAGGCCGCGTCGGCCATGACTGCCGATGATAACCAGGTCGGCCGGCCAGGCGTTACTTTCATCGATGATCAATTCGCTGATATGACGCCCGCCCACATCCGACTGCAGCAGTTTGGTGTGGGCCACCACGCCCGACTGGAGCGCCTGGTCCTGTACCGCCTTGAGGATGCCTTCGCCGGCAGCCACCAGAAAGTCGATGGACTCAGGCGTTGCGAAATACATGGCGTAGACATCGACGACATGCACGACCAGCAACTGGGCCCGCTGCTCCCGCGCCAGTCCAATGGCGGTCGCCACTGCGGCTGCGGAGGCATCGCTCCCGTCTGCCGCCAGTAATATCTGGTTAAACATCTGCCAAACCTCCCTTCTCCTTCGGCCCCCACGGGTTCACGATCAACCGCGATCACTGGCACCCGCCAGGTAGGACTGCCCCCCTATGGAGGGTTCAGCATATCCTCTTTCCAGACGAAGCCATACTGTCATCATACTGCAATATTCATCGGATATACTTCGGCTATGACGCAGCGGCCGAAACGCTTGAACAAGGCATGGCAGGACCTTCGGGAAGCCCTTGAAGGGCTTCGCACGCGGATTGTCCAGAGTGAAGCGGCCCAACTTCCTCTTTTGGAGCAGCAGGACCCCAGCCTGCCGTGGCATCCCGGCATCCGTAACATGCTGCACTACCTGGCTCTGCGCAGCGTCGATTTGCGCCCCCTGCAGGGGGCCCTGTCAGACGCTGGACTCTCTTCCCTCGGCCGCGCCGAAAGTCACGTGCTCGACAGCGTGCAGTGTACCCTGCAGATATTGTATGCTGCCCTGCAAATGCCACCCGCCGATTTCAGCGACGCCACGGCCATCACTCGGGAGCAGGGTCAGCGGGCTCTTACGGACAACACCCTGGCCCTACTCGGCAGTCCGCCGCACCAGCGCAGCACCCACATCATGGTGACCCTGTCCGGCGATCGCGCCGACGATGCCGATTTTTTCCGCAGACTCTTCACTGCCGGCATGAACATCGCGCGGATCAACTGCGCCCATGATAGCCCAGGCATATGGCGGAGGCTCGCTGAACAGGTTCGTACCGCGAGTCGGGATACGGGCCAGCCCTGCCGAATTCTCGCCGACCTCGCCGGGCATAAGATCCGCACCGGCCCCCTTCCCGATGCACCGGGAGTGATCCATCTGCGTCCCGAACGGGACCGCCTCGGCCGTCTGCTGGAACCGGCGCGCATGACCGCGATGGCCTGCCATCAGGCGTCATCCTCGCTGCCCTCGGGAGTGGACTGCCTGCTCCTCCTGGTATCCGGCAGCGCGATGCCCCAGCAGGGCGAAGACCTGCTCTGCCACGACGCCCGCGGCAAGGAGCGTGTGCTGGTGGTGGAACGGGTTGAAAACGAGGTGATCACGCTGCAAGCCACGCAAGGCTGTTATTTCACTGCCGGGAACCGTTGCCAGAGCCGGCGCCGCCGCCATGTGCAGGGATACTTCGCCGGCATTCCCCAAAGCGTCGTCCCCCTGCATCTGGAAATCGGCGATTCGCTCCTGCTGCAAAGTCAGGGCGGACCCGGCGGACCCGCCCTGAACGGGCGGCCGGCCAGGATTTCCTGCACCGTCCCCGAGGTCATTCCCCAGTTGCCCATCGGTCAGCAGGTGTGGGTGGACGATGGCAAGATCGCCGCCGTAGTCTTGGAACAGACCTCCGAAGGAGCGCTACTGCGCATCACCAAAACCAAACCAGGAGGCGCCCGCCTGCTGCCGGACCGGGGTCTCAATTTTCCCGGCCTCGCCCTGGAACTTCCGGCTCTTAGCGCCAAAGACCTGGACGATCTGGGCACGATTATTCCCCTGGCGGATCTCGTCGGTTTTTCTTTTGTGGAGAACGCCGGGAACATGCGCAGCATGCTGGAGGCCCTGCGTCAGCGGCAAGGCGAACACTTGGGTGTCATCGCGAAAATAGAAACGGCCAGCGCCTTTCACCACTTGCCGGAGATCCTGCTTGCCGCGCTCGGGCGCCAACCGATGGGCGTAATGATCGCGCGCGGTGATCTGGCTGTCGAAGTGGGTCCGGAACGGCTGGCAGAAGTCCAGGAAGAGATACTCTGGCTGGCGGAGGCGGCACATCTGCCCGTCATCTGGGCCACTCAGGTGTTGGAACAACTCACCAAAAAAGGCGTCATCTCCCGGCCCGAATTCACTGACGCGGCCATGGGGGTACGCGCCGAGTGCGTGATGCTCAACAAAGGCCCGTACGCCGTGGAGGCGGTGCATACCCTGAACGACATTCTCACCCGTATGCAGGCACACCAACACAAAAAATTCAGCCAGTTACGTGCCCTGCACTGGGGCGCGACGGAAGAACCGCCGGATCAGTGGCCGGAACCACCGCGCTGACGCTGAATACGGCGGCTGCGAATTTGCCACAGGGTCTGCAACAGACCTATCGCTACATAGGAAATCACGGCGATAAACAGGACCAGCGGCGGATGCACGGCCACCAGGGCGACCGCCAGCACCACCAGAATCGCCAACGCAAAGGGCACCCGCCCGTGCAGGTCGAAATCCTTGAAACTGCGGAAGCGAACATTGCTGACCATCAGCAAACCCAGCGCGTAGACCAGTCCCAGCGCCAGATATTCGCTGATCTGCGTCAGCCAGGGGTATCCCTCCCCTACCGCCACCCAAACCAGACTGGCCAGCACGGCCGCTGCCGTAGGTATGGGCAAACCCTGGAAGTAGCGCTTGGATGCGCTATGTATCTGGGTATTGAAGCGAGCCAGGCGCAGGGCGCCACAGGCCGTATAAACAAAGGCCCCCAGCCAGCCAAAATTGCCGAAATCCCGCAGCCCCCACAGAAAAACCAGAATGGCCGGTGCCATACCAAAAGCGATCACATCCGCCAATGAATCATATTCCGCGCCGAATGCGCTTTCCGTATGGGTCATCCGTGCCACACGCCCGTCCAGCCCATCGAGCATCATCGCGATGAAGATGACCATGGCCGCCACTCGGTAGTGGCCATTGATGGAAGCGATGATGGAGTAGAAACCCGCAAAAAGGCTGGCCGTGGTAAAGAGATTGGGCAGGACATAAACGCCACGGCGCGGATATCTGGGATTCATGCCTGCCGCACACCCAAGGTCGCAATACACTGGGCGCCGGAACGCACCCGCTCCCCTATGGCCACCAAAGGCTGGGCACCCAGCGGCAAGTAGGTGTCCACCCGCGAACCGAAGCGGATAAAGCCGAAGCGCTGCCCCGACACCACTGCCGCATCGGCACCGATATAACAGACGATACGTCGTGCGACCAGGCCTGCCACCTGCACGACGGTCACATCGCTGCCGTCGCCCGTCCTGACCCAGAGGGCGTTGCGTTCATTCTCCAGAGATGCCTTGTCAAGGGCAGCATTGAAGAACTTACCGGGGAAATACCAGACTTTCTGCACCTGTCCGCTGACCGGCATGCGATTGACGTGCACATCGAACACGTTCATAAAAATGCTGATCTTGAGCGCGGGACGGGAAAGATAGGGGTCTTCGACCTGCTCGATGGCGATTACCTTGCCGTCTGCCGGACACAGCACTGATCGCTCCGACAAAGTGGGCAACGGTCGCCGCGGGTCGCGGAAAAACTGAAGACTGAAGAGAAAAAGCAGATAGAAGGGCAATGCCCACCAACTGTTGGTGAGCACCTGGAGCACGATGGCCACACCCAGAAAGAGTGCGATAAAAGGCCAACCCTCGCGCGCCAGCAACGGATATGGATAGTCTGTTTTCATGCGCGGAGCGTATCAGGAGCCGGGCAACGATAAAAGGGCGGAATCACCACAGGCAAATTGCGTTTTTGCCCACAGCTATTTCACCCCGTGCAGATCGCCGCCGATCCTGGTTGCGAACTCAGTTACGCGAGCGGTCCACGATCCGGCTCTGACCAATCCAGGTCATCATGGAACGCAACTTGCTGCCCACCACCTCGATGGGATGCTCGGCACCTATCCGGCGCATGGCCTGCATGGTCGGCCTACCAGACTGATTCTCCAGGATAAATTCCCTGGCGAACTGGCCATTCTGAATTTCTGTGAGAATCTTCTTCATTTCCGCCTTGGTATCCGCATTGACGACGCGCGGGCCGCGGGTCAGGTCGCCGTATTCGGCGGTGTTGGAAATGGAGTAGCGCATGTTGCTGATGCCGCCTTCGTACATGAGGTCGACAATCAGTTTCAACTCATGCATACACTCGAAGTAGGCCATTTCCGGCGCATAGCCGGCTTCCACCAGCGTTTCAAAACCCGCCTGCACCAGCGCCGTGGCACCACCGCAAAGCACCGCCTGTTCGCCAAAGAGGTCAGTTTCGGTCTCTTCCCGGAAACTGGTCTCGATCACGCCGGCACGGGTGCCGCCGTTGGCCTTGGCGTAAGACAGGGCGATATTGGTGGCATTGCCGCTGGCATCCTGATGCACCGCGATCAGACTGGGTACACCGCCGCCCTGGGTGTAGGTGGAACGCACCAGATGCCCCGGACCCTTGGGCGCCACCAGGAAGCAGTCCAGATCGGCACGAGGATGAATCTGGCCAAAATGGATGTTGAAGCCGTGGGCGAATACCAGTGCCGCGCCCTGCCGGATATTCGGTGCGATCTCATCGCGGTACAGTGCGCCCTGGCCTTCATCGGGGGTCAGGATCATCACCACATCGGCTGCGGCCACGGCTGCAGCCACTTCCTTGACTTCCAGCCCCGCCTTGCTGGCCTTCTCCCAGGAGGAAGAGTCCTTGCGCAGGCCGACCACTACGCTCACGCCGGAATCCTTGAGATTCAACGCATGGGCATGGCCCTGGGAACCATAGCCGATGATAGCCACTTTTTTCTTCTGGATCAGGGCGAGATCGGCATCGTTATCGTAAAAAACCTTCATGTTGAGCCTCTTAAATATCGGTTAAGGGATGATAAACGGATTTGTTCCGATCCTATATGGCCTTGGCACCGCGACTGATGGCACTGGCCCCGCTGCGCACCACCTCGATGACCATGCCGGGATCAAGAGACTGAATAAAGGCGTCCAGCTTCTCGCCGGTACCAGTCAGCTCCATGGTATAGGAACAATCCGTCACGTCGATGATGCGCCCCCGGAAAATATCCGACAGCCTTTTGACTTCCTCGCGATCCGGCCCCATGGCATGGACCTTGACGAGCATCAACTCACGCTCGATATGCGGTCCTTCGGTCAGGTCATGGACGCGGACCACTTCCACCAGCTTGTTCAACTGCTTGAGGACCTGTTCCATGATCTCGTCGGAGCCGCGGGTAGCCACGGTCATCCGCGAGATACTCGGGTCATGGGTCGGCGCGACCGTCATCGCCTCGATGTTATAGCCACGCGCCGAGAACAGCCCCGCCACCCGCGACAGGGCCCCCGCCTCGTTTTCCAGTAAAATGGAAATGATATGGCGCATGGTTATACCAGAATCATTTCGGAGAGGGCTGCACCCGCAGGCACCATGGGGTAGACGTTCTCGGTCGGGTCCACCTGGAAGTCCATGAACACCATCCGGTCTTTCAGACGCAGTGCCTCGCGGATCACCGGTTCCACATCGGCAGGCGTGTGGGCGCGCAGACCGACGTGCCCATAGGCTTCGGCCAACTTGACGAAATCCGGTAAGGCATCCACATAACTCATCGCATAACGGTTCTCATAGAAGAACTCCTGCCACTGGCGCACCATCCCCAGATAATGATTGTTGAGACACGCCACCTTGACGGGCAAACGATGTTGTAGACAGGTGGACAACTCCTGAATATTCATCTGGATACTGCCGTCACCCGTAATGCAGACCACCGTCGAATCCGGCTCGGCAACCTGTGCGCCCATGGCCGCCGGAAGCCCGAAGCCCATGGTGCCCAGCCCGCCACTGTTGACCCAGCGCCGTGGCCGGTCAAAACCATAAAACTGTGCCGCCCACATCTGGTGCTGCCCCACATCCGAGGTGATGATGGCGTTACCTTCCGTCAGTTCAAAGAGTTTCTGCACCACAAACTGCGGTTTGATGACGCGATCATCCTGGTTATAGTGCAGACAGTCACGCCCCCTCCACTCCTCGATCTGTGCCCACCAGGCCTGCATGGCTTGGGGGTCGTTGCGTTGATCGTTCTCCTCCAGCATATGATTCATCTCCAGCAGCACCTGCTGCAAATCGCCGACGACGGGCACATCCACCCGTACATTCTTGGAGATGGAGGAAGGGTCGACATCCACATGTACAATCCGTGCGTGCGGCGCGAATTTGGCGAGGTTACCCGTGACACGGTCATCAAAACGCGCACCCAGGGCCACCAGCACATCGCAATGCTGCACCGCCATGTTGGCCTCATAGGTGCCATGCATGCCCAGCATCCCGAGGAACTGGCGATCTGACGCCGGATAAGCGCCCAACCCCATGAGGGTATGGGTAATGGGTGCGCCCAGGGTACGGACCAGCTTGCGAAGCGCCTCAGAGGCGTTACCAAGGATAATGCCACCGCCGGTATAGAACATCGGCCGCTGCGCGCTGGTAATGGTCTGCAACGCCTTACGCACCTGCCCCGAGTGACCTTTCACCGTCGGTTTGTAGGAACGCAGAGTGATTTTTTCGGGATAGTGATAGGCGGCCTTATGGCTGGTGACATCTTTGGGGATGTCCACCAGCACTGGCCCAGGTCGTCCCGTCGCCGCCAGATAAAACGCGGTCTTCAGGGTGCTCGCCAGATCACGAACGTCCTTCACCAAAAAATTATGCTTGGTGCAGGGCCGCGTGATACCCACCGTATCCACTTCCTGGAAGGCGTCATTACCGATGAGCGCAACGGGCACCTGCCCGGTGATCACCACCAGGGGCACGGAATCCATATACGCCGTGGCAATGCCGGTAACCGCATTGGTGGCACCCGGGCCGCTGGTGACCAGCACCACGCCAACCTTGCCGGTCACCCGGGAATACGCATCCGCCGCATGTACCGCCGCCTGCTCGTGGCGCACCAGAACATGCTTGACGGCATCTTCCTGGGCCAGTTTGTCATAGATATACAGCACGGCGCCGCCCGGATAGCCGAAAACATATTCCACGCCTTCGTCACGCAAGGCACGGACCACAATCTCCGCTCCCGTCAGCTCTTCTGTCTGCTGTCCGGGACCGGGGCGTTCCTGCGTGGTCGTCGGGGACGTCATCGTCATACTCCTCTGGGAACAAAGTGTCAGCAAAAGCTAGACATTTTTTGCGGTGAGGTCAAATAAAAAAGCCTTTACACCCTCGGCTTGCCAGTTATGGCATCATAGCCCGTCGTCAGTGCTTTGTTTTACCGGTGGTGCAGAGACTCCAGATAAGCGCGTGCCTTGCTGACCAACGCCTCAGGTAGCCCGCGCCGAGCCGCGATGGCCAGCCCCATGGAAGACCCCGGCACGCCGATCTGCAGATCATAGGTGGGCTCCAGGCGCTCCTGATCAAAGCGCATGGAGGCGTTACGCAGACAAGAGTGGCCATCGGCAAAGGCCTTGAGTGGTGTGAGATGGGTCGTCACCATTCCACGCACTCCGCGTCCCGCCAGGTCGTCGAGCACCGCCATCGCCAGTGCGGCCCCCTCCTCCGGGTCCGTACCAGTGCCCAGTTCGTCGAGCAGGATAAGGGTATGGTCATTCGCATCCGCCAGCAGTCTCTTGAGAACTTCTACATGGCCGGAATAAGTAGACAACGCAAAAGCGACGCTCTGCGGATCGCCCATATCCACAAAAATGCGGGTGAAATTTCCGACCACAGCGCGCCCGCTTACCGGAACGTGCAAACCGCAGTGGGCCATCACCGTGAGCAATCCGACCGTCTTCAGCGAAACGCTCTTGCCGCCCGTATTGGGTCCGGTCACCACCAGAATCGGACACTCCGCATCGATATGCACCGATAGCGGCCGGGGCTGGGGGCCACGCTTCTCCGCATAGGCGAGGATCAGTTGTGGATGATAAGCCCCTTCCAGCACCAGCACCGGCTCATCCACCATCTCCGCCGCTTTGCCATGGAGATGGATGGACAGTTGCGCGCCGGCGATGGCGAGATCCAGCCAGGTGAGTGACTCCACCAAGTGCTGCAGGCCGCTCAGACGGTCACGTGCCGCGTCACTAAGGGCACGGAGGATAGCCTGGTTTTCCTGCTCGATATGGCCGGCGAGCTTCTCCAGCCGGTTGTTGCCCGCCACCATCTCCATCGGCTCTATCAGGATACCATGCCCGCCCGGACCTGTGCCGCGCCGCACACCACGAATATTGTCCGCCGCCCCATCGGGCAAATGCACGCAAGCACGTTGACCGGCCCAGTGGATCTTCGCTCCCGCTACCCGCAGGTGCCCCTGCAGGGTTTTCTGAATCTGTTCGCGCTCCGTCCTCAGTTCACCATGCAGTCGGCGCAGCGCCTCATTACCATCCTCGCGTACGTTGCCGTTGGGCAGGAGTACAGCGTCCATCCGGGGCAACAGGTCCGCCGCCGCATCCAGGCGCTCGGGTCCGGCAGGCAGAAGCGCCGGCCGGTTTTCCACATAAGGCCGCAACTGCACGCCGACGCGCAACAACAGTGCGAGCTTGCGAAAGGCGGTGCCGGCCAGCGCCGCCCCGGGCGAGGCCACCTGGCGGATGGCAGCCCGTACATCCGGCAGCTCCGGGAGGACTGGGCCTTCACCGGATTCCAGGCCCAGGCGGGCGGCGGTGATGGCCGCCTGCAACTGGCGAGCGGCCGTCAGCGTTGGGGCGGGGGCAATATTGCGCGCGGCTTCGGCCCCGAAAGGCGTTGCGCAGAGCCTTTCGAGCAGCCGGCGGATACCCTCGAATTCCAGGGGCTTGAGGTCAGCTTCCATGTGTACTCCTGGCGATTGGTTGACAAAAAGGGGGCAAAAGGCGGGGCGGCAATGCCAACCCGCTCAGTCCTGAAAAATCTCCCGCCACCAGCGCTTGCGTCCTTCGGGCACCACGAACTCCCCCAAAGGCTCGGGAGAAACCCGGGAGAGTATCCAGCCGGCCGGAACCACTTTGCCGCTGCTGCCACAGGACGCACCCAGATTGTTGGGATCATAAATCTTGACCAGTTGCGGATGTTCAAAATCATCCACATAGACGATGCCGAGATATCTTTCTTTGTGGTCGTGATGCAACAATATATCGATCGCACCCAGCGCCTTGCAGAAGGTCACCGCGTCCAGCGGCGCCTGCGGAAAATCCACCCCGACGAAATACACATACCATCCGCCATCCGCCTGTTCCACCAGCGTTTTCTGAAATGTATCCCAGCGCGCCCAGTCCCGGATGCCGCGTAGCATGCCATTGTATAATTTCATGAACTCAGACATTACACCTCCTTTACAACACCCTGGAAGCTGACCAGCACCCGGCGGCTGACTGGTCGCACCCGGTGTTCAAACAGAAAAACCCCCTGCCAGCCCCCCAGCCCCGCCCGCCCCTCCCGCACCGGAATGATCAGACTATTCTGGGTCAGCGCGCTGCGCAGATGTGCCGACATATCATCCGGCCCTTCATTGCGATGACGAAAGCCGGGATCACCATCCGGGACCATGCGTGCAAAATAATCAAGGATATCCCTTTGCACATCCGGATCAGCGTTTTCCTGCAACAACAGACTGGCCGACGTGTGGGGGACGAAGAGGTTCACCCACCCCTCTCCAGCACACACCTCCTCCAACCACTCCTGCAATTTCGGGGTGAGATCGTAGAGTCCGCGACCACCATTGTCCATCTGCCATACACTACTGTGCTGCTTCATTCCTCTTCCCCCCGCTCCTCAGCCCCGGCAATGCCTGCAATCCCGGATCGCTTGCCACGGCGCCGCGCCTGGAAAAAACCCCTCAGCAGAGTTGCGGATGGCTCCGCCAACAAGCCACCCTGCGCCATGACGCGGTGATTAAAGCGGTCATCTTTCAACAGTTGGTAAAGACTTTCCACTGCACCGGCTTTGGGGTCTGGCGCGCCATAGACGAGACGCGCGACCCGCGCGTGCAGCAGCGCCCCCACACACATCACACACGGCTCCAGAGTGACGTAGAGGGTGGTGCCGGTCAACCGATAGTTTTGCCGGGACCGTGCCGCCTGGCGCAGTACGCGCATTTCCGCGTGGGCGCTGGGGTCGTGGTCCCGCACCGGCGTATTGTGCGCGGCCGCGAGCAGATGCCCGCCGACATCCACCAGGACGGCGCCCACGGGCACCTCACCCTGCCCTGCCGCACGCGCTGCATAGTCCAGCGCCAGCGCCATCCACGCGGCATCCCGGGAATCGGAGTCTTCGTCCGTTACCATCATGAAACTCCTCAGATCACGTCACTGAAGACCGGGCGGCCACGCAGCACCGCCGGTGTTTGGGTGCATGGTAACAATTTCCGCCGCCGCCCGCCTTGACAGAATCGGGAATGCGGCTAATCTCCTCTACCAGTTGCGCAAAAGCCTCACAACTTGCACAAGCGTTGTTGGCTTTTTGCAAATCACATTGGTTGTAGTATCCGTCAGACTATAAAAAGGGAGTAAACGTGCTGCGTCTACCAAGTCCTCCTTTGCTCGGCCTGGATATCAGTCCGGACGCGGTAAAACTCGTGGAACTCTCGAAGTCCCGGGGGGGAATTCGCGTCGAACACGCCGACTCCGAAGCGCTTCCGCCAGGCGCCGTCAATGATCGCGACATCCTCGACACCGAGGCGGTCAGGCGCGCGCTGCGCGCCATTCTGGAACGATCCCGCATCCGCACCAAGGCCGTGGCGACCGCTCTGCCCGCCAATGCCGCCATCGTCAAGGTCATAGCACTTCCGGAAGGCCTCGATGAGGTGGGTATGGAGGAGCAGATCCGCTTCGATGGTGGCCAGTACATTCCCTATAGCATGGATGCCGTCCATTTCGATTTCGCGGTGCTCGGACCAGACGCCGACAGAAAAGGGTATAACCATATATTATTGGTGGCGTGCAAAAAAGAAGCCGTCGAAGACCGCGCGGCGGTGCTGGAAGAGGCCGGCCTCAAGCCCAGAATTGTCGACGTCAAGCCCTTTGCGCTCTGGTTGTTGTATGAGCACCTTGCCAGTCTGTCCCCACCCCAGCGCAGTATTCCGGGCAGCGCAGTCATTCTGGTGGAGATGGGTAGCATCACCACCACCATTTACGCTTTTCAGGGAGGCCACCCGGTTTACTCCCGAGAACATCATTTCGGTCTCAGTCGTCTGATCGAAGAAATCCAGCGCCGCTACGACCTCGCCCTCAACGATGCGCAACGCATGGAGCGCTTCGGCGGTCTACCACCGGACTACGGGCGTGATGTGCTCGGCCCCTTTACCCGGAGCACGGCCCAGGAACTATTTCGCTCTCTGGATTTCTTTCAGGCCAGTATGCCGGATATTCCGGCGGGATCGGTGCATCTCTTTGGTGTCGGAGCCCGGATTCCGCAACTTGCCGAACAACTGCGCCAGCTCGTGAACTTTCCGGTCCACGTGCCAGATCCTTTTGCGGGCATGGAAATGGCCCCTCAGATCAGTCGTCGTTTCATGGATGCAGACCGGTCATCCCTGGCGGTGGCCTGCGGGTTGGCGTTAAGGAGGATTTCTGCATGATCCGCATCAATCTGCTGCCTTATCGGGAGGCCCGGCGGGTTCAGCGCAGCCAGCTTTTGGCGCTAGCTCTCGTCGGTATCCTGCTGCTCACCGCGCTTTTCTACTACGGCATCTACAGCATTTTCAGCGCACGCGTTTCCGCCGAACAGCAAAAAGTGCAGTATCTGCAAAACGTCACCACCCAACTGGATCAAAAAATCGCGTCCGTTGCCGACCTGCGCAAGAAACGCGACCAACTGCTCGCCCGCGAGAGCATCATCACTGACCTGCAGGACCAGCGGGATATGGTGGTGCGTCTCTTCAATACCCTCGCCAGGGTTACACCCGATGGCGTATTTCTGACCCACCTCAAGCAGGTAGGCGACAGCATTACCGTCGACGGCTATTCCCAGGCAAACGATCAGGTCGCGGCATTCATGCGCAACATCGAGGCCTCCAGGATTTTTGCGAAGCCGGAACTCAACATCATCAGTAAATCCAAACTGGGTAATGAAGAAGTAGGGCAATTCACGCTGCAGATGAGCATCCGCACGCCAACTGCCGCGGATAAAAGTGGCGCGCCTGCGCAGAATAAGGAGATCCGGCCATGACCTTTGACGAACTCCGCAATCTGCAAATCGACGACATCGTCCGCTGGCCCGCCAAAACCAAACTCGTCGCCATCGTTATCATCGTCCTCATACTCGGTATCGTGGCCTGGTTGGAGTTCATCTCACCCGAGAACAACCAATACCATCAGCTAAAAACCCAGGAGGACAGCCTGAAGACCCAGGTGCGTCAAAAACAGTTGCTGGCCGCCTCCCTGCCCGCCTACCAAGCCCAGATCAAAGAAATGAACCGGCGTTTTCAGGACTTTCTGCAGCAGTTGCCCAACCGCACCCAGATCCCATCCTTGCTGGATGACGTAACCCTGGCGGGACGCAGCCGTGGGCTGGATTTCGAACTTTTCCAGCCGACCAGCGAGGTCAACAAAAATTTCTACGCGAAAATTCCGGTAAAGCTCAAAGTGGTCGGTACCTACAATGATATCGGTCGCTTCGCCGCTGCGGTGGCCGCCATGCCCCGTATCGTCACCATCAACGATATCGACATTGCGCGGATGCCTGATGCGGGTGCGACCAGCCTCGCCAAGGCGCAGGCCTCCCAGAAACTGGTCATGCAATGCACGGCAACCACCTATCGTTACCTGGATAGCCGGGACAATGCCGGTGGCCGGAACAAGAATGGGGGCAAGTCATGAAGCGTTCTTTCCGGTTCATGATGGTGCTTACCGGCATGGCGTTGCTGGGCGGCTGCTCGGAGAGCGACAACCTCAGTCATCTTCAGGCTTTTGTGGCCAACGGACCGAAAATCAGCGCGCATGTCACGCCGCTGCCCAAGACCCCTGCTTACCAGCCGAAGGCTTATGAAAATCCGACAAATCGCGACCCCTTCACGAGCTTTTCGGAACTGCTGCTTCGCAAGGAGGCCGCCGCCGCCAGCACGGGTCCACGTCCCGCCAGTCATGGACCACTCCAACCCCTGGAGAAGTACGCGCTTTCCAGCCTGAGCGTGACCGGCATCGTTCGCGACAGCCAGGGCAAGCTCTGGGCCGTGTTCCTCACGCCGGATCATAAGGTGTATCGCGCTACGGTCGGCAGTTACATCGGTACCCATGACGGTCGCATCGTCCATATTGACGACGGCATGACGAAGCGGTCGGTTACCGTCGAACAATTCATGCCCAACGCCTTCGGTGGATTCCAAAAAGAGCAGACTGTCCTGCAGATGCAGAACAGCCACTGAACACGACTTGCCTAACCCCAAAGAATACAGAGGATAGCGAAAAGATGAGCACTGCATCCAGTACCTCCCGCCACACCCGCCGTGTCAGCGCAAGTTCGCACCCACGGCTTCCGCTGCCAAGGCCTGCACACCTTGCCATTCTGGCGGCGACCCTCTGCCTGAGTTCCGGTGCGGCGTGGGCGGAGAGCCTCATCAGCAGCATTACGCCGGTACAGGATCAGCATGGCACAGCCTTTCTCATCCGTAGTGACAGTCGCCCCGCCTATGATGTGAATACGCTCAACGGTGGCTACCGCGTACGCATCGATTTCAGTGATGCCCACTTCCTGAACTCCGTGGGCACCGTCGCGGGCAGCGGCGCGGTGCAAAATGTACTCACGGAGAATATCGGTCATCACGCCCGCCTTGATCTGCTGCTGAAGTCTCCGCAAGCGATCATGATGGAGCCCGCCCCCGAGGGTTATCGGCTCGCGCTCGTCGCCGACAAAGGTAACGCGGCGACTTCCGCAGCGGGTACTTCGGCGGTACCCGCCACCGGCAGCGCGGCCCCCGCACCGGCAGACTCGGCGCCGCCGGCTCCCGCACCGGCCATCGCTTCAGGCACCCAAATCAACGGCCTGAGTTTCAAGCGTGGCAAAAACGGCGGCGGCATTCTCGATCTTTCCATCTCCGGTCCACAACCGCAGATGAACGTCACCCGCGAGGACGGCGCTCTCGTCGTCCAGCTCAAAGACACGGGCATTCCGTCCAGCTATACTCACCGCTTCGGCGTCAGTCAGTTCGGCACCCCGGTTCAGTATGTGGATAGCTATCCCCTGGGGCGAAGTACCCGCCTGGTATTCGCCATTCATGGTCCTTACGAGTATTCGGCTTATCAACTGGGGCAGCGCACCTTGATCGATGTACATCCCAAAGCCGCTGAGGCGGGCGACAATGCCAACGCCGGCGCGCGCCTGAGCATGGATTTCCAGAATATCAGCGTGCGCGATGCCCTGCAGGTCATCGCCGACTTCACCCATCAGAACATCGTCGTCTCCAACAATGTGACCGGCAGCCTTTCCATCCGCCTCAAGAATGAACCGTGGGAACAGGCCTTCCAGGTGATCCTGCAATCTCAGGGGCTGGCGGTAAAACACATCGGCAACATTCTCTGGGTGGCACCCGCCAACCAGATCACCAGCCAGGAAGAGGCACAACTGAAGGCCGACGCCAGCAAGCGCAAGCTGGAACCGCTGGAGACGGAATTGATCCGGATCAGATATGCCAAAGCCTCAGAGATCGCCTCGCTGTTGCAGGGTTTCGACCAGAACAAGGAACCCGGCGGCGGAGATACCGGCAACGAAATGAATCCGGCGCAGAATGCCGCACTGGCCAGTGCGCTGGGCATTCCCAACTCCAGCCTCATCGGTAATTCCCTGCTCGGCCCACGCGGCTCCGTGGCGGTAGTGACTCGCACCAACAGTTTGCTGGTCCGGGACACCCCCCAGGATATCGCCAACATCAAGCACCTGATCGCCAAGATCGATCGCCCGGTCCCCCAGGTATTGATCGAAGCGCGCATCGTGCAGGTCACCACCAGTGCGGCCCAGTCCCTGGGCGTAAACTGGGGCGGCACCTATACCAGCGGCGGTGGCGGTGGCGTCGTCAACCTATCGGGCACCGGTGCTACGGGGGTTACCTCGACACAGGGCGGCGCCTACCCGATGTCTGGAACAACCACTACCACCGGAACCGGCTTCACCACCCCGGCACTGGTAAATCTGGTACCCTCCACTGCCGGCACCGCCCTCGCCAGCATGAATCCGGCATCGCTGGGTTTTGCTCTGGGCACCGCCGCCGGCAATCGGATCCTGAATCTGCAGCTACAGGCTCTGCAGGCCGATAACCGCGCCAAGATCATCTCCAGCCCCAAAGTCCTCACTCAGGACAACGAAAAAGCGGTTATCGAACAGGGCCAGGAAATCCCCTATCAGCAGGCCACCAGCAGTGGTGCGACGGCCGTGTCTTTCAAAAAAGCGGTGCTGAGCCTGGACGTCACCCCGCACATCTCGCCCAACGGCAAGATCACCCTGGATGTGGATGCGCGCAACGACCAACCCAACTATGCTCAGGCCATGCCTTCCGGTATCCCCATCAATACCCAACAGGTCAAAACCAAGCTGCTGGTCAATAATGGCCAGACCGTGGTGATTGGCGGCATTTACACCGATTCGACCACCCGGAATGAAACCGGCGTTCCGCTGCTCCGGGATATTCCCGTGCTGGGCTGGCTCTTCAAAAGCCACATCAACAGTGTGGCCAAGACCGAACTGCTGGTCTTCCTGACCCCCAAGGTCGTCGGTGGCGAGTCTCCAGGGGGACTCGGCGTCGCTTCCGCCGGCAGCAATCCGGGAACATGACCGGCAGCATCATCCTCATCGGTCCCATGGGATCGGGCAAATCGACCATCGGGCGGCTTCTGGCCGCCCGCTTGCGTCTTCCTTATGTGGATAGCGACGCGCTCATCGTCCATCATACGGGGGTGGATATTCCCACTATTTTTGAGATCGAGGGGGAATCGGGCTTCCGCGAACGGGAACGCAAAATCATCGCCGACCTCTCCACCCGGAGCGAACCGATGGTACTCGCCACCGGCGGCGGTGCCATACTCGACCCGGCCAATCGACATCATCTGCGGCAGATGGGCCAGGTCATTCATCTGGATATCAGCGTCGACGAGCAACTCAGACGTATTCGCCATGACCGCAACCGCCCACTGCTGCAAAATACGGACCTCGGTTGCCGTCTGAAAACACTGGCGGAGCAACGCAACACCCTGTACCGGGAGGCTGCACACTGGCGGGTGGTGGGAGACGGCCTGCGCTCGGATCAGGTTCTGCGCCGAATACTGCGCCACCTCCAGCAGCGCGCAGGGCACGCCCCCGGCCGGAGATAGAGGGGTCAAACCGGCGCCAAACGACCACAATGGCGCGGCGCACTTGCCTCAACGCAAAAGAACCACAACAATGGGGCATAACCGGTCCATAAGAGAAAACATACCATGCGTAGTCTTTGCGTCGATCTGGGTCAGCGCAGTTACCCTATTCACACCGGCACAGGCATTCTCGCCGACTCCGCGCTCTTTGCGCCTGCTCTGAGCAAAGGTCCTGTGGCGGTCGTCACGGACAGCAATGTCGCGCCCCTCTATCTGGAGACCCTGCAAAACACCCTCAAGGCCCTGGACAAGCCGTCGCTGAGCATCATCCTGCCCGCCGGCGAAGAGAGCAAATCCCTGGACAACATTCAGGAAATCGCCGGGCGCCTGTTGAGCGCAGGGTACGGCCGCGACTGTACCCTGTGCGCCCTCGGCGGCGGGGTCGTGGGGGACATCACCGGTTTTGCCGCGGCGGTCTATCAGCGGGGGGTGGCCTACATTCAGGTGCCGACCACCCTGCTCGCGATGGTGGACTCCTCGGTTGGCGGCAAGACCGGGGTCAACCACCCGCTCGGCAAGAACATGATCGGCGCTTTTTACCAACCGCAGGCAGTGATCGCCGACACCGACACCCTGGACAGCCTGCCCGAACGGGAATTCCGTTCGGGCCTGGCAGAAGTGATCAAATATGGTCTCATCAACGATCAGGGCTTTTTCTCCTGGCTCGAAGATCACATGGATGCCGTACTGGCCCGGGAGCCGGACGCACTGACCAAAGTGATCCGGCACTCCTGCAAGGACAAGGCGGATATCGTGGCGCGCGACGAGCTGGAAGGCGGGCTGCGGGCCATTCTCAACCTTGGACACACCTTTGGTCATGCCATCGAGGCGGCGACGGGCTACGGCCAGTACCTGCACGGTGAGGCGGTGGCCATCGGCATGGTCATGGCGGCGGATCTGTCGCGTCGCCTGGATCTGATCCGGGAAAGTGAGCAGGATCGCATCTACGCCCTGATCGAAGCCACCGGATTGCCCACCCTGGCCCCGGCCCTCCCCGTCGCCGACTATTTCGGCTTCATGCGCGTCGACAAGAAAGCGGAGGGGGGCGGGTGCGCTTCATCCTGCTGCGCGGCATCGGGAGTGCGGTCATCACCGGAGAAGTTCCCCCGGCCGCCATCACTCAAACCCTTCAGGCGTTCATGGAGCACGGACATGCATGAGATCAACAAGGCGACCGCGGAATTGCGGGAGGAAATGGCGCGGCGTAGCGCACTCAATCCCGGCGGTACCCGCCGCATTGGCAACTTCGGTTTCATCGAACTGGAGGAAACCTGGGGTGATGAGGCCACCATCATCAACACCGCGCGCATCAGCACCACCAACCAGCGCCTCGCCAACGGGCACGAATTTACGGATCGCGACCGCGCCCTGCTTTACCAGTTGCTGCGCGATCAGCATGGCACCCCCTTCGAGACCGTCTATTTTCGTTTCCGCTTCATCGCGCCGATTTTCGTGCTGCGCCAGTGGGTCAAACACCGCGTTTCCAGTTGGAACGAGTTTTCCATGCGCTATCGCAAGCCCATCTCCGTCGCCTATGTGCCCGATGTCGCCGCGCGCACGGTGGATGGCTTTGCGGTTTTGGATGAGGCCGCCATAGACGAATATGAAGCGCTGATGGCGCAACTCTTCGCCTGGTATGAGAAACAATATAGCGCGGCATGCAGCCGCATTGACGGTGCGCGCGAACGCGGTGAACTGGCTCCCAAAGAAGGTGGGCGCGACCCTTACCGTGGCCGGGTCCGCGAACTGCTGCGCAATGTGATGCCGGTCGCGACCTACTCGGACGTCTACTGGACGGTCAACTTCCGCAGTTTGATGAATTTTTTCAAACTACGGCGCAAGCAGGACGCCCAGTATGAAATTCGCGAGTATGCCGATGCGGCCTTCGCGCTGTTCGCCGCCCGCCTGCCGCTACTCGCCGAAACCATGCAGCGGGTGCTGGACGAATCCGCGGCCGCCGGTGCCACACTGCAGGAATCGTCCGGGCATGCCTGACCTGGCCTCTCCGGGACAGCCCGGGGGCTTGGCGCCATACGCCGCCGACCCCGCGCAGAGCCGTGGCCGCAAACACGCAGAGGAGCCGCCCGCCGGTCGCAGCGCCTTTCAGCGCGACCGCGACCGGGTCATTCACTCCGGCGCGTTCCGCCGTCTGGAATACAAGACCCAGGTCTTCGTGAATCACGAGGGGGATCTCTACCGCACTCGCCTCACCCACAGCCTGGAAGTCGGACAGGTGGGGCGCGCCATCGCCCGCCAGTTGGCCTTGAACGAGGATCTGGTCGAAGCCATCGCCCTGGCCCACGATCTGGGTCATACCCCTTTCGGCCATGCCGGACAGGATGCCCTGCAGGAATGCATGGCCGACCTCGGCGGTTTCGAGCACAACATCCAGTCCCTGCGAATCGTGGACCATCTGGAAAAGCGCTACGGCGACTTTCCAGGCCTGAACCTGACCTTCGAAACCCGCGAGGGTATTCTCAAGCATTGCGCCAAAAATAAAGCCCCCGACCTAGGCGACGTGGGTGAACGCTTTCTGCGGGGCTCCCAGCCCAGCCTGGAGGCGCAGATCACCAATCTCGCCGACGAGATCGCCTATAACAACCATGATATCGATGACGGTCTGCGCGCCGGCCTGCTGAGCCGCGAAGAACTCTGCGCCAATACTTTATACGGGACGATTTTCGCCGAGGTGCAGCAACGCTTTCCCGACGCTTCCGCGACCATATTGCGTCACGAGACGGGCCGCCGCCTCATCAATCTGCTCATCCACGATCTGGTCCGTGAGACCCGGCGCCGCATCGCGGCCGAAGGCGTCACCACCATAGCGGAAGTGCGGGCCGCGTCGCAGCCGCTCGCCGCCCACAGTCCGGCCATCGCCCACGAAGTCGCCACCCTCAAACGCTTTCTCTTTCAGCGCATGTACCGCCACCCCCGGGTGCACCGTCAGGCGGAAAAAGCCAAGCGCCTGGTACGCAAGCTGTTCCATACCCTGCTCGAAGATCCGCGGCTGCTGCCACTGAAATACCAGGTGCGCATCAACGAGTGTGACGGTGCAGCAAAGCGTCGGGCGCGTGTCGTTGCCGACTATGTGGCGGGCATGACCGACCGCTTTGCCATCGCCGAGTATGACCGTCTGTTTGACCCGCACGGCGAGGCCTGAACCTTCTCTTGCCCATCCTGCCCCGTTATTCCGGGAATGATCCATTCGCACCCTTGGATGGTACCCATGAGCGCGTTATAATGCCCGGCCCTGCTTTGCAGTCCGGCGACAGGGTGATGTGACGACCAGGTGACGATATGACGCAAAGCTTATACTCCTCCGATTTTGAACGGGACTCCTGTGGCTTCGGGCTGATTGCCCAGATGGACAACCAGGCCAGTCACGCCATCGTCGCGACGGCCATCGTCTCATTGGCGCGGCTCACCCACCGCGGCGCCATAGCCGCCGACGGCAAAAGCGGCGACGGTTGCGGCCTGCTGTTGCAGATGCCGGAGGCCTTTTTCCGCGCCATCGCTGCCGAACAGGGCATCACTCTCGGTACGCACTTTGGTATCGGTCAGTTTTTCCTGCCTCGGGACGAAACGGTTGCAACGACTATTCGAACAGCGCTGGGTGCTGAAGCGGAAGATCTCGGACTGCGCTGCCTGGGTTGGCGCGAGGTACCTGCCGACCTTGGCGCCTGTGGTGAAGAAGCCCTGCAGAGTCTGCCGGGAATCTGGCAGGCTTTTGTGGGCCTCCCCGACGGTATGGATACGGACAACCGGGAGCGCCTTCTCTACCGCATGCGGCGGCGGGTAGAGAAACGCTTTGCCGACGAGGGCAGTTTTTTTGCGGTGACCTGCTCCTCTCAGGTCATCGGCTACAAAGGCATGGTATTGCCGGAAAATCTCCCGGTTTTTTACCCCGACCTCCGCGACCCGCGCTTCGCCTCCGCCCTCGTCACCTACCACCAGCGTTTTTCCACCAATACCTGGCCGGAATGGCGGCTGTGCCAGCCCTTCCGCATCCTCGCCCACAATGGCGAGTTGAATACCGTGCAGGGCAACCGTCTGTGGGCCAAGGCCCGCGAGGCGCAGCTCCAATGCGAGCTGTTACCCATGGCGGAAGTGCTTCCGGCGGTGGGCGGCGGCAGTGATTCCTTTAGTCTCGACAACATGCTGGAACTGCTGGTGCAGGGCGGCATGGACTTTTTCAAGGCCATCCGTCTGCTGGTGCCGCCCGCCTGGCATAACGTCCCGCGCATTGAACCCGCCCTGCGTGCCTTCTACGAATATCACTCCATGCGCATGGAGGCCTGGGACGGCCCCGCCGGACTGGTGCTCAACACCGGACGCATCGCGGCCTGCGCACTGGATCGCAACGGTCTGCGTCCGGCCCGCTATGTCATCACCAAAGACCGGATCATCAACATCTCCTCCGAAGTGGGCGTCTTCGACTACGATCACCGCGACATCGTCGTGCAGGGCCGAGTCGGGCCGGGACAACTGGTGGCGGTGGATATGGCCACGGGAAAATTTCTGGAGTCGGCGGACATCGACGCGCAAATCCAGAACAGCCACCCCTACCGGGAATGGCTGGATCTGTATGCCGAACATCTCGACAGCGACGACCGGACTGCCACCCCCGCGTTACCGGTGAACGACCTGCTGGTCAGTGAAAAGGCCTTTGGCGTCAGCTTTGAGGAAGAAGACCAGGTGATCCGCGTCCTCGCCGAAGGTGCCCAGGAAGCCGTCGGTTCCATGGGTGACGATACCCCCATGGCGGTCCTGTCGCGGCAGACCCGGCACATCGCCGATTATTTCCGACAGCAGTTCGCCCAGGTCACCAACCCCCCATAGACCCCCTGCGCGAAGCGCTGGTAATGTCCCTCAACACGGTCATCGGCAGCGAAAGCAATCTGTTTGCCGAGCGACCCCAGTATGCCCGGCGCATCGAGGTGCACTCCCCGGTGCTCTCCGATGCCATTTTCAGCGCCCTCACCAGCCACACGGAACCCGCCTTCCGCAGCCAGACCTTCGATCTCTGCTATTCCGCTGCGGACAATAATCTGGGAGGGGCCATCGAGGCCCTCTGCGAGGCGGTCATCGAGGCGGTGCGGCACGGGGCCGTCATCCTGGTGCTCTCGGATCACGCCCTGGAGCGTGACCGGCTCTACATCCCGGCGCTGATGGCGGTAGGTGCCGTCCACCATGCCCTCATCGATGCCGGCCTGCGCACCCGCTGTAACATCGTGGCAGCCACGGCCCATGCCCGCGATTCCCACCAGTTCGCCACCCTGATCGGTTATGGCGCCACTGCCGTCTACCCCTACCTGAGCTATGCCATCATCCGCAGCCTGGCCGAACGGCACGCCTTCAGCCAGCCGGTGACGGTTCTCAAGGCACTGGAAAATTATCGCAAGGGCATCGACAAAGGCCTCTATAAGATCCTCTCAAAAATGGGGATTTCCACCCTGGCATCGTACCGCAGCACCCAGCTCTTCGAGGCACTCGGCCTGGATCAGATGGTGGTGGAGCGCTGTTTCAAGGGGACGGTCAACCGCATCGGCGGGGCGTCGTTCAGCCATCTCGAAAACGATATCCGCCAGCAAGTTCGCGATGCGTACATGCCCCGAAAGGCGCTGTCACTGGGCGGTCTGCTCAAATATGTCAACGGCGGTGAATATCACGCCTACCACCCGGATGTCGTCCAGAGCCTGCAAACGGCGGTCCGTTCAGGGCGCTACGCCGACTACCGGGTTTTTGCCGGGCTGGTGAACGATCGCCCGGTCACCAACCTGCGCGATCTGCTGCAGTTGCGCCCGGCCGCACAGCCCATCCCACTCAGCGAAGTGGAGCCCATCGAGGCGATTACCCGCCGTTTCGACACGGCGGCCATGTCTTTGGGTGCCCTGTCGCCGGAAGCCCACGAGGCCCTGGCCATCGCCATGAATACCATAGGCGGGCGTTCCAACTCCGGCGAAGGCGGTGAGGATCCGGCCCGTTACCACAACAATAAAGTCAGCAAGATCAAGCAGATCGCCTCAGGTCGTTTTGGTGTGACGCCGGAGTATGCGGTCAACGCCGAAGAGTTGCAGATCAAGGTGGCACAGGGCGCCAAGCCTGGAGAGGGCGGTCAGTTGCCGGGGCACAAGGTCAGCGGCATCATTGCCCGCCTGCGCTACGCCAAGGAAGGCGTCGCCCTCATCAGCCCGCCGCCGCACCATGACATCTATTCCATCGAGGATCTGGCACAGCTCATTTTTGACCTGAAGCAGGTCAATCCACAGGCCTACGTCTCCGTGAAGCTGGTCTCGGAAGCTGGTGTCGGCACCATCGCCGCCGGCGTGGCCAAGGCCTATGCCGACCGTATCACCATCGCCGGTTACGACGGTGGCACCGGCGCCAGTCCGCTGAGTTCGGTCAAATATGCCGGCTCGCCGTGGGAACTGGGGCTGGCAGAAACCCAGGTCACCCTACGCCGCAACCACTTGCGGCATCGGGTGCGTTTGCAGGCCGACGGCGGCTTCAAAACCGGGCTGGACGTGATCAAAGGCGCTCTGCTGGGTGCGGAGAGCTTCGGTTTTGGTACCGCGCCGATGATCGCGCTGGGCTGCAAATATCTGCGCATCTGTCATCTCAACAACTGCGCCACGGGCATCGCCACCCAGGATGAGACCCTGCGCAAACATTTCACCGGCCTGCCGGAAATGGTCATCAACTACTTCCGTTTCGTCGCCGAGGAAGCCCGCGAAATCATGGCGCAACTCGGTATCCGTCGCTTCGATGACCTCGTCGGCGCCAGCCAGATGCTGGAAATCGGTGGGGCGCAGACGGAAAAACAGGCACATCTGGATCTGCGTCCGCTGCTGGGCAATACCGACCTGCACCATGCCGGCACCAACATTCAGACCCAGGACCGCAACCCGCCTTTCGACAAGGGTGATCTGGCGGAAACCATGGTGAAGGACGCCCGGCCCGCGCTGGAAGAACAAATCCCCACCCGCCTGCACTACCCGATCCGTAACGTGAACCGCTCCATCGGCGCCCGCCTTGCCGGAGAGATCGCCCGCCGCTATGGGAATTCCGGGTTGCGGGAAGATGCGGTACAAGTCGACTTACAGGGCACCGCGGGCCAATCCTTTGGTGCCTTCTGCGTACAGGGGATGACCCTGCATCTGCATGGCGATGCCAACGATTATGTGGGCAAAGCCATGAATGGCGGTACGATCATCATCGCGCCGCCGGCAGGTGTCACTTATGCGAGTTGGGACTCGGCCATCGTCGGCAACACCTGCCTGTACGGAGCCACCGGGGGACACCTCTACGCCGCGGGACGCGCCGGTGAGCGCTTTGCAGTGCGCAATTCAGGAGCCATCGCCGTGATCGAAGGCGCCGGAGATCACGCCTGCGAATACATGACCGGGGGCCAGATCGTCATCCTCGGCCCGGTCGGCGTGAATTTCGGGGCGGGCATGACCGGCGGCCTCGCCTTCGTCCGCGATCAGGCCCGCCAGTTCCCTGATCAAGTGAATGGTGAGCTGGTGAATTACCACGGGATCGAAACCGAATCCATGCGCGGCTACGAGGCCCTCCTGCGGCGCCATATCGAGGCCCATGTGGCCGCCACCGGCAGCGATTATGCCGCGGGGCTACTCAAGGACTGGACCCACTTTATCCGCGATGTCTGGCTGGTGGTGCCCAAGGCCGCCAAACTGGATGTCCTGCTCGAAGAAGCGAGCTGACCGCGTCACCCTGAGGAAAAACCATGAGTCATTTTTCATTCATCGAAGACCCGCGGCAGGACCCCAAAAAGCTGGACGTAGAAGAACGCCGCGAAGCCTTTAGGGAAATCTACCAGAGCTTTGACCTGGGCAGTGCCCAGCTTCAGGCCGACCGCTGCCTGCATTGCGGCAACCCGTATTGTGAATGGAAGTGCCCGGTGCACAACTATATTCCCAACTGGCTGCAACTCATTGTCGAGAATCGTCTGGAAGAAGCGGCCACGCTGTCCCATCAGACCAATACCCTGCCGGAAATCTGCGGCCGCATCTGCCCTCAGGATCGCCTGTGTGAAGGTGCCTGTACCCTCAATGACGGCTTCGGCGCCGTCACCATCGGCAATCTGGAAAGGTTCGTCACCGAAGAAGCGCTGGCCCGTGGCTGGCAGCCGCGGATGCCCGACATCCTCCCCAATGGCAAACGGGTCGCCGTAGTGGGTGCCGGTCCGGCAGGCCTCGGCTGTGCGGACATCCTCAACCGCGCAGGCACCGAAGTGGTCGTCTTTGACCGCTATCCGGCGGTTGGTGGTCTGCTCACCTTCGGCATCCCGTCCTTCAAACTGGAGAAGGCAGTGGTTGCACGCCGCGCCAACCTGCTCCAGGAAATGGGTATCCGTTTTCAGCTCGACACGGAGGTTGGCAGAGATATTTCCCTGGGTAAGCTCCTGGAAGATTTTGACGCCGTGTTCCTGGGGATGGGCACCTATACCGCCAAGACCGGCGACTTCCCCGGCGAGAAACTGCCAGGCGTCCTCAAGGCGCTGTCCTACCTGATCGCGAACACCCGTCACCTGATGCAGTTGCCGGACCCGACACTCCCCTATATCAGCCTTTCCGGCAAGCGGGTTGTGGTGCTGGGTGGCGGTGATACCGCCATGGACTGTCTGCGTACGGCCATCCGCCAGGGTGCCCGCCAGGTGACCTGTGTCTATCGCCGCGATGAAGAGAACATGCCCGGCTCACGCCGGGAAGTCGCCAATGCCCGCGAGGAAGGCGTCCACTTTCTTTTCCATCGTCAGCCCGTCGAAGTGGTCGGAGATGCTGCATCGGGAGCCCAGGGCGTGCGTCTGGTGGAGACCCGTCTGGGCGAGCCCGATGCCAGGGGCCGGCGTCACCCGGAAATCATTCCCGGCTCGGAACAAGTGCTGGATGCCGATGTCGTGATCATCGCTTTTGGTTTTGATCCCTCCCCTGCTCCCTGGTTTGCGGAACACCACATCACTACGGACAGCCGGGGGCGGATCAGCACCAACGCGCAGTTCCAGACCAGCAACCCGCGCATTTTTGCCGGGGGAGACATGCGACGAGGCTCCGACCTGGTGGTCACTGCGGTGGACGAAGGGCGCCGCGCGGCGCAGGGTATCCTCGACTATCTGGGGGTATAGACGGTGAAACCCACATTGCAGAACGATAATTTCCTGCGCGCCTGCCTGCGTCAGCCGGTGGATCACGTACCCGTCTGGCTGATGCGTCAGGCCGGGCGGTACCTGCCTGAGTACCGCGCCACCCGCGCCCGGGCCGGCGATTTTCTCAGCCTCTGCACCACGCCGGAACTGGCCTGCGAGGTCACTTTACAGCCCATCAACCGCTTCCCCCTGGATGCCGCCATCCTTTTTTCGGATATCCTGACCATCCCCTATGTCATGGGACTCGGGCTGGAATTTCAGGAAGGAGAAGGTCCGGTTTTTGCACGCCCCTTGCGCAGCGCTGCCGATATCTCCGCACTCCGCCAGCCCGACCCGGAAACGGAGTTGCGCTTTGTGATGGACGCCGTGCGGCTCATCCGCCGTGAGATCGACGGACGTGTGCCCCTCATCGGTTTTGCAGGCAGTCCGTGGACCCTCGCCTGCTATATGATCGAAGGGCGTGGCAGCCGCGATTTCACCCACATCAAAGGGCTGCTGTACAGCGATCCGGCGCTGCTGCATCGGCTGCTGCGCCACCTGGCGCAGTCGGTGGCCAGCTACCTCAACGCTCAGATTGCCGCGGGTGCCCAGGCGGTCATGATTTTTGATACCTGGGGCGGCAGCCTCAGTACTCCTGCGTATGCGGAGTTCTCCCTCGCCTATATGAGCGAGATCGTCGCCGCTTTGCGGCGCGAAGCCGAAGGCCGCCGAGTGCCGGTCATACTCTTTACCAAGGGCGGAGGCAACTGGCTCGAGGCCATGGCCGCGAGCGGCGCCGATGCACTGAGCCTCGATTGGACGACGGAACTGGGCGTCGCCCGCCAGCGTCTGGGTAACAGCGTTGCGCTACAGGGTAATATGGACCCCATCGCCCTCTACGGCAGCCCCGAAGGGATTGTCAGGGAAGCGACGCGCATTCTGGAAAGTCACGGGTCGGGGACCGGTCATATCTTCAACCTCGGCCACGGCATCACCCCGCAGACCCCCGTTGAACATGTTGCCATTCTTGTCGAAAGCGTGCAGAGCTGGCGACCGAAGACCGCCTAGTTCTCCTGTGGATACCTCCTCAGCCGCCATGTCCCCGCCGCCACGCCACCCAGGCATCCCGTAGGGAGTGACGGCGAGGGTCGCGCAGATAGGTGACAGACGCCCCCTGTTCCATCCGCTGCAGGGCCTCGGTGATGGCCTGCCGGGCGGCCGTCGCCAACTCGCGGCGTCCCAATCCGGGGGCCAGTGCGGGCAGGAATTCCAGCCGCAGCGTCAGGGGTGCGGCCGCCGCCAGTCGCCAGAGATGGCCGAATAGGCTGTCGTCACCGACAAAGGGGCAAAGTGCGTCGGGCTGGCCGGGACGGAGCACGTCTTCATAACGCAGTGCAACTGGTATGGTGGGCGTCCCTGCCCAGCAGGCGGCCTCAAAAGGCGCTGCAAAAAAATCGCCGACTTCCCTGCCGTCGCTGGTAGTCCCCTCCGGAAAGACGGTTACGCTGGTACCGGCTGCCAGAATCTCACCGGCCTGACGCAGGATGCGCTGGCTGGCGCGGGCATCGCTGCGATCGATAAAAAGCGTGCCCAACCACGCACCCATAATCCCGAAAAAGGGCCATGCGCGCATTTCCTTCTTCGCTACGAAACGGCTGGGAATCAAGGTCGCCAACGCAAGAATGTCGAGGTAGGAAACGTGGTTGGCGGCGACCAGCACCGGCGCTTCCGGGATGACCCCATCCACGCGCAGATGAATCCCAAAAATGCGCAGGGCCTGCCGACTCCACCAGGCAAAAGCCCGATAGCTACCGGCGTCCGGTGCGGGCTTTCGGGCGCAGGTCCACACCGCTAACGGAAAGGCCAGAAGCAGATAAAATACCAGCACCGGCAGCCGCCAGATGCGCCGCACAGCCTTGGGCCGCGAACGGCGCCAGCGCCGCCCCGGGTATGGCACCAATACCGGGGCGGGCTTTCTACGACGCATCATTTACGCGCATCCGCCGGTTCCAGGAAGCGCTGCTGGTAGCGTGGGGAGATCAACGTCGATTCGCACCAGACGAAAAAATCCGCGCAATGGAATTGCGGATCCCAGAAGGGCTCACCGCCGAGGCGCACCCCGGCCCGCAAATACCCCTTGAGCAAGCTCGGCAGTGGCGCCGGTTCGACCTGCGCCTGCGCGTCAAAATGGGGCAGGGCCCGCAAGGGGAATACACGTTGTTCCAGCGGCGTAAGATGGGTGCCAAGACTCTGATACAGGGCGCCGACCGCCTGACCATCCGTACTGTGGACACTGGCGCATCCCATGAGGTAATCGATCTGCCACATCGTCATTGCCTCGGCGAGCCCCGACCAGAGCAGCGCGATCACCGCGCCCTGACGGTATTCGGGATGTACGCAGGATCGTCCCAACTCCATAATCCGCGCATTCATGGTCAGCAGACGGGAGAGGTCAAACTCGGTCTCGGCATAATAGCGACCCACCCGGGCGACCTTCTCTGGAAGAAAGAGCCGATAGGTACCGACCACCTCCTGACGGACCTCATCTTCGACGATCAGATGCTCACAAAATGGATCGTATTCATCCTGATCCAGCCCGGGGCGACCGCTGAGCTGCGCGCCGTACTCGGCGCTGAACACGTCATAGCGCAGGCGCTGCGCTGCTTCTACGTCATCCTGGTGACGCGCCAGATAGAGGCGCAATGAGCGCTCTTTCCTGGTGGCGGCGTGACTGGTACTGCCGTGAGACTGAGTGCTGAGCATGCAGAGTTCTCCGTGCAAAAACGATAGCAAATCTCCACCCATTATGACTCATAAATATGACAATAGTGCGGCACTGTGATGAACTTTTTGTGACAATGACCTGCTGACGCTCACAGACATGGGAACCTCTTCCCAAAAAGGGCGTTGGCTTCTCTGTGGTGGCCGTTGCATCGGGCGGTTGCATCGGGCGCCAACGCCGATACAGACATTTTATATCATGACCAGGATAATAGCAGCCCCGTGCCTTCGGCCACGGTGTTTTCAGAACGGATCGTGGTAGCCTCCCTCTTGCACCGCACGCCCTCAATGGCTACTGTATGGCTTTGCTTTTTGCGCTGTATCAGAGGTGAAAGTTCCGCCATGTCCGCCGTCCCCGAGGAAGTCGATGACAGCCCCTATTGCTGCTGTTCGGCCGCCACTTTTCAGGAAATTCTTGAGCGCCAGCGCGCCAACCCCCTGCCCTTTATGGAGCTGTTGATGGTCCACGCCGGCTGTGGCGCTGGTTGCGGCAGTTGCATCGGCGATCTCGAAGCCTACTTGCGCAGCCATGACGCCTACCTAGAGGATTGAATCCTTTCTGCGCTTTTCATCCGCCCTGGTGGTCGCGGGGTGGTGACTTTCAGACCATCTGGGCGCCCTTTTTTGCGCGCTCGGATCCTGTCGATTTTCGCCGGGAAATCTGGGAAACCCCCGATGGCGACCGGGTCGCCGTAGACTGGGTGGACGCGTCAGCCGCTGCGCCGGTGGTCATGCTCTTTCATGGCCTGGCAAGTAGTTCACAGGGACATTATGCCCGCGCCCTCGCGGCAGGCCTGCGGCGGAGGGGCTGGGCAGGCTGTTTTATCAATTTCCGCGGCTGCGGAGGAATGGACAACTTACTGCCCCGTAGCTACCACGCGGGGGATAGTGCCGAGATTCGCTGGATGCTGGAGCGCGCGACGGCACTGCTTCCATGTCGCCCTCGCTACGCCGTCGGCGTTTCCCTCGGCGGCAACGCCTTGCTCAAATATCTGGGCGAGGCAGGAGACGAGGCGCATAAAAACCTGGAATCTGCGGCTGCGGTCTGCGCCCCGGTTGATCTGGTCGCGACGGCAGAGTATCTGCAATCCAGTCATCTTCGCTTCTACAACCGGTATTTTCTCCAGAAAATGAAGGCTTCTGTCCGCCGTTACGAAGCCAAATACCCGGACATGGCGGACTGGTCACGGGTCTTTTCGGCAAAAAGCGTGTATGATTTCGATGAATATTTTACGGCGCCAGTACATGGTTTCTCGGGCGCCCGGCAGCTCTGGGAAGAGGGCTCGGCGGCGCCGTTGTTGCCGTGGATACAGGTACCCACTTTGCTTCTGAACAGCGCGGATGACCCTATCGTACCCGTCGACAGCCTGCGCAATGTTCAGATAAGCCTGACCGTGACACGTTGCATCACCGAGCAAGGCGGTCATGTTGGCTTTATCGATGGCGCCTTTCCGGGTCATCTGCGTTGGTTGCCAAACACGCTGCTCGACTATTTTGAGAGGAGGATCCCATGACAGACCACCTGCAACCCCGTCTTCGCGTCTTGCTGGCGGAAGCCATCGCCATCGGCCCTGGCAAGGCCGAACTGCTTCGCCATATTCGCGAAGAAGGCTCCATCTCTGCGGCGGCGCGGGCGATGAATATGAGTTACCGGCGCGCCTGGTTGCTGGTGGACACCATGAATCACTGTTTTCTGGCACCGGTGGTGAGCACCGCCACCGGGGGCAGCCACGGCGGCGGTGCGCATCTGACCGAAATGGGCGAAGAAATACTCACCCGTTACGAGGCCATGGAAGCCAAGGCAAACCTGACCCTGGCGCCTGATATCGCTGAATTCCGCAAACTCATGCAGCTCCACAAACCGGAAGAAAACGCTTCGTGAAAAATCTTCTGCGCGAAGTGCTATGCAGCAGGGTCTACGATGTGGCTCGGGAAACGCCCCTGGAAGCCGCGCCCAAATTGAGCGCACGCCTGCAGCGCGAGGTGCTGTTCAAGCGTGAAGACCTGCAACCGGTGTTCAGCTTCAAACTGCGCGGCGCCTACAACAAGATCGCCCAGCTTTCGGATACGGAAAAGGCACGCGGCGTCATCACCGCCAGCGCCGGCAATCATGCGCAGGGCGTCGCCTATGCTGCCCAGAAGCTGGGTATCCGTGCGGTGATCGTCATGCCCGGCACCACTCCGGAAATCAAGGTCAACGCGGTACGGGCGCGAGGTGCGGAGGTCATTCTTCATGGTGACAGCTACTCCGACGCGCAGGCGCATTGCGACGCCCTGATCGCCGAATCGGGCATGGTCTTCATTCCGCCCTTTGACGATCCGCTGGTGATTGCGGGACAGGGGACCATAGGCGCAGAGATACTCCGTCAGCGGGGCGCCGGCCTGGAAGCGATTTTTGTTCCGGTGGGCGGCGGTGGCCTCATTGCCGGGGTGGCGGCTTACCTGAAATCCATCGTGCCCGAGATTCGCATCATCGGCGTAGAGCCCTTTGAGGCCGACGCCATGTATCGGTCTTTGCAGGCGGGGGAACGCATTACTCTGCCCCAGGTCGGTATTTTCGCCGATGGCGTGGCTGTGCGCCAGGTGGGAGAACACACCTTTGCCCTCTGCCGCAAATATGTGGATGAAATCGTGCGGGTGACCAATGATGAGATCTGTGCGGCCATCAAGGATGTATTTGACGAAACCCGTTCCGTCATGGAGCCGGCCGGTGCGCTGGCCTTGGCGGGTCTCAAGCGGATGGCGGCAACCGACCCCGGTCGGGGCGGGGCCTGGGTCGCCCTCCTCTCCGGCGCCAATATGAACTTTGACCGCCTGCGCTTCATCGCCGAGCGGGCGGAACTGGGCGAGGCACGCGAGGCGCTGTTTGCGGTCACCATCCCGGAGCGACCGGGAGCCTTTCGCGCCTTCTGCGCGGCGATTGGTCAACGAGTCGTGACGGAATTCAATTACCGCCTGCACCACCGGGATCGGGCGCATATTTTCGTCGGAGTGGCCATCCGCGACCGGGAAGACGCCAATGCATTGCTGGAGAGCTTACGAGTCACGGGTCACGAAGCGCTGGACCTGAGTGACGACGAAATGGCCAAACTGCACATCCGCCATATGGTGGGCGGGCATGCGGCGGCCGCACAGAATGAGCGGATTTACCGTTTTGAGTTTCCCGAACGGCCGGGGGCACTGATGGAGTTTCTCGACAAACTGGGCGGGCACTGGAATATCAGCCTCTTCCACTATCGCAATAATGGCGTCGACCTGGGCCGGGTGCTGGCGGGCTTTGAGGTGCCGGACAGCGAGATGGCACGATTCGAGTCACTGCTTGCCGGACTCGACTACCCGCATGTGGCGGAAACCGCCAACCCCGCCTACCGGTTTTTTTTGGATCAGGGTCAGCACCGACCCTTTGCTTAATCCCCGCGCGGGGCGAACATCAGGCGCAGAGACTCGCCAATGCCGGTGGCCATACCATGCCAGCGACGGGCCATATCCGCATCCATGTGGTCCAGCATGGTTTCGTGAAAAAGCGCGAGCCAGTCATCCACCAGCGGATGGGTTATTCCGACCGGAGCATGCTTGTCGCCCAGCGCATAGCGGTAATCTTTGTAGGGAAGTCCGCCAGACACGGTCCACCAGTAGTGAACGAGACGATCCTTGTGCAACTCCCAGTCCTGAACGACGGAGAAAGGCTCCGCCAGGGTCGGGTGATGCTGGATACGATTGTAGAAATCATCCACCACGGCACGGATCACTGGCAGCGTAATCTTTTCGCACAGGGGTTCGAGACGGCGTTTGGGAGGGCTTACCTGTTCCATGATCCTAAAAAAAGCAGTTAAGGTCCGGCAAGTGCCGGAAAAGTCCCCGGCGGTGACCATGGTGATCGCGTAATTTGCGCAACGATGTAGCTCACGAGGAGGTCCCAGGGCTGGTGTTCCAGGAACTGCTCCGCAGTCTCCCGAACTATCCGCAACCCTCTACGGATATTCTCAATTCCGCGCTCCACCTTTTTCTGCGCGGCATGCATGGGTGTCAGAAAAAGATGAATCTGTCCAGCGTGTTTGGTGCTGCGACCTATAGCGGAGAGCAGCAATGGACGACTGGTGATGGCTTCTCTCCGTGACCCCGGAAAAGCCAGTCGGGAATACCAGCTCCACCAGTTGTAGACCAGCCCCACGGCACGCGCGGAGAGCCGACAACGGGCCAGATCACGAGTGGTGTACCCGCCCCATCCCCACTGGTTCTTGAGTTCGTCAAAACCGTTCTCCGCATCGGCCCGGTCGCGGTACAACTGCGCGATACTCAGAATGCCTTCTTGGATATCCGTCACCAGTACGGCGTATTCGTAGACCTTGGTCTGGCGACGGTCCACGAAAGCAAATTCCAGCTGGCCTTGATGTTCCTGGGTGGCGATTAGATGGTCTTTGAGTAGGCGACGGAGAATGACTACCCGGCGGCTCTGCTGCCACCCGGCCAGTTGAATCGTGTCTTCGCGGCCTTCCCAGCCTTGTCCTGCATCCGCCCAGTCACGGCGGGTAAATTCCCGCTGTAACAGGCGCTTGACCCGGGGCGATTGACGCAATTTGAAGAGATAGGACTGCTGCCGCGCTTCCATCTCGCGGATAACCGCATCATTGCCAAAGCCACAGTCGCCACGGACCAGATAAGGACGCTGTTCGGCACTCAGGGTGTCCAGTACGCGGTTCAGCCCCGGTTGGGCATGGTTGGAGGCCGTGGTGTTGCCGGCTGTCACTTCTACATCCAGCAATAGCCGCAGATTACCGACCCAGTACGCATGATAGGCATGGGATGGACGCCCCGGTTTGTGCGGATTGTAGCCTACTTCAGCCCCTTGCTGATGCCCGAATAACGTTTTGATGGTGGTGTCGATATCAAGAATCCAAGGCGTGTCACAGGCTGCCTTTGCGCTTTTGAACAAGTGCTTGCGCATCCATTCGGTGCCTTCGCCTTCGGGGATTTTACCCAGCGCCCGGCGCAGGGCGTCTTCGCTGACGATCTTGCTCATCCCCAGAATCTGCGGACTGACACCATCACTGCGTAATCCAGTGACATGTGCATAGCGTCGGTGACCCGCCAGTATGGAGAGATCCCAAGTGCCCAATACATCGCGCTTCTTGGGTGCGTTGGGGCTGTTATAGATCAAGGGACATTCTTCTACCCAAGCATCAAACAAACCACTGACTTTCTGAAACTCGGCAAAGAACACCAACTGGCCAAAGGGAGTGGCTGCCGATTCCTTATCCCAGGATACCTGAACACGACCGCCCATCGTATCCACAATCATGCTCTGTATAGCCTCAGGAATGGGCTTTTGGGGCCGCTTAGTGCGTTCACCCATTGGGTGAGCCTCCAACACAGGGGAAAAATCAATCCTATCAGAGGAATCCTGCCAAATCAGCAGGGGTAACTGCCGAATTTAGGATGATTGGCTCCAGGCGTTCGCAGACTGCGTTTCAATATCCAAAAATCCCACGTTCAGAACCGCTCCGGTCGGTAGGGAGCAGGGTCCGTAAACGGCGTTTCACCCAACATCATCTCGGCCAGCAAACGCCCGGTGGTCGGCCCCAAGGTCAGACCCTGGTGACAATGGCCGAAGGCATACCACACACCCGGATGCCCCGGCGCCCGACCAATGATCGGCAGCATGTCGGGGGTGCAGGGGCGCACCCCCATCCAGGGGTCGGCGTCCAGACGCCCGCCGAGGGCAGGCAATAACCGCCGTGCCTGCGCTTCCGCCCGAGCAAGCGGAATAGCGGAAGGAGGGGCGTCCCGATGCGCAAACTCCGCACCGGTCGTCAGCCGGATACCACGCTGCATGGGCACCAGCATATAACCCTGATCGGCATCGAGCACCGGGTGACCGAGTGGTGTGGCGTCCGGTTGGGCGTAGTGCATGTGATAGCCCCTTTTCACGAAAAGCGGCGGGTGGTAACCCAGAGGTCCAGTCACATCCGGCGACCAGGCGCCCAAAGCCACCACTACCTCGGCGGCCTCCACCGGCTCATGCACCGTAGCGATGCGCCACCCCGTCGAACCACGCTCTATGCTCCGCACGGCGCTGGTGCGAAACTCGCCGCCCATCCGGGTAAAATAGTTCAGGTACGCGAGAGTGAGCGCGTGGGGATCGACAACGGCCAGGGGCTGGGTCCAGTGGATACCGCCGGCCAGTCCGGGACGCAGACTGCACTCCATCGCCGCCACCTGCGCGCTATCAAGTGCGTCGTAAGCCACCTCGAAATTCCCGGCGTTATACGCCGCCTCTTTCAGGGCATGGTCCAGAGACTCGGGATTTTGGTGTACCTGCAACCAGCCACCGGGACGGAGCAGGTCGATCGCCCCCGCCGCACCGGCCAGAGCCAGATGATCATCCAGGCAGTGCGCGATCAATGCCGCATAATGCCGGGCAATCATCCGGTGACGGTCTTCACGGGAGTTATACCAGTACCGCAGGAAGGGAATGGCCAGACGCGGCAGCATCGTCCCCCGGTAGTAGGCCTCGGTCGACTGATTGCGGGCGTAGCTGAGCAGCGTCACCAGGGCACGGGGGAAGGGGTGCGGCATGACCGCCTCGCGCTGAATCAGGCCGGCATTGCCGAAGGACGTCCCCTCTCCGGCCCCTTGCTGGTCCAGAAGAATGGTGGGACGGCCCCGTAACTGCAACTGCAGGGCAATGGAAACCCCGACGATGCCTGCTCCCAGAACCACCACTTCACCATGTACTGCCATAAAAACCCCGGGGAAAGTTGAGAAGGTTAGCGTCCGCCCGATATAGCAGAGGCCGCAGTCCTGGTCAATCTTCCTGCAACTCCAGCTCATCGAAGACGTAAATGTCTTGCCCCGCCTTCCGCCGGCGCAGCCAGAGCACATAAAAGATGCCCAACAGCAAAAACACCCCAACGGTCTGATCGATGCCGGCCGCAATATATTGCGGGCCATAGATGAGGAACAGCACCTCCACGGCGGAAAGGCTGATGATCACGACCAGCGATCCGAGCAGGAGACCGGCGTGATGATGCGCACTGAAATGGTGCCGGACGGAGCGGTGCTGAAGCAATAAAAAACGCATCATGTTGACCCCATCCAATAAAAACTCCGCCACCAGAAAGAACCCCGCCGCGCTCAGCACCAGGTTGAAGAGGTCCCGCATACTGTGGAAGAAAACCTGCATGAGGACAACCGCCATGGCCAGCAGGATGGGCAGGATGACGGACCAGTACGGCACGTGTTCGCCATTCAGTCGGCCCAGCCACCCCGGCATCACCCTATCCCGGGACATGGCGAAAAGGGCGCGGGACAGGATGAAGGTGGTGAGCCAGAGACCACCGGCGGTCGACGCGATAATCGCTATGCGCATCCACGGGAGTAATTGCGGGGATACCGTTGCCGCCCAGAGACTCAGGGTATCATTGGTGTTTTGCAACTGGTCGAGGGGTACCTGATGCAGAAGCAGGGGCCAGATCAGCAGGTAGTAGAGCACCACGCTCACAGCCCCGATGATTCCTCCCCATCCCGGGGTGATGCGCGGTTTTCTGGATTCTTCCGAGGCGTAGGAGTCGATTTCCCAGCCGTCCACGATGGTGGCGCCCACCACCATGCAGACGATGACGCCGGCCCAGTGAATATGGCTGAGGGAGAAGGACCCCGCCCCCACCGCCGGCGGCCCCCAATGGGAATAGCCGACGATGGCCATGAAGGCGACGGATACCATCTCGATGAGTAGAAATATCTGGGTGACCCTGGCGGTGATACGCGCCCCGAACAACAAAACACCCGCCGCGAACAGTGCCCAGAACGTGGCCACCACGATCTGCAATCCGGCGCCGGGGTGCGGTACTCCCAGCGCCTCTAGAGTGAACCGCGCCGCCGGGATCAGGATCGGCGGGATCGACCAGAAATAGGCCATGATCACGATCCATGCCTGAAAATTCGAGTAATCGATGCCCATGATCCGCCGGGACCAGTGATAGGAGGCACCGGCGTTGGGAAAATACTGATTCAGCGACAGAAATATCCAGGAACACAGAATGAAGGGAATGGCAATCAGTACGATCGCCAGGGGCACCTCTGCTCCTGCTGCCTGGACCATGGCCGACCCTGCCGCCGCCACGCTGAAGATGGGACCCACGCTGGAGATGGACAGACTGGACAAATCAACGAGCTGAAATGTCTTGTGCAGCGTCTGATGGGCGTCCGTGGGCATGACCGCCTCCTGGGCACGAGGAAGCTCAGGAACCGGCCAACACTTTTCCGGCCTCCGACAACGCCTTGTTTCGATGCTCGCGCAACCAGGCAAACCACGGCTCCAGACCCGCTCCCGTGGCGGCGGAGATCTGCAGCACCTCGGCATGATGCGCGACTTCGTGCAAGTAACCGAGGCAACGTTCCAGGTCGAAGGAGAGGTAGGGCAGCAGATCGATCTTGTTGATCAGAATCAGGTCCGCGCCGTGAAACATGTGGGGGTACTTTGCCGGCTTGTCTTCGCCCTCGGTGACCGCCAGGATGACCACCCGCGCCGCTTCACCGAGATCAAAGAGGGCCGGGCATACCAGGTTTCCCACGTTCTCGATGAAGACGACGGAACCGGCGGCCGGGTCGATCTCCTGCAGTCCCTGCGCCACCATATCCGCCTCCAGATGACAGCCCTGGCCGGTATTGATCTGCACCACGTTGCAACCCGCCTGGCGTATGCGTTCCGCATCGTGGGTGGTTTCCTGATCGCCCTCCACTACCGCCAGGGGGAACTCGCCCGCCAGTTCTGCCAGGGTTTTTTCCAGCAGGGTCGTCTTCCCGGCTCCCGGTGAACTCATAAGATTCAGGGAAAACACGCCCCGTCCCGCCAGCCAGCCGCGATTGCGTTCCGCGAGGCGATCATTTTTGTCCAGAATCCGCGCCTCCAAAGACACCAGGTGGGCATTCCCGTCCGCCGGTACATGGGGGTGGGGATGGAGATGGGAGCTCGCACCACCGTGGGCATGCGAATGCAGGCCATGGTTATGCACCGCTGCATCGCCATGCCGGTGCTCATGGGCATGTCCGGGCACATCGCCCGATGATTCCAGGGTATCCGGAGCATCACCCCGCGCAATACCCAGGTGCGTTATCCGCGTTTGTGCCCCATCGGAACATCCACAGGTTTTACACATCACTGCACCTCCATATCCTTGATGTTGAGTTCCTTACCGGCCACACAGATCAGGTCGCCCGCACCACACGGACAATGCCCGAATACCTGCCGGAGAGGGATACGTTTGCCACAGGACCGGCATTCGCCCTCACCGGGAATCTCCAGCACTTCCAGTTCCGCGCCCTCCAGCGGCGTGCCCTGACTGCACACGTCGAAGCAAAAGCGAATGGAGTCCGGCACCACCCCCGATAACAACCCCACTTCCAGCCGCACCCGGGTCACCTTGCGACCACGGGCCTGCTCGCTGCAGATGGAGACAATGTTGCGGGTGATCCCGAGTTCGTGCATCGCCGTTCCCCGTCTAACAGATTCGCGGCAACTGTTCGCCCACCAGCATGTCGACGATGCGTTCTCCGCCGAAATGGCTGCTCAGCACGACCCTTCCGGGAGGCCCCGCGAGCACCTCGCCGATCACCCCGGCGTAGGTGCCTTCCGGGCAGGAACGTAGCGCATCCAGCGCAGCCCCAGCCTCTTCCTTTGGCACCACTGCAAGGAGTTTGCCTTCGTTGGCCAGATAGAGGGGATCCAGGCCGAGCACTTCGCAGATGCCTCTGACCACGGGGCGGACGGGAATGCTATCCTCCACGATGCGCATACCCACGCCAGCCCCCCCGGCAAATTCGTTGAGCACCGTGGCCAGCCCGCCGCGGGTCACGTCGCGGATGCATCGGGTGCCCGGCGCCGCCGCCAGCAGGGCGGCGATAATCCCGTGCAGAGGCTGGCAATCGCTCTCCACATCGGCGTCCAGGGCCAGATCGCCGCGCGCCTTCAAAATGGCGGCGCCATGATCCCCCAGGTAGCCATTCAACAGCAGTTGGTCACCCGGTCGGATCCGGGCGATCTCCAGATGGACGCCCTTCGGGATGATTCCGATGCCGGCGGTGTTGATGAACAGCTTGTCCGCGCTGCCCCGGGGCACCACTTTGGTATCCCCCGTGACGATCCTGACCCGCGCCGCCTGTGCCGCCCGCGCCATGCTGCACATCATCTTCTCCAGAATGGTGAAGGGCAGGCCCTCTTCGAGGATCAGGGAGCAACTCAGCACGATGGGCCGTGCGCCGCCCACCGCCAGATCGTTTACGGTACCGTTGATGGCCAGCGTGCCGATGTCGCCGCCCGGAAAGCTGAGGGGGTCGACGACGTAGGAATCCGTAGTAAAGGCGATCCGGTCACCGTTCCCAAGGATTTCCGGTACATCGATGCGGGCCTGATCCTCCAGCGGCGTGGCACTGGAGGCGCCCAGGGCGGGCAGAATCAATCCTTCGATCAGATCCCGCATGGCCTTGCCACCACTGCCATGGGAAAGATTGACCACATCACCATGGGGTCTTTTGACACGCGGTTGCGGATTTGCAGCCATCAGGACACCTCCTCTGCCGTAGCGGGAACCTCTCCCGGCATCTTTCCATAATTGAAGTAGGCGGCACATGCCCCTTCCGAAGAAACCATCAAGGAGCCCAGCGGCGTTTCCGGGGTGCATGCCATACCAAAGACCTTGCATTCCCAAGGCTTTATGACCCCTTTGAGCACCTCTCCGCACTGACACGCCTTGGGGTCGGCAATGGACAGATTGGGTATGGTAAAGCGGCGCTCGGCGTCGAAGGCTGCAAAGCGATTGCGGATCCCGACCCCGGAGTGGTCGATGGAGCCGAGCCCCCGCCACTCGAAGTACTCGCGAATCTCGAACACTTGCTGGATGGCTTCCAGCGCTTGAATATTGCCCTCTTCGGGAACCACCCGCGCGTACTGGTTTTCCACCGCACAGCGACGCTCGACCAGTTGTTTCAGCAGCATCCACAGGGACTGCAGGATATCCAGAGGCTCGAACCCCGCGATCACCACGGGTTTGTGGTAATGCCCGGCGATAAAGTGATAGGGATGGGTACCGATCACCATGCTGACATGGCCGGGGCCCAGGAAACCGTCCAGCTCCATATCGGAGGAGTCGAGAATGGCCTTGATGGTGGGCAGCGTCGTGATGTGATTGCAGAATACGGAAAAATTGGCCACCCGCTGGCGTTCTGCGGCGAGAATGGTCAGCGCCGTCGCCGGCATGGTCGTTTCAAAACCAAGACCGAAAAACACCACTTCCCGGTCCGGGTTATCTCTGGCGATGGCCAGCGCATCCAGCGGCGAATAGACCATCCGCACATCAGCGCCCGTGGCCTTGGCCTGCAGCAGGCTCTTGCGCGAGCCGGGAACCCGCATGGCGTCACCGAACGTGGTGAATATCACCTCCGGACACTCGGCAATGGTCACGCAATCATCCACCCGGCCCATGGGCAGCACGCAGACCGGGCAACCCGGCCCATGCACCAATTCCACCGAGGGCGGCAGCATCTGCTCGATACCGTATTTGAAAATGGTATGGGTGTGGCCACCGCAAAACTCCATGAGTTGTAACGGCCGGTTCGCGGTGGCCGGGATCAGCGCCGCCAGCCTTTGAATATCCTTGACCAGATAGCGGGCCTTTTCGGGATCCCGGAACTCATCCACGTAACGCATCTTCGGTTACCTCCGCCCGCAAGTCTCCGCGCCGGTCTGCCAGGATGGTATGCACCAGGTCCCAGAGTATGTGAAAGGTCGTGACGTGGCATTCCTGGATACGGTGAATGCTGTCCGTCGCCACCACCAAGAGGTGGTCCACCAGGCCGCTTGCCTGCATCTCACCCCCCTCCATGCCGGCAAGGCCGAAGGTCACCATGCCGGTTTCCCGGGCCTTGCGGTAGGCGGCCATGAGATTGGCGGAGTTGCCACTGGTCGAAAAGCCGAACAGCGCATCCCCCGGTCTTGCCAAGGCCGTCAGTTGCCGTAAAAACACATGCTGATAACCCACGTCATTACCGACGGCGGTCAGCATGGCCCGGTCACTCACCAGACTGTGCGCCGCCAGAGCCGGACGGCCCGTGGTAACGGGGTGCATGAACTCCACCGCCAAGTGGTCCGCATCACAGGAGGAGCCGCCGTTACCCATGGTATAGAGCATACCGCCGCTCTGATAAACCGCCGCCAGGGCCGCCGCCATGGAAACCAGCGCCTCCGCGTGCGCCGCAAAAAACTGCGCCTTGACATTCCGGCTTTCGGCAGATTTCTGCCGCACGGACTCCAGCAGCGCCGTCTTTTCCCGCTGCGGATTTTTGGCCTGACCGTGCAGAAAAGGATAAAGATCCTGCAGAGGATCCATCATTGCACCTCCTGGCGATTACGCCATGGGACCTGTTGGCGCGGACTCGCGCATACGATCCATTTCCAGTTGAGCTTCGCCCAGTTGCGTCAGCACATCCAGCGTCAGGGCTGCCTCCTCCGCGCTGATGCGGCTCATGGCAAAACCCACATGCACCAGCACCCAGTCACCGACACAGGACTCCGCGGGGTGCTCCACATCGGCAATGCAGGCGATATTGACCTCCCGCCGTACCCCGTTGATTGCCACCTCCGCCCGTCGTTCACGCGCATTGATGATTCTCGTGATCTGACCCGGAATACCTAGACACATGGCTCATGCCCTCCTGCAATAGGATGTTGACCAGCGACGATTTGCGCGGCCGCCACCACCGCCTGCCCAAAAGCCAGGCCGCCGTCATTGGCGGGGATCAGATGCGGAACCAGAACCTCCAGCCCCTGGGATTCCAGAGCCTCCCGGGTTGCCCGCAGCAGGGTCAGATTCTGAAAAACACCCCCGGACAAGGCGACGGTGGAAGTCCAGGGTGTGGCGCCCAGTGCCCGGCTGAGCAATTGCGCCAGGCCGGCGGCGAAGCCTTTGTGGAAGCGCGCAGCAATCGCCGCCAGCGGAACCCCACCCTGGAGATCGCCCAGCAGCGGCGGCCACAGGGTCCGCGGATCCATCTGAATGAAGTTCTTTTCGCTTTCGACGATGCCGAAAGGATAGCCCGGCTCTGAGGCATCCCCCATGATAGACGGATCGACACAGGCCTCCAGCAGCATGGCCGCCTGCCCTTCATAACTCACCCGGTCCGTGCACAGGCCACAGACCGCGCTGACGGCGTCAAACAGCCGCCCGGCGGAACTGCAGAGCGGCGTGCCGACGTTCCTGTCCAGCATGTGCAACAACTGCGCCACCGGCTTTTCGGACAGGTACTGCATGATGGCCAGATCGGCGAATCGTTGCCCCGCCACGGACCAGCCGAAGGCGTCCGCAAGCTGCACGAAGGCGTTGCGCCACGGTTCACGCATCGCGCGACTACCCCCCGGCAGGGCGGAAGGCCGCAACCCGCCCAGGTGACGGATTTCGCGGTAACTCACCTGCAAACACTCACAACCCCACAAAGCGCCCCCCTCGCCCAGACCCATACCGTCCAGAGCCAGGGCGATGACCGGCGGATGCTCCAGCGGCAGGCCGTGTTCTACCAGGACCGCGGCAATATGGGCGTGATGGTGTTGCACGGAAATCAGGGGGAGATCGCCCTCCTCCGCCATCTCCACCCCCCACTTGTGCGACAGATATTCGGGGTGACGGTCCACCACGACGGCCTTGGGCACATGCTGGAAGAGCCGGGCGTAGAGGGCGAGATTCCGGACAGTGTCGTCCCAGACCGCTGCCTGTTCGAGATCGCCCATGTGCTGGGAAAGGATGGCTTGTCCGTCCTTGATCAGGCAGAAAGTGTTCTTGAGCTCCCCACCCAGCGCCAGCAGGTCCGGCGCTGCCCTGAAACCCTCGGGCAGCGGCAACGACTCCGGCGCATAGCCACGCCCCCGGCGCAGGATCATGGTGTCGTCTCCCGCCATCTGCACCACAGAATCATCGACGCGGTTGATGATCGCCCGGTCATGGGTCAGCATCCAGTCGGTCACCCCCCGCAGCGCCCGGACGGCAGTCGCGTCGTCAATAACCTGCGGAGCATCCGAGAGATTGCCGCTCGTCAGGACGATCGGGCGGTCCATCCGGCGCATCAGGAGATGGTGCAGGGGGGTATAAGGCAGCATAAATCCGAGCCGCCGCATCCCCGGCGCAATGCCAGGCGCCAGGGAGTCGTTGTCCAGACGGTTCAGCAGCACGATGGGCGCCTGATGAGACCGCAGCAACTTCTCCTCTGCGCGGCTCACGTGCGCATAGCGGCGCACGACCTCCAGATCCCTGGCCATCAACGCCAGGGGTTTATGGGGACGGTGTTTGCGCAGGCGCAAGGTGGACACCGCACGGTCATTCGTGGCATCGCAGGCGAGATGAAAACCGCCAAGCCCTTTGATGAGCACGATTTCCCCGCGCTTGAGGAGGTTGGTCGCCGCGTCCACCGCGTCCAGTTGGGTATACCGGTCGGCACTGACCGCGTGGCCATCGAGCCGGACGAGCCGGGCCTTCGGGCCGCAGGCATGGCAGGCCACCGGTTGCGCGTGGAAGCGCCGGTCTTCCGGATTTTCGTATTCCGCACGGCAATCCCTGCAGAGCGGAAAGACGCCCATGGAGGTATGGGCACGGTCATAGGGGATGTCTTCGAGGATCGAAAAACGCGGACCACAGTGCGTGCAATTGGTGAAAGGGTAACGATAACGCCGATGGAAGGGGTCGAATATCTCCCCCAGGCAGGCGGGACAGGTAGCGGCATCCGGCACCGCTCCCGTATGTACGTGCCCAGAGCGGCTGGTGCTGATCCCGAAAGGCCCCTCAGGAGGATCTTCGCGCAAATATCCGCGGACCACCTCGTCAATGCGCGCGAGGGGTGGGTGTTCGTCGCGCAGGCGGGTCAGAAATCGATCCCGCTCGGTTGCCGGCCCCCAGATCCGGATCAGCACCCCTTCCCCATCGTTGCACACATCGCCCGACAACCCGCAGTCGCGGGCAATGCGCCAAACCGCAGGACGGAACCCAACGCCCTGAACCAGTCCGCGCACTCGGACTTCCTCACCCAGGGTTGCGACCCGGTCCGCGGGGGAATTCATGACCGCCTGTCCCAAAGCAGTACGCGGTTGTTACCCGAATCGGCGATGATCACACTCCTTCCCGCAGCAGAAATCCCATAAGGCCAGCATAGCGTATTGCGCCCCACCACACCCCAGCGGTTGTCCCCCTTGTGCTGGAAATCATCCTGACCGGCGAGGGTACGTGCCGGAGCGCCCGTCACCAGATCGTCCGCCTGCCAGCCCAGCAGTCGGCTGTTGGCCGTATCCGCCACGATCAGCCAGTTTCCCGTGGCGGTCACGCCATAGGGCATATTGAAACAGGCCGCATTGGGGAAGTAATTACCGCGATTGTGGGCGTTCTGAGCAAAGTCAGGCTGACCGAGGACCATATCGGCCACCTGGCCATTGCGCTGTGGTGCCCCACGCCAGAGCAGCACCCGGTTGTTCCCCGCATCCCCCATGGCCAGCCAATCCCCGAAATGGGTTACCGCATGGGGCCAGCGCATGCTCATGGCGTCCGCTTCGTGACCTCCGTTCTCGTCCCGGCAATGAAAATCCGCCTGGCCCAGGACACCGTCCGCGGGTTGTCCTTTTTCCGTGGGAATGCCCTCCCACCAGAGGACGCGGCGGTTACCAGAATCCGCGATATAAAGCCTAGCACCATCCCAAAAGACCCCATAGGGCCAGTATAAGCTAGACGCGGATGGTTGGGGCGCACCGCGATTGATTTCCGCCGACACAAAATCGCTTTGGCCGAGAACCAGATCCGCCGGAGCATGGCTTTCATGAGGCACTTCATTCCAGATCAGCACCCGATGGTTCCAGACGTCCGCCACCGCCATCCCGTTGCCAACCGGACAGATCCCGGTGGGAACATTCAGCGATGCCGCGCCGACGGGACCGTGGGCGTTGCGCCCCCCGTCCCGTTCAAAGTCTGGCTGACCAATGAGCCAAGTGGCAGGTTGGCCATCGGCTGCGGGTAGCGTGGGCCACCCCAGCAAGCGATGATGGCCGGTATCAGCCACCCAAAGAGATCCGTCAGCCATGAGGCTGGCACCGCGCGGGCCGAAAAGCGTCCGCGCGGAAGGAACGACAGGAACGACGACCCCCCTGGGCTGTACCTGCTCCCCCAGGATGACCCTCGCCCCCGCCCCCACCAGCAACTGCTCCGAAGAGATGGCGGTTGGCCGGTTCCGGATAGCGGCACTCAGGGGTAGGGTATATTCAGTCATGATTCCTCCTCACCTGGATCTCACCATCGACCATCCGCACCGCCCAGGGCTCCAACTGGATTTCGGGTATCGTCAGACATTCTCCGCTCTCCAACGCAAACTGGAATCCGTGATGCGGACAAGTCAGAACACCGACTGGATCTATCTCTCCCTCATCAAGAGGCATACCCAGATGGGCGCAGGCATTGCGGTAACAGTGCACATCTCCTTCGGGATCGCGCCAGAACAGCAGGGCGTCGGAAAGGACCTCCCGAGCGAGCAGGCTATTTCGCGGCAGGTCCTCCAGCCGCAGGGCCGGCAGCCAGGGATGACGCCCGCCAATGGCGAAGGGGCTGATACGCTGTTCAGTTCCTTCGCCGATCGGCGCGGTGGCGGCATGTTGACGACCTACCGTTTCAATATGACATATTTCCGGGCAGGCCTCGCGGATTGCTTTCTCCACCCCTTCCGACAGGGTCAGTGAGGAAGATGGGCAACCGTGACAAGACCCCAGCAAGCGCAAAACTACAGTATCGGGCGGACGCAGTTCGACCAGTTCGACATTGCCGCCATGGCCTTCCAGACCTGGCCGCACACTATCCAGCGCCGCTTCGATGCGTTCCTGCAGGGAGGGCCGAACCAGACTCAGGGTCCGCAGCACCGCATAGACATACGGATCTGCTGCAGCTTCCCGCAAGCCGGTGGCCCCCTGTGGGGCATTCTGCACGGTACGAATAAGACGCCGCAAACATTCCCTGTAAATCGCCTCCCAGCCATTGCGCAGTGCCAGCACCGTTCTTTGCTGTGTTTCATCCCATCCCTGTATGATTTTTTCGAGGCTGCCCAATCGGGCGATATCTTCCGTCAGGGTATCTGCTTCCCTGCTTTCAATGTCCTCAGGCACGGGTGACGTCGCCATGTCATGCGTACTTCAAATTCAAAAAAAGGATGGGTTGCAGGGCGCCACACAGGAGGCCAGCAACCAGACAATCCACCAGATACGGAATGCCGGCTAAATGTCCGGCAACGACGACCACAGCAGCCAAGATGATGTTGGCCGCCAGCAGCATCAGAACCAGCCGGGTATCTTTGAACAGCTTTCCGCGCAGGAACAATCCTGCCGAGTTCCATATCATGTCCCACATAATGTCCTCCTCCTTTGGGTCTCCCCCGACTTCAGATCAGTACAAGGATAATCGTACCCAAGACCACGCCGGGAATGACGGGCATCACCGCATACATGCCCCCCATCATTGCCGCCAATTTGTAATCGCCCAGCTTTTTGCCGCCGATCAGCATCCCCGACACAGCCCCCGCCAACACTCCGACCAATCCACCCAGCAAAATCCATAGAATGACGATCGCCTGTACCTGTTGACCGTCGAACGCGTTCAGTGCCGACATAGGTGCTCTCCGATATTTTCCCAGTTAATGTACAGATCCATGTTCGCGTACCAGTGCCAGGGTTTCGTCCAGAGCCACACGGACTAACCTTGACTTATCCATTTCCCCCATTTCCATGAAGATCTTTTCTGCGGTCTCATATAACCTGACCGCCTCACCCAGATTACGAATCTTGCCGAGCTCCGGGTGCTCTGGGTCGTCGGGCAGGTTCCTCAGCGCATTGGCCATATTGCTGATGGTGTTTGCATATTCCTCCGGTCGCTCTTTGGGGGTCCGTACCCGCAAGGCCTCCCGATAGGCTTCCAGGGCACGCAGATTATTTTCGACCGGATGCGCACTGCTGCTGTACTGCAGCGCATTACCGAGGTTGTTTTGCAGCATGGCGTATTCCGTCGGATGAGCGTCAAGGGTGACAGCACGCAACGCAGACTCATAGGATTGGACGGCCAGTGCCTCACGCATTTTGGAAGCCTCATCACCCATAGTCATGGACAGATAGGCGGTAGCCAGATTGTTATGGATGATCGCATATTCGCGCGGGAATTTATCCGCAGTAAAAACGCGTAAGGCGCTGTGATACTTCGTTACGGCATCTGGAAACGGGACCTTCCCCGCCACAGCGAGTCCTTGTAGGGCCAGTCCCTCGTTCATCTCGGTTTCGGCAACCTCCTCGGCGTTCCCCAAGGTCTGCAGTACTGGTAACGCACTGCGCAGACAAGCGACAGCTTCTTCAAGCACCCGGGTATCGCCGGGCGTTGCCAGCAAGGCAGTTGCCTGTCCGGCCAATAGCCGTGCCCGTAGCAAGGCGTCCCCATCCGGGCAAACCTGTAAACCTTCTTTGTATAGATCGTTGACCTGCTCGAGATCCTCCGGTCGGCGCGGGTGCCGCTGCAGACCCAGCGCGATTTCCATGAGCATTTCCGCACGTTCTCCAGCCGGAATGTTGTCATCCCGAGCGGTTCTCAAGGCGACCTGATATTCCGTTTCTGCCAAAGTACTGGACATGAAAGACCTCCGAATGGAACGCACACTGTAATGTTTATTTACAACCGTAGTATAGCGTAGAAAGCAGAGCTGTCAAGCACAATTACATATATGATAAGTTACTTATCAAGACAACTCTGGACACAGCTGCATCGTCTGCCACGCTCCCTGTTCCGGCATCCACAGAAAGGAGAGAACCCCCTCGTAGTTCTCCTGCAGTTCATGCTCCCGCAGGAAGAGGCGAAGATCGACCACCCGATCGCCGGCAAGATTGCGACGTTTCAACAAAAAGCCACCGACACTACCAGGATGTAAGGGGATCAAATGCAAACATGCCGATCGCCAGAGCACGGCAACCGCCCGGAGATCAGCCATGGCATCGCGATAAACGGGCGCGGGAATAAAAAGGTACCCATCCTTCAACAGAAGATTGACAACATTCTCAGTCATGAGACTGTTTCCAGCTCGACCAGCGCTGCTTTCACCTGGGCTAACACTGCGGGGATCGCTCTCTCCACGGGTGGTGTGAGCCCGTCGCCAAAACCGAAATCAGTACCCTCTACCAAAAAGACGGTTACTCGCTCGGGAAATCGCTCCCCAAACATGCGCTTTCCGGCATAAAGCGCATGTTCCCAGCGAAAGTCGTGCAATGTGAGGGTCGGGGTATGAGGCAATTCCAGCTCGCTGCCAGGCAACCTGAACACCGCTCCCGGATCGCTGCCCGTCCGGCACGCATCCACAATGATAAGTTGCCGACAATCGCGGGCCTTAAAAATCACGTCCATGCCGGAAGTGCCCGCATCATGGAGGGCGATATCTGCGGGCAGGGGATCCAGCGCGCCCCGCAGTCGCTGAATAACCGTGATACCCACTCCGTCATCGCGTCGGTACAAGTTACCGCATCCCAGCACCACACGCATGACTAAATTCTCCACAACCGACAGGACCATTCGGGCCTGACCGGTAACATTAATTCAGGAAGCGCACAGAACTGCCGGTGCGATAGAAAATACATGCACGTTTCGCACGCTTCCTCAATCCCCTCAGATGCATAAGGATGCAGCGTGAACCCGGCTATCGCGATACGTTCTGCGATATCTTCCGCCGGTATCTTTTGCAAACGCGTCAGCACCGACTGTTGCATTTCCAGGTCGTACGCACGCGGTTCCGCTTCGGTAGGCAGGCCAGCGAGCAGCAATTTTTCCAGCCGCGCACGTATCGGCGCGTCCTCCGGGAATTCTTCCATGGTCTGCATGTCCAGATACCTCCTTGCCTAGATACGCCACAGGCGGCACCACCAGTCCGGCTCTACCGGAACGTCCAGTTCCGGCAGGTCGCACCAGCGGCGGTGGTTGAGATAATACATGCACTCCTGACAGCGCTGCTGATCTTCCCCCATGGGGTAATCCGTAAAACCGCCGATCACCAGTTTCTTCTCCAGATCCGACCCCGCCTCTTCGCGGATACGCTGCAGTAGTTGCGCGAAAGCATTGCTGTCTTCGGGAAATGGGGTGATCTCTGTCTTCAGTCCTGCTTTAAGCATGCTGGCAATTTGCGCCCTTAATGCGTCCTCTTCATGTGCCATGTGATTCATAATGCCCCTGCCTTTCTGGATTCAAGTGGCTGAATTTTTGGGGCCGGACCCTGCACTCCGGTATCCGACCCCATTTTTTAGATTATACGACTCAGGCAGTGCGGAAACGGGCGAGCTCCTTTCCGGACTTGGCATCATGGGCATGCACCGTACAAACCAGGCAGGAATCGAACGAACGGGCCACATGCCCGACCTCCACCGGGTCCGCTGGATTCGCGATAGGCGTTCCAATCAAAGCCTCTTCGATGGGACCACGACCACCCTGCGCATCGTGGGGACCCACATTCCAGGTGGTAGGTGCAATGATCTGGTAATTACTGATCTTGCCACCCTTTACTTCAATCCAGTGTGCCAGTGCGCCACGTATGGCCTCCGTGGCACCCCATCCTTGCCCATCCCGTTCGCGGGGCTTGATATAGAATGGCTCGTTCAGGCGGAACTCACGCAGACAATGTTCGGCCTGGCGATATAGCTTCACCGCCTCATGCATCCGCGCAAAATGCCGCAACCACAGACTGGGGCCCATTTTCTTGTAGACATCCAGAATGAAGGGGTCAGAATGCTGCCAGGATTCGCCATGATTGCCGCCGGCGATCAATTGCCGGGATAGGGGACCGGCTTCCATGCGCCCTAACTGCTCATGGGCAACTTCGGTACACCAGGTATAGGCCCCATTGAAGTCCCGATCGTTGGACTGCATCGGCCTCGTGTTCCGGTTGAAGGGATGGACAGGACTGTTTCCTTCGTCATACCAGCCGTGGGTCGTCGATTCTCGGGTGAAGGACTGATCCATGGGATGAAACTTGTCGGCCCTCGCATCGTAAACCCCGCCCTTCATGAAGACTGACTGTTGCCGTGTGTCAATGGTCGGATGCTGGTAACGGTCCTCATGGGGAAGATAGCCCCACGAAACGTACTTGCCCAACCCCTCACCAAACTTCATCAGCCCAATATCCTCGCCGATCCGATAATACATTCCCAGGTCGGAATTAGCGTGTTCCGGGCGCTCGTCCAGCCACGCCATGAAATCATCATAGGACTTGATCTGCTCATAACGCTCCATTGAACACCCCAACCATACCGGTTCCAGCCAGTTGGTACGGTAATACTCCAGTATGGACCAGGAACGGGTAACATCGGCCAAGGTGGGTGCGCACATAACGCCGCCGGGAACCATGTAGCTGGAATGCGGCCACTGCCCACCGAAGAGCGCATAGATTTCCACAGGCTTGCCGGAAATCGTCACGCCGATTTCGTAATTGGTACCCGTAAACGGAGCGTACCGCCTGACCGCCTCATCGTAGAACTTACCATGCCGGTAGTTCTCATTCACCATATCGATCATGAACAATCCATAATGATGACGCGGCAAGCTTTGCAGACTTTCCGCAAGCTGACCGATATTTCTGGCCAGGATGGCGTTGCGCGGGACTTCCGTCTGCCATGCCGTATCCAGCGCCCAGGCGGCACAGGTCAGGTGCGAAGCGCCGCAAATACCACAGGCACGCGGCGTCACCACCAGCCCCGCCTGCGGGTCCTTGTCTCTTAAGATGACCTCGAAGCCACGGAACAATTCAGCTTGCGTGTAGGCCTCGACCACAACGCCGTCCCGAATGTCCACGCGTACATCCAGATCCCCCTCCACCCGGCCAACCGGGCTGATATCCAGTGTCTGTACGGCTGTTGCCATGTCAATATCTCCTCGAATATGCAATAAACAGAAATGGGTCGCTCAGCGCCTCAGACCACAAAGATGTCTTTTTCGGCCCAGGCCGGCGAAGCACTCTTGGCGGCTGACGTCAGTTTGATATAAGCGGACTTGTCCACACCCTCTGGCAGGTCTTTCGGCACCCCCATCACAGTCTGGGTTTTGAATACACTGCCTGGTGCCAGATCGAAGAAAGGGAACTCCGGCTCGGTACAACCCAAACAGGGCATCCCCGCACGAGTTTTCGAGGACTGCCGGTTCCACAGAATGCGGTTACAGGGTGAATGCGTCATCGGGCCACGGCAGCCCAGGTCATAAAAGAGACAGCCTTTTCTCTGCCCAAATTCCGTGGCGGAAACCTTGTAAGCAAAGTGCATGTTGCGGGTACATCCCGTCTGGGTGAAGCTCTTGAAAAACGTCTTTGGACGCTGCAGATCATCCAGTTCCAGTTCTCCGGCGCGTCCTGTCGCCACTGCCACCAGTACCTGGGTGATCCAATCCGGATGGGCAGGACAACCGGGGATATTGATGACAGGAAGCCCAGCTTTGCTTTTGAAGCCCGCTCCCAGGAAACCGCCATGTTGCTTTTTGAGGAACTGAAGTCCCTGAGAATCACTGGGGTTCGGGGCGGTCGCCGGGATACCCCCCCATGTCGCACAATCTCCCAACGCCACCACGTACTGGGCAGCACCTGTTAACTCCTTCACCCAGTCTTTCATCGGACGACCGGCAAAGCGATTCCAGGTCCCCGTACCATTGGGGGCGTTAACCACGGTACCCTCGAAAACGAATATATCCAGGGGAATTGCCCCAGACACACAATCCCGAAGCAACTTCTGAACATTGTCCCCCAGTTCCACTCCGAGAGAGGGCTGCCAGAGCACCTTGATGCCAAAATCCGTCACCAGATCGCAAGCACTCGGCTCCTCCGCATTAAGAAAAGACATAGTATTTCCAGAACAGGCTCCTCCTTGGAGCCAAAGCACGTTCGCCATCGTCGTAACCTCCTCTGAAATGGTCATATGGGTACCACATGAGTCATTAAGCAGAATGGATGCCAACAAATAATATTGTTATTAAACAAGTTGATATATAAAAACCGCCGGAACGGCTTGCGTCATTGCAAAGAAAGTTAATATACTATGTGCATACTTCCTTTTCATGCAGAGGTACCGATGGAAGCAAGCCCGCGTGCGGTTCCAGTCATTTTGTTGGTCCTGACGGACGAGCAGGAAGCCCGCAACCTGAGCTGGGCACTGTCCACGCACTATGAATGCATCATCGTCTCCAGCGGCGCCGCGGCGCTGGACCTCGCTGGCGCACATCCTGTGGATGCCATCATCTGCGACGCAAAACTGGAGGATATGTCGGGCACCCAGTGTCTCTTCGACTTCCGCACCCGGCAACCGACGGCGATAAGATTTCTGTGTGGCCCGGGTACGGATTCCAGCGAGTTTGCCGACGCCCTGCATGTGGCCGCTGTTTACGAATACCTGCGCAAGCCCCTGTTCCCGGAACTGGTGTCCCTGAGCTTGAAGCGGGCTCTGGAATACCGTGAAATTTCCCGCGAACATCGCCAACTCACCCATGATTTATCCAGACAGATAAAATCCAAGGCGGCAGCCGCCGACGCGAATCCAAATCAATCACCGCACCAGTTCGACGAATTATTCTTCTGTAGTCAGGCCATGAACAAAATATGCAATCTGGCGAAACATGCCGCAACCACGGATTTACCCATACTGATCTATGGTGAGACGGGCACCGGGAAAGAATTACTGGCGCGCGGCATCCATTACCACAGTCATCGCCGTGAACAGATATTTCTCGCGCAAAACTGCGGCGGCGTGCCTGCAGAATTGCTCCAGTCGGAATTGTTTGGACATCGCCGCGGCGCCTATACCGGGGCGCTGAGTGATCGTCTCGGCCTGTTCTCCGCGGCGGATGGCGGCACGGTCTTGCTGGACGAAATAGAAGATATGTCCGCTCCCTTACAGGCCAATTTGCTCCGCTTTCTGCAATCCGGCGAAGTAAAACCGCTCGGCAGCGATAAAACGCATTATTCCGATGTACGGATCATCGCCGTCACCAACGTACCGCTCGACCAACTGGTGGAGCAGGGCAACTTTCGGCAGGATTTGTATTATCGTTTGAAGGGCCTCGAAATCAGCATTCCGCCACTGCGTGAACGACCGGAGGACATTCGGTTGCTTGCGGAACATTTTGCCAGACAATTCTCCATGAGTCTGGGTAAATCCTATGCCGGTATCGATCACGAGGCATTGAACATATTGCGCCAGTATCCATTCCCGGGAAACGTGCGAGAGCTGGAAAATGAAATTCGCCGGACCGTAGCGCTCGCCCCATCCGGGCAACCGATCACCGCGGATCGCCTTTCCGATACGATCATCAACTACCGGAGGAAAGAGCCGGAACAATTCATATCGGCAACGGAAGGCGGCACATTAAAGGAACATACAGAAAGTCTGGAACGTAGCATGGTCATCTCCGCGCTGAAACGTTTCCACGGCAATCAAAGTCGTGCCGCCGAGGCGCTCGGCCTTTCCCGGGTAGGCCTGGCCAACAAAATCAAGCGCTACGCCATTGATATAGAGATCGCCTGATGCAACTGCCGACCTATCGCAGTGCAGGCCAACCGGCTTGGGTGAGCAGCAGACCATGAACCTGCAACAGCTTCGTTTCATCTGCGCGGTGGTACGCCAGAACTTCAATGCATCGGCCGCCGCCGACAGCCTGTATACCTCACAACCGGGGGTAAGCAAACAGATCCAGCTCCTGGAAGAGGAGATCCATGTGGCGCTTTTCGTGCGCAAAGGGAAGCGCATCATCGGCATGACCCCGGCGGGTGAGCAGATATTCACTTTTGCACAACGGGTAGTCGGCGACATCGAGAATATCCGAAAAGTAGGTCAGGAGTTTTCTCAGGGCGATCGTGGGGAATTGGTGATCGCCACCACCCATACCCAAGCCCGATACAGCTTGCCCAAGGCGATAAAGACCTTTATGGAACGCTACCCAGGGGTTCAGTTGCGCCTGCGCCAGGGCAACCCTACCCAGGTCGCGGAGATGCTTGCGGCGGGGGAGGCAGACGTGGCGATCGCAACGGAGTCGTTGAATTCCTACGCGGGCCTTGTCGCCCTGCCCTGCTATCAGTGGAATCGCGTCGTGATCACCCCCACCGGCCATCCGCTGCTGCAAAGCCAGCCACTGACGCTGGAAGCAGTTGCCGCCTATCCCATAGTAACCTACGACCAGGCCTTTGCCGGGCGCTCCCTGATCGACAGGACTTTCGCCAATCACAGCCTGTCCCCCAACATCGTACTCTCCGCCATAGACTCCGATGTCATCAAGGCGTATGTGGAACTGGGGTTAGGGATAGGCATCGTCGCCCAAATGGCGTATGACCCCATACGGGACAAAAAACTGGAGGTGATCGATGCGAGTCACCTGTTCGATCCCAGCACCACCTACCTGGCCTTGAGGCAGGGAACCTATTTACGCGGGTATCTATACACCTTCATAGCGTTATACGCGCCACACCTCGATCGCAACACGGTGGATCAGGCTCTGGATTCCACAATGGCTTCCAGGGCGTTATTGCCGTTACCCTCCGGTTCGTGATTCAACCCCGAACTCCGCAAGACAGAAATCTCAGGCGACACGGCCCAGTTGCAGGGCGTGGTGCCGGAGGTGATCCTCCACAAAGGTCTGGATGAACCAGTAGGAATGATCATAGCCCGGATGCCGTCGCAGACGGAGTCGTTGCCCGGAGGCCTCCGCGGCGGCCTCCAGGGCCTCCGGTATCAATTGCGCCGCAAGAAAAGGATCCGCTTCCCCCTGGTCCACCAGTATCTCGCCAGGATAGGGACGCTGGCGCATCAGCATGCTGGCATCCCATTCCCGCCATTGCTCACGATCAGGTCCCAGATAATTCCCAAAGGCTTTTTCTCCCCAGGGCACCGTGCTGGGGTGACAGACGGGCGAGAATGCCGATACCGAGTGCCAGTGTTGCGGATTGCGCAAAGCGAGCACCAGCGCCCCGTGACCGCCCATGGAGTGCCCGAAAATGCCCCGGCGTTCCGGAGAGGCCGGGAAATGTTCTTCGATGAAGGTTGGCAGCTCATGATCGACATAACTGCCCATCCGGTAATTCCGCGTCCAGGGCAGCATTCTTGCGTTGAGATAAAACCCTGCCCCCACGCCGAAGTCCCAGGTATCAGAATCGCCGGGGATGTTCAGTCCGCGGGGACTGGTATCGCAGGCGACCAGCATCAACCCCAGATCAGCGGCCAAGCGCGGCGCGCCAGCCTTTATCATGAACGTTTCTTCGGTGCAGGTTAACCCCGCCAGGTAATACAGGGCCGGGACCAGGACACCGCCCAACGCCTGGGGCGGCTGGTACACCGCGAAATTCATGGATACCCCCGTGGCACTGGACGCATGGGTATAATAACCCATGCGTCCACCAAAGCAGCGATGCTCTTCCCGTATTTCTAGCGGAGCCATCAATACACCACCACGCTGCGAATGGATTGCCCCGTTTCCAGAAGATGGAACCCTTCGTTGATATCTTCCAGTTTGAGACGATGGGTGATCAGGTCGTCGATATTGATCTTCTTCTCCATGTACCAGTCGACAATTTTCGGAACGTCGGTACGCCCCCGGGCGCCGCCGAACGCACTGCCGATCCACCGCCTCCCGGTAACCAACTGGAAGGGGCGCGTCGATATCTCCTGGCCAGCGCCGGCAACACCGATGATACAGGAAACACCCCAGCCTTTATGACAGCACTCCAGCGCCTGGCGCATGACTTTTACGTTGCCGATGCATTCGAAGCTGTAATCCGCACCGCCATGGGTCAGTTCGACCAGATGCGATACGAGGTCGCCTTCCACCTCCTTCGGATTGACGAAATGCGTCATGCCGAACTTCCGAGCTATGGCCTCCCGGGCCGGATTGATATCCACCCCGATGATCATGTTGGCGCCCACCAGTTTGGCGCCCTGAATCACATTCAGGCCGATGCCGCCCAGCCCAAAAACCACTACATTGGCACCCGGTTCCACCTTCGCCGTAAACACCACGGCACCAATGCCCGTGGTTACCCCGCAGCCGATATAGCAGCTGGTGTCAAAGGGGGCATCCTCCCGGATTTTGGCCAGGGCGATTTCCGGCATCACGGTATAATTGGCGAAGGTCGAACAACCCATGTAATGGAACAACGGCCTGCCTTTGAATGAAAAGCGCGTGGTCCCGTCGGGCATCAGGCCCTTCCCCTGGGTCGTCCGAATCTTCTGACAGAGATTGGTCTTCCGCGAGAGACAATACTCGCATTCGCGACATTCCGGGGTATACAAGGGAATGACGTGGTCGCCCTTTTTGACGCTCTTCACGCCCGGGCCAACGTCGACGACGATCCCGGCGCCTTCATGACCGAGGATACACGGGAACAGACCCTCGGGATCTGCACCGGAAAGGGTGAAATGGTCGGTGTGACAGATGCCGGTGGCCTTGAGCTCCACCAGTACCTCACCCTCCTTGGGACCGTCCAGTTGCACGGTTTCGATGACCAGTGGTTTACCCACCTCAAAGGCGACTGCTGCGCGAACATCCATGACTGTAGACTCCTGGTAAGAATTTTTGCTGAAACCCCGCCTTCGGTGCCACCGCATTTTCGGTCGGGCGCACCATGGGGCGGATCCGCGATATCATCAGGCTTCCTTGAGCACACCTTTTTGCTTGGCGGCGTGGGTAGCCAACGCATCCATCAGCGGTGGCGACAGGCAGTCATAGGGCGCCAGTCCCAGTTCCGTCAGCCGCGCGCGGATTCCCGCCATTTCCGACGGTGCCGCCATACCGCCTTCAATGACCGACGAGACGAAAGCCGCGAATTCGGGGGCCGCCCAGCCCTTCTCCGGCGACAGTTCGGAGTGAACGAAGTCCAGACCATAAAACGCGTGGTCTTTATTTTCAATGCGGCCAAACAGGTGAACGCCGCAGGCCTTGCACGCGTGGCGCTGAATCACCGCACTCGGATCGACCACATGGAGTTTATCGCCGTTCTCCAGCACCGTGACCGAATCCCTGGGCACGACCCCAACCACCGAAAACTTGGCGCCTTTGGGCTTCCAGCATTTGGTGCAGCCACATGCATGATTGTGGGCCAGTTGCGACTTCACCTCCACCAGCACCGGGTTATGGGTGCAATGGCAACGTAAGGTACCGCCATGAAAATGGGACGATCCCGCCGTGACCCCATGATCAACAGACGGATGAATGGTAACCGAGCTTGGCATATCCAATACCTCCTAAGCAGAATTCAACGGTTATATGCTTGAGCACCAACCGACGCCCAAGGACCATGGTGTGGCAAAAAACTTTTCAAGACATGGAATCCGGATCCACAAATTATTAGCAATTATTGTGCCATTATGTACCAACGGATTTACATGTGGTTTTAGGGGGAAGAGGCATGGTCCATCATGTCGCCATGATCCTGTTATCCGGCCCGATGCTGCACATAATGTTCATATGAAGATGACATAATGTCACACGGGCCGCGCATCTGGCCCGGCTCTGCCGCAGTTACATCATAACCGGCACCAGGGAAAAACGATGCAAGAATGTTCCGATGAAATGACGCATGGAAAAGCAGGCTGTCCTGCTTGGCGCACCTTCCATAAGACCGCATGGATGCAATGGACACCAATTTTATGCGTTAGCGTCCATAATGCCATACCGGCGCATTTTACGGTACAAGGTATTACGACTGACCTTGAGGAATTTCGCGGTATCGATCACGCGCCAGTGGTGACGCTCCAGCTCCGCGAGAATTCGGTTTCGCTCCAGCGCATCGCAATCACTCCATAGTGGTGTGTTCGCCGGTGTCGTTACGCGGCCAGCGGCCCATTCGCCGGTCACCAACCGGTCTGGCAGGTCTTCACACCGGATGAGCTTGCCATCACTCAGTGCCAGGGCAGTACGCATCACACTGCGAAGTTCGCGGATGTTACCCGGCCAGGAATAACCCAGAAAAATATTCCGTGCTTCCGCTGATATCTCCATTTCAGATACGCCACATTCCTGTTGGTAAATGGTTTCCATAAGCCGGATTTTATCGCTCCGCTCCCGCAGTGGCGGCAGGCTTAGCACGACATCGTTGATCCGATAAAGCAGGTCCGTCCGAAAGCTTCCCTGCTGCACCAGACCATCGATCGACTTATTGGTTGCACTGATCACCCGAATATCCACGGGGCTGGCTTTGGTGGTCCCAAGAGGGGTGACCTCCCGTTCTTCGAGAACTCGCAGCAGGCGTCCCTGAAGCGCGGCGGGCATGTCTCCGATTTCATCGAGGAACAACGTGCCACCATTGGCGGCCATCACCTTACCCTGCTTGCCCACCCGGCTCGCCCCGGTAAAGGAGCCGGGCTCATACCCGAATAGTTCGCTCTCAATGAGCGATTCGGGTATGGCTGCGCAATTGATCGCCACAAAAGGTTTATCTCTTCTATCGCTGGCGCAGTGTATGGCGCGCGCAAACGTATCTTTGCCAGTACCGGTTTCGCCCAGCAGCAGAATGCTGATATTTTTGTTCAATACCTTTTGGATACGACCAATATTTTCCGATACCACGGCATCGCCACTCGATAACGCCCGCAGGGAATCGTGCACCTGAACCGATGCTGCGTCCCTGGAATGCGGTGCATTTCCGAGAATGCCGTTCACGACAGCCCTGAACGGCACTTTGTCCGGCAGCGAAAATACCCGCAGACTATCACCCCCTCCGGCATTTCGAAGCTGGGGTCTGAAGAGCGACTTTTCCGCACGATGGTGATCGTCCAGCATCTTGTCCAGCGAGACATCGAACACATCCCGCACGTTCGCACCGACAAGACGGCCATTGGCGTCAGCGATGGTGCCTTTTGTCAGCGCGAATTCCGCCGCGATAATGACGCCATTCTCGTTAATTGCAAACAATGCTTCGTCATCATGGTCGGTATAATCGTTCATCCTGCTCACCGACAGTATGATATGGTCCTGATAACTCCGGGCGAAATATTTCATTTCGATCCGCCGTGCCAGTTGTGCCAACAGCGGCATGACCGAGACATACGCCGACTTCACATAACCGCTGCGGGAATAGGTTGAATCGATCACCCCCAGCAGTGCGCCAGATGGCGCCCAAATGGGCATCGCGCAGCACGCCATCTCCACAAAGTTCTTGAATAAATGCTCTTCCCGGTGGACCATGCGGGGCTTCATGTCATGCAGACAAAGGCTCGGTCCGGTTACCCCGACATACTCTTCCCGCCATATGAATCCGGCGTCCATACCCGAATAGCGGGCATCACATCCGCCCCCGATTTCCGTCCCGACAGCATGCAGCGCGATGCCGCCGGCATCCAGCAACAGCAATGTACAGTCTGGTGACGGTAGCAGGGCATCCTCGGAAAATCGCAACATCTGCTGAATCAGACGGGCCATTTCCGCAGATCCGATCTCTACAAAAAGATGCTGTTCCTCAAGAAGTCGCCCGAGGTTGCCCGCATCCAGTCTTTGCAGTTCTGGGGCATCATGCGCGTCCAACCGATATTGTCCGGTGCAACGATCCCAGGCATGGGTTATATAGTCATTATCCATTGATGGATCCGTATCATAATGAGACATTATCGTCTATCCACCTTCATCCGGTTTACCAACAGTCTGGTTCTGGGGAATACCGAGTCAAATAAGTGTTTGGAGATATAACAATCAACCAGATCGTGCAGCCCTGGCGCGGAAACTGCTAGTGGATTATCATTATACCATGAGTCGCAATGGACGGTGGTGCTGTCCTGTATATTTCGATCATTCGGGAGGGATTATGTCTTCGTTCAAGATCACCCATTACCAACAACCGGCGGGAGGCTGGGGATCCCTGCGTGCCTCGCTGCGCAGCTTGCGTCAGGAACACGCGCTGGCGGATGGTGCCGCCCTGCTCCTCAAAATGAATCAGGCGGAAGGTTTTGATTGTCCGGGTTGCGCCTGGGGAGATCCCGAGGCGCATTCCAGCTTCGAGTTCTGTGAGAACGGGGTCAAGGCCGTCGCCGCCGAAGCTACCGGAAAACGGGTGACCGCAGATTTTTTTGCAGCGCACACCCTGTCCTGGCTGGCGGAGCAAACGGACTATTTTCTGGAAGAGCAGGGGCGTCTGACCGAGCCCATGGCTTACGATCCGCAGAGTGACCGCTACGTGCCCGTTAGCTGGGATACCGCTTTTGCGCGGATCGCCGCGCAACTCAATGCCCTGGCATCCCCTGACGAGGCCATATTTTACACGTCTGGGCGCACCTCCAATGAAGCGGCATTTTTATATCAGCTCTTTGTGCGGGAATTCGGTACCAATAATCTCCCCGACTGTTCCAACATGTGCCATGAGCCCACCAGCCTGGCCATGCCCGAATCCATCGGAGTGGGCAAGGCCATGGTAACCCTGGATGATTTTGAACTGACCGATACCATACTGATGTTCGGTCATAATCCCGGGACCTGTGCGCCACGTATGTTGGCTACGCTGAGTGAGGCATCCAAGCGGGGTGCGCAGATCCTGGTCTTCAACCCCTTGCATGAACGCGGATTGGAGCGATTTCTGCATCCCCAGCATCCGGTAGAGATGCTCACCAATCACGCCACCCCCATCGCCAGCCACTACTATCAGCCCCGAAGCGGCGGTGACTACGCCCTTGCCATGGGAATCGCCCGCACCGTCCTGGAGTCCGGGAACCCGGATCAGGCGTTTATCGAAGAGCATACCCAGGGGTTTGACGATTTCCGCGATCTGGTCATGAACACGCCCTGGACAGAGATCGAGGAACAGAGCGGCCTCAGCCGCCACGATCTGGAGGAGATCGGGCACATCTATGATCAGGGACAGGCCGCCATATTTACGTGGGGAATGGGCGTTACCCAGCAAAAGCATGCGGTGGCCACCATCCAGATGTTCCTGAACGTGCTGCTGCTCAAGGGCAACATCGGCAAACCGGGCGCCGGCCCCTCGCCGATTCGCGGTCACAGCAATGTGCAGGGTGACCGGACCATGGGGATATATGAGAAACCTTCCCCGGCGTTTCTGCAACGCCTCGGGGCGGAGTTCCATTTTACGCCGCCGCAGGAGCACGGCTACGATACGGTAGCCAGCATCGAAGCGATGGAGGATGGGCGAGCCAGGTTCTTTTTCGGGCTGGGTGGCAATTTTGCCAATGCTACACCCGACACGGCGCGCGCCCACGCCGCGCTCCGGCGCTGCGCGATGACGGTGCATGTGACCACCAAACTCAACCGGTCCCACATCGTCCACGGCGAACAGGCCTTGATTTTACCCTGCCTGGGACGCACGGAGATCGACATCCAGAAAACCGGTCCCCAAGGGGTAACCGTGGAGGACACCTTCTGCATGGTGCACATCTCCCAGGGGATGAACGAACCGGCCTCCCCTTCCCTGCTGTCGGAATGTGCCATCGTGGCGCGTCTGGCGCGGGCGACCCTGCCGCTCAGCCCCACCCCGTGGCTGCAACTCATGGGAGACTATGACCTCATTCGCGACCGCATTTCGCGCGTAGTGCCGGGTTTCGAGGATTTCAACGCCCGAGTCCATAAACCACGGGGATTTCATTTGGATCTGCCTCCCCGTTCACGGGTATGGCCCACTGCCAGCGGCAAGGCGAATTTTCTGGCCAAGGCGCTGTCCACCATCGCCGATGACCATTTTGTGCCGCAGACCTCCGAAAAGCTCTTCACCCTGATGACGATTCGCAGCCACGATCAGTACAACACCACGATCTACGGTTACGATGACCGCTATCGCGGCGTATCCGGCCTGCGCAACGTGTGTTTCATGCATCCGGAGGATATTCGGGACATGGGTTTTCAGGCCGACGACCGGGTGGACATCACCTCGCACTGGACAGACGGTGAACGTGTGGCGCGGGACTTCCTGCTGGTTGCGTTCGATATTCCCAAAGGAATGCTTGCGGGCTATTACCCGGAATTGAACATATTGGTGCCCCTGTCCAGTTACGCCGATCGCGCCCGCACGCCGACATCCAAATCGATCCCGGTGACCCTGGCACGGGCAAAGGGAGACCAACACCATGTCGCCTGACCGCAAGGCGGGGAACGACCGGCATACACCAGAAGCCGCTCCGGAGGATTTGGCCATTGCCTTGCTCTGGATGCTTTGCACGGAAGGGCCGGTATCGGTGGCCAGAGCCTGCAAGTCTTTCGGCCTTCCCCGCAGCCAGATGGAGCGCCTGCTTCTGCTCTTGGGAAACTCGGAACAATGGGGTGGGCTCCATTATGTTCGCCCGGAAGAACAACGGGGCAGAACCGTCATCACGCTGACACCAGAAGGGAGGACCCTGTGCGCACAGATGCAGGCGGCAACGGAATAGTATGGTCTCCGGCCAGGCGCATGGACGGCGCGTACCGTTCAGTGAAATGCGAGGAAGCCATCCTGGAGGAAATGGCGGTTTCGTTGATCCTCAATGGCAAGCCCTATGCGGTGATGATGATCACCCCCGATCATCTGGAAGATTTCTTTATGGGGTTCCTTTACGGTGAGGGGGTGATCCGGTCGATCGCCGATATCATCACCTGGGAGTCTGTCTGTATTCCGGAAGGGTTGACCCTCTACCTGCAGGTTTCGGCGGAGGCCGAAGCCAGAGCCGCCCGAAAAAGGCGTCTGGTGATCGGCGGCAGCGCCTGCGGTCTCTGTGGCACCCCGAACTTCGAGGACCTCGTCCCCTTCGCACCCATAGACCACGATGTCTGTGTGGAACCCGCACTGGTGCACGACCTGCTCCAGGAGATGCGCGCTCATCAGCGATTGAACCGGCATACCGGGACCGCTCACGCCGCCGTCCTGGCCGCCACCAACGGCATGACCCTGGTGCGGGAAGACATCGGCCGCCACAACGCCGTAGACAAGACCATCGGCGCGGCGCTCCGGCAGGGATGGCCGCCTTCCGGAAATATCCTGCTGGGCGTGTCTTCGCGGCTGACTTTTGAGATTGCCCTCAAGGCCTTGAGCTTTCAGATTCCCATCGTAGCGGCGATCTCCGGAGTCAGCAGTCTGGCGATCCAGATTGCACAGACCCACAATCTTACCCTTGTCGGTTACGCGCGGGATCAGCGCCTGACCATCTACGCCCACGGCGAGCGCTTTCGCGGGAATGCCGCAGCAATCTACGACCTGCTCCGTGAAAACGGGTAGTGCCTGAAGTGGCCCCCAAATCTCCCGCCATTTCCTGCAACTGCGCCAAGGCCCCTTCCAGATCCTCCATGATTTCCTGCAGGATCAGTACGGGGGCAGGCAGATTCTCTGCATCCTCCAGGGATTCGTCCCTGAGCCAGACAATGTCCAGGCTCGCCTTGTCGCGGCTGACCAGATCTTCGTAGTCGATCGTGCGCCGCCGACAGAAAGCCGCTGGTGCCACAGGATATTGCAGTAGTTCCAGAGTTTCTGGACGATGGTGGCGGTGTTCATGGTTTTCCCGGTCTAGCGGTCGCCATTTTTTATCTCTGGCACGAGCGCAATGCCCAGGGCGAGAGCAGCTCCATGAAGCTGCTTATCCAGTGTCGCAAGTGGCAGCTTCCGCCGTAAGGCCAGTTCCAGATAAGCGGCGTCGTAGATCGTCAGGCGGTGCTCCTCGGCGAGATCCAAGGTGGCAGACCACGCCGCGGCATCCGTCTGATGGTCAATGGTCTCCGGCAGCAGGCGCAGGTCGGGCACCAGTTCGCGCAGCTCCTGCATGGTGATGCGACCGCGCCGCGCGGCGGCCAACAGTGCATTGCAGATTTCCAACGCCCAATGCGCGGGAACGCAAATGCCCTCCCCCAACAGCCGCTCCCGCACCCGGTTGGCGACTTCGGCATTTTCATCCCGAAGATACCAAGCGAGGGTCATGGAAGCATCCGCGACAAAAGCCATCAGTATTTGCGTCCCGCATCGATCAACTCGCGCAACGAAACACCCCCCAAGTCATGGCTGGCCTGGAACACCTTCATGCGCGCCACGGCGGCCCGCCGTTCCTCCAATCCCTGGCCCATGGGCGGCCGCAACTCGGCCACCGCCTGCCCATGCTTGGTGATGGTGAAACATTCCCCTTTGCGCACCCGCTCTAAAATCTCGGACAAATGCGTCTTCGCCTCATAGGCGCCAATCTCGGACATATCAGACACTTCATCTTTCAACCAGTCTTAGACCAGTCTAAATGCGTATGGTTGGCGCCGTCAATATCAGAGGACTGGGCCGGGACCAAGTCGGTATCTACCTTGACAGACGCTGGAGCCATGCTTGATGCTTTACAGCATCAAGCATGCCCAACAGGAGGCGTGACCATGGGAACAGCAATAAAGCTCGAAACGCCCGTCAATCTGTACGATCAGGACTTCTATGTATGGACTATGGAGCAGGCAGACCTTTTGCGCCGTCGCAAGCCGGACTGGATGGACTGGAACAACGTCGCAGAGGAATTGGAATCCATGGGTAAGAGGGATCGCCGCGAAATCATCAGTCGCCTGGAGAAACTGCTTGTGCACATCGCCAAATGGCAATGGCAGCCGGAAAAACGCTCGCAGAGCTGGTCCCAGACCATCAAAGAGCAACGAAAGCAGATAGCCCTCATCCTCAAGGACTCTCCAAGTCTCGATAACTTTCTGCGCTACTCATTACCCGAAACATGGACAAGCGCGACAGACGAAGCAGCGGAAGAGACAGGACTTCCATTGTCGACGTTCCCTGACACTTGCCCTTGGAATATAAACGCTCAGATTTTGGCTGACTGGTGGCCTGAATAAGCAACCTCACCGTTTTGTCTTATAATGACACCAAGCAGGTGGACCATGAACCCCGCAAAACCGGGCCGTCCGCAGCTCAGGGCACGGCGCTCACCAGACAGAAGGAGGCGTTCTGTCTGGTGTAGTCCTCACGAAACTTCCAATTTTGCGCTCTTCGCCTCCTCCTTACCAAGAAAACACGCTTAAACTGTTGCCCCAAATCTCGGCCCCCCTCATTTCGTGATACGCCATTTCAGGAAGGCGACAACTAGGCTGACACCGGGGGGATGCCACAACGTTAAATGAAAACGCCGTTTACACAAAATTCAGAACACCCTCGTTTGCGGTGAATCTCACCCGTCTCCATGTCTACCCAATGCAGTTGCATGACCTTTTTTGCCAAACCAGTCCATAAGTTGTAACCTGCATGTCGAGTCCTCCTTGTCCTTATCGTGGATAAATTTCCACCTTGGCACCTTGATGCCGTCCGGTTCAAGCGGGGACTCCCTTCTGGAGCGCCCCGCAGCCGGTCCTGTAGAGGGAGGCATCTGTTACATCTCTATAATATCTCGTACTAAGCCGCAAGATACGCCGCTCAGTTACCGCTTACGTTGTGGCGTCAAAAACGCATGGGAGGTGAAGATCAGCATGACTATTGGCCTGGCTCTTGGCAGCGGCGCGGCCCGCGGGTGGGCGCATATAGGGGTGATAAGCGCGCTGAGTGATCAAGGAATCGTACCGGATATCGTTTGTGGTACGTCCATAGGCGCGCTGGTCGGCGCATCCTATGTTTCCAACAATCTTGAGAAGCTGGAGAAATGGGTTTGTTCACTGACCAAGCTTGAAACAGCCAAATTTTTTGCCATCAACATGTCGTTGAATGGTTTTGTCAATAAAGAGCGGCTACATTATTTCCTCAATAAATATGTGGCAGATGATGACTCAAAAATAGAGGACATAGTTAACAAAAAATATGCATCGGTAGCAACCGAATTGCAAACCGGAAGCGAGATCTGGTTGACGGATGGTTCCATTTTGGATGCCGTCTTTTCGTCCATATCCATGCCCGGCCTCTTTCCGGCAGTCAAGAACAACGGCAGGTGGCTCATAGATGGCGGATTGGTGAATCCCGTCCCCGTTTCGGTCTGTCGGGCTCTTGGCGCCGATGTCGTTATTGCCGTAACGTTGAACGATGATATCGTTGGAAAACACCTTCAAAATAACAAAGTCATAAAAACACAGGATACCGGCGTTACCGGAAAAATATCAGACCTGATCACTGCATATACAGCCTCGATATTTCCGGCGACAGGCGATGAGGAGCAACCACCCAGCCTCTTTGATGCCATCGCCGGCTCGGTGAATATCATGCAGGACAGAATCACCAGAAGCCGCATGGCCGGAGATCCTCCGGATATCCTGCTTTCTCCGAAGCTGTCCCACATTGGCTTACTGGAGTTTTATCGCGCCGGCGAAGCCATCACGGAGGGGAAAAAATGCGTACAGAGCATGTTACCGGAAATACAGCACCTGTTGGGTATATCCTGACCCCGGCGCGCCAGCGGACTATTCCGTGCCCTGAATCCAGCCTCCGCCCAGCAGGCGCTCACCTAGGTAGCAGACGGCAGCCTGACCGGGGGTAACGGCGCGTTGCGGCTCGGGAAAGCGGAGTTCGGCCCGGGCATCGGAGAGCAGGTGCAGCGTGGCCGACTCGGCGCGGGAGCGGTAACGCAGTTTTGCGGTCACGGCATGGGTTTCGTTGGGGGATAAATCCGCCAGCCAGTTGCACTCGGCCAGGCTGACCACATTGCGGTAGAGCTCATCCTCTCTGCCGACGATTACCCGGTTCCTGGTTGAGTCCAGCGCAAGGACATAGCGCGGCTGGTCACTGCCGCCACCCAGTCCTTTGCGCTGCCCTACGGTGAAGTTGAGCGTACCCGGATGCTGGCCCAGCACCTGCCCGCTGCTGTCAACCATCTCTCCTTCCTGCGCCATGTCCAGCCCGGCGTAATCCTCCAGAAAGCGGCGGTAGTCGCCGTCCGGGACAAAGCAGATATCCTGTGAGTCCTGCTTGGCGGCCACGGGCAGGCCATGCTTTCGGGCCACGGCGCGCACCTCGTCCTTGTTCATGCCACCCACGGGAAAGCGCAGGCGGGGCAATATCCCCGCAGCAATGGCGAAAAGAAAATAGGATTGATCTTTGGCATCGTCACGGCCACGCAGCAGAGCAGTACCCGAGGAGGTTTCCGCCAGCCGCGCATAATGGCCCGTCGCCAGCATCGTGGCGCCCAACTTTTCGCCCTCCGCCAGCAGGGCATCGAACTTGAGGAACTGATTGCAGCGCGCACAAGGATTGGGCGTGCGCCCCGCCTGATATTCGGCGACAAACACGTCGACCACCTGACGCCGGAACGCCTCGCGATAATCCAGCACCGTGTAGGGAATCCCTAGACGGGCGCAGATCTCGGCGGCGTCTTCGATATCTTTTTCATCGCAGCAGCGGCTCCTGGGCCACAGGCGCATGGTCACACCGGTGAGTTCGTAGCCCTGCTCCTGCATAAGCAGGGCCGCTACGGCAGAATCCACTCCTCCCGAGAGGGCGATGAGGGCTTTTTTTTCGGCCATAGTGTGCGGCCTGACTCAGTCCTTCTCCGCCAACCAGGCCATCTGGATGGCTTCGAGGATGCCTTCGCTGGACTTTTCGGGCTCGCCTTCAAAATCAGGGAGTTCCAATATCCAGCGGTGCAGGTCGGTGAAACGCAGATGGGCCACATCGGCGTCCGGGTGGGCTTCATCCAGGGCAATGGCAAGCTCCGAGGTGTCGGTCCAGCGCATCAGTGCCGCTCCTTTTCCAGATTGATGGTGTATTTGGGGATTTCGATGACCAGTTCGGTATCCGTCACTTTCGCCTGGCAACTGAGGCGGGAGGTCGGCTCCAGGCCCCAGGCCTTATCGAGCAAATCCTCTTCTTTTTCTTCCGCAGGGACGAGACTGTCAAAACCCGCGCGCAGAATCACATGACAGGTAGTGCAGGCGCAGGACATCTCGCAGGCATGCTCAATGTGAATATCATTGCGCAGCGCCGCGGTGATGATGGTCTCCCCCGGCTCAGCGTCGAACTCCGCCCCCTCGGGACAGACTTCCGGGTTCGGCAGGACGCGTATTTTTGTCATTCAATCTCCCAGATCGTCAATGGAACGGCCGGTGATGGCGCGGCGCAGGGCACTGTCCATACGCCGCTGCACCAGCGGTTCCGCGGCGGTTTCCACCGCCTCCGCGGCGGCGGTGATCACGCCGGCGTCGTCACCCGACAAGGCATTGATCAACGCGGCACTGGCCTTGTCCAGGGCTTCCCGCTCCGCCGGATCCAGCAGGTCGGCATCGGCGGCCAAAGCCGTACGCAAGGCTTCGCGCACGCGCTCACCCTCCACTTTGGCTTCTGACAGGCGTCGTCTGACCACATCTTCGGCGCCATGGGTGAACGAGTCCTGCAACATCCTGGCGATTTCTTCATCATTCAGACCATAAGACGGTTTGACGACAACTTCCGAACGCACCCCCGTACTGGTTTCCTCTGCACGCACCGCCAGCAGGCCATCGGCGTCCACCTGAAAAGTCACGCGAATCCTTGCGGCACCGGCCACCATGGGGGGAATGCCGCGCAGACTGAAGCGCGCCAGCGAACGACAGTCCTGCACCAGATCGCGTTCCCCCTGCACGACGTGGACGCTCATGGCCGTCTGACCATCCTTGAAGGTGGTGAACTCCTGCGCCCGTGCCACCGGAATGGGGGTGTTGCGGGGAATGATTTTCTCCACCAGTCCGCCCATGGTCTCCAGACCAAGGGACAGTGGCAGCACGTCCATGAGCAACAAATCTTCACGCTGATTGCCTATCAGGGCATCGGCCTGAATGGCGGCACCCAGGGCCACCACCTGATCGGGGTCGATGTCCGTCAGCGGCTTCTGCTGAAAGAACGCCTCCACCATCGCGCGCACGGCGGGGACACGGGTGGCGCCGCCCACCAGCACCACACCGTCAATATCAGTCAGTTTTAACCCGGCATCCCGCAGCGCCCGCCGACAAGCCGGGAGGGACCGTTGGATCACCGGCTGAATCAGTGATTCCAACTGGCCACGCGACAGCTTTATCTCGCGGGCCGCGCGACCGGAAGGCGTCAGCGCTATCATCGTTTCGTCTACGGCACTGAGCGCCTCTTTGGCGGTACGCGCCTGCTGCAGCACCTGCCGCCGCCAGAGGGGATCGGACGCATCACCGCCCTCCTCCTGCATCAGCCATTCGGCCACCGCATGATCCATATCGTCACCGCCAAGTGCGGAATCACCGGCGGTCGCCAGCACCTCAAAGACTCCGGCCTGTAGGCGCAATATGGAAATATCGAAGGTTCCGCCGCCCAGATCGTAGATGGCAAAAATGCCTTCACTGCCCTTGTCCAAGCCATAGGCCACCGCCGCCGCGGTCGGCTCGGCCAGCAGGCGCAGCACGTTCAGCCCCGCCAGACGGGCCGCATCTTTGGTGGCCTGACGCTGGGCCTCGTCGAAATAAGCGGGCACCGTGATCACCGCGCCCTCCGGTTCGCCACCCAGGGTTTCCACTGCCCGCTCTTTGAGTACCCGCAATATTTCGGCAGACACCTCTACGGGGGATTTTTCACCCGCCACCGTGCGCAGGCGCACCATACCCTCTCCAGGAACAAGGTCGTAAGGTAAGTGCCCGGCAAGAGTCTGCACATCGCCGTGGCCGCGCCCCATCAGGCGTTTCACCGAGGCGATGGTATTGTGCGGGTCCTGCCCGGCGGCGGCGACCGCGGGATAGCCGACGTGAATACCGCCGCCACCGAGGTAACGCACCACCGAAGGCAGCAGATATTTACCGTCATGATCGCGCATGACGGTGGGCACCGCCGACAATACGGAGGCCACCAGCGAATGGGTGGTTCCCAGGTCGATACCGATAGCCAGCCGCCGCCGATGGGGATCAGCGGCCGTGCCCGGTTCTGCAATTTGCATTAACGCCATGATATATCGCCCTGATTGTGGAGGTTCCGCCGCTCAGGCATTCTGCAAATGCTCTTCGCGGCGGTCTATCTCGCCGAGAAGCTTATCGAGAAATTGTAACTCGCGCAGCGCCGCGCCCGCCGCTTCCGGCTCAACACAGGGTAAAACACCCAATAATCTCCGGAGACGTTGCACCACCCCGGTCGCTGCCGTATCCACTTCCTGACGCAAAGCCTCCATGCCCGACAGGTCGCGTGCCGCCACCAGATCTTCCAGACGTTCGCGATAGATCATCTGGGTCATCAGCAGTTCCGGGTCAGCGACCTTCACCTGCTCACCCAACGCGTCCACGCCTTGCCGTTGCAGGAGATAATCGGCACGCCGCAGGGGGTCCCGCAATATGGCCAAGGCCTCATTAAGGCGGGTACTCCACTCCAGGGAATAGCGTCTTGCCGCCGGTTCCGCATTGGCGAAGCGGTCCGGATGCAGGCCTTTTTGCAGCGCCAACACTTGCGTGCGCAGCGTCTGCACGTCCAGGTCATACGTTTCGGGCAAGCCCGCCACCGCATACAAGGACAGGTCCGCGCGGAAGGGCTGCACCGCCCCGCAAGAAGCGCAAAGCGCGGGCGGAGCACCCAACTCCGCCCCGCACCGGAAACAGGAGTCCACCATCAGGTCGTAAAGCTCTCACCGCAGCCGCAGGCATCTTTCACGTTGGGATTATTAAAACGGAATCCCTCGTTCAAGCCTTCGCGGGTGAAGTCCAGTTCGGTGCCATCCAGATAAATGAGACTTTTGGGGTCCACGAAAAGACTCACGTCATCATGGGGAAACACCAGATCTTCCGGGTTGGGGACATCCACAAACTCCATGACATACGACAACCCCGAGCAGCCGCTGGTTTTCACACCGATGCGGATACCCACACCCTTGCCGCGTTTGGCAATACTCTTGCGTACCTGCCGCGCCGCACTTTCCGATAAGGTCAAAGCCATGACGGTATCCTAGTGTGCCGCCTGGGCACCGGCCATTTCCGGTTGCGCAGCCACCGGCGCGCCACCCTGCTTTTTGCGGTAATCCTCCACCGCCGCCTTGATGGCGTCTTCGGCCAGCACGGAGCAGTGAATCTTGACCGGAGGCAGCTCCAGCTCTTCGGCGATCTGGCTGTTCTTGATGGCCATCGCTTCATCGAGGGTTTTGCCCTTGACCCACTCCGTCACCAGCGAGCTGGACGCAATGGCCGAACCGCAGCCATAGGTCTTGAACTTGGCGTCTTCGATAATGCCCTGCCCGTTCACCCTGATCTGCAAACGCATCACGTCGCCGCAGGCCGGTGCACCCACCATACCGGTGCCGACGCCGCTGTCATCCTTGTCCAGTGCCCCCACATTGCGGGGATGTTCATAATGATCGATCACCTTTTCACTGTATGCCATGATGGTTCTCCTCTTGTAAGGACCTTAGTGCGCGGCCCACTGAATGCTGTGGATATCAATGCCTTCCTGATGCATCTCCCAGAGGGGAGACAACTCCCGTAACTTGTCCACCTTCGCAGCAATCAGTCCGATAGTAGCGTCAATTTCCTCTTCCGTCGTGTAGCGACCAATGCCAAAGCGGATGGAACTGTGCGCCAGTTCATCGGACTTGCCCAAGGCGCGGAGCACATAAGAAGGCTCCAGGCTGGCCGAGGTACAGGCCGATCCGCTGGATACGGCGATTTCCTTCAGCGCCATGATCAGCGACTCGCCTTCCACAAAGGCAAAGCTGATATTGAGGTTGTGCGGCACCCGGTGTTCCATGTTGCCATTGATATAGGTTTCTTCCACCCGTTCCTGAATGCCCTTGAGCAGACGGTCACGCAACTGGCGGATACGCTTGCCATCGCTCTCCATCGACTGCACGGCCAGTTCGGCTGCCGCGCCCATACCGACGATCTGGTGCGTAGGCAAAGTCCCGGAACGCATGCCGCGCTCGTGGCCTCCACCATGCACCTGTGCCTCCACCCGCACCCGGGGCTTACGCCGCACATAGAGGGCACCAATGCCCTTGGGTCCGTAAATCTTATGCCCGGATAGGCTCATCATGTCCGCCTGGACGGCCTCCACATCCACCGGGATCTTGCCCAGAGCCTGCACCGCATCCACATGGAACAATATTTTGTGGGCGCGCAGTATCCTGCCGATTTCTTCCATGGGCTGGATGACGCCGATTTCGTTGTTCACATACAGCACGGAAGCCATGATGGTATCTGGACGGAGGGCCGCTTCAAAGGCCTGGAGGTCGACCAGACCGTCTTCCTGTACTTCCAGATAGGTAACTTCAAAGCCTTCGCGCTCCAGTTGGCGACAAGTGTCCAGAGTCGCCTTGTGCTCGGTACGCAGGGTGACGAGATGCCTGCCTTTGCCGGAGTAGAAATGCGCCGCGCCCTTGAGAGCCAGATTGGTCGCTTCCGTCGCGCCCGACGTCCAGACGATTTCACGGGGGTCGGCGTGGACGGCATCGGCAACCTGCTGACGCGCCTTCTCCACCGCCTTCTCCGCCGTCCAGCCGTAGGGATGGGAACGGCTGGCCGCATTACCAAAGTCATGGGTCAGAAAGGGCAGCATCTGTTCCAGAACGATCGGATCGACGGGGGTCGTCGCCTGATAGTCCAGGTAAATGGGACGATTGGGATCGATCCGCAAAGGCTGCTCGATATTCAGTTCAATGATTTTGGGTTGGTTCATTTCCTGTACCTCTCGGTTTTAAGCGGTGTTATGCGTCTGGCGCAGTGGTGTTTTATCCCTCATCGCGATCGGAGCTGCCTGCATCAACTCCTTGGTCAGCTGCTTCTGTACTAGTTGACCAAGGGTAATCCCCCGAGAAACTCGGCGATACGATCTCCCAATTCTTCCCACAGGTCGTGAGTAAGGCACTGCTGCCCGTCCCCCTTACAACCCTGCTGCGGATCACCACCGCACTGGGTCGTGCTGATGGACTCATTGACGGCCTCCACAATCTGCGTCAACGAAATCTCCGCGTCCGGCATGGCCAGCCGGTAACCACCACCCGGACCACGTACACTTTCCACCAGACCATAACGACGCAGCCGCCCAAAGAGCTGCTCCAAATAGGCCACAGAAATCCGCTGACGCTGCGAGATATCGGCCACGGTCACCACGCCACCACGCTGATTGAGCGCCAGATCCAGCATGGCGGTCACCGCGTAGCGTCCTTTTGTCGTCAGTTTCATGTCCAGTGCCCTCCTGTACGACATCCTACTATCTATACCAAATTAGTCAAGTATTACCCGCGCGCGTTCCCTTGTTTTCCGGCACGTCATCGTCGTCCTCGATGGCGCAGACGATCTCCTCCACAGGCATCATGCCCTCCTGCGGCTGCAGGTGCTGCAAGCCATCCCGCAGTTGCGCAATTTCCGCATCCTGGCGATGCATGTGCTCCAGCATGCATTCCACGGCCCGCGCCACCGGATCGGGCATCTGTCCGGTCAGGCCATAGGCCTCGAAGTTATCCGTATGCTCCCCTTTGCTGATCACCCGCCCAGGGATACCCACCACGGTGGCACCCTCCGGCACCGACTTGACCACCACCGCATTGGAGCCGATCCGCGCATCATCTCCGATAATGACCGGTCCCAGCACCTTGGCACCAGCGCCGACGATGACGCCACGCCCCAGAGTCGGATGGCGTTTACCCGGCGTCCAGGAGGTTCCGCCCAGGGTCACGCCGTGATAGAGGGTACAATCGTCGCCGATCTCCGCCGTCTCACCGATCACCACCCCCATTCCATGATCGATGAAGAAACCCTTACCGATCTGCGCCCCCGGATGAATCTCGATACCGGTCCAGAAACGCGAAAAGGCCGCCAGACTGCGCGCCGACAGGCGCCAGCGGTGACGCCACAGGGCATGAGCGATCCGATGCAGGAACAGGGCGTGAACGCCGGGATAGGTGAGCAACACTTCCAGACGGGTCCGCGCCGCGGGATCGCGCGCAAAAACCGCGTCGAGGTCACTCCGCCAGCGTCCACCCATAGCCACACTCCCCCGTATTTGCCTCGGCCACACTACCAAGCCCCGCATTAAAGACTATCCTGATCCTTTCTGTCCACTTTAGACGCCCAGCGCTCGATTTCGGTAAGGATACCGCGCAGGATGTTCACCTCGTTCTGGCTCGGCCTGGCGCGGTCAAAAAGACGGCGCAAGCGACGCATCATGCGGGTAGCGCGAATCTCCTGCAGAAAACCACTACAGCGCAGCACATGCTGCAAGTGCCCATAAAAGCCTTCCATATCCTCGATGGGGGCGGGCGGCTCCAGCACTGCTTCTGTGGGTACGTCCTGCGCTGGTAGGGCCATCAGGGCGGCCATGTGGAGCTCATAGGCGAGCACCTGCACCGCCTGCCCCAGATTCAGGGAGTGGTATTCATCCGCCGTGGGGATATGCACCAACACCTGACAACGATCCATCTCCGCATTGGTCAGCCCCGTCCGCTCCCGGCCAAAGAGCAGAGCACAATCCCCCGTGATCAGATCCGTGAGAATCTCTCCCGCCGCCTCCCGGGCATTGCCGACGGGCCACTGGATACGACGATCGCGGGCACTGGTGCCATAGACTTTGTGGCAACCCTGCAGGGCCGTGTCCAGATTGGTACAGACCTGCGCCGATTCCAGAATATCTTCGGCACCGGAGGCAAGAGCCGTGGCCTCCGGATCGGGGAAAAAGCGCGGATTGACCAGCACCAGATGGCGCAACCCCATCACCTTCATGGCCCGTGCCGCCGCCCCGATATTGCCGGGGTGACTGGGTTCAACAAGGACAATACGCAAACCGTGCAAAGAAGTCCCGATCATGCCCGCAGCCCTCGCCCGTGCGGCCACCGCCATTCTCCTTTATACTCCCCCAATTCCGACTCATCCTCGCACAAGGTTCCCATGCAGCATCCTATTCTCGTTACCGCCATTCGTGCGGCCCGCAAAGCTGGCGATATCATCAACCGCAGCTTCGACCGGGTCAATGAAATCAGCATCACCAGCAAGGCGCACAATGACTTTGTCACGGACGTCGATCAGCGCGCCGAGGCCGCCATCGTGGAGATTATCCGCCGCGCCTACCCCGAGCACGGCATCCTCGCCGAAGAAGGCAGCCGCATCTCCGATAAAGACTTCGAGTGGATCATTGACCCCCTCGATGGCACCACCAACTTCATCCACGGCATGCCGCAGGTCGGCGTCTCCATCGCCGTTCGCCACTTTGACCGCCTGGAGCATGCAGTCATCTATGATCCGGTGCATAACGAGCTGTTTACCGCCAGCCGCGGCAGTGGCGCACACCTCAACGATCGCCGCCTGCGCATTGCCCAGCGCAAGGATCTGGACGGTGCCCTGCTCGGCACCGGCTTTCCCTTCCGCGACTTTTCCCACCTGGACACCTACCTCGCCACCCTCAAGGCTTTCATGCTGAAGACTGCGGGTGTCCGCCGGCCCGGCTCCGCGGCACTGGACCTGGCCTATGTCGCGGCGGGCCGCTATGACGGCTTCTGGGAGTTCAACCTCAAGCCCTGGGATCTCGCTGCCGGCGCGCTACTGGTGCAGGAGGCGGGCGGCGTCGCCACCGACTTCCAGGGTGATCAGGGTTATCTGCAAAACGGCGATATCGTTGCCGGCAACCTGCGGATTCATGCCCAGATGCTGCATATCATCAGCCAGGAGATCAACCAGCCGCAATCCGCCCGTTGAAACGAGGAGTTCCGTTATGGCCGGGCTCTATGTGAACCAGGCCCACGTTCGGAAGGATGAACCACTATCGTGCCGCCAGCGCCCTGGATCCGGCCCAGTGACGGGCGAACTGCCGTGCCACCCGGCCACTGCGCGAGCCGCGCTGCAAGGCCCAGCGCAGGGCTTCCTCCCGCCATTCCGCCTGCGGCGTCTGCACCCCCAGACGCTGCAGATGGATAATGCAAATATCCAGATACATAGCCTGATCGAAGGGATAAAAGCCCAGCCATAAGCCGAAGCGCTCGGAGAGGCTGATTTTTTCTTCCGCCGTCTCGCCGGGAATGATTTCCTCCCCGTGGCGGTGATATTCCTCGTTGTCGGCGAAATGGCGCGGCATCAAATGCCGCCGGTTGCTGGTGGCGTAGAGCAGCACGTTGTCCGGACGCGCCTCCACACCGCCGTCGAGCAGCGACTTGAGGGCCTTGTAGCCGGGGTCATCGGCACCAAAAGACAGGTCATCGCAGAAAAGCACAAAGTGATACGCCTGCCGCGGATCGGCCGCCTGCAGCGCCGCCAGTATCTCCGGCAGGTCGAGGATGCCGTCCTGGTCGATTTCAATCACCCGCAGCCCCTGATCCGCATAGCGACGCAAGAGCGCCTTGACCAGCGAAGACTTGCCTGTGCCCCGCCCGCCCCAGAGCAAGGCGTCATTGGCGGGCAAACCGGCGACAAACTGGCGGGTGTTCAGGTCCAGTGCGGCCTTGGTGTCTTCGATACCGAGCAGTTCGTCCATCTCCGGCAAATCCACGCGCGCCACCCCTTCCAGACGGCCACCGAGGGGCAGATGGCGCCAGCGCGCCGCCTTTACCCCAGCAAAATCGGGCAGAGGATGACTGCTGTTATCCCCCAAAAGCGCGGCCAAACCCTGAATCACCTGTTGACGTTCCACTGTCCACGAACTCCTTTCTGTGATTAGATAGAGCAAGCTTAACCCCATTTACCGTGGCGCGTCATGAAACTGCTTACCGATTTCCTCCCCATTATCCTCTTTTTCGTGGCCTACCGGATTCACGGGATCTACATGGCCACCGAAGTGCTCATCGTTGCCGCTATCCTACTGATGGCCTGGCAGTGGTGGCGGCGGGGCCGGGTGGAGACCATGACCTGGGTCTCCACCCTGCTGATCCTGGCCTTCGGTGGCCTGACCCTGTATTTTCATAACGACACCTTCATCAAGATCAAACCCAGCATCCTCTATATGCTGTTCGCGGCGGCACTGCTCTTTACCCACTGGCGGGAGGAACCGCTCCTCCAACGCTTGATGGGCGGACAACTGCCAGCCGCGCTGCCCCTGTCTTTCTGGCGGCGCCTCAATGGCTACTGGATTGCCTTCTTTCTCTTCGGTGCTGTCCTGAACCTGATCGTGGCCTATGCGTTTTCAACGGGTATCTGGGTGGATTTCAAGCTTTTCGGCATGCTCGCCATCACCGTCATTTTCGTACTCTTTCAAGCGGTGGTGATCTCACGTGCTTTGCCGCAAGAGGCCAAGGATGGCGATTCGTCGGCATAGCCTCTGATCAGCGGAGACAGTTGCCAACTTGCCGCAAATGGGGCAGCTTTAGGGCATGCATCTCACCAACAGGAAAAGGTTCATGTATTACTGCATCATTGGCACGGACAATGCCGACTCCCTAGGCAAACGCCAGACGGCGCGGGGCGATCATCTGGCGCGCCTGCATCAGTTGCAATCTGAGGGGCGCTTACTGACTGCGGGGCCATTCCCCGCCATAGACAGTGAAGAACCGGGCGAAGCAGGGTTTACCGGCAGCCTGATCATTGCCCGTTTTGACTCGCTGGAAGATGCCCATGCCTGGGCTGCCGCCGAACCTTATCTCAGTGCCGGTGTTTACACAGATGTCAGTGTTCGCCCTTATAAAGGAGTATTTTTGCCATGAATAAAGAAATCCTCGGCAATTTATTGCGTGACGCCCTGAATCCGGAATTCCTGGAAATCAATGACCGGACGGAATCCCACAGCGGTCATGCGTCGTCCGGCGGTGGCGGGCATTACGAGGTGCGCATTGTCAGCGGTCGGTTCGCGGGCTTGCCCCCATTGGCACGTCACCGTCTGGTCAATACGGCCACCGACCCGGTGCGTCAGGAGATACACGCGCTGTCGATCAAGGCCTATAGCCCGGAGGAGTTTTCCGCTCAAACCCAGCCCAAAACACAGCGCCCAGCCATCGCCCTGAATGTCCTTTAGGGGTGGCGTGCTCAGATGCCAGCCGATAGCTTCGTCCGCAGTTTCCGCGAGTCTTCGCCTTACATTCATCGCTTTCGCGGACAGACTTTCGTCATCAATTTCGGTGGCGACGCGCTGGCGGATGGCAGCATCCGCAGCCTCGCTCATGACATCGCCCTGCTCAACAGTCTGGGCATCAATGTCGTCCTGGTACACGGGGCCGGGCCGCAGATCGACGCGGCACTGCTGGCCCACCAACTCCGCACCGAACGGGTCAACGGCAAGCGCATCACCGACCTGGCGGCCATGCAGGTACTCCGTGAAGCGGTGGGCGGTGCCCGTCTGGTGGTGGAGTCGGCATTGTCTGAAGGACAAATGGGCTCGCCCATGGCCCATGCGGGATTGCAGGTGGTCAGCGGCAACTTCATCATCGCCCAGCCCCTTGGGGTGCTGGAGGGGGTGGATTACCAGTATACCGGACAGGTACGCAGGGTAGCGACAGAGGCCATCCAACGCCATCTTGCCGCCGACGAAATCATCCTGCTCTCCCCCATTGGCGTCTCGCCGACGGGTACCCTGTTCAACATCCGCGCAGAGGAAGTGGCGGTAGCGGCGGCCTTGGCCTTGCACGCCGCCAAGCTGGTATTTTTCATGGATGAGGATGGTGTGACCGATGCACAGGGGCAACTGATACGCCAGATCACCCTTTCCGAACTACCGCAATTACTGGAGCGGGATGATATTCAGGGCGGCCTGCGCGAGCATCTGCACAGCGCCGCGATTGCCTGCGCCGGAACGGTGGATCGTGTCCATCTCATATCCCGGCATGTGGATGGCGCCCTGCTGCGCGAACTCTTCACCCGCGATGGCCTCGGTACCCTCATTTCCCGGGACCCTTTCGAGCATCTGCGGACCGCCACCGTCGCCGATATCCCCGGCATCCTCGATCTGATTCGCCCCATGGAAGAGCGCGGGGTGCTGGTGCGGCGCAGCCGGGAACGCCTCGAAATGGAAGCGGGTCACTTCGTGGTCATGGAACGGGACGGCAAGATCATCGGCTGCGCGGCCATGTATCCCTTCCCTGAACAGGGAATGGCCGAAGTCGCCTGCCTCGCCGTGGACAGCCGCTATCGTCGCCAGGGGCGCGGTGAGCGGCTGCTCGACTACTGTCAGGAACGCGCGCGGGAGCAGAAACTGGAACGGATCTTCGTGCTCAGCACCCAGACGACCCACTGGTTTCTGGAACGCAATTTCCACCACGGCGCCCTGGAGGATTTACCGGTGCCGCGGCAGCAGCTCTATAACTTCCAGCGCCGCAGTCAGGTATTTTTTCGCAACCTGTAGAGACCGAAGCGGCGTCAGGAGGGTTCGGCGACCGCCTCATGCTCCTCGGCTTCGTCCTGCCGGGCGAACCCCGCATCCTCCCCCCGTTCCGTGCTGGAGATGCGCTCGGGCTGCTTCAACAAGCCCCCGGTGCGGCCATCATAGCGATTGACCACGGTGCAGCGGCGGGCGACGAAACCGCCCTTTTCCGTCTCACTGGACTCGAGATCAAACTCCAGAATGATATCCCGACTCGGGAGGTCATCCATATCCAATTCGCGCGGCAGGTCAGAAATGTGGACAAAGGCCGACTCGTAAGGAGAATCCTCCTGCCGGGTATCGGTCACCCACAAACGGGCGGAAATACCGGTCAAAAAACGGATGAAGCCGAAGCCGCGATCGGCCTCCCAGCGGATGCAGATACCGCGAATGCGTGAGCCTATTTCCCCCACGGCACCCGCACGTCGCCACGGGTGGGAATCAGCCCGGGCACCAGATAACCGGGGTAGAAAGCGTCCGCTTCATACTGCAACTCTCTGGAGACATTCCTGAACGCCAGCACCTCGACCCGACATCCCTTATTCTGCAACGCGCGGACCACCTGCAGGAAATCCCCGTCACCCGTGACCAGCAGCACCTGATCCAGGCGCTCGGATTGCAGCATCACATCCACCGCCAGATCCAGATCGGCATTGGCTTTGGACATGCTGTTGCCTTCTTCGTCCACGAACCAGCGCACCGGCTTTTCGATGATCTTCCAACCAAGATCGCGCACCGCCTGCTGATAACCGCGAATCCGTTCCCGGTACTCACGATCACGCTTCATGCGCTCGCCATCCACCGCCATATAGGTATTCAGGCGCAGTAATCGCGCTTCCGCTTCCCGCCCGGCGAAGCGACGCAGCACATCATAACGCATGGCATAACCACCGTTATAACGAATATTTTCGGCATCCACATAGACACCGATATGCAGCTCACCATTACTCATGAATGCTCAGGACTCCAGGACCGCGCCGTTGGCGGCGTTAGTCACCAGCTTACGATACCGGCGCAACCACGGTGACTTCAGGGGCTTTTCTATCGGCGCCCAATGTTTGCGGCGTTCGGCCAATTCCTCGTCACTCAGGTCGACATGGATTTTGCCATTGTCGAGGTCAAGAGAAATCATGTCCCCATCTTTCAACAGACCGATGGGGCCTCCCTCCGCCGCCTCCGGGGAGATGTGGCCGATACAGGCCCCGCGGGTTGCTCCACTGAAACGGCCGTCGGTAATCAATGCCACACTTTCGCCCAGACCCATACCCATGATGTTGGCGGTAGGCGTCAGCATCTCCGGCATTCCGGGGCCGCCCTTCGGGCCTTCATAACGGATCACCACCACATTACCGGCCTCGACTTCACCGGCAAGAATACCGTCCGCCGCCGTTTCCATACTCTCAAAAATCTTCGCAGGTCCAGAGAACTTGCGCATCGCGGGCAATACCGCACCGATTTTGACGATACCGCCTTCCGGCGCGAGATTGCCAAAGACCACCCGCAAGCCGCCAGTGGGGGAAATGGGATCGCTGGCCAAATGGATGATTTTGCTGTCCTTGACCGCCGCCGCCAAGACGATCTCGCGCAGGCTTTGGCCGCTCACTGTCGGCTTATCCAGATGCAGCACATCGGGAGTGCGCTTGTGGACTTCATGGAGGATGGCTGGGATACCACCGGCGCGGCCGATGTCCTCGACATGCACCGTAGACAGGGCGGGCGATATCTTGGCAAGGTAGGCCACCTTCTGCGCCAGATCGTTCAGCCGCGCCAGGGGATAATCCAGACCGGCCTCCCGGGCGATGGCCAGGGTGTGCAATACCGTGTTGGTGGAACCGCCCATGGCCATGTCCAGTATAAATGCGTTATCGATGGCATCGAAATCCACCAGTTGCCGCATGGTCGGCCCGCCCGCCATGGCCAGCGCCACCACACGATCCGCAGCCTGCCGCACCAGGTCGCGGCGCGCCGCCGCCGTCGCCAGAATGGTGCCGTTGCCGGGCAGCGCGATACCGAGAACCTCCATCAGGCAGTTCATGCTGTTGGCCGTGAACATGCCGGAGCAGGAGCCGCAAGTCGGACAGGCCTTGTCCTCGATCTCTTTGAGACGGATTTGGGTGATCTGCCCGCGCTTGAACTGACCGACCGCCTCAAACGCCGTTACCAGATCGACCGCCGTTCCGTCAGACAGATGACCGGCCTCCATAGGGCCGCCGGAGACGAATACCGTGGGGACGTCACAGCGCAGCGCACCCATGATCATACCGGGCACGATCTTATCGCAGTTGGGGATACAGATGAGCGCGTCCAGATGATGGGCCTGCACCACCGTCTCGATGGAGTCCGCAATCAGCTCACGGCTCGGGAGCGAGTAACGCATACCGTCGTGACCCATGATGATGCCGTCATCCACACCGATGGTATTGAACTCGAAGGGCACGCCCCCCGCCGCACGGATGTTCTCCTTGACGATGCGTCCGAACTCCTGCAAATGCACGTGGCCGGGAATAATGTCGATGAACGAGTTGGCCACTCCGATGAAGGGCTTATCCATATCCTGGTCGGTGACACCGCAGGCCTTGAGCAGGGCGCGGTGAGGAGTGTGTTCAAAACCTTTTTTGATCATATCGGAGCGCATGAGGTCCTCGTGGCAAGTTCAGCAACGGGATGCATCGCGTGGATGCCACCCCGATGGCGGCGTGGATGGCAGGGTGCCGAGTAAAAGCACACTGACCGTCTGGTTAGTATCCGCAGTATAGGGCCTGGCGTGAGACAGGCCAAGAAGTAGACGCTCGCCGGGCTGCAAATCCGCTGAGTATTTCCTCTGAGGACAGATCAAAGGGCTTTGGGACACATGCTCATATACATTTATCTGTGCTGACAACTGCCTGCCTGCATGGAGCGGACATTCAACCTTGTGGCGCAGCAGGCGCTGGCCGCAACCACTCATTCCAGATCGCCAACAGCACGGCCAGCAGCACCGGCCCCAGAAACAGACCGAGGAAGCCGAAGGCGAGAATGCCGCCCAGCACCCCGAATAGAACCAGCAGAAATGGAATCCGTACCGCGTTGGAAATCACCAGCGGGCGGATCAGGTTATCGATCCAGCTCACCACCAGCGCACCCCACAGGGCCAGGCCCACTCCCGCCCAAATCTCGCCCTGAGATAGCAACCAGATGCTCGCAGCCCCCCAGACCAGCGGGGTACCGAAGGGGATAAAGGAAAACAGCAGGGTGACGGCAGCCAGCAGTACGGGTGCGGGCAGCCCCGCCACCCAGTAACCCAATCCCGACAGCGTCCCCTGCGCCACTGCAGTCGCCAGAATGCCATAAATCACCGCACGGATGGTGCTGGCCACCGTCCGCAGATAAGCATCGCCCCGCTGTCCCAGCACCTGACCGACAAAACGGCGCAACTGGTCCACCAGCACTTCACCATGCCGGTAGAAGAAAAAGGCGGTGATGAGAACAAGTATAAGCAAAGTACCGAAACGACCGATCCCACCCGCAACGCTGCCCAGCCGCCCCGCCCAGGCGGAAAGGTCGGGGGTCAGGGCACCGGGCATCAGTTTCGTCTTCCAGGCTGCAGGAATCTGCGCGAACAGATCATGCAGCCAGGGTATTCGATTCAGACTTGATTCCAGGGTCGTGTGTGCATCCACTCTACCGAGATCGGTCAGTACATGGTGCAACTCCGCCCCCAGGCTGATGCTCAGGAAAATTACGGGAAGAATAAAAATCAGCGCCAACAGGAGCGTGGCGCCTACTGCTGCCGGCACGGGCGGCCAATGTCGGCGCATGGGACCAGCCAGCGGCCAGGTCGCATAAACAAGAATGGCGGCCCAGCCCAGGGCTGGCAAAAAGGGAGAAAGAATTTTCCAGACAAGGGCAAAAAACAAAATGGCGGCAAGCAGTTGGCCGAAGGCGAATCGCAGATCGCGAACCGTCAGATCCGCGAGACGCATCGTGACTCAGCGCCGCGCGACGCCGCTTTCCCGGGCGGCAGTGGTTACCGCGCCAGAGACCCACGGCCGTAGGCGGGGGTCCAGAGCTTTAGGGATAATGTACTCGGGACCAAAGGTCAGACCTTGCGGTGCAGTCAGCCCGTAAACGGCCTGCACAGCGTCCGGCACCGGCTCCCGCGCTAGCTTCGCCAAAGCATCCACGGCCGCCAGCAACATGGGCTGGTTGATCTGCCGAGCCCGGCAATCCAGTGCGCCGCGGAAGAGGAAGGGAAAGCCCAACACGTTGTTGACCTGATTGGGCATATCCGATCGACCCGTGGCGATGATGGCGTCGGGACGCAGGCGCCGCGCCAGGGCGGGGTCCACCTCAGGATCGGGATTGGCGAGCGCAAAAATTACCGGCTTGGGCGCCAGCGCTAGCAACGCGGCTTCCGGAATGGCGCCGCGCGCAGAGACGCCGATGACTACATCGGCGCCACGCAACATCGCCACCAGATCCCAGTCCTGGGGTGCCACAGCAAAAGGTTTATGCCATTGGGTGAGATCCGTACGTTTGCTGTGCAGCACTCCATGCAAATCGCTCAGGAAGATATCCGCCACCCCCAGTGCCCGCAACATATGCGCAATGGCAATTCCGGCGGCACCAGCACCCACAATAGCGACCTTGGCGCGACCCAACTCCTTACCCTGCAATTCCAGTGCATTTTGCAACGCCGCAGCCACGATCACTGCCGTACCATGCTGATCATCGTGAAATACGGGAATATCCAGCATGGCCTGCAAGGCTTCTTCCACCTGAAAACATACGGGCGCACCGATATCCTCCAGGTTGATACCCCCAAAACCTGGGGCGATGGCCGCCACCACGTCGATGAGATGTTCGGCGTCGCGCGCCTGCACTTCGATATCAAACGCGTCAATATCCGCGAAGCGCTTGAAAAGCAGCGCCTTGCCTTCCATGACGGGCTTACCCGCCAACGGCCCGACATTACCCAGGCCGAGCACTGCCGTACCGTTGCTGATAACGGCCACCAGGTTACCCTTGGCCGTATAGTCGTAAGCCTTATCCGGGTCGGCGACGATCTCCCGCACCGGGGCCGCCACTCCTGGCGTGTACGCCAGAGACAGGTCTTCGGGACTGGCGCAGGGTTTGCTTGGCTCGACGGAAAGCTTACCTGCCGGCATACGGGCGTGATAGTCCAGCGACCGGCGCCGCAAATCCGCCTGAGGATCGGCCTCCACCATCCCGATTTACTGCCCGCCGCCGTAACGCTTGCGGAATTTCTCTACCTGGCCCGCAGCGGAAACCGCACGCTGTTTACCCGTGTAAAAAGGATGGCATTCGGAGCAGAGATCAATATGCAGGTCGCGGTTCGCCGTCGAGCGCGTCTTGAAAACGTTGCCGCAACTACAGGTGACGGTGATCTCTTCGTACTTGGGGTGAATATTGCTTTTCATGTTAGCTACTCTCGGGCCTTGATACAAAGAGGCGAATTATAGGGATGGAGGGGGCGGGCGTCCAGCAGGCCCGCTCAACGGTTCATGGAGTCAAAGAACTCTGCGTTATTTTTGGTGCTGCGCACCTTGTCGAGCAGAAACTCCATGGATTCCACCGGGTCCATGGGCGCGAGCAATTTGCGCAATACCCACATTTTGCTGAGCATCTCGGCAGGGACCAGCAGTTCTTCACGACGGGTGCCGGATTTGTTCAGGTTGATGGCCGGGTAAGTACGTTTCTCGGCTAGACGCCGGTCGAGATGTACTTCCATATTGCCCGTGCCCTTGAACTCCTCGAAGATGACTTCGTCCATCTTGGAACCGGTTTCCACCAGCGCCGTGGCGATGATGGTGAGGCTGCCACCCTCTTCGATGTTGCGTGCGGCGCCAAAGAAGCGCTTGGGCTTCTGCAGCGCATTGGCATCCACACCGCCGGTCAGCACCTTGCCGGAAGACGGCACTACAGTGTTGAAGGCGCGCGCCAGGCGGGTGATGGAGTCGAGCAGGATGACCACATCGTGCTTGTGCTCCACCAGGCGTTTGGCCTTTTCCAGGACGATTTCCGCAACCTGAGTGTGGCGCGTCGCCGGTTCGTCAAAGGTGGAAGAGACCACCTCTCCCTTCACCGAGCGCTGCATCTCTGTCACTTCTTCTGGACGCTCGTCGATCAGCAGCACGATCAGATAGCATTCCGGATGGTTGGCGGTGATGGCGTGGGCAATCTGCTGCAACAACACCGTCTTGCCGGTTTTGGGCGGAGCGACGATCAGACCGCGCTGGCCCTTGCCGATGGGCGAGACCAGATCGATGATCCGCGGTGCCATTTCGCCGTAAGGTACCGCGTCGTATTCCAGGCGCAAACGCTCGTCCGGGAACAAAGGCGTCAAATCGTCAAAATTGACTTTGTTGCGGGTTGCTTCCGGCGCTTCGAAATTGATGCTCTCCACCTTGAGCAGCGCGAAATAGCGTTCACCCTCTTTGGGAGGGCGAATCTGGCCGGAAACCGTGTCTCCGGTCTGCAGGTGAAAGCGCCGTACCTGCGAGGGCGAGACATAGATGTCATCCGGCCCCGCCATATAAGACCCGGAAGCGGCACGCAGAAAGCCAAAACCATCCTGCAGAATTTCCAGCACACCCTCGCCGTAAATGGCGTCGCCATTGCGGGCGTGCGCCTTGAGGATATTGAAAATGATTTCCTGTTTCTTCTGACGGGCGGTACCCTCCAACCCCATGTCCTGGCAGATCACCGCCAGATCAGCGGCCGTTTTGCGTTTGAGGTCGGTCAGATTCATCGCCGCAGCGCCAGGTGGCGGACAAAGCGCGTTCTCGTCTTCGTCGTCTACCAGAATATCTTCGTTGGGAAAGGACTTGGGCGTCCGGGGAGGTTTACGGCGGGGACGTGGCATATTCAAAGTTGGCTATCCAGGAATGTGGTCAGTTGGGCTTTGCTCAGGGCACCCACTTTGGTCGCTTCAAGCTTGCCAGCCTTGAAAAGGAGCAGTGTGGGAATACCGCGAATACCGTACTGAGGGGGGGTATTGGGATTTTCGTCGATATTGAATTTGGCAACCTGCAGGCGGTCGGCATATTCATCAGCGACCTCTTCCAGAATGGGGGCAATCATTTTGCAAGGTCCGCACCATTCGGCCCAGAAATCGACCAATACCGGTTTGGGGGACTTCAATACATCCGTTTCAAAGCTGTCATCAGACACATAAAGAATGGCGTCACTCATTGGAGAGAGCTCCTCAGTCAGTTGGGTACAGCGCTTCGGTGGATATTCATGAGATTTTTATCATTCGAGGGATTTAACCCGAGACCACATGCGCCGGATGGCGCCCGCAGATAAGTACTTCTTTCAGTCCATAAGATGATTGAAGGATAGCACGATACAACAGGGATGCAAGAGCGATGGATGGTCACTTTCGTTAGGATTTAAGCCAGTAAGGGTGGCGGAGAGAGAGGGATTCGAACCCTCGATGGAGTGTTTAGCCCCATACTCCCTTAGCAGGGGAGCGCCTTCAGCCGCTCGGCCATCTCTCCGGTAGTGGGATTCTAACCTGTCGCGCGGGCTCAGGTCAAAACCCGATGCACCGCCCTTGTCCTGAAGACCGGTATAGTCGCCGTTGCGGGCTTGGCGTATGGTAAACCATCTGCGTTGGGCAAAACTTGGAAAGGATGGCGTGACGGCACTTCTGGTTCTGAACAATCTGGCAAAACGACTTCCCGGAGACCCGCAGCGCTGGTTATTCCGCAATGCGAGCCTCCACCTAGCACCAGCAGACTTTGTAGCCGTCATGGGGGAAAGCGGCGTTGGCAAAAGCACCCTGCTCCATATTATTGCCGGCCTGGATCGCCCCGATGCGGGACACATGACTTTCAAGGGGCAATCGCTCGACACCCTGGATGACGATGCACGTACGCTCCTGCGGCGGCGGTACATGGGTTTTGTGTTTCAGGCCTTCCATCTGATCCCGCAATTGACCGTAGAGGAAAACATCGCCCTGCCCTGGCGACTGAACGGCCTGCCCCGGCGCGACATGAATCGGCGGGTTAAAACTCTGGTAGAACGGCTCGGCATCGGCAGTCACCTGAATGCCTGGCCACGGGAGCTTTCTGGCGGCGAGATGCAGCGGGTTGCGGTAGCGCGTGCGGTAGTACATCGCCCGTCGCTGATCCTGGCGGACGAACCGACGGGGAGCCTCGATGCCGAATCTGCGGAAACCGTGCTCAGCCTCCTGCGTGAGGTGGGAGAAGCAGAGGCGGCGGCTATTGTGCTGGTGACCCATTCGGCGACTGCGGCAGACTGGGCGCAACGCCGACTGCGTTTCGACGCGCAGGGCTTCCATCCCCTGTGATCACCCGGATTCCATGGCAAGCGGCCGTATGGCGCCCCCTCCGCCAGAGGCCGGGGGCGAGCGTGCTGGCGATCATCGGCATTGCGCTGGGGGTCGCGCTGGGACTGGCCATTGCCCTCATCAACATCCAGGCCGTAAGCGATTTTTCTGCCGGGCTGCGACGTCTGTCGGGGCAGGCCGATCTGACCCTGACGGCGCCGGGACAGGGTTTTTCCGAACAATGGTATGTGCGCCTGAGTATGGCCAGAGATGTAGCCGTGGCTACTCCGGAAATCCGCTTGCAGGCGCAGGTACTGCATCCTGCCCGGAAGGGCATGCTCCCCATTCTCGGCATTGACGCCTTCCAGGCGGCGCGCATGGGACAACCGCTGCTACCTTTCCATCTGCATAGCCCGCTTGCCCTGCTGACCCCCGACCACATTGCCCTGAGCCCGGCGGCACTGACGAATCTCGGCCTGCGGGTAGGGGATACGCTGACGCTCGACGCGGACGGACAGCCACGCACACTGCGAATCATCGGCGAACTGCCGGGTGTGGGCAGCAGCGAAGCATTCGGCGTCATGGATATTGCGGCAGTACAGTGGCTGTGGGGAAGGATCGGCACCCTCAATCAGGTCGACCTGCGTCTGGACCCCGGAATACCCGTCGCGCATTTTCTCGCGCGATGGCAGGGGCATTTGCCGGTCGGCGCTGTGTTACAAAGCCCGGCGCAGCAGGGACACGTGGCTGCGGATGCTTCGCGCGCCTATCGCGTGAACCTGCTGGTACTATCGCTGGTAGCGCTGTTTACCGGAGCTTTTCTCGTCTATTCCACCCTGGCCATGGGGGTAGTGCGGCAACGGCAGCAACTGGCCCTGTTGCGGGTCCTGGGCCTGCGCCGTCGGGAAGTCGTACTGGCCGTATTGTTGCAGGGTGCGACGTTGGGTCTGCCGGGCGCGCTGCTGGGTCTGCCGCTGGGCGTGCTGGCGGCTTGGCTGGCCCTGGCACACATGGGTGGCGACCTCGGAGCAGGATATTTCCGTGCCACGGCTTTGCACTTGCAATGGCATCCGGGACTCCTGCTGATCTTTTTCGTGGCGGGCCTGGGAGCGGCGCTGACCGGCGCCTTATTACCGGCTTGGGAAACCAGCCGGGCGATCCCCGCCCTGGCGTTGCGAGCCGGCTCTGAAGAGCAGGCCCATCAGCAGCACCAGCATCCCTGGGTAGGTCTGCTGCTCTTGGGACTGGCCTTGGCCGGGTCGTTGGCGCCGGCCATCCACGGCATTCCCTATCTAGCTTACGGCGCGGTAGCCTGCCTGCTCTTTGCCCTGCTCTTTTTACTGGCACCGCTCCTGCGCGCACTGACCAGGCTCTTTCCCCTGCCCCATGCACCGGTCTGGCGTCTGGCCCTGGCACAACTGCGGGGCGCACCGGGGCGGGCGGCGCAAAGCCTGGCTGCAGTGGTAGTGGCCTTTAGTCTGGTCGTGGCCATGGCGGTGATGGTAGGTTCATTCCGTGACTCCGTCGCCAACTGGTTGACCGACATTTTACGCGCGGATCTCTATGTGCAGGCCGGGATGAATAGAGACTCACTCCTCCCCCATGGCGCGGCGCACCAGCTTTGCGCACTGCCCGACGTCCGCGCCTGCTCGCCTCTGCGGCGGGTCACTCTGAATTTGTTGCCGGGGCACCCGCCGGTGACGCTTCTCGCGCGGGGCATGAACATCAGCGATCCGGAGCGGGAATTGCAGATGCTCCATGCGATCAAGGTCGGGCCACAACAGCCACCGCCGGTGTGGATTTCGGAGATTCTGGCAGGTATCAGTGGCTGGCGGACAGGACAGGTGATCCATCTGCCGCTGGGTGGGCAGGAGCGGACGGTGATCATCGCCGGCATCTATCGGGATTACGCCTATCAGGAGGGTTCAGTGTCTATACCCATTCAGCAATACCGTACATGGTCCGGAGACGATGCGGTCAATGGCGTCGCCCTTTGGCTGCGTCCCGGCACTGCGATACCGGCTGCCATCCGCAAGTTGCGGCAGACATTGCCCGATGGTGGTCAATTACTGATCGCGACTCCCAAAGAAATTCGCAGCAAGAGCCTACAGATATTCAACCAGAGCTTTATCGCCACCTATGCACTGGAGGCTGTCGCCATGGTGATTGGGCTACTGGGGGTGAGCAGCGGCTTCGGGGCGCAGACGCTCATGCGCCGCAGCGAATTTGCCATGCTCCGGCATCTGGGTCTGCGGCGGCGGGACCTGCTCACCTTGCTTTTTGCCGAGGGCAGCGTCCTTTCGCTACTCGGAATATTCATCGGCGGCGCACTGGGGATGGCCATCAGCATCATCCTGATCGAGGTAGTCAATCCCCAGTCTTTCCATTGGCACATGGGCTTTCATCCATCCTGGCGCCTATTACTGACCCTGAGCGCTATCCTCTGGCTGGCGAGCACGGCCACCATGGTGCTGGCTGGACGGCGGGCGGTCCGGCATACCTCCGCAGTGCTGCGCGATGATTAGTCATTTCTGGTCTGGATTACCGCGTAAAGGGATATATTCTGGTCTTCTGGTACTGTGCTGCGGGCTCTGTGGACCAGTGCAGGCCGAATCCGGTCTGCCGGGGACACCCCTGCCTTTACAGCCCACCCCGGATGTGAAGGTCACCCCGCAGTACCCCATGCAATTCCCCAACGCCCTGGGCAGTCACCCGAATTTCCCCATTGAATGGTGGTATGTAACGGGCTGGCTGCATAACGCATCGGGAAAACAGCTGGGATTTCAGATCACCTTTTTCCGGGTCCGGCCCGCTGAAGTCTGGGCGAACCCCAGCGCCTTCAATCCCGGTGAACTGCTTTTTGCCGAAGCGGCGCTGAGCGATCCGCGCATCGGGCATCTGCTCACCGCGCAACGGACGGCGCGCGCGGGTCTCGGGTTGGCAGGGGCGGATCGAGACCATACCGATGTCTGGATTCGCCATTGGTATCTGCGCCAGCAGGGGCAGGCTTACGAAACACATATCAACGGCAGAAAAATCCGTTATCGACTGCGATTCACGCCAACCCAACCCGTGCTGCTCGAAGGTCTCCAGGGCATCAGCCGGAAGGGTCCAGACCCGAAGAATGCCAGCTACTACTACAGTCTTCCACATCTGAAGGTCAGCGGGACGGTGGACATTAAAGGACGGCGTGAGCCCGTCAGCGGGGAGGCGTGGCTGGATCACGAATGGTCGGCGGCGTACCTGCCCAAACAGGCTGTCGGTTGGGATTGGCTGGGGGTCAATCTGAAGAATGGCGGTGCCCTCATGGTCTTCATGATGCGCCGCGCCGACGGTGCGCCCTTCTGGCTGGCAGGTACAGAGCGCAATGCGCAGGGCCAGGTACACTACATTCCGGCCAAAGACATCCGCATGCAGCCCTCCGATTGGTGGCGGTCGCCGCAAACCGGTATACGCTACCCCGTGCGCTGGCAGATGCAGGTGGGAAACCTGCATTTCGCTATCGTCCCGCTCATGGACAATCAGGAATTCGACGCCAGCCGCAGCAGCGGCACCGTCTACTGGGAAGGGGCCGTGCGCGCCGTGACCGGCCGACAGACCGTAGGGAGGGGATATCTGGAACTCACCGGCTATGGCGGCCGTCTGGCGCTGGGTCAATGAGGCCATCGGCGAAGCATTGCGTAACTGGAGCAAATTCTTCCGCGTTGCTACACTGAATGCATGCTCAATGAAAGCGCCCTGCCGCCGCAACAACCGTTTCCGGAGCGCCACACTGGATGCGCATCATCCCGAACCATGACTGATACCCTCGACGACGCTGCACTGCTGCGTTATGCGCGCCAGATTCTTTTGCCGGAAATCGACATTGCCGGACAACAGGCGCTGGCGGCCAGCCGGGTGCTGATCATCGGCATGGGCGGCCTGGGCTGCCCGGCCGCCCAGTATCTCGCGGCCGCGGGCGTCGGCAACCTGACCCTCTGCGATGGAGATCAGGTCGATCTCAGCAATCTGCAACGCCAGATTCTCTATGGCGAGGCCGACCTGGGACGCCTCAAAGCGTTGGCCGCACGCGATCGACTGCGCGCCATGAACCAGCAGATTCGGGTCAGCGCCTGGGTGGAATCAGCGCAACCCGAGTCTCTTGCCGCGGCACTGGACACCCACGATGTGGTACTGGATTGCACCGACAACTTCGGCAGCAGGCACGCCATCAACCGCGCCTGCCGTAATGCTGGTAAACCTTTGGTCAGTGCCGCGGCCATCCGTTGGGAAGGGCAACTCGCCGTCTTTGATTTTCGTGTATCGGAAAGCGCCTGCTATGCCTGTCTCTACCCGGACGGCGTAGAGGATACCGAAGATACCTGCTCACGCAGCGGCGTCCTTGGCCCACTCCTCGGGGTACTTGGCAGCATGCAGGCGGCAGAAGCCATCCGCCTGCTATGCACCGGCCATTCCCCGCTGGCCGGACAACTCCTGCTGGTGGATGCGCAAAGCTGGCAGTGGCGGCAGATCGCCCTGCGCCGCGACCCGGCCTGCGGCGTCTGCGCATGAGGCGCCTGAAACTGCCACGCACCCTGGCCAACGCCTTGCTCGCCGACCTGCAATCCGGTGTTGGCGAAGGACTTATCGGCGCTACCGCCGACATGCCCGTCTCCGTCTATCCCTGCCCACCGGCGGACTTTGCCGCAGCGTCCGCGTTGATCCAGTCCCGTGGCGAAACATCTTTCGCACATTACGCCCATGCCGCCGCGCCGATCGCGGATATCGTCCCCATCGACACGCCCTATCAGATATTACTCGCAGCGGATACCAAAGGGGTGATCCTCCTGCGCGCCTTCACCCGCACGGGGGATGGCGCCCCCTGGCAGGAACTCGATATCGAACTCGACCATGACTGAGACCTCAGAGTTTTCTGTGACGTCCTTCAACATCCAGGTGGGTATCGGCTCCCACCGCGCCCGGCACATGTTTCTGCACGGCTGGAAGTACGTGATGCCGCATGGCCAGAGTCTGCGCAACCTGGAGCGGATCGCCGCGGTTCTGGAGGGAACCGACATCGCCGGACTCAACGAGGTCGATGCCGGCTCTTTTCGCAGCCAGTATGTCAATCAGGCGGGTTTTCTCGCTGACCGAGCCCATTTCCCTTACTGGGCGCAACAACGTACCCGCGACTTTGGCGACTTTGCCCAGCATAGCAACGGCATTCTCTCCCGCTGGCCGATCGAAGAGACCATCGCGCATTCCCTGCCCAGCTTCATGAAAGGGCGCGGCATGCTGGAAAACCGGATCAACGCCGGTGGAAGATCCCTGACAGTGATCATCACCCACCTCGGCCTCAGCCGTCATGCGCGCCTCGGTCAGATACGCGATCTCGCCCAACGCCTGCGCGGACGCCCAAATCTCATTCTCATGGGCGACCTGAACTGCACGGCGCGTTCCCCGGAAATGCGCATACTCCTCAATGAAAGTGGCCTGCAGGCGCCGCCCTGGAGCCCACCTACCTTTCCCAGCTGGTCACCGCGCTTTTCCTTCGATCACATCCTCTGTAGCCCTGACCTGGAATTCACGATGATTGAAACCGTCACCGAACCGCTCTCCGATCACCTCCCCCTCAAGGCAAAACTGCGCTGGGGCTCGGCGACAGCGGCAGATGCAAAGCACCAGTGACGGTAAAAGGTACCCGCATATCGAACATGCCGGTCACCAGATAACCTTTGACGGTATAGGGGAGTCCCGCCCCGGCGCTGACACTGCCGAGATCCCCCAGCAATGGCAGAAAATTGCCTGTGACCGGGATACTCACCGTGGCGCTACCATAGGCGGGTACAACGATCGGCTTGTCCAGCAATCCGTAAGCCACCTGCCGATCCTGCACATACAGACGCGCCTCTCCCGCCTTGGCACGGAGCGCACTGTCATTGGGGTTGCTGACCTTGAGCGACAGCATAAAAGTCTGCGCGACCAGACCTACCGTTTCGGGCTGAATACTCAGCAACTGCACCTCCGGCTGGTAGGCAGGGAAGGCACCGCAGGCGCTGAGCGGCAGCGCGACCAGCAGTGCGGCCCAGCAGCGAAACCGTTGGGTGATGCGGGAACTTCGTGCGACAATGGCCATCCGAGCACTCCTGCAAACGTCAGTCGTCGAGTATAACCCAGGGAATGACCGAGAAAAGCCCAGACCCACACACCGCTAAAATCAGCGCGCACCAACCGCGATGGGAGTGCGATGATCGAACGCTGCGCCTCAGCGGGCGCTGGACATTGCGGCGCCTCGGCGGGAGATTCGCGGCACAGGAAGCGGCGCTGCGGAACATCGCCCCGGAAATATGCTGGGATCTCTCGGCGGTCGAGGTCCTCGACAGCGCCGGGGCCCTCCTGCTTTGGCAGGCATGGGGCAATCATCTGCCCAAAAACATCCGGATGGCCGACCAGCATCACAACATCTTCGCCCGTCTGGCGGACATCCAGCCCATCACGGCACGGCCCCGGCATCCCTGGCATTTTCTCGACCAGCTCGGCGCCTTCCTGATCGAAACCGGACGCGACCTCTGGGGACTTTTTCTGCTCATGGGCGCTCTGCTGCTGGAGTTCGGGCGTGGCCTGCGCCACCCCCGAAGTTTTCCCTGGCGCGAAATCTCCGCCACCATCGTCAATACCGGGCCGAACTCATTGCCCATCCTCACCCTGATCGGCTTCCTCATCGGCGTGGTGATTTCCTTTCAGTCGGCCTCGACGCTTGCCCAATATGGCGCTAACATTTACATCATCAATATTGCCGGCCTGAGCATACTGCGTGAGTTTGGCCCGCTGATCACCGCGATCATTCTCTCGGGGCGTTCCGGCTCGGCGTTCACCGCGCAAATCGGCGGCATGTGCGTAACCGAAGAACTGGACGCCCTGCGCACTTTCGGTATTCCCCCGATCCGCCGTCTGATTCTGCCCAAGGTCATTGGTCTGGCGCTGGTAATGCCACTACTCGTTCTCTGGACCGACATGGTCGGCCTGTATGGAGCCATGCTCGTGGCCAAAGTGGATCTCGGCATCAGCAACCGTTTCTTTATCGAACAAATGCCCGCCGTAGTTCCCAGCTTCAATTTGTGGCTGGGCGTTGTCAAAGGAGCCCTCTTCGGCGTCCTCATTGCATGGATCGCGGGCTTTCATGGCCTCAAGGTGAAGCCCAATACCACCAGCCTGAGCCGGGAAACCACCAACTCCGTAGTCATGTCCATCACCGTGGTGATCCTTATCGATGCCATTCTTGCCCTGGTTTTTGCCAATACGGGAATCGCCAACTGATGGGCCGCCCCGACGCCATCGTCCTGACCGATATCGCCACCCGGTTCGGAACTCACTGGATTCAGCGGCACCTCGATCTGACCGTTCGCTGCGGAGAGATACTCGCCATCGTCGGCGGCAGTGGCACCGGTAAGACCACGCTGCTGCGCGCCATGATGGGCCTCGTCCCCATCGCTGAAGGACGGATGACCATCCTTGGCGAAAATCCGCAAGCGCTCAATCTGCGCGAACTAATTGCCCTGCGCCAGCGCTGGGGAGTGCTCTTTCAACAGGGAGCCCTGTTCAGCGCCCTGACGGTTTATGAAAATATCGCCTTTCCGCTACTGGAGTGGGGATATCTCAGCCGTTCCGAAATCAGCGATCTGGTGGCTCTGAAGTTGCAAATGGTAGGCCTGAAGCCCAGCGACGCCTGGAAACTGCCGGCGGAGTTGTCGGGAGGAATGGTCAAACGGGTTGCCCTCGCCCGCGCCCTGGCCATGGAAGCGGAGATTCTCTTTCTCGACGAACCCACTTCCGGACTCGACCCTATCGCGGCCGCGGAATTTGACGCCCTGCTCCGGCAGATCCACGGCGATATCGGCTTTACCGTGGTCATGGTCAGTCACGACCTGGACAGCCTCGCCGCCATCGCTGATCGTGTCGCCGTGCTGGCCGACGGCAAGGTGCTGACGGTCGGTTCACTGATAGAGGTTCAACAGGTGCATTCCCCCTACATCCGTGCGTTCTTCCATGGGGAACGTGGCGAACGCCTGCTGACCAGCCTCCGCGCCGCAGAAAAACGCCCTACTCTCCCCAGCGCCGCACAATCCGGTTCGGCAACCCCAGTTGGTCCAGAATCCGCGCCACGATGAAATCCACCAAATCTTCGATTTTTTGGGGGTGGTGGTAAAAACCGGGGCTCGCCGGCAGAATGCATACCCCCATCTGTGCCAGCTTCAGCATATTTTCCAGATGGATCGTCGAGACGGGGCTTTCGCGGGGCACCAGAATGAGTTTCAGGCCTTCTTTCAGCATCACATCGGCGGCGCGCTCGATCAGATTCTCGGACAGCCCGTGGGCAATGGCGGCCAGTGTCCCCCCGGAACAGGGACAGACCACCATGGCCTGAGCCGCATTGGAGCCGGAGGCCACGGGAGACAGCCAGTCATCCTGGGCATAAACCGATAACAGGTCCGGGTCGGCGCCGAACCGTTCATTGAGGAAACGGGTCACCGCCTCAGCCGTATCCGGGAGATCCAGACTCAACTCCTCACGGCAAACCACCCGCGCCGCGTCCGATATCAGCAGATAGACCCGCACCCCGGCGGTCAGGAGCACCTCCACCAGCCGCAATCCATAAGCGGCACCGGAAGCGCCGCTTATCGCCACACAAACCCGATCCTGCCGTCGCCGATCTTCCATTAGCGCTCCTTGACCCGGATGGAACCCGGGATTACGACCCTGCCGGTACATCCCGGCGGGCGAGACGTTCGAGCAGGCGTCCGTGAATCCCGCCGAAGGCACCGTTGCTCATGATGAGTATGTGATCCCCCGGGCGCAATTCTGCGTCCAGCGCCCGCAAGAGCGCGTCCATATCGACATAAACTTGCGCGGCGGAATCCAGGGCTGCCGCCACATCCCAACCCAGATCTGCCGGAGCATAGACAAACGCTCGATCCGCGCCTTGCAAACTTGGTCCCAGCGTCTGCCGGTGCACCCCCATCTTCATGGTATTGGAGCGTGGTTCCAGCACGGCAATCAGACGCCCCGTCCCCGCCATCCGCCCGCGCAGGGCCGTGATGGTGGCAGCGATGGCCGTGGGGTGGTGGGCAAAGTCGTCATACACCGCCACGCCACCAGCCCGTCCACACAGCTCCAGGCGCCGCCGCACCCCCTGAAAGTTGCGCAATGCCACACATCCGACCGCTAGCGGTACCCCGGCATGCCGCGCCGCCAGCAAGGCCGCTAATGCATTATCGGCGTTGAAGGACCCGGCCATCTCCCAACTGACTTGCCCGCGCTCGACGTCCTGCTCCAGCACGGTAAAACGGCTGCCATCCACAGCGTCCAGCCGCACCTGCCACTCACCCGTACCGGCAAAGCGTTGCAGTGGCGTCCAACAACCGCGCTCCAGCACCCGTTTCAGCGCTGGTACTCCATCATTCACGATAACCGCGCCCGCGCCGGGTACGGTGCGCAGCAGGTGGTGAAACTCGGTGATGATCGCCTCTACATCCGGAAATATATCGGCATGGTCGTATTCCAGATTGTTGAGTATCAGCGTCCGCGGGTGATAGTGCACGAACTTGGAACGTTTATCGAAAAAGGCGGTGTCATACTCATCCGCCTCGATCACAAAAAAAGGGCTATCCGTCAGCCGCGCCGACACACCGAAATTGCGCGCCTCCCCACCGATGAGAAACCCCGGATCGAGTCCTGCCTCCTGCAATATCCAGGTCAGGATGGAGGTCGTCGTGGTCTTGCCGTGGGTACCCGCCACGGCCAGTACCCAGCGGCTTTGCAGTATCTCCCGGGACAGCCAGGCGGGACCGGAATCATAGGGTATCTGCCGGTCCAGAACGGCCTCCACACAGAGGTTGCCTCGCGACAGGGCGTTGCCGATGAGCACCAGGTCGGGGACAGGATCCAGTTGAGCGGGATCATAGCCTTCATGGACCATAACCCCTTCACGGGCCAGCAGATCACTCATGGGGGGATAGGTGTGTGCATCCGAACCCGTTACTTGGTGCCCCGCCGCCCGCGCCAGCAACGCGATACCTCCCATGAAAGTCCCGCAGACGCCGAGGACGTGGATATGCATGGTAGGGCGGGCCTAGTGCATGGTACTGCGCGCCGGTGCGCCGAGGCGTTGATCCAGCGCCTGATTGGCGAGTTCATAGAGCGCGTTGAATTTTTCCAGAAGCTCCTGATAACGGGCCATCATCTCCGCCTCTTCCACCAGCACCGGATGATCGTCCAGGGAGCGCGCCAGCATATCCCGGGCCATACCCAGACGTTCCACCACCTCAAAATAGGCCCAGCCGTCCGGTGGCTGGGCGCTGGCCGCCGCGATCTCCTGCTGGTAATACCAGACCAGAGCCGCCCGCGTCACCGCCTGCGCCGCCGTCATCTCCTCCGCCTCGGTCAACTGCCATTCGTGGCTGACCGGCTCCTGCCAATCCAGATAGCTGTGCCAGCGCTGGCCGTTCTCATCCGCCACGAATTCGAAGCGTACGCCCACCCCCTGATCGCCCAGCCGGGCAATCAGCCGCTCCGCCTCGTCCCAGTCTTCCGCATAGTCTGGCACTGCGCCACCGGGCACTGCGCCCATGACCAGGCGCTCCACTGCCTCGACAAATTCCTCGTCAAGGGGGGCGGTACGCGCGTATTCCAAGGCATCATTGCTACTCAAAAAAGAGGCCATCCACAGGGCTGCTGGCGCTGGCATACAGCTTGCGTGGCATGCGCCCCGCCAAAAAGGCCTTACGCCCGGCCTCCACTCCCTGCCGCATCGCCTCGGCCATGAGAATGGGGTCTTTGGCTGCGGCAATGGCGGTGTTCAATAAAACGCCATCACAACCCAGCTCCAGCGCCACCGCCACGTCAGACGCCGTGCCCACGCCCGCATCCACCAGAATCGGTACTGTCGCCTGCTCCAGAATGATGCGCAGATTGTAAGGATTACGAATGCCCAGACCGGAACCGATGGGTGCCGCCAGCGGCATCACCGCCACACAGCCCATCTCCGCAAAGGTCTTGCAGGCCACCGGATCATCCACACTGTAGACCATCACCTCGAAGCCCTCGGCGATGAGGATTTTGGCCGCATCGTAGGTCTGTCGCATATCCGGGTATAGAGTCTGAGGGTCACCGATGACTTCCAGCTTGACCAGTTTCCAGTCACCCAGCTCCCGAGCCAAACGGCAGGTGCGCACCGCATCCTCCGCCGTGTAGCATCCTGCCGTGTTCGGCAGGATGGTAAAGCGGTCCGCCGGGAGAAACTCCAACAGATTAGGTGCGTCTTTACTCTGCCCCAGATTCATCCGGCGCAGTGCCACGGTGACGATCTCCGCGCCAGCCGCGTCGATGGCCGCCCTGGTCTCGGCAAAATCCTTATATTTTCCCGTACCCACCAGCAGACGGGACTGGTACTCCCGCCCTGCAATCACCAAAGGATCCTTACGCATTGTGTTTGTCTTTCGCCTCAAAAAAGGGATTTAGTGCGGAGTACTCAGCCGCCGCCTACCGCCTGGATGATCTCCAGGCGGTCACCGGCCGCCAGCGTCGCCGTGGCGTGGGTACTGCGCGGTACGATTTCACCATTGCATTCAACGGCCACACGGCGCTCCGCCCAGCCCAGCTCGGCCAGCAGCGCCCGCACCGTCATCTGCTCAGGCACCTCGCGGGCCACACCATTCACCAGAATCTGCATGATAGCGATGCTAGAACCTCACCGGAAGAGCGTCAAGCGAATGCGCCCGCCCAGGTGGCGCAGATATTCCGAACGATCGCGGCAATGACAAAATAACCCCGTGTTCAGGGCGTAGGTATAGTCACCGCCGCCCCCGGTAGCCCTACAGAGGCCTTCCATTGCTGCATCTTGCCGATGAGTGGCGATTCGGCGCATTGCTGTGAAGTAATCGAACCGCAGGCACTGGCCCACTCCCCGGTTACCCCGAAAAACTTTGCTGCGGATTGCATTTGCTGGGACTGAGCGCCTGTGGCCCGGGTGCTGAGTGCCTGATAATGTGCCGCGCGCTTCTCCGCCCAAGCGGAGACGTCCTGCCAGCACGACGTCCGCGCGACGGACGACATCGCCGCACACCGGGCACTGTCCTGACGTGCTTTGGTCATATCCCCCTGCCACGCAGCGGAAAAGGATGTGCCGGCGCCGCTCAGGGTCTGCGCCGCGGAGGGCGCTGCCGGAATAGCCGGTGCGGCGGGAAGGGCTGGCGCTGTGGTGGTCAAGGGCAGCGCTGCGGACGAATAACGAACCGGGGGTGGTGTTACGGAAGGCGCGGCCGGGCGGGGAACAACGGCCGGCGCACTGCGCACCGGTGCCGATGTGACGCGGGCAGGCGGCAATGGAGCTGCGGCAAGGGCCGGATAGTTACCCACCATGCCTTGCGACTGCGGCGCCATCCCGTTTGTCGTAGTCGTCGCACACCCCGCCAGTACCAGCATGCCACCCATGGCGAGCACGGACCATTGCATCCAACCCATAAAGCACCTCTTCGTCAAATCATAAAGTAGCGTTCGAGTCTAACATCAGGACATGCCTGCTCAAGAGCCTAATCATGGCATGCCCCCGGAAACCCGCGTCGGAAGGCCGCCACCACGCTCGGTCTGGCCGCCGTGCGTTGACCATACCCGTTCCGGTCCTTAGAATAGGCGATATCTACGTGGGAGGGGACCCCCTCCCTTTTTTTGCATCCTCTTGTTGGCGAGGTGGGGCATGCAGGCGGTCTTGGCATTGGCAGACGGCAGCATCTATCGCGGTATAGGCTTTGGTGCCACCGGATTGGCAGCAGGCGAAATCTGTTTTAACACCGCCATGAGTGGTTACCAGGAGATCCTCTCCGATCCCTCGTATCAGGGGCAGATCGTTACGCTCACTTACCCCCATATCGGCAATACCGGAGTCAACCCGGAGGACATGGAGGGTACCCGGGTATTCTGCTCCGCTCTCGTCGTGCGCAATCTGCCACGGCAACCCAGCAGTTGGCGCAGCACCCAGGACCTGTCCGCCTTCCTGCAGACCCATCGAATTCCGGGCATCGCGGGAATCGACACCCGCGCTCTCACCCGCAGACTGCGGGATAACGGCGCTCAGAACGCTGCCGTCCTCGTCGGAGAAACCGCCAGCGAGGAGAAGGCCCTGGCCGCGGCGCGCGCTTTCCCAGGCCTCATCGGCCGTGATCTGGTGCAGGATGTGGGCTGCCGGGAGGCATACACCTGGGATCTCGCCAGCGGCACCCCCGAACAGGGCTATCACGCACAGGCCGTCACCCGGACACAGCGCCATGTGGTGGTTTACGACTTTGGCACCAAACGGAATATCCTGCGCCTGCTGGCGGATCGGGCCTGTCGAATCACGGTGGTGCCGGCCCGCACCGCGGCCGCCGAGGTGATCGCCCTGCGCCCGGACGGCGTACTCTTCTCCAATGGTCCCGGTGACCCGGCGGCCCTTGGCTATGCGGAAGAGGCCATGCGCCAGATCATCGCCACGGGTATTCCCACCTTCGGACTCTGTCTGGGGCATCAGTTGCTGGGACTGGCCCTGGGCGCCAAAACCGTCAAGATGAAGTTCGGACACCACGGTGCCAACCATCCGGTCAAAGATCTGCGCAGCGGTCGGGTGTTGGTCACCAGTCAGAACCACGGTTTCGCGGTGGACGCGGACACCCTGCCAGAGTGCCTGGTGGCGACCCATGCCTCACTGTTCGACGGCAGCCTGCAGGGCATGGCGCATCGGGAGCTGCCCGTATTTTCCTTTCAGGGCCACCCTGAGGCCGGACCCGGGCCCCATGACGCCCGTGTAATTTTTGACGACTTCGTTCACGCCATGAACCAGTACGGAGGCCGTCACCATGCCTAAACATCAGGACATCAAAAGCGTCCTCCTCATCGGCGCCGGACCCATCATCATCGGCCAGGCCTGTGAATTCGATTATTCCGGCGTACAGGCCTGCAAGGCGCTGCGGGAAGAGGGTTGCCGGGTCATTCTGGTCAACTCCAACCCTGCCACCATCATGACCGATGCGCAGACTGCGGACGCCACCTATATCGAACCCGTCGAGTGGCAAACCGTGGCGCGCATCATCGCCATGGAACGCCCCGATGCCATTCTCCCCACCATGGGCGGTCAGACCGCACTGAACTGTGCCCTGGACCTACACCGGGAGGGGGTGTTGGAGCAGTACGGTGTCAAACTGATCGGCGCCTCCGTGGAAGCCATCCGTGAGGCCGAAGATCGCGGTCTCTTCAAAAAGGCCATGGAAGAAATCGGCCTGGAAGTGGCCCGTTCTGCTTTCGGCCATGACATGGGAGGCGCGCGCCAGATCGCGGAGGATATCGGTTTTCCGGTCATCGTCCGGCCGTCCTTCACCCTGGGCGGCACCGGCGGCGGCATTGCCTACAACCGTGAGGAATTTGAGGACATCGCGGCGCGCGGCCTGGAGGCCAGTCCTACCCACGAAATCCTCATCGAAGAGTCCATCATCGGCTGGAAGGAATTCGAGATGGAAGTGGTCCGCGACCGGGCGGATAACTGTATCATCGTTTGCTCTATCGAGAACTTCGATCCCATGGGCATCCATACCGGGGACTCCATCACCGTGGCCCCCGCCCAGACCCTTACCGATCGTGAATACCAGCGCATGCGGGATGCGTCCATCGCCGTGTTGCGGCGTATCGGGGTGGATACCGGCGGCTCCAATGTACAGTTCGCGGTCAATCCCGAAGATGGGCGACTGATCGTCATCGAGATGAACCCGCGGGTGTCGCGTTCTTCGGCGCTGGCCTCCAAGGCCACAGGCTTTCCCATCGCCAAAATTGCCGCCAAGCTCGCGCTGGGCTACACCCTGGATGAGCTGCGCAATGACATCACCCAGGCGACACCGGCGAGTTTCGAGCCGACCATCGATTATGTGGTCACCAAAATCCCCCGCTTCGCCTTCGAGAAATTTCCCGAGGCCGATGCCCACCTGACTACCCAGATGAAGTCGGTGGGTGAAGTGATGGCGATTGGCCGCAGCTTCCAGGAGTCACTGCAAAAGGCGCTGCGTGGCCTGGAGACGGGTGTGGATGGCCTGGATGAGAAACTCATCGGTAATGATCCGGACACCCTGCAAAAACTGGAACAGGAGTTACGGGTTCCCGGTGCCGATCGCCTCTGGTACCTGGCGGACGCCATACGGCGCGGCTGGGATCAGGACAGCCTGCAACGCATCACCCGCATCGACCCCTGGTTTCTGGAGCAGATTTTCGAAATCATTCAGACCGAGGAAAGCCTGCGCGGTCTCTCCCTGGCGGGCCTCGATGGTACCCGGCTCCGCACCCTCAAAGGCATGGGTTTCTCGGACCGGCGGCTGTCCCGCCTGTTGGGTTGCCACGAGCAGCAGTTGCGTGAACAGCGCCAGAAGCTGGGTGTCCGCCCCGTCTATAAACGGGTGGACACCTGTGCCGCCGAGTTCCGCTCACCGACTCCGTATCTCTACTCCACCTATGAGACGGAGTGCGAGGCGGACCCGAGTGATAAACCCAAGATCATGATCCTGGGCGGCGGTCCCAACCGGATCGGACAGGGCATCGAGTTTGACTACTGTTGCGTACATGCGGCCATGGCCCTGCATGAGGACGGCTTTGAGACCATCATGGTCAACTGCAACCCGGAAACGGTTTCCACCGACTATGACACTTCCGATCGCCTGTATTTTGAGCCGCTCACCCTGGAAGACGTCCTGGAAATCGTCGCCGTCGAAAAGCCGCATGGCGTGATCGTCCAGTTTGGCGGCCAGACACCGCTGAAGCTCGCCAATGATCTGGAGGCCGCCGGTGTGCCCATCATCGGCACCACGCCGGATTCCATCGATCTGGCGGAGGATCGCGAGCGCTTCCAGCAGCTTTTGCAACGCCTCGACCTGCGGCAACCAGAAAACGCCATTGCCCGGAGCGCTCCGGAAGCCCTGAGCAAGGCGCGAGCGCTGGGCTACCCGCTGGTGGTACGCCCCTCTTATGTGCTGGGCGGTCGCGCCATGCGCATCGTCTATGGGGAAGACGACCTGCAACGCTACATGGTGGAAGCGGTGCGCATCTCCAATGACCAGCCCATCCTCCTGGACCGTTTCCTGAACGACGCACTGGAAGTGGACGTCGATGCCGTCGCCGACAGCGGGCAACAGGTGATCGTGGCCGGGATCATGGAGCACATCGAGCAGGCGGGAGTCCACAGCGGCGACTCGGCCTGCTGTCTGCCGCCCTACTCTCTGTCCCCGGCTATTCAAGATGAAATCCGGCGGCAGACGGTGGAACTGGCCCTGGCGCTCGGGGTGGTGGGCCTGATGAACTGTCAGTTCGCCGTCCAGAACGAGCGCATCTATGTGCTGGAGGTCAACCCGCGCGCCTCACGGACGGTACCTTTCGTCTCCAAGGCTACGGGATGGCCCCTGGCCAAAATCGCCTCCCGCTGCATGACCGGAAAGTCTCTGGCCGCGCAGGGCATTCCACAGATTCCCAACCCGCCCCATTTCAGCGTCAAGGAAGCGGTCTTCCCCTTTATCAAATTTCCCGGCGTGGATATACTGCTGGGGCCGGAAATGAAGTCTACGGGCGAAGTGATGGGTATAGGCGCCAGTTTTGGTGAGGCTTTTCTAAAGGCGCAGGTTGGTGCTGGCGAGCACTTTCCGAGCTCCGGCACGGTTTTCCTCAGTGTTCGCGATGCCGATAAAAAGGGACTCACTCCGACCGCTCGGATCCTGTCCGAACTCGGGTTCAAACTGATCGCCACCGGGGGCACCGCCGCCTTCCTGCGGAAGGAAGGTCTGGAAGTCGCCCCGGTTAACAAGGTGACCGAAGGCCGTCCCCATATCGTCGATGCCATCAAGAACGGCAAGGTGCAGATCATCATCAACACCGTGGACGAACGCCAGTCGGTGCGGGATTCTTTCAGTATCCGCCGCGCTGCTCTGCAGATGGGATTGACCTATTACACTACCCTGGCTGGCGCCACCGCGGGCGCCGCTGCCATTCACGCTCTGATGACGGAAGAATGCAGCGTACTCCGGCTCCAGGATCTGAACCAGAAAAATACCAGCACGAGGCAGATATGAATGATAAAATTCCCATGACTGTTGTTGGTGCCCAGCGGCTGCGCGACGAGTTGCATCGCCTCAAAACCGTTGACCGCCCTACCGTGATTGAAGCCATTGCCGAGGCGCGCGCCAAGGGTGACCTGTCGGAAAATGCCGAATATGACGCCGCCAAGGAGCAGCAGGCTTTTATCGAGGGACGTATCCGTGAGGTGGAGGATTATCTGGCCCGTGCCCAGGTCATTGACCCCAAGCAACTGAATACCGGCGGTAAAATCGTTTTTGCGGCCACTGTGGAGCTGGAAGATGCGGAAGGCAACGAGGTGACCTACCAGATCGTGGGTGATGCCGAAGCCGACCTCAAGGAAAACAAGATATCCATCAGTTCCCCCATTGCCCGCGCGCTCATCGGTAAACACGAAGGTGATCCTGTTGAAGTGCGCGCCCCCGGCGGGACACGGGAATACACCATTCTTGCCGTGCGTTACATATAGGTCATGATCGCATGACACAGCATATTTACCTGCTGTTCCTGGCCGTACTTCAGGGCGTTACGGAGTTGTTTCCCATCTCCAGCCTGGGGCATATCATTTTGGTGCCAGCGCTCCTGCATTGGCCCATCAACCGGGACGCAGGGTGGTTTCTGCCCTTTGTGGTCGTGCTCCACCTTGCCACGGCCACGGCGTTACTCCTGTTCTTCTGGCGCGACTGGGCGGCGCTGCTCGGCGGTTTCATTCGGGCACGGGGACGCCCCGACAATCCCGACTCCCGGCTATTATGGATTCTCTTCATTGCGTCCATTCCCGCCGGTTTGCTGGGCCTGGCCCTTGCCCACAAGATCAAGGCCCTATTTGGCGGCTTCACCTTTGCCGCAGTGGCGCTGATGATCAACGGCGCCATGCTCATCCTGGGGGATCGCCTGCGCGCGCGGCAACCTAGCCATTCGCTGGACAATCTGAGTTGGCCGCGTGCCATCGGTATAGGGTTTGCCCAGTCCCTTGCGTTGATTCCCGGATTTTCCCGTTCCGGCGCGACCCTGGTGGCGGGTATCGGTGTAGGGCTGGACTATGAAAATTCCGCAAAATTTTCCTTTCTGCTCGCCACGCCGATCATCGCGGCGGCCGGCATACTGGAAGTGCCCAAGCTCTTTCACGCACAGATGCCGTCCGGGTTGCTCGGCACCATCTTTCTTGCGGGGCTTCTCTCCGGAATCTGCGCTTGGGCATCCGTCTGGTTTCTGATGCACTATTTTCACAAGCATGAGATCAAGGCGCTGCGGCCCTTTGGCATTTATTGCATCGCCTTTGGTGCGCTGGCACTGATTATCGGCGGCTACTGACCGTCCCCTGCTTCCCGGGCGTCGGGTTCCAGCAATAGTGCCACGCGTTTTCCGTTCCAGCTTTGCAGGGCGAGGAGCAATCCGACGGCGGCAAGGAGATAAAAAACACCCTGCTCGCCGGCCATGCCCAGCCCCCAGCCACCAACCACACCGCCTGCGAATATCCCCAGAAACTGCATCAGCGAGTACACACCACTGGCCGCTCCCCGCTGTGCCTGGGTGGTGCTGCGACTCATCATCGAGGGCAGAATCGCCGAGGCCACGTTGTAACCCGTGAAGAAAATCACCGCTCCCACCGCCACCGGCCAGAAGTGACCCGCGAGCAAACCCATGCACAGCGCCCCCGCAGCGATGGCAAGACCACTGAAGACCAGCATCTGTCCGTGCTGTTTGTGCCTTTCGGCGTGGATCACCGGGTAGAGCATGCCCGCCACCGAGAGCAGCATCACCGGCAGATACACTTCCCAGACGGCACTGCCCGGAATGTGCATGGCCTTGACCAGTTCCGGGGAGAGCACCACGAAACTGGCCCCCAGCACCATCTGCAGGATGAAGATGCCGACACTGGCGGTCAGAACCGGGGGGTATCGGAATATCCTCAGGGCGTCACGCCAGGTCCCCATGCGTTGCTGTAGATTGTGGGGGATGGGGGGAATCCCTTTCCACAGCGGTAACAGCGCGAGGACACCGAGTGCGGCGGCCACTAGAAATACCCCGGTCAGCCCGGAGAGACCGTAAAAAACGGGTCCCAGCGCCATCCCCAGCACATAGGCGATGGCGATGCTGCCGCCGATGGCGGCCATGGCCTTGGTGCGGTGCTGTTCCCCGGTGAGATCCCCGGCGGTGGCCAGCAGCACCGAGGAGACGGCGCCCGCACCCTGCAGCAGACGGGCGAGAATGATGCCCCAGATGTTATGGCTGACCGCCCCTAGCAGGGAGCCCAGGACGAAGATCAGCAGACCAAAGACCAGTACCCGCTTGCGCCCGAAACGGTCGGAGGCCACCCCGAAGGGAAACTGCAGGGCGGCCTGGGCCAGTCCGTAAATACCAATGGCCAGGCCCAACAGCACCGGGGTGCTGCCACGAAGCTGGTCGTTGTCCAGGGCCAGTACCGGCATGAGCATGAACAGACCGAGCATGCGCGCGACATAGATGAAGCTCAGTCCCGCTACCGCCCGCTTTTCAAACGGGCTCATGGGCGGGCCTTTGGCGGCCTCAGAAGAAGCCATAGCCCATCACCAGTTTGCCCAGGATCAGGGCGGTAAAGAGTAAAAACAGGTAGGAGATGGAGTAGGCGAACATCCGCCGCGCGTAGCGGTTCATCTCCGGGCCTTCGGGCAGGCCTTTGAGACGCAGGGCCATGCCCACGAACCATGCGCCGGAGAGCCCGGCGATGGCACCATATAACCAGTCACCGGTGAGTAGCGCTGGCACCATGCTGACGATCCAGGTGAGCAGGGCGTAGTTCCGCACTTCCCGGCGCGTGCGATCGACGCCATGGGTCACCGGCAGCATGGGAATGCAGGCCTTGGCGTAGTCTTCCCGACAACAGATGGCCAGGGGCCAGAAGTGCGCCGGGGTCCAGACGAATACCAGCAGGACCAGCACCAGCGGCAGCGCGGCGAGACTGCCGGTGATGGCGGTCCAGCCGATCAGTGGCGGCAGGGCTCCGGCAAGACCGCCCCAGACGATGTTCCAGGGCGTGCTGGGTTTGAGGTAGAGGGTGTAGACGACACCGTAGCCGACGGTGCCTACCAGGGTCAGTACCAGGGTCAGCGGGTTGGTGCCCCAGGCCAGTACGGCAATGGCGGCGCACATCAGTGTCATGGCATAGGCAATGGCACCACCACGGCTGATGCGTCCTTCGGCCAGCGGCCGGTGGAGGGTGCGTCGCATGTGCTGGTCAAGGCCGGGCTCGACAATCTGGTTGAGTACCCCTCCTGCCCCTCCGGCCAGCGCAATACCCGCCAAACCCGCCAGCCCCGACTCCCAGTGCAACCCGGCGTCGGGGGCGAGGATCTCGCCCACTGCGGCGGTAAATACCAGCAGCGATACCACCCGCGCCTTGGCCAACACCCAGAGATCGCGAACAAAAGACGGCCGAACCCGGGGACCAGAAAGATCGCCAATGCCGCCGCTGTGGACTCCTTCTTTTAACATGACGTTAGGACCTCCGGAATTCGTGCGGTCAGTGCATCATGCCAGGCATAATCATCGTGCGCAGATACAATTGCGAGAACATCCACCAGGTCAGCCCGATGGTAACCAGAAAAAGCGGCATGAACATCACCAGCGCCACAGTATTCCAGATGTTGTGTTCGGAAACATCGATATGCAGCAGGAAGTAGATCTGCGCAATAATCGCTATGCCCGCGCAGACCGAGATGACCATCAGCAAACCGAATGGCGGCACGGCACGCGATGCCACCAATAAGGTAGCGACGAACATCAGGATGCTGGAAACCGCGAACCCTGCAAAATATCCCCGGGAAGTGGACATCTGTACTTCCGGATGCAATGTCGGATCATCGTGACCGTGACTCATGACATATATCCCCATAAATAAACGAACACAAACACAAACACCCAAATAATCGCCTGCAAATGCCAAAACATACGCAGTGTCAACAACCGGCCCACCACCTCAGTGGTAAAGCCCTTGGTCAGCACCTGGGCCATCATCACCAGAATCCAGATCAACCCAAAGAAAATATGGGCGGCATGTACCTGGGTCAGGATAATAAACGCAGATATCCCGCCACTGGTTGCAACCGTGATACCCAATGACGCCAGATGCGTCATGTCATGAATGTCCAGTGCCAGAAACAATACACCAAACACGAAAGCCGCGAGCAAACCATTGATCAACCCGCTTTTGTTTTTGTGCTTGAGTGCATTCATGCCAAAACCATAAGCCAGCACGCTGACAAACAGCGCCATAGTCTGAGCAAAAGTATACCAGGGCTTTACAAAGTCGGCCGGGGTAGGGCCACCAAAATAACTGTGCTGGTAACTCAGCACGCCATAAGCGGCAAAAAGTGTCGCAAACAGCATGCCGTCGCTCAGGAGATACATGAAATAACCAAAGGTGCGGGTGGAGATCACATCATGCTGATAGTGACTTTTATCCCATAATTCTGCTGCTTTCGGATCTACATTACTGGAATGAGAACTCATAAAAACTCCTCAATCTACCGTTCATTAACGGGTAGCCGATACCTCGGCTACCACCTGTCAGGGCCATCAACTGCGATGATGATCCAGCCCCACGGATGAGCTCGGCTGCGAAGCCAGCGGCGGCAGGTCAGAACGCTCATAGGCTATAGCCTCACCCAATACGCCGCCGCCTACCTGATGCCGCTGTTTACCTATCCGTGCTTCACGGCGCATGGCTGCTTTTTCCATCTGTTCCAGTTCCGCCGCGGTAATGATGTAACCCGGATCGCCCTTGAAGGAGCGGTAGATTACGAGTGCAACGATTGCCAGCAGGGAGAAGGCACAAAGCCACCAGATACGCCATACCAGGGCGAAACCCAGTACAAAGGTCAGGCCGCCGAGGGCAATGGCCACACCGGTATTATTGGGCATATGGATATCCTCATAGTGATCGGGCTGGACATGGTCGATGCCGTTGTCACGCCGCCAGGCCACTTCGTCACGCGCATTGATGTGCGGCAGTACGGCAAAGTTATAAAATGGCACAGGAGAATGGGTAAGCCATTCCAGCGAGCGGGAGGTACCCCAGGCATCCGCGCCAACCTGGTTGCTCGCATGATCGCGGACACTGACATAAAGCAGCGCAAAAAATGCGAGGACGGAAAGCGTATACACCACGATGCCGAATTCCATCACCAGCAGATAAGGATGCCAAGCGGTGTTGAACACATAATCCAGACGCCGGGTCATCCCCATGAAACCGAGCATGTACATTGGCACGAACACCAGCGCCGTACCGGCAGAAAAGAGCCAGAACATGGTCTTTGCCCAGAACTCATTCAGCTTGAAGCCAAAGACCTTGGGAAACCAGTAGATCACCGAAGCAAAAATGGCGTACACAATCGTCAGCAGCATGGAATGGAAATGCGCGACCACAAAAACGCTGTTGTGGACCATGTAATTGATGGCCGGAACCGCCAGCATCATACCCGTCAATCCGCCTACCAGCAGCAGGAAAAGCGCGCCGATGGCCCACAGCATGGCGGCGGTGAAAGTCAGGCGCCCGCGATACATGGTGAATGCCCAGTTGAACACCTTCACACCCGTAGGAATGCCGACCAGCATGGTGGCCACACTGAAGGCGCTGTTGACGTAGGGTCCGGCGCCCATGGTGAAGAAGTGATGCAGCCAGACCATCCAGGACAAGCCGGCAATGGCCATACTGGCGAGCACCATGGTCATGTAGCCAAACAATGGTTTTTCGGAAAAGGTCGGAAAGATTTCCGACATCATGCCGAAGGCCGGAAGAATCACGAAATAGACTTCCGGGTGGCCCCATATCCAGAATAGATTGGTATAGAGCATCAGATTGCCACCCAGACCAGCCGTGAAGAAATGCGCGCCCAGATACCGGTCTGCAGCAACCAATGCAAGTGCCACCTGCAGTGCCGGGAAAGAAGTCAGGGCAATCACGTTCGACGCAAGCGAAGCCCAGACAAAGATCGGCAAACGACCCCAGGTCATGCCCGGCGCGCGCATCTTGACGATGGTCGCCAGAATGTTGATGCCGCCCAAGGTGGTCCCCAGCGCCAACAACTCCATGGTCCATATCCAGTAATCAACGCCCACGCCCGGGCTGTATTGCAGCTCGAAGATCGGCGCATAACCAAACCAGCCGTTGTGCGCGAAATCGCCCACGAACAGGGAAATCATGATCAACGCCCCGCCCGCGGCGGTGAGCCATAGCCCCAACGCATTCAGGTAGGGGTAGGCCATGTCCCGGGCACCGATCTGAATGGGCACGATGATGTTCATGAAGCCGACGAGCAACGGCGTGGCTGCCAGCAGGATCATGATCACCCCATGGGCACTGTAGACCTGCCCGAAATGGAACGGAGTCAGGTAACCGTGCGTCGCACCGAACACTCCCGAGGAATGCGGGCCTACCGCCCAGGCCTGCTGCGTCCGGATCATCAGACCATCGATGAAACCCCGGAACAGCATCACCAGACCAATGAGGATGTACATCACCCCCAGTTTTTTGTGATCCACGGTGGTCAGCCATTCCTTCCACAGGTAGGTCCATTTCCCGTAGTACGTGATCAGGCCCAGCACCAGAACGGCCCCGATGACCACCGCGACAAACAGCGGCGCCAGGATGGGGTTGTCGTAAGGAATCTGAGACCAGGCAAGGCGCCCCAGCATGGGGTTCCAGCCCCCGGCTAAATCTACGAGCATCTGTCAATTCTCCTGTTGTTAGTCGCGGTGTTCGGCGTTCTGCTTCTGCATATACGCCACCATGTTTTCCGTCATCATCGGCGGGATGGGCCAGGTTTTACCCTTCATGACCTCGTCGACGACATGGTCGAACAAACCGTCCGGCACCGACGAGAAATAGGCCACCTTATGATGCACATTGATATAAGGGTCGGCGTAGTCATTGAAGCTGGCGTAGGTCATGGATGTCGGAGATTGCTGCACCTTCCGCACCCACTCGCGGAAGTCGGCCGACTTCACTATTCTGGTCTTGAAGGTCATCCAGGAGGTGCCCGCGCCGGCATAGTCCGAAGCGATGCCCTGGTATTCCCCGACATGGTTGCTTTCCAGGGCGTTTTTCGTACGCATGCCGGGCATTACGTCGATCATGCCCACCAGTTGTGGAATGAAGAATGTCGTGGTCACCGCAGAGGAGGTCAGACGGAAAAATACCGGGGTATGCGCCGGCAGCACCAGTTCGTTGGCCACGGCCATATGATACTGCGGGTATACAAAAAGCCACTGCCAGTCGGTCGCGATGACATCCACCTCGACCGGATCACTGACGGGTTTCAGATGGTTGGTAATCACCGTCGGATTATATGGATTTATCTCGAAAGTGCCGGTTACCGCAAAATAGGACAAAAAGCCGACAGCAATGATGGGGATCCCCCAGACAACCACTTCAATGGTGTTGGAATGGGACCAGGTGGGGTCATATTTCCCCCGGTTTTTGCCCTTCTGGTAGCGCCACATGAACCAGATCACCAGGAGCGCCGTCACGCCGACGATGCTGGCCATGATCCCGACATCCACCAGCAGATAAAACAGGTTGGTATCAGCCATCAACCCTTTGGGATCGAATATCCAAAAGGGACTACCCGCGCAGCCACTGAGCAACAGAATCGGCGCGAGGGCGGCATGGCGGCACCCGTTTTTAAGGTTATTCCTCCACTTCACTTGCATTGACATTTCTCCCTGACGGATTTCAGACCATCCGCGATATGACAGGATAGCGATCACTATCCGATTACCTTTTCCGACACTGCATGCAGATCAGGATTTCCATGGGCTTCCACGGCACAGCGGCCACCGAACCACGGCGCCCGGGCTCCGGCGATTCCGCGGCAGGCCGCCATTGGCACCAGTTTTCACCACTTCCATAAATCATATAAATTTATACTATTACTGCCTATTGATTACCTGGCAGTAAAACTAGTGCAGGCGGGGGCGCAAAGCAATAGAGATTTGCCTCAAATATTTTTGGGCTTATGTAAATAGTATTAGTGATACGCGCGCGCCCAAAAGATAAATCATAATATTACCGTTATCTTATAGATGTGCAACTGTAAACTATCCGGTGGAACAGACAGTTGGTTAATATTCACTCATGAAATATAACACCACCACAAACTGTATATTTGATTATTAGCATAATTTAATGTTCATGCCTGGAAGCTCACAAGGAAGTTTCCCTGGCTGATTTTTAAAAAATATAAAACCATCTGTGGGTATTTTTAACGTAAAAAACCATGTTTCAGATGTCTGCAAGAACGGCGTTTGTTTCCCCGAAAATATCCACCCCGGCCTCCTGCAATCGAAAATCCGATGATGACCAGGCACCGTACGGATAGCAGGGCTCTGTCAAGCTCGCCAGATATAGTAGCAGAGGCTTGCTGCCGCTGATTTTAGTGGTGGCTTGAGGAACTGTGTTGGTGGAAATGCGGCATTTTCAGGCTGTTTTTGGTGCGGAATCGTGGATGGGGTGGCTGGCGGACGCGGCTTGCCCTCCGGAGGCATTTCCGGATAGGTAAACCCCGTGGTGGCGGCTCAGTATCCGAGTCGACGGAGAGTGTTAGATGCGCTGGCGGCGAAATCCCGACACGCTTTGGCGATGTTCTTGACGCCGGTGAGGCGCAGGATGCTCATGGCCAGTTCGCGCAAGATCGCCATCCTACAGGGTCCGTTCTGGGTGCGAACTTGGGAGAGGTCCTCGTGGAAAGTGGCGTCGCGGACATGATGGTTTCGGTTTTCAATTTCCCAATGGCCACGGACCAAGCCCAACAGATTTTTGGGAGTGGCACGATCTGGGGTCAGGCTGGTGGGTCCGAAGGCGTAATCATCCCGGATGAGGCCATCTTTGCTGTTTACGGTGGACCGTTGGATCAGGAAAGCTTGTCCGACATGCGGAAAATGGATGCCGGTTGCCCAGGTAGCAACGATGATTTTGCGATATTCAAAGCGGCCTCAAGAAATCCACACTTGGCGAGCCTCCGCATAATTTTGGTGATACACTGAACGGGAACCCCGAGATAATCGGCAATTTCACGACTAAGTACCGGCTCGCCGCGCTGCTATGCGACAATATATATCAGGCCGCGCAGGGCTTGTTTGGTGGCTTTGCTCAATACCATGGGTCTTCCCCTATTTTTTACATATAACAAGAGCCACACTCCTTACCGTGCAACTCCTGATAATGATGATCATCAGACCACTGCAGAAATAACCGATTGCTTCCTGCACAGTGTTGGTTAATTCAGGCAGAATGTGCCTGGGCGGAGGCCGATGTACCATCATCCATCTTTAGAAGGTTACGACGCATGGCCCAGACCATACCGAACATAGCTGCAGCAAATGCGGCAGAAAAGCCGATAATGATCCAGTTATATACGGAAGGACCGGCATCCGGCGCCAAAGCAAAGATGAATTGCAGGGCAACAGCCAGGGCCAGATAAGCAGTAGAACCAATAATCAACACCGCTTCTTTATTGCGCACATTACGCAGCACCCAAATGCCTTCAATCACACCAACAATCGCCACCCAGGCAAAAATGGTCAGTAATGTAGGCAACATACTGACACCCTGTGAAAGAACAATGACCGCGATACCAGCCGCGATCCCGATGACGGCTTTAATGGCAATCAAAACTTTTGGACAGGCGCCACTCCCTTTCTGGGCAAGACGCATTGCGGAATAACCGCTATCAAAAAACACGTAAATGGCAAAAAACCAAACCAGCAAAGTAATGGTTTCGCCAAAAGCAATCAGTGATGCAATTACAAACAATAATGCGGCAACACCCCGAGAGGCGAGTAAAGGCCAGGAGAACAGGGTCAGGCGGGCTGGATGGATTGATGCTTGTGAATTCATATTGACACCTCCTTTTATCGGCGCTATTACACAGCATCCTTAATTCAAGGGTGAAATCGTATTCATCCACACGAAATACCGTTATGCAGTTTATAGCTCGCACACAGGGCTCCGTCAAGCTCGCCAGATATAGTAGCAGAGGCTTGCTGCCGCTGATTTTAGTGGTGGCTTGAGGAACTGTGTTGGTGGAAATGCGGCATTTTCAGGCTGTTTTTGGTGCGGAATCGTGGATGGGGTGGCTGGCGGACGCGGCTTGCCCTCCGGAGGCATTTCCGGATAGGTAAACCCCGTGGTGGCGGCTCAGTATCCGAGTCGACGGAGAGTGTTAGATGCGCTGGCGGCGAAATCCCGACACGCTTTGGCGATGTTCTTGACGCCGGTGAGGCGCAGGATGCTCATGGCCAGTTCGCGCAAGATCGCCATCCTACAGGGTCCGTTCTGGGTGCGAACTTGGGAGAGGTCCTCGTGGAAAGTGGCGTCGCGGACATGATGGTTTCGGTTTTCAATTTCCCAATGGCCACGGACCAAGCCCAACAGATTTTTGGGAGTGGCACGATCTGGGGTCAGGCTGGTGGGTCCGAAGGCGTAATCATCCCGGATAGAGATAATCAGCTTTTTTGTCTTCGACGAGGAAGCGGGCCGTCTCCCGCTGGGTATGCAGGGCATCGGCAGTGACGACCTTGCCCGTGATGTCGACATCCGAGAGCAGGTTGCGCAGTTCTAGAATTTCGTTGGTTTTCCGGGCGATTTCCTTTTGCGCGATGGTGACTCCCTGTCCATGCAGGAACACGCTGAGCAGATGCACCTGAGTTCCCTCTGCACGCACGACACCTTTGAGGACTTTGCCATCAACGGCCACGGCTTCAAAGCCCGCCGTACCCAGTGCCAGGCGCCGATCGCCGCATCCAGCGCATCCACATCGACCCCTTGCAAGACACGCCGGATGGTCGGTTCGGAGGGGGCCACATGAAGATCGCTACCGAGAACGGGTGCTACGGCAACTGGCTCAACGTGCCGAAAAGATGGGCATGAGACTGGTTCCGGGTGATATTGGCGCTTCGTAACTACAATGTATTCAAAACCATAAAAAGTGTTTCTTGAGAGGATCTGGAAAAACGCACCCATCTGCGGGTCTACTTTGCCGACCCCCACATCCCTTGGCAGCGCCTGGCCAATGAAAATACCAACGGACTGCTGCGGCAGTATTTTCCTAAAGGAACGGATTTATCGCAATACTCTCAGCAGTACTTGACCAAAGTCGCCGAGGAGATGAATAATCGACCAAGAAAATCCTTGGGTTTTCTAACGCCATCAGAAGTAATGGCAAATGAGATCAAAGAGTTAAACGATAGTATTGCACTTCAAAATTGAAACCGCCAGTTGCAATGGAGGATGGACAGTAAAAGTCTACCCTCCCCCACAAGTTTTAATGCTCGCCGTAACTGGCCATTTTCGTGGTGCGACCACGGAACACCCAGATTTGATAGGCGTTGTACATAATCATGATGGGTACAAATCCGGTCATGAACAACGTAAACACGGCAATGGAGTTAGCTGGATTGGCAGCCGCCTGGATGGTCCAGGTTTCAGGAACAATGTAGGGATACATCGTGGCCCACATAGCAAACCACAGGAGTACCACAACCCCTTCACCCCAGAGCAGCGCGAGAAAATCCCGCTGCATGGAATGATTCATCATGGATTTGAAGGCGAAAAATAGGACCACCAAGAGCCACAAAGCCCATACCCACCAATAAGGACCAGTCCATTTTGCCGCTGCCCAGGGGAATATGGCATAGGACCATACCAGCGTGACGACGATTGCCGCTAAGGCAAGGTAGGAAAAAAGGGTGGTCCAGCGCTGTGCTTTGACATTGATCGGATCACCTTTTTCAAAGCGTGCACTCAGGTAAAGACCTCCTGCCAGTCCGGCCGCAATGACCGCTCCAAAACCCGTTAACAGGCTGAAAGGTGTCAGAAAAGTAAGTGCCGTCCCGGTAAAATGTGGAACTGGCGAATTTACAAAAAGGCCCGGAGCCCCTTTGGCCATGGCCGCACCAGCCTTCATAGGAAATCCCTGCAAAGTGGCTCCCAAGGCGATGCCTGCCCCGAAAGGTGCGAGAAAGCTGCCCCCAGCAAAGGCCCAGCCCCAGAACCGCTTGCTTCCAACTGCATGCACATGGAATTCAAAAGCGACAGCGCGCCATATCACGCCCCATAAAGCCAGCATCAGTGGAATCATCAGATAATTAAAGGCCGATCCATATACCAGCGGAAAAGCGCCGAACAGGACGCCGCCGGCGACGACCAGCCAGGTTTCATTGGCATCCCACCAGCCAGCCATGGAAGCCATAATGGCACCCCGTTCCTGCTCATCCGGAGAAAAAAGGGCAAACACCCCTGCACCCAGATCGGCGCCATCCAGGGCAATAAAAAAGAGAAACATCAGACTGAGTAACAGCCACCACCACGTCGTCAAGGTGGTGGCGATTCTGGCGAGATCAAACATATTGTATTACTCCTTCAATCAAAATCCCTTGAAACCGCTCTTGGCCTCCAGGACATACCCGTTGCGTACCGCGGGGTACGGGTAGAGCTTAGTAAGATTTTCCAAAGCTGGGTTTGGCAAATATCGGTTTCGCTAGCCCACCACCGGCATCTTCCTGATCGGCATACTGTTCTGGCGCACCCGGTAAGGGACTTTCCAGATCAGGCCCCTTGCGGATCACGCGGGAGAAGAAATACCAGGCACCCGCCCAGACGGTCAGCTCAAATACCACATACCCGGCAAACCAGGCGATTTCTTCACCGAGACCCATGTGGCTGACACCCTCATAGGTACGCATAATGTTGTAAACTATCCAGGGCTGACGCCCCACTTCACGGGTCCACCAGCCAGTCCAGACGGCAAGATAGGGCAGGAACCCACCCAACACCATAGCCCTGAGAAACCATGGACGCTTCCGCAACCCCGCCACAGTCAGTTGTCCGCGCAGGATGAGGGAGGTACCCCATAACGCCATAAAGAACAGCAAGAAACCGATAGCCACCATGACCCGGAATGAATAGAAAGGTACCCAGACATCCGGACGGTCTTTTGCGGGAAACTGATCCAGGCCGGGAACCACGCCATTTAAGGTGTGTGTTTCCAGCAGACTTAATACATGGGGAATACGGATTGAAAACAGACTTCCATCGTTGGCAGCATTGGGAATGGCAATCAGATTCCAGGAAGTGTTCGGTTTACCATCGGGTAGATAAGCATGGTAATGCCCTTCCATGGCGGCCAGTGAGGTCGGTTCACTATGGGCCACATCCACGCCCAGACTATCGCCTAACCAGATTTGTATCGGCATCGCGATCAATAACGCCAGAATGGTAGGCTTCAACATCTTGACGAACAAATCGGCGTGACGATTCTTGAGAATAAACCAGGCACTAGTCCCAGCCAGCACAAAAAAGCCCAAGATCATGGTAGCCACCCACATATGAGGAAAGCCCCACTCATTACTTTCATTAAAAATCGCACTCCACCAATTCGTCACCAGAAACAGACCGTGTTTCAGCACGACACCATCGGGAGTCTGCATCCAGCCATTGGCAACCAGAATCCAGAAAGCCGACAAACTGGAGGCCAATGCTACGTTGAAGGTTGAAAACAAATGCATGCCTTTACCAATTTTATGCCAACCAAAAACCATGAGGCCAATAAAACCAGCTTCATACATAAAGGCGGTAATGGTTTCGAAGCCCAGAATATTCCCAAAGAAGGGACCAACGGCTTGCGCGAACGGCCCATAGAGTATGCCGAAGGCCATTTCCATGGTGACACCGGTAGCCACACCGGCTCCGAAATTGACAATAAAGATTTTTTCAAAAAAGCGTTCAAGACGATACCATCGTTCATCTCCAGAACGCAGCCAGGCTACTTCCAGCCCGAAAAGGATCCAGGACACCCCAATGGTCAGCGGCGTCCAGAGAATATGCATGGAGGTAATCCAGGCAAAATCGAGTCGATCCAACAAGATAGGTAATGTATTTTCAACAAGCATAACAAACTCCTTCAACGCATAAGGTCAGCAAGATGGCTGATGGTAACTGTTCACCAGGGCGCAGTCGTTCCAAGGCGGACAGCAGGGTTTCTCCCTGAAAAGATTTCGCTGCAGGCTTGTGCAGACCATCCGAGGACGGCGGTTTGCTGGAATTGTGGCTATCTTTGGCCAAACGGACTCCAAGTACGGCTATCCGTGACTTCAGATCCGCATTTTCCGCGAAAAGAAATCGGATCAGATCAACCTTGGCAGCATGGTCCATCGCGCTCAGGTCAGGCTGATTCATATCGTCCTTGTGGCATGATAGCTTGCAACATTTCACATCAAAACGATCCATAAAACACTGGGTGGTGAACAGTTACGCTATTTCTCCCTGACGGACTGTCAGATCATTCGCGATATGACAGGATAGCGATCACTATTCGTTTTACTTTTCCCGACACTGCATGTATGCAGATCAGGATTTCCCTGAGCCTCCATGGCACAGGGACCATCGAACCACGGCGCCCAGGCTCCGGCGATCCCGCGGCAGGCCGCCATTGGCACCAGTTTTCACCACTTCCATAAATCATATAATAAATTTATATTATTACTATCTAATGATTACCTAATAATAAAACTAGTGCAGGCGCGGGCGAAAAGCAATAGGGATTTGCCTCAAATATTTTTGGGCTGATGTAAATAGTATTAGTGATACGCGCGCGCCAAAAGGAAGTCTCCCTGGCTAATTTTTAAAAAATATAAAACCATCTGCGGGTATTTTTAACGTAAAAAACCATGTTTCAGATGTCTGCAAGAAAGGCGTTTGTTTCCCCGAAAATATCCACTCCGGCCTCCTGCAATCGAAAATCCGATGATGACCAGGCACCGTACGGATAACGCCTGGTCTCTCGGTATCTGCGCATTTCTGCACGAAAACAGCCGGTGCCCCGGCAGCGGTTGCCCTTTTCTTGCCTGCTGGCCATGCTAAACTCTGGTCATGACTATCCGGCCTTTCGTCCTCATTCTGCTCAGCGCGGCGCAACGTCTTCGCCTCGATGACGGCGCCGAGGTGGCTACCGGATTCTGGGCCGAAGAGCTGGTGACACCCTGGCAGATACTGCGCGAAGCAGGATGGCAACCGCACGTCGCCACTCCGGGCGGGGTGCGGCCGTCGGTCGATGCCGAGAGTCTCGAGCCCGCCGCTCTTGGGGGCGATACCCGTAAGGTCACCCGGTTATGCGACGCCGTGGCACAGATCACGGACTTAACCACACCTGCTGATTTGAATGCGCTGACGGGCGAGGATCTGGACGCCTTGGCCGGTGTTTTCATTCCCGGCGGCAATGGGCCGCTCATGGACCTCTGCCGGGCACCGGCGATGGACCGCCTGCTGCGCTACTGCCTGGCGACGGCAAAGCCCGTCGCCACCCTCTGCCACGGCAGCGCAGCACTCCTCGCCACCTGCGGCGGGGCGGACCGTTCGCCTTTCCTGGGGCAACGGGTAACCTGCTTCAGTGCGGCGGAAGAATCGGCAACAGCGCTGGCCGGGCGTTGGCCTTATACCCTCGAAGACCGGCTCCGGCAGGAAGGCTTCCTGGTCAGGGTCGGTGTTCCGTGGCAAAGCCATGTGGTCACGGACCGCCTCATCCTCAGCGGCCAGAACCCGGCCTCTGGGGCCGCACTTACCCATGCTTTCATGCAACGCCTCACCTCCACCCCAACACAATAAAGGAAAAGTACATGAATATTGATGCACTCAAAAAAATGGCGGCCGAAGCCGCTCTGCGCTATATCCAGCCCGGCATGGTCGTCGGGGTGGGCACTGGCTCCACCACCAACTTCTTCATCGAAGCACTGGGCGCCGCCCAGATTCATGTGGATGGCTACGTCGCGTCCAGCATCGCCACCGAAAACCGCCTCAAGGCACAGGGCCTCAATGTGCTCGAACTGAACGCCACGGGCGATATTCCGGTCTATATTGATGGCGCTGACGAGGCCGACCCGCATTTCCGCCTCATCAAGGGCGGCGGCGGTGCCCTTACCCGCGAAAAGATCGTCGCCAGTGCCGCCCGACTCTTCGTGTGTATTGCGGATGACAGCAAGGATAGACCCATGCTCGGCAAATTCCCCCTGCCTGTGGAAGTGATTCCGTTTGCTCGCAGCTTTGTCGCCCGGCAACTGGTGAAGATCGGTGGCAGCCCCACCCTGCGCAGCGGTATCACCACGGACAACGGTAATGTCATCCTCGACGTCACCGGACTCGATCTCTCTGACCCGTTACGGATGGAAGAAACCATCAATGCGATCCCGGGGGTACTGGACAATGGCATCTTTGCCCATCGGCGTGCGGATGTGATGCTGTTCGGCAGCGCGGGCGGCGTCATCGAACGCAAGGCATAAGCGCCAGCAGCATCCTGAATGGAGGGAGAGTATGGAAGGCGAAATAGACCACCGCAGTACCCGCCGAGACTTTGTGCACAGCGAACTGCGTCGCAAGGATCTGAATCCCGATCCTTTTCATCAGTTTTCCGACTGGCTGGCGGCAGCGATCGCGGCACAAAACTTTGATGCGACAGCCATGGCACTGGCGACAAGCGATGCGGAGGGGCATCCTGACGTGCGAATCGTGCTTCTCAAGCATTTTGACGAAAGCGGTCTGTGCTGGTACACCGATCAGCGCAGCCCCATGGGACAGCAACTGGCGGCCAACCCGCAGGCAGCCGTAGTGTTTTACTGGCCGGAAAATGACCGACAGGTACGGGTGGACGGCGCCGTCGAAAAACTCAGCGATGTCGAGGCGGATGCCTATTTTCAGCAACGTCCCGAAGGCAGCCGCTTTGCCGCCGCCGCTTCCGAGCAAAGTCAGCCCATCGCCAGTCGCGCAGCACTGGAGCAGCGCGTAGCGGCCTTACGGGCCCGTTATCCCGCCGGAGACGTCCCGCGCAACCCCGCTTGGGGCGGCTACCGTCTGCAGCCGGAACACTTCGAGTTCTGGCAGGGACGTCGCAGCCGGTTGCATGACCGTTTCCGTTATAGCCGTCCGGCCGATACCGGCGGTGCGTGGGTGATTCAGCGGCTGATGCCCTGAAAAAAGCGGCGCGGCGCTAAAACGCCTCCAGCCGCGCCGCGTAATCCACCACGATCATCCGGTAGATGCGCTCCCCCAGTTGCACATGGGCGGACTGCGGGGCACCGATACGGATCGTGTTATCCCCCGCCGCACTCAATCCCGAGGGCCCGAAGTGCTCCTGCTCGATGAGGTCGTTGAGCAGTGCCACCAACTCCTCCCGGGGTGCCGAGGCGGTATTGTCGATCAGCCTGCACGGCTTACCCCGTTTGGTCATACCTTCCAGGACGACCGCGCCTGAACACAGGGGCGGCAAACCGTTCTCTTCCGCTATCGGTGATTCCTGAACCATGTTTTCCTGCTCCTGAGTAGTCCTCAATCACGAAATAACCAAGGTGCCGCTTGCCGTTGCCGTGCCTCATAGACCCGGATGGCGTTGTCCTGCTGCAGGGTGAGCTGAATGTCATCCAGACCATGCATCAGTTTGTGCTTGTGGCCCGCATCCATCGGGAAGGCATAGCGGCTATCGCCCATGGTCTGCACCTCCTGCGCGGGCAGGTCGATGCGCAGACGGTAGCCGGGGTTCGCCGCCACTTCATGGAAGAGATGATCCACCACGTCCATGGGCAGGCGTACCAGCAGGATACCATTCTGTACGCAATTATTGGCGAAAATATCGGCGAAACTTGGAGCAATCACGGCCCGAAAGCCATAATCCGCCAAGGCCCAGGGCGCATGTTCACGACTGGAACCACAGCCGAAGTTTTCCCGAGCCAACAGGATCTGTGCGTCCGCATAGGCGGGCTGATTGAGCACGAAATCCGGGTTATTTACCTGCTTTCCATCCCGTTCCAGATAACGCCAGGCGTCAAAGAGGTGTTTACCGAGCCCCTTGCGCTCAATGGTCTTGAGGAATTGCTTAGGGATAATTGCATCGGTGTCCACGTTGGGACGATCCAGCGGCGCAACCACCGCTTCCACTACGGTAAAGGCTTCCATTATCTCTCCATCCGACGCTGTATGACATACTCCACGGCTGCACATTCTGCTGACCAGCCACGGATTGCCGCAAAAACACCGATCTCCATCATGCCCAGGCTGCACAAGCCCAAGGCGAGGCGCAGTAACAAGGACCGCGCGCGCTTTTTAGCGCATGACCCAATCACGCACATCCACAAAATGTCCGGCAATGGCTGCCGCTGCAGCCATGGCGGGGCTCACCAGGTGGGTCCGTCCTCCGGCACCCTGACGCCCTTCAAAATTGCGATTACTGGTGCTCGCGCAACGCTCCCCTGGCTCCAGGCGGTCGGCGTTCATGGCCAGGCACATGGAGCAGCCCGGCTCCCGCCATTCAAACCCGGCATCCCGGAAGATGCGGTCCAGGCCTTCGGCTTCCGCCTGCGCCTTGACTAGACCGGATCCCGGCACTACCAGCACCGCCTTGACCGCCGCAGCCTTGTGATGGCCTCTGGCAATCGCCGCCGCCGCACGCAAGTCTTCGATGCGGGCATTGGTGCAGGAGCCGATGAATACCTTGTCCAGCGCTATCGAAGAGATGGGTGTTGCGGCCGCCAGATCCATATAGTCCAACGCATCACTCCAGCCCTTGCGCCGCACCGGGTCCTTTTCCAGTGCGGGGTCAGGGACCTGCGCAGAAATATCCACCACCATCTCCGGGCTGGTGCCCCAAGTGACCTGGGGGGCCATATCCGTGGCCTCCAGACGAATCTCCGCGTCAAACTGCGCATCAGCGTCGCTGTGGAGCTCGCCCCAGACCGCCACCGCCTGATCCCAGATCTTGCCGACCGGGGCATAGGGACGGCCACGCAGATAATCGATGGTGACGGCATCCACACCCACCATGCCCGAGCGCGCACCCGCTTCAATGGCCATATTGCACAAGGTCATACGGCCTTCCACCGATAGCGCATGCACCGCAGGTCCGGCAAACTCGATGGCGTAGCCGGTGCCACCCGCCGTACCGATTCGCCCGATGATGGCCAGCACCAGATCTTTCGCGGTCACCCCATTGCCCAGCTCACCTTCCACCCAGATGCGCATGGATTTGGATTTGCGCGCCCACAGGCACTGGGTCGCCAGCACGTGCTCTACTTCGGTGGTGCCGATCCCGAAGGCCAGCGCCCCCAACGCCCCATGGGTCGCCGTGTGGGAGTCCCCACAGACCACCGTCATACCCGGCAGGGTCAGGCCCTGTTCCGGCGCAACGACGTGAACAATGCCCTGGCGCTTATCGTGCATACCAAATTCTTCAATGCCAAACTCCGCACAGTTCCGGTCGAGGGTATCCACCTGCAAGCGCGAAGTGGCATCGGCAATCCCAGCGGCGCGATCCGTGGTCGGCACGTTATGGTCGGCCGTTGCGATATTGGCATCCATGCGCCACACCTTGCGTCCTGCCGCCCGCAGCCCGGAAAAGGCCTGCGGGCTGGTCACTTCGTGCAACAATTGACGGTCGATATAAAGCAATACCCCGCCGTCCTGCTCCGTATGGACCACATGGCTTTCCCATAATTTGTCGTAGAGTGTTTTTGCAGACACTTCGTTGTCTCCTCAGAAAGTTGTCGTTTCCGGTCCGCCGACGGACCGCGTCAGGCGGACGGGGATACCGCCTCTATCCAGGCCGCATCTATGGCACAGTCGTTGTTCGGCTGAAGGGCGAAATAGTCCCGCACCTCGGTGGCGGCATGCGCGCAAAGACTGCGGATCGCGGCGACCTGCAGCTCCGGAGTCCGCATGCGCGCAATCCAACTCTCAAAACGCAAAGGCAATTTCCAGGCTTGGCAGTCGCTGACAACGAAACCCGCGCGGACCAGCATGTCTTCCCATTCAGAACACCGATAATCGCGCACATGGGAGGCATCCCGCAAGACTTCGATGCTTTGCAGCAGGGTATCCAGCAGCGGTGTTTCCGGTGCGATAACATCAATCACCACCAGCCTGCCCTCCGGTTGGAGCACCCGCCGCACTTCCCTCAGGGCACGCGGCACATCCGCCCAGTGGTGTGCCGAGAAACGGGTCACCACCAGATCAAAGCAGGCATCGGCGCAAGGCAAAGTTTCCGCCACGCCTTGCTGCGTCCGCACATTCGCCAGCTTGCGCCGCTGCGCCTCGGCCGCCACCACCTGCAGCATCTCCGCCGAGAGATCATATGCCGTTACCTCCATGACTTCGCCAGCCAGCGCAAAGCTCGCGTGTCCGGCACCGCAGCCGAGGTCCAGTACCCGCCAATTGCGCTGACCATCAGCCAACGCACGCAACCGCTGCAGATCAGCCCCCTGCGCATGGGTGGGGCTCTGCAGGTAATCCATTGCGGCGATACCAAACTGTGCATCTACCAATTTTTGTTGGTCCATGATCAATCCTTACACTGTCGTATTTAACGGCGTGAACGCATCCTACGATTCTTGTTAAACTGGTACAATATGACAATTTATACTGGTATATTTTCTACCACAGATAAGAATCTTATATTGCATCCAGGAGAAAAGCATGGAAACCAGACTGCCGGTCAAGAAGTGACCGGCAACGCTCCCCTTCTCGGCGCCTTCGTCCGCCGTCACCGCGGAAAAGTCACCCCGCAGCAGGCGGGCCTCAGCATACAGGGGCGACGACGCACCCAGGGTTTGCGCCGTGAGGAGCTGGCCCTCCTCTGTGGAATCAGCAGCACCTGGGTTACCTGGATAGAGCAAGGCCGCCCCGTACAGCCCTCCACTGCCGTGCTGGACCGCCTGAGTCAAACGCTGCAACTCTCCGAAGCGGAACGCGCCTACCTGTTTGATCTGGCCGGCCGTGCTGATCCCACTGCCGATAAAGCCCATACCCAGCCTCCGCATACCGTACTGCGGATCGTGCAGGCCCTGGACACTCCTGCCTATGTACTGGATCGCTATTGGAATGCGATCGCCTGGAACACGGCCGCGGCAGCGCATTTTGTCGGCTGGATGGACCAACCCCCGACACCGGGCAAACCTCCCCCTAACTTGCTGGAATTCCTCCTGCTGAATCCCACGGCGCGCAGTTTTGTCGCCGACTGGGAAGGCCGCACCCGGCGGATCATCGCGGAATTTCGCGCGGATGTGGGTAAGCACCTGGACGATCCGCAAATGGCCCGTCAAATCGAGCATCTTCAGCAAAACAGTCCGATTTTTGCTCAGCTCTGGGCTGCACAGGATGTCGTCGAACGGGAGGGTGGCAGACGGGTTTTCCAGCATCCACAGCACGGGCAGGTGGTCTATGAACAGTGCACGTTGTTGCCAGCGACCAGCACCGATCTCAAGCTGGTCATCCTACTGCCGGCATAGGAACCAGCGATTTCTGGCGCCCGAGCTTTGTCGCGGTGCGCCCTCGGCGCCCCGCAACACCCATTCTTGTTCCTTGCCGAACTTGTGGGCATAATTCCCGCATATTCAAAAATTGATTTCCAGATGATTCATTCGCACCCAATTTCAGAGGAACAGGAGGATTGCATGCGGTTTCGATCATTGGTAGGAATGGGCATCCTGTCCTCGTGGGCAGTAGTGACAGTTGCGCATGCGGCTCCCCGTTTCACTTTGGGCAATGTGCCTTCGTACTACCAGGGGACTTTCGGAACGGGCAGCCATATCAACATTTTTTACGATGCTACCTATTTCCAGTTTCGAAATCGGGATCTGCGTCTCAAGTTGATGGCTCCCTACATCTCCGTTTCCGGATTGCCACAGGGGGCGCGGCTCACGGGTGGGGGTATTGTCCACCGCTCTGGCACGATACAAACCCGGAATAACGCGAGCGGTCTGGGTGACATCTGGTTATCCGCACACTACACGGTTTACCAGAGAACCGGTCTTTTGCCCGCAGTGGTGCCCTATGCCAAGGTCAAGCTTGCTACGGCGTCGGCCACCAATGGATTGGGCACCGGGCGCAACGATTACGAGATCGGCGTAGGCCTGGACGAGACGATTGGCACCCGCATCTTTCCATTCGCCCATCTGGGCTACCGTTTCGTGGGCAATCCTGCCGGCGGTAATCTGCACAATATCTGGACCTATGATATGGGCTCCAGCTTTGTTGCCACGCCGCGCAACATCCTTACAGCGATGTTTTCTGGTTCCGAATCCGAGCAGCCGGGTTATGCTGGTCCGGCAGACATCGTTTTTGCCTGGAACTACAACGTCACGCGCGCCGGTAGTGGTATTCAGATCTACGCAGACAAAGGGTTATCTAATGGCAGCGCGAATTACGGTGTTGGCCTAGGCGCCCAGGTCGTCTTTTAACTGGTTTCCGGATCTTTCTGGATCCGTGCAGATTCTTGAATAAATACCATCTTCGCCGACCCACGGACCATCGGCGAGGCTGAGGCGGCCGTCCTGCCAATGGATGGCGGTGAGGGAGCCGTTCGCGATTTGCACCTGGCGGAATTTGCCCAGCGGTTCGCGCCGGATTTCAAGGACCGCGGTCCTGATCACCCCTGCATGGGTAACGGCCAGGATCGGTCCAGGTCCTGCGGCGGTGTCCTGGAGGAAGGAGCGTACGCGGCGCTGAAGATCGGAAAGGGACTCCCCACCCGGAGGAGCCACCTCGTCGGGGGCCTTTTTCCAGCGGCGCAACAACTCGGGCCACCGCGTCTTGATCTCTGCTTGCTGCAAGCCTTCCCAGTCGCCGTAGCCCATCTCCACCAGCCGCTCATCCGTGGTGATGGGTAGGCCCAGGTGTTCTGCGACGATACTTGCAGTGACATACGCCCGCCGCAGCGGACTAACCACAATGGCGGCGAGGTTCTGGCGCGTAAGGTGTTCCGCAACCTTCCGCGCCTGCGTTTCGCCGTTGGGCGTGAGCTCCGGGTCGCTGCGGCCCTGATAACGTCCGCTGCGATTCCATTCGGTCTCACCGTGCCGCAACAAAAACAGGATGTTCTTCATGTCCGGGGCTTTTAATAACGCCAGGAAACACCGGCCACCAGCCTGCTGCCGGCATGGATGCTCTGACCCGCCAGATCCATCTGGTAGGCGATGACCGGCCGCACGTTTTTGGTAACGGCGTATTCGAGCCCGACACCACCTCGCAATATATTGTAGAATTCTGAGGCGTTAGGGGTTGTGCTGACCGCGAGCGCGTTACTGGCCAGCGTTTTGGAAAAAAACAGCGTACCGATGACGGTGAGGCGCCGGATGAGGCCGACGCCCACCACCGCCGAGGCCCGTATCTGCGTCACGCCATCCCTGACGTAGATACGCGGGCCAACGGAAAGACCAGCGTAGGCCAACCGGGACCCGAAATTATGTTCTACTCCCACTTCGTAATCCGGTTCGACGGCCAGGGCGCCGGTCCCGAGCTGGGGAATGGTCGATGTCCGCCCGGTGGGAATGATCGCGTTGACCGTAATGGCGTCGGCGAAGTGCGCACGCTGTCGCAATCCATAGGAGACGCCGATCTGTTGATCCTGCAACCCTCCTGCGGAATAGGACGCCTTCGGTTTGGATTTGGTGAGCAGGGCGGCGCGCAGTTGATAAACCAGCGCCCAGCCCTGCCCGATCCCTTGCTCACCGTCGATACGGAATTGCGTCTCCGAAAGCTTTGAATGGGTTGGGGTGGTGCTGCTGCTGAATGAAGTCTTGGGGAAGAGGCGGTCGGAGTGATAAAATCTCACCGTCGTCTTGATTTTCCCGGACCCCGCCGGGGGAATCCACGGCTGGGCATACGCGGACTGGCCGCATTCCGCGTAACAGACGACCAGCATGACCAGGGCCAGGAGCTTCCTGCGGCGGATATGCATGGATTGAGCCTCTCCTGTGAAAATGATAACGCCGGTGGGTGCCTAGTTGGCGAAGGCCAGATATTCGAACCCCATCCCGCGCATCTCATCCGGTGAAAGCAGCCCACGACCGTCCATGACCGCCTTACCCGCCATCGAAGCGTGGACGCGCGACCAGTCGAGGCTGCGAAATTCCGGCCAGTTGGTGGCGATCAGGACGGCATGACAACCCCGCGCCGCGGCATAGGCGTCGGCGCAATATTCCAGGGCGGCATGGGGCGGCAGCACTTTTTGCGCGGTAGATATGGCGGCCGGGTCATAGGCCTGGACAACGGCGCCCTGCTGGCAAAGCATGGAAATCACGGACAAGGCAGGTGACTCGCGCACGTCGTCGGTCTGTGGTTTGAAAGCCAGCCCGAGAACGCATACCGCCTTACCATGGAACCCCCCAGCGCATCGCCGAGTTTTTCCACCGCGAGGCGGCACTGGCCGGCGTTGATGTCCGTGACCGCATGCAGAAATTGTGAATAATACCCCTGCTGTTCCGCAATGGCGGAGAGGGCCAGGACGTCCTTGGGGAAGCAGGAGCCTCCGTAGCCAAGGCCGGACTCCAGGAATTCGGCGCCAATGCGCTCGTCGAACCCCATGCCTTGGGCAATGGCATGGATATTGGCCCCTACCCGCTCGGCAATACGGGATATCTCGTTGATAAACGAGATTTTGGTGGCCAGGAAGGCGTTGGAGGCGTATTTGGTGAGTTGGGCGCTGGCTGGGTCCGTCAACAAGGCCGGGCAGCGCAAGGGGGCATACAACGCCGCCACCCTTTCCGCAGCCGCGGCATCCCAGGCACCGATCACGACACGATCCGGGTGGAAGGTGTCATATACCGCCGACCCTTCGCGGAGGAATTCGGGGTTGACGACCAGTGGGGCATCGATTCCCGGCGACAGATGGTTTGCCAGGATAGCGGCCACGCGCTCCGCGTTCCCGCCGGGAGGGGTGGTGCTCTTGAGGACGACAACAAGGGACTGCGTCGCCGCGAGGGCGACCTGCCGGGCGGCCTCTTCCACTTGGCTCATGTCGGCATGCCCGCTGGGAGTCGGCGGCGTGCCGACGCAGATGAAGGCCATATCTGCATGCTGCATGGCTTCCTGGTAAGAGGTAGTGAAATCGAGGCGACCGGCCCGGACGTTCCGTTCCACCAGTTCAGGAAGCTCTGGTTCAATGAAGGGGATCTGGCCCTGACGCAGCAGGACGATCTTCCCTTCGTCCATGTCCACTCCTGTGACGTGGTGCCCTAACTCGGCCAGGCAGGCCGCGGTCGTCAACCCAACATATCCGACACCAATGACTGCGATGTGCTTCATACTGCCTCCTGCGTGATGCTCATGGATGATTTGTCGTAACCCTGCTGCCAGAGCCGGGCATATTGGCCCCCTTGCGCGAGAAGCTGCTCATGGGTGCCGTCCTGAATGATGCGGCCGTGTTCGAGAACCAGTATTCGGTCGGCGGCCGCGATGGTCGCCAGACGGTGGGCGATGACCAGGGTGGTGCGGCCAGTGGTGAGGCGATTCAATGCCTCCAGCACGCGACGCTCGGAGAAGGTGTCCAGCCCGCTGGTAGGCTCGTCGAGGATGACGATAGGCGCATCCCGCAACATGGCCCGGGCAATGGAGACACATTGCCGCTGCCCACCGGACAGCGACGCCCCACGCTCTCCGACCAGGGTGTCGTAGCCATCGCGCAGGCCCCCGATGAGGTCATGGAGGCCAACCGCCAGCGCTGCGGCAATGGCCTCTTCGCGCCCCGCACCAGCGCGACCGTAGGCGATGTTCTCCCAGATGGTGCCGTGGAAGAGGAGCGGTTCCTGCAGGACCAGGGCGATTTGGTCGCGGACAGAGGCGACTTTCAGATCGCGCAGATCTCGTCCATCCAGCAGGACCCGGCCTTCTACGGGATCGTGGAAGCGGGGAATGAGGCTCACCAGCGTGCTTTTACCGGCGCCCGTAGTGCCCACCAGAGCCACCGTCCGGCCGGAATCCACACAGAAGGAGATATCCTTCAGCACCGGTTCACCAGTCTGGTAACCGAAGGAAACGGAGCGAAACTCCAGCGCACCGGTACAGGATGGCAGAGGCACGGCGTTCGGGGCGTCCCGGATATCGGGTTCTTCGGCGAAGATATCCCCGAGGCGTTCGGCCGCCACCGTCGCCTTGCTGACGGTTCCGGCCATCTTGGCGAACTGACGCAGAGGCGCCGCCATGCCGCGCAGGTAGGCGAGAAAAACCAGCAATTCGCCCGTCGTGATGCGCCCAGCCAACACCTGGGAGGCGCCGTACCAGACCGCTATCCCCACGGCTGCGGCTACCAGGCCGCCCACCAGGGGGGTAAAACGCATTTGCAGTTCGTTGGCTTCCAGCGCTGCATCCAGGCTTCGTTCGGCGCGTTCGCGAAAGCGGTTTTCCTCAAAGGATTCCCGGCCGTACGCCTGGACGACAGGGATGCCGGCGATGCTTTCCTGCGCCATGCTCCACAATTCGCCTTCTTTCCGCCGCGCCAGGCGGAACGCCTGCTTGAGGCGCCGGGTGTGACGCTGGGTGATCACCAGGAGCAAGGGGACGGATGCTATCACCACCAGGGCGTAGCGCCAGTCGATGGCGAGCATGATCCCGGCCATGCCGACGATGGTGAGCAGGTGGGCAAAGAGCCCCGTTCCCACCGACACGACAAAGTCCTGAAGGGTCTGAATATCGCCGCCGAGCCGGGCCATGAGATCCCCGCTCTTCTGACGGCGATGAAAAGCCAGCGAAAGCCGCTGCAGATGGGCGAAGAGGCTGCGTCGGATATCGAAAACGGCACGTTGCCCCACACGCAACAGCAGGCGGCCCCCGGCGTAGGCCAGCGCAGAGTCGGCCACGGCGAACAGGAGCATGACCATCCCCAGGACATCCAGCAGTGCCACGCGATGGCCGAGGGGATCCGGCAGGAAACCGGCAAGCCAGACAGGCAAAGGTTTCTGGGAAATTACGCTGTCGATGACGAACTTCAAGGGCCAGGGAATGACCAGCAACACCATGGCCCGCACCGTCATCGCCAGAGCCGCACCGGACAGCGCCGCCCAGTGCGGACGCAGAAACCGGCGCAGTTCCCAAAGGGAGAAGGGGGGTTGCCTCTGGTCCATCACCGCATCCATCACATCGGCCCGGATCGCAGGGCGGCGATGATCTCCGTCACCTGCCGGGCGGTTTTGTCCCAGCCGAAGATCCCCCTGCCGCCTCGCCGGCACGGTGCCCCATGGCCTGCCGCCGCGACGGCCCGTTCACCAGGGTGAGGATGCAGCCGACACAGGCCGCAAGGTCCCCCGGCGGGAAGAGCAGACCGGTCACGCCATCCTCGATCAGGCTGGGTAACTGGCCGATTCGAGGCGCCACCACGGGCCGTCCGACTGCCAGCGATTCCACCACTTTGAGGGGCGAGAAATAGAACCCGTCCTGGGGGAGGTAGGGCGCTACCGTAAGGTCCATGGCGGCAAGGTAGCCGGGGATATCTTCGTGGGGTACGCGCCCGGTCATGATGACCTTGCCAGCGAGACCGTTTTCCGTCGCACGGGACTGGAGGGCGGCGCTGCCGGGACCTTCACCCACTACCAACAGCACGGCCTCCGGCCACTGTCGGCTGACCAGCATAAAGGCGTCGAGCAGAAAATCCAGGCCATGCCAGGGCTTCAGGCTGCCCACGAAGCCGATGACCGGTCGCCCATGGAGCCCATGGCGTGTGCGAATCCACTGTCCATCCGCTTGCGGATGGAAACAGCGGATATCCACCCCGTTGGGTAGCACCGTCACGCGATTCACCGGCACCTGCCGGGACAGCACGTGCTCACGAACGGCCTCTGACACGGCCACGATATGGTCGGCCCGTTGGAAGGCCGTGACTTCCGCATCCTCCGCCATGGCCTTCAACCGTAATCCCCGAAAACGCTCCTGCTCGTAGACCAGCGGCGCGTTCACTTCCAGCACGTAAGGCACCCTCAGAGCGCTGGCGAGGTCGCCGCCGGAGCGATGAAAGAGCGCATAACGCTCATAGAGCGCATCCGGGCGTACACCTGCCGCATCCAAGGCATCCAGGGCGCGCGCCGCGAGCCGGCGGTCGCAGATCAGCTTGTCGACCTCCCGGCGCATCGTCTGGTCATATTCCCCCTGCCCGATTCCCAGCCTTTCCCCCTCGTTACGGATCTCTGTGGGATCGGCGTCGGGCGGCAACTCGATCAGCCGCGCCGGTGGGTAAGGATTCCCCTCCCCCTGCGTGGCGCAGAGTAGCGTGACCTCGTGCCCGGCGCGTGCGAGCGCGGTGGTAAATTCCCGCACATGCACTGACGCCCCCTTGTCCCCGAGGACGGGAATACCGCGATCCGCACACAGGTATACGATATTCATGGCTGCACACTCTGCACGAATAGGGCGCGCAGGGCCTTGGCGGTCTCCCAGCATTCGAAGCGCTCCTCTATCTTGCCCCGGCTCGCCGTCGCGAGGCGGCGCCGCAGCGGCGCGTCGACAAGCACTCGTTCCAGGGTGTCGGCCAACACCACCGGGTCCCGCGGCGGTACCAGCAGCCCGGTACGGCCGTCTTCGATCAATTCGGGGATACCCGAAACCGCGGTGGAGACCACGGGCGTGCCAGCCGCCATGGCTTCCGCAAGGACGTTGGGGATGCCGTCCCGGTCTCCGTCCTCCGTTACATGAGGGGCGAGAGCGAAAACGGTTGCTTGTCCGTAAAATGCCAGGAGGCGGTCATGAGCCATGGCGCCCGGCAGGGTTACCATAGCCGTCAGGCCCAGCTCGGCGATGTGGCTCTCCAGTTCCTGGCGCAACGGGCCTTCACCGATGATGACGCAGCGAAAGGCAATCCCCCGGCTGTGCAGCAGGTGGCAAGCGGTAACCAGGTCCCGCATCCCTTTTTTGGGGACGAGGCGACCCACCGAAAGGATCAAGGGCAGATCGGCATTTTCCCCCGGCGGAAAACCCGCAAAAGAATCACCCTGAGGAAAGGCCGCGAGATCGATACCGTGGTAGACGAGATGAATTTTGTCCCAGTCCTGGCGCGGCAGAAAACCGCGCAGGTATTCGACATTGTAGCGGGTGCAGGTGAGGACGAAATGCGCCGACTTGATCCGTCGGCGCATGGCTTCCTGGGGGGTCAGGTAGAGATCCTTGGCGTGCGTTGTGAAGCTGTAGGGAATATTGCACATGACCCCGGCCAGGCGAGCGACCGTGGCGGGTGCATTGGCGAAGTGGGCGTGGAGGTGTTGAACGTTGTTCTGCAGACAACCATGCGCCACATAACCGGAACGCAGAAACTGTTTCCCGACGCTCAGTGGCCGACGGGTACGGAGAGACCACCACAACGCGAGCCCGGTGGCATGCAGGTAGCGTAGCGGTGCCCGGGCTGCCACGACGGCATGGCCCTTGGCTACCGCAAAAATGATCCGGGGCCAGGTGAGGGGAAGATAGGTTACGGTCGCCCGGACCTCGGAAACCGTGGGATGCCGGGGGGCGTCCTCGGGCCGCAGGAGCGAAAAGATGTGCAGGGGGGTACCCAGACGCTCGAGTGCGCGCATTTCGTTGAGGATAAAAGTTTCCGAAAGGCGCGGATAGCGCTTCAGTACATAACCTACTGTCGGGGTTGTCGCCGTCATAGGGATACCTCCGTGCTCGCGCCGGGATGGAGCATCTCTTCCAGCACCTCGGCAACGCGGTGAACGCCCCCCAGGTCCACGGTATCCCACTGCTTTCCCGACGGACGGTCGCCGGCAACGGCGGCCGGCACCAGCTCCACCAGTCGGTCGACCAGGTCTTCCTCGGGCTGGATCATCCACACGAGCCCGAGCTGGCTCAACGTCGTTGCGCGAAGCCATTGCTCCATGCGCGGTGTCGAGCGTGGCACCAGGATGGCCGACTTCCTGGCGGCAAGGATCTCCGCGGTGGTGTTGTACCCCCCATCGCCACCACCAGATCAGCCATGTGCAGCAAGCCCACGAGTTCGGTGGTATAGGGGATAATCTGGATGTCCGGGCGCTGAGCAGCAATCCTGGCCAGCGTCTGATACTGGTCCGGCGGCATGAGCGGCCCGGGAACGACGATGCTGTGCACCGTGTTCTGTGGAATCCGGCGCAAGGCCTCAAGATAGGCATCAACCAAGGCATATCCATCGCCGCCGCCGCCGACGGTAACGAGAACCACCGGCAAACCCGACGGTGCCACCAGCACGCCCGGAACGCCGTGCAGGCCCGTGCGGGCGACATAACCGCAGTAGCGCACTTTGGCCGCCACCTTCGGTGAAAGCTTGTAGGCACTCACCACGTCGAACAGGTGGCGACTGCCGTAAACCAGGATCTGGTCATATTCCCTTTCCAGCAACTCGTAGATGCCTTGTGCCTGCCAAACCTGGCGCACGGTCTCAGGGCTGTCGATGACGTCCCTCAGCCCCAACACGGTGCGGGTCGCCGGCATCTCCTCCCGGATGAACCGCAGCGCCGACAAAAGCTCCCCTTTCATTCCCGCTGGGGCATGATCGACCAGGAAGAAGTCGGGTCGGTAGGAGGCAAGGGCGTCCAGGATCGCCGCCTCGCGCTGTGCCTTGACCACCTCGAAGCTGGAGGAAGGGTCCCTGGCCGCATATTCCTCGGCACCAACCTTGATGACGGGAGGGATGGCTCGCACCTCCAGGCCGATCGGCATCGGCCAGGAGCCGGCCATGGGGGAACCGGTCAGCAGCATCCCGGAAAAAGGCGGTTTACGCTGCATGAGGTGCTCGACAATGGCCAGATTCCGCCGTAAATGGCCAAGGCCAAAGGTGTCATGAGAATAGAGGAGTACTCGTCGCGCCGATCGCCCATGCTTTGCGGCGGACCAGTGGTGCAAGGCCACTGTGGGTATCCGCTGCCCCGTTGCTACGAAAGTCCCGGGAGAGGACGGGGAATCACCGGCAAACAACAAATTCTGCCGGATTTCCCGTCCCGCGTAGCGTTGGCTGGTGGGCATGGGATCCACCACCTGCGCAACGGGCAGGCAGCGGTATCGCTCCGTTCCCCGCTGTATGAGCGGTTTCATCACCGCCCTCCTGAACGGAGAGATTGGAGATAGGGCTTGCCGAAGGTTTTCCGAATCGTCGCCGGTGAGACTTGTTCAGAGGAAGATTCGGTCTGCGGCAATAAGCCATCCGGACGGCGGTAGGAACGGCGATTCCTGCGCCAGCAATCCATACAGAATGTCGTCCAGGCGCCGTCGAGAAAGATGCGCACCGCGTGCGGGCTGTGATGGCCGCAAATAGTGTCGACAGTGGCGTCGACATCCCTCACCGGCTTCATCTCGGGTGCAAACTGCCAAGCTCCCAGCATAAGGGGAGCTTCGTCGTGTAGAACTCGCTGTTGTTCATAAGTGGTTGTCATAACACCCTCCTTGACTCTCTCCATTGTTGGGAAATGCTACCGATCGCGGCACCTGAAACGAGGTTAGTGGTAATTTTTACCACTTTCAATAACCACCCAGACTCCTGCCGGACACTCGTGCCGTTCTCCTGTGCGGACTACGGACCGCTCCCCGGCAAAGCGCCGCCCGGTCATTGAGTTCGCGCACTTAGGTTATCTGGTACATAACGGCTTCAATTTCCGATGGCCGGTCGACATACGGCATTCCGCTGCCGTATGATCAGTATAGTGGGATATTTTACCACGTCAAGCAATCTGCGCATGAGTGGGAATATATACCACCACGTGCTATGCTGAACGTGAACACTGATTGAGGCGAACCTGGGCAGGCCATGAATGGAGTATTGAAAACGGCGGTGTTGGCGATCCTGCGCCCATTGGTCCGGTATCTGATCGGACAGGGGTGGACCTATGGGGCGCTGACGGACACGCTCAAAATGGTGTATGTGGCGGAGGCGAGCAAGCACTATGGGGAGACCGCCGGGCGGCCGCTGACGGACAGCCGGGTCAGCCTGCTGACCGGGATCCACCGCAAGGAGGTCAAGCGGCTGCGGCTTCTGCTGGAAGAGCACGGGGACCGGCCGATGTTGCGGCATGGGGCCAACATTGCGGCGCAGGTGGTGGCGGCCTGGGTGTCGATGGCGGATTATGCAGACCCTTCCGGGCAACCCAAGTCGCTGCCCCTACGCAGCGAGGCGCCCCCGAGCTTTGAGGGTCTGGCGCGCAAGGTCAAGGCCGACATGCGCCCACGGGCTATTTTGGATGAATTGGGCCGAGTGGGGGTGGCCCAGGAGCAGGACGGCGTGGTGCACCTGCTGCGCGCTGCGTATATTTCCGATCTACCCGAAGACCAAGTCGCTTTTTTGGGGGAGAACGTCGGCGATCACCTGCGCAGCGCGGTACACAACCTGGAAGGAGGGAAGCCCTTTCTGGAGCGGGCGCTGTATTTCGATGCGCTGCCGGCGGCGGTGCTGGAGGAGGCGCGACCGGAACTCTACCGGATGGGCGAGCGCTTGTTGCGCGAGGCCCATCAGCGGCTGAATACAGCCGAGTCACCCGAAGGGCCGCAGCGGCGGCTGCGCCTGGGGGTCTATTACTATGAAGAAGACGCCGCGGCGGAATCGACAGAGGAACCGGCCGCGGAGGACGAGCCACATGCCTAAAGCCCTACGCTGGTGGGTCCTGGTCCTGGGCCTGGTAGCTCTGCCGGGGGCATGGGCCCTTCCCGACCCGGCTGGTGGTGTTGGTGGATCGGGCGCCACCCCGGATGGCATCGGCGGCACGGGTATCCATCCCGGGGGCATCGGGGGCACCGGTATCCATCCCGGTGGCATCGGCGGCACGGGCATCCAGCCCGGGGGCATCGGCGGGACGGGCATCACGGCCCTGGGGGTGATCCAGCGCTTCGGCAGCATCTACGTCAACGGTCAGGAATATGCCCTGAGCCCCCAGACCCGTTATAGCGTCGACGGCGCTGCCGGTACGGCAAAAGACCTGCATCTCGGGGACCGCGTCACGGTCCAGGCCGCCGCCGACGGGCGGGCGATCGCCCAGGACGTACGGGTGGAGCATGCCGTGATCGGCAGGGTGACCGAAGTCGATGCGGCCAAGCGACAACTCACCATTCTCGGCGAGACCATCCAGGCGGGCAAAACGACCCCCGTCACCGTGCATGATTCGGATCAATCCCTGTCCTTCACGGCCTTGAAGGCCGGTGACGTAGTGTCGATCAGCGGCCTGGACCGGGGGAATGGCCATTGGCTGGCGACGGCGATCCGTCGTCTCTATCCGGCGGATACCGCGCCCGCCCGGGTCCCGTTGCTACTGCGGGGCCAGGTGGACGCCCTTTATCCGAGTCAGAACACCCTGGAAGTCGGGGCAACGAAACTCAAGGTCAACGGGGCACTGCTCCAGCCCCTCCGGGTGGGTCAGTCCGTGGTGGTCCGGGGTACCTACACCGATGGGCAGGCCCGCGTGGAAAGCGTGACCCCCGCTGCACTGGCGGCGCAGGACGTCGGCAACCGGGTGTCCCTGGTGGGTTACCTGGCTCGCGGCGATAACGGTTGGACCACCCACGGGGTATCTCTGGTGGAGGGTTCCCACACCCTTTATGAAAACGGCGATGCCGCGGACATGCGGGCAGGCAGCATGGTCGCCATCAGTGGGCAGGTCAAAGCCCCGGGAGTCGTCACGGTGGAAAGCGTCACCTTCCGCGTCAACCCCATGGACTTTGATTTGCCCGCCTTACCACAGATGGCGCAGGGCGCGCGGGGTGACTGGGAGCAATCCGAAAATGAGGGGGAGCGCCCAGAGGTCAATAGCCCCGAAATCGAACGGCCCGATGTCGAGCGGCCGGAGGTGAGACCACAGGTGGAAAGGCCGGAAATCCTTGATGGCGATTAAGGCAAGGCTGTATCGCCACTGCTGAGCAGTGCCGCGTATCTTAAATTGAATCATACAGATGGAGAATATCGATGAACTTGGAAAGCAACCTGCGGGGGATAAAAACCCTGGCATATTCATCAACGACCTGGAGACGGAACGAGGCCGCGCCGGACTCCATTCGGCGGAGTTGCGGGGAGGATAGCATAATCCGCTGTGCGGGAGCAGACATCGGTGCGGTGCAGGGAGGGAGCGGTCATTGTCTGCACATCCTCATGGCGCAGGCTTTCTCATGAGCAGGCGGATTCTCGTCACCGGTGCGGGGGGCTTCATCGGCTACCACTTGTGCCGCCGTCTGTTGACCGAAGGGTGGATCGTACACGGTCTTGATAACCTCAGCACCTATTATGACCCCGCCCTCAAGCGGGATCGCCTGGCGCATCTGGAAAACCATCCAGACTTTCAATTCCACACTGTGGATCTTGCCGATCGGGAGGCCATGGCAGGTCTCTTCACCGGGCCACATTTTGATGTGGTGGTGAATCTTGCGGCCCAGGCGGGTGTCCGCCACTCCCTCCAGGATCCCGCCGCTTATGTCGACAGCAATCTGGTCGGTTTCGCCAATATTCTGGAGGGCTGTCGCGCCCAGGCCGTGGACCATCTGCTTTTCGCCTCCTCCAGTTCGGTCTATGGCGCCAACGCCCGCCTGCCCTACAGCGTCCACGACGGGGTCGATCATCCGCTCAGTCTCTACGCCGCCAGCAAGCGGGCCGGCGAACTCATGGCCCATAGCTATGCACATCTCTTCGGCATTCCGTGCACCGGTTTGCGTTTTTTCACGGTCTACGGACCGTGGGGCCGACCGGACATGGCCTATTTTCGGTTCACGCGCCAGATCCTTGCCGGAGAGCCTATCCCCGTCTTCAACCATGGTCAGATGCGCCGGGATTTTACCTATATCGACGACATCATCGAAGGCGTGGTACGGCTCCTGGACTTCGCACCGCGCCCTGCTCCGATGTCGACAGAGCGGCCGGATCCGAGTACCAGCGATGCCCCCTTCCGTCTTTGCAATATTGGCAACCATACCCCAGTAGCCCTGCTGGATTTCATCGCGATCCTGGAGGATCTGCTGGCGCGCAAGGCCGACATCGAATGGCTGCCCATGCAGGCCGGGGACGTTATTGCCACCTATGCCGATGTGGGTGAATTGCAGGAGGCGGTGGGGTTTTCCCCGCCACCCCCTTGCGTGATGGTCTTGCCCGTTTCGTCGACTGGTATCGGAATTATTACGACGCCTCTTGAAAACAAGTGACCCCGAACCACAGCACCGCGGATTGGACATGGCAGCGCTCCTGCTGACCGGTTGCCGAGCGAGATCGCAGCCCGTGCAGCCCGTATCGTGGTCTATATACAACATGCACAAGTCACCGAATGGGGCTGGCGAAATCTTGCCTCCGTGTTCCGTTTTGGCTAACGGACGGGTGTTGCGCGTGCGTCGGGAGTAGGGTAAGTGGTGGGTCCATATTTCACGACATGCTACAATTGATACGAAAACTGAGTAAGGCGAGCCCGGGCAGGCCATGAATGGAGTATTGAAAACGGCGGTGTTGGCGATCCTGCGCCCATTGGTCCGGTATCTGATCGGACAGGGGTGGACCTATGGGGCGCTGACGGACACGCTCAAAATGGTGTATGTGGCGGAGGCGAGCAAGCACTATGGGGAGACCGCCGGGCGGCCGCTGACGGACAGCCGGGTCAGCCTGCTGACCGGGATCCACCGCAAGGAGGTCAAGCGGCTGCGGCTTCTGCTGGAAGAGCACGGGGACCGGCCGATGTTGCGGCATGGGGCCAACATTGCGGCGCAGGTGGTGGCGGCCTGGGTGTCGATGGCGGATTATGCAGACCCTTCCGGGCAACCCAAGTCGCTGCCCCTACGCAGCGAGGCGCCCCCGAGCTTTGAGGGTCTGGCGCGCAAGGTCAAGGCCGACATGCGCCCACGGGCTATTTTGGATGAATTGGGCCGAGTGGGGGTGGCCCAGGAGCAGGACGGCGTGGTGCACCTGCTGCGCGCTGCGTATATTTCCGATCTACCCGAAGACCAAGTCGCTTTTTTGGGGGAGAACGTCGGCGATCACCTGCGCAGCGCGGTACACAACCTGGAAGGAGGGAAGCCCTTTCTGGAGCGGGCGCTGTATTTCGATGCGCTGCCGGCGGCGGTGCTGGAGGAGGCGCGACCGGAACTCTACCGGATGGGCGAGCGCTTGTTGCGCGAGGCCCATCAGCGGCTGAATACAGCCGAGTCACCCGAAGGGCCGCAGCGGCGGCTGCGCCTGGGGGTCTATTACTATGAAGAAGACGCCGCGGCGGAATCGACAGAGGAACCGGCCGCGGAGGACGAGCCACATGCCTAAAGCCCTACGCTGGTGGGTCCTGGTCCTGGGCCTGGTAGCTCTGCCGGGGGCATGGGCCCTTCCCGACCCGGCTGGTGGTGTTGGTGGATCGGGCGCCACCCCGGATGGCATCGGCGGCACGGGTATCCATCCCGGGGGCATCGGGGGCACCGGTATCCATCCCGGTGGCATCGGCGGCACGGGCATCCAGCCCGGGGGCATCGGCGGGACGGGCATCACGGCCCTGGGGGTGATCCAGCGCTTCGGCAGCATCTACGTCAACGGTCAGGAATATGCCCTGAGCCCCCAGACCCGTTATAGCGTCGACGGCGCTGCCGGTACGGCAAAAGACCTGCATCTCGGGGACCGCGTCACGGTCCAGGCCGCCGCCGACGGGCGGGCGATCGCCCAGGACGTACGGGTGGAGCATGCCGTGATCGGCAGGGTGACCGAAGTCGATGCGGCCAAGCGACAACTCACCATTCTCGGCGAGACCATCCAGGCGGGCAAAACGACCCCCGTCACCGTGCATGATTCGGATCAATCCCTGTCCTTCACGGCCTTGAAGGCCGGTGACGTAGTGTCGATCAGCGGCCTGGACCGGGGGAATGGCCATTGGCTGGCGACGGCGATCCGTCGTCTCTATCCGGCGGATACCGCGCCCGCCCGGGTCCCGTTGCTACTGCGGGGCCAGGTGGACGCCCTTTATCCGAGTCAGAACACCCTGGAAGTCGGGGCAACGAAACTCAAGGTCAACGGGGCACTGCTCCAGCCCCTCCGGGTGGGTCAGTCCGTGGTGGTCCGGGGTACCTACACCGATGGGCAGGCCCGCGTGGAAAGCGTGACCCCCGCTGCACTGGCGGCGCAGGACGTCGGCAACCGGGTGTCCCTGGTGGGTTACCTGGCTCGCGGCGATAACGGTTGGACCACCCACGGGGTATCTCTGGTGGAGGGTTCCCACACCCTTTATGAAAACGGCGATGCCGCGGACATGCGGGCAGGCAGCATGGTCGCCGTCGAGGGAAGGGTCCAGGCACCGGGTGTCGTCGATGCGGAGCGCGTCATCTTCAGCGTCAACCCCATGGACTTTGATTTCCCCATCATACCGCGGATGCCGGTGCTCCCTCCGGTATTCCATCATCCCGAAATCGAGCGCCCGGAGTTTGGGCCCCCGGAGATAGAACCCCTGGTAGAAAGGCCGGAACTTCCTGATAACGATTAATCCCAAATCTGGTCGTTGAAGGTGCTGGCCAGTATTTGAAGGTGCTGGCCAGTATTTATAGCACCGCGAAATTGCGCTGCCGCTGATTCCAGTGCCGATAAGAACGCGCCACCGTAAACAAGCCCGCACCAATGGTCCCGACAAAAAAACCGATGGGCCAGTTGGTCCAGTAAGAGAGCGCAATAGCACTCCAGATGCAACCCTCTGCAAAAACCACGGATAGCGCCAGCACGCGCATGGGATTGCCGCTCAACGCCTGGGCGGCGGCCGGCGGTCCGACCAGCAGGGTGAACACCAGAAAGGCCCCCACCACCGGCAAGGCCATGGCAGTCACCAGGGCCAGCAGGGTCAGGAACACCAGATCCATGCGTGCGGCGCGAATCCCCTGCAAGGCCGCCAGATCGGGAAAAGTCGAGTCCAGCAAGAGCGGCCGAAAATACAGAGCGATGCCCATAACCACCAGCGCGCAGATGCCCAGTATGGGCCACAAATCGGCGTCGCTGACCCCCAGCACCTCACCGAAGAGCAGGGAAAACACCGCCGGTGCATACGCATTGGTCATACTGAGCAACAGCGCCCCCACCCCCAGAAACAGCACCAGCACCAGCCCCGTACCCACATCGCGGCGGCCCATGCGCACCAATTGGCGCAAGAGCAGAACCCCCATGCCGACGAAAACCAGCAACCCGATCAGCGGATCGACCCCCAGCAGGTTGGCCGCCGCCGCCCCCGGAAAAGCGCCCAAAGGCAAGGCATGGGCGGCAAAGGCCGAACGCCGTACCACCACAAAAAACCCGATGAAAGCCGCGACAAAAGCAATGGCGGTGGCGGCAATCCAGGTATTGATCATGAAACTGGAGAACATGCCCTATACCTCGCAGTGCGGCCAACTGACCGGCTGCGGACGCGCTGCCAAGCCCGCCACTTTAGCCACCAGTACCGCCGCCAGATAAAACAGGAACACCAGCGCCACGACAAAAAAGCTCACTGGCCAGGCATTACCGGAAAACCAGTAGTAACTTTCATAGGCCATCCAGATGCCACCCCAGACCGCAGTCAAACCGATAGCAATGGCCCAGCATATCGCCTGTGCCGGGCGCCGGCTCAAGCGAATCGCCGCACCCGCCGGGCCAATGAGCAAAGCCGTCGCCAGCACTGCACCAATGGCCAGGGCGCAGACTGCTACCGCCAGTCCCAGGGCCAGCAGTTGCAGCAAACCAATCCAACGCAGGGGAATACCACGCGCCGCCGCCAGATCAGGGTCCACCGCCGTCAACATCATCGGCCGGTAGAGCAGACCCACCAGCAAGAACACCCCGGCGGAGGCCATCAACGCAGGGCCGATAAGACTCTGCGGAATCGCAAACATGGAGCCAAACATCACCGACACCGCTGCGCCCGTAGTGCTGGTGGTCGTCACGTCCAGATAGAGGAAGAGCGCCGACAGCCCCAATCCCGCCCCCAGAACGATACCCGTGGCAAGATCACGCTCCCGCACCTTGCGTACACCAAGAAACTCCATGCCGAAGGCGGCAATCCAGGCCATACCTAGAAAACCCAGCAAGGGATTGATGCCCAGCAGGAAGGACGCCGCCCCACCGGCGCTGCTCACGTCGGCCAGGGCATGTCCGGCAAAGGCGTTGCCGCGCAATATGGTAAACACACCGATCACCGCGCTGACCAGCGCTGCACAAGTCCCTACGATCAAGGCGGTTCGCACCGGTCCGCTAGCGAAGAAACCAGAGTTTTCCAAAAGCATCCAAAAATTCCACATGGCGTTAATCCGCCTTTTCCGGATGCGCTACAGACGCTGCCGTGCCCGCCTCGGCATCTTCAGCAGCGACATCGGGTAGTACGAGTATCCGCCGCCCATGCCGCAATACCGTTACCGGGTAACCATAGAGTTTACTCAACACCTCAGGCTGCACCACCTCCTCCACACTGCCAGTGGCGGCCCGTCCACCCACCAGATAGACCAGGCGGTCCATGACAGGTAAGAGTGGGTTCATATCATGAGCAGTCACCAGTACAGCAATCTGTCGGCTACGCGTCAATCTGCCAAGCAACGCCACCAGCGCGTTGGCGCTGCCGAAATCCAGATTAGCCAAAGGCTCATCGAGAATGAGCAGACGCGGCTGACGCACCAAGGCATGGGCGATAACCGCCCGCTGTTGCTGGCCACCGGAGAGCTCTCCAACCCGCTGATCCGCAAAGGCATCTGCCCCTACCGCATGCAACGCATGATCTACCAAGGCTTTTTTACGACCGGAAAACAGCGGCAGACCCAGGCGCTGGCCATCCAGCCCCAACTGCACCAGATCTCTGGTCCGCAGGGGGATATCCGCATCAAAAGCGATTTTCTGAGGCACATAGCCGACCAGAGCACGGCGCTGACCAGCGGGCGCGCCATCCATCAAGGCCTGCCCCGCACGGGTCGGCGTCAGACCTAACAGACTGCGCAAAAGGGTCGTTTTGCCCGCACCATTCTCACCGATCAGAGCACAGAGCTGCCCCGGATAGAGGTCAAAACTGACATCCCGCAAAATGCTGCGGCCGCCCAGGTCCACGGAGAGATGGGTGACTGCCAGTATCGGATCAGACATTTCCCATGCCGGATTACTTCAGCACGGTCGTCGAAGTGCCATGCTCCACCGCATTACGCAGCGCATTTACCTCCGCCAGCATCCAAGACTGATAGCGGTAACCCGCCGGCATGGTTTCATAGACACCAACCACGGGGATCTTCGCCGCCTGCGCCCGACTCAGGAAAGAAGCCGTCAGTGAATTTGTCACCTGCTGGTTATACACAAAGACTCTGACCTGATGCCGCTGCAGGAGCTGGTTCTGGGCGCTCACGTCCTGCGGTGCCGGGTCCGTACCGTTCATGATGGCGGCCTGCAGTTTCCACGGCGTTTTGATGTCGCAACCAGCGGCTTCCAGCAAATAATCGGCGACGGGCTCCGTCACTGCCACCGGCGTGCCGCCAAAGCGGGTCTTGAAGCTCGCGATGGCCTGGTACCACGGTTTCAGAGAGGCATCGAACCTGCGCACATTGGCCGCGAAGGTAGCGGCGTGGGCCGGATCCAGCTCGGTCAGGCTTGCCGCCACAGCCTGCGCCACCGCAGGCATGGTTTCCGGCTTGTACCAGAGATGGGGGTTTGGGGTGTTTTCCGGCAGATGAAGCAGATCCTGGACGACAATCACCCGGCGCTGTACGTTCTGGTTTGCCCGCAAAATTTTCCGGACCCAACCGTCATAGCCGACCCCGTTCCGCACCACGAGCTGCGCCGCGGCAAGCTCCCGGGCCACCGCAGGACTGGCTTCGAAGGCGTGCGGATCTGTGCCGGGGTTGCTCTGGATCGCAGTGACCGATACATATTCACCGCCGATCTGGCTGATTACATTGGCATATTGATTTTCCACCCCGACCGCATGAATGGTCGCTGCGGCAGCCACCTGCCCCATGCCCAGCCCAGCGCACAGGGCGATCAGCGTCAGCAAGGCAGACAGCGGATGGACACATGCATTCCGAAAGCCCAGGTCGGTCATTTTTCAAATCCTCGGAAACGGCTGCCAAAGCCTGCGGCAGAGGGCCGCACAACTTTTCATGCAACTGTGTTGCACAGTATGGAAATAGGGATTCAATGTCAATCTTCTGGTTCGACGTGTGATTCCGGGATGGAGCCGGTACCTGCTTCCCGGCGGCACCGTGTTCCCACCTCCAAGCTTCCCCTGCCCCGAAGCTTGGAGGTAAGATGACCGCATTGTTTCATCACTTTTGGAAAAGCCCCCCATGAGCCAAGCCCCCCATTCGACGCTGGATACCAGCGTCCTGACCCAACTCGTTGATGACATGCTTCACCTCGCCCGCGAACAGGGCGCCAGTGCGGCGGAGGCTTCCGCCAGCACCGGCAAGGGCTTGTCGGTAACCGTGCGCCTCGGGGAAGTGGAATCCATCGAATACCACCAGGATAAGGGGCTGGGAGTCACGGTCTATCTCGGTCAGTCCAAAGGCAGCGCCTCGACCTCGGACTTTTCCCGCAAGGCCTTGTCAGAAACCGTTTCAGCGGCGCTCACCATTGCCCGGCATACGGCGGCAGACCCGTTTGCCGGGCTTGCCGATCCCGAACTTTTCGCCAAAACCTTCCCGGATCTGGACCTCTATCATCCCTGGTCCATAGATGCAGACAGCGCCGCTGATCTGGCGCGTCGTTGCGAAGCGGCCGCCCGTGACAGCGACCCGCGCATTCACAACTCCGAAGGCGGCAGCCTCGGCACCAGCGAGGGCACGTCGGTCTATGGCAACAGCCTGGGTTTCATGGGCAGCAGCCGCGCATCGCGACACAGCCTGTCCTGCTCGGTGATTGCGGAAGACCGCAACGGCGGCATGCAACGGGACTACTGGTATGACGTGGCCCGTGCCGCCGATGCGCTGGCGACTCCGGAAACCATCGGCAGGACCGCCGCGCAGCGCGCTCTGCGCCGCCTGGACGCCCGCAAGGTAGTCACCACCAAGGCCCCGGTGCTCTTTGAAAACCAGGTCGCGTCCAGCCTTATCGGCCACCTCGCCAGCGCCATCAGCGGCGGCAGCCTGTATCGCAAAAGTTCCTTTCTGGTGGACAGCCTTGGTAAGCAACTCTTCCCGGAACACGTCCGCGTTTATGAAGAACCCTTACGGCGCCGTGGGTTGGGTAGCTGTAGTTTCGACGGCGAAGGGGTCGCCACCCACAACCGCGACATCGTCTCCGGAGGCGTACTGGAAGGCTACATCCTCGACAGTTACAGTGCCCGCAAATTAAACATGAAGACCACGGGCAACGCGGGCGGTGCCCACAACCTCACCTTGCAGCCGGGCAAGGCATCTCTCGGTGAACTGCTCCACCAGATGGGGCGCGGCCTGCTGGTTACCGAGCTCATCGGCTTCGGCATCAACATGGTGACCGGTGATTACTCCCGGGGCGCTGCCGGCTTCTGGGTGGAGCATGGGGAGATCCAGTATCCCGTCGAAGAGATCACCATCGCCGGGACCTTGCAGGGCATGTTCCAGGGCGTGCGCGCGGTGGGCAATGACCTGCTCGTTCACGGCAACACCGGCTGCCCCTCCATCCTCATTGAGGAGATGATGATTGCCGGCGACTGAGGACAAGGGCCAGCAGCAGAAGGACTGAACTCAATAGCAGATAGGGGAGACTGCCCCAGCGCCCGAAGGGTGTTTCTCCTGTCATCGGCTGGATGGCCCCATTCAGGGTGCCTTCCACAAACTGGGGCAATTGCGAAATTACCCGCCCATGGGGCGAGATCAGGGCGGTGATGCCCGTATTGGTCGCGCGAACATCGGGTTTCTGCTCCTGCCGGGACTGCATGGCCGCCATTTGCAGGCTTTGCGCGGCCGCGATGCTGTGCCCGTACCATGCATAATCACTGATATTCAAAAGAACGGTGGCCCCCTCCCTGACACCCTTGCGCACGTCCCGGGAGAAGGACTCTTCGTAACAGATGGTCATACCGGTTTTCTGCCCGTCTACGGGCAGGGCGTAAGGCCCATCCCCAAAAGAGAAGCTGCCCAGCCCCGGCAAAAAATGATGTACCAGAGGCCCGAGTAAAACGGGCATCGGAATATATTCTCCGAAGGGCACCAGATGCTCTTTCCGATACCAGCGCAGCGGTGCGTTCCCGTCAATTTCCATGGCCGCGTTGTAATATTTACGGCCGACGTTTTCGGGGATACCGATGAGCAGGATTTTGTGGTGCGTCGCTGACCATTTCTGCAACTGTTCGATCAGGCTTGGTATTTCGGTCTGGAAAAGAGGGAAGGCAGTCTCCGGTAGGACGACCAGCCGGGTATCGGGCGGCGTCTGCAAAATCATGCTTACGTAATGATGCAAGATGGCACTGACTTTGGCAGCATTCCACTTCTCCGTGATGGCGATATTACCCTGCAGCAGACTTACCCGCAGCGGCTTGCCTATAGGATGGGTGAAGGACACGGACGCTGCCGCCATGGCTACCCCGGAAATCACCAGGAGCGATACGACGCCGCCCAACAGCACCGGGCGGGACTGCCGCCGTTGCAGCATATAGACCAGAAGGGCCGCCACCCCGGCCGTCGCCAGCCCCACTCCGTATTGCCCCAGCCAGGGCGCAAAGCCACCGAGGAAGGAGTGGGTCTGGGTATATCCCGTCGCCAGCCAGGGGAAGCCCGTAAAGAGACGTGCCCGCGCCCATTCCACTAAAATCCACAACACCGGCAGGGCCAGCAACCGGCCATTCCCGACAAAAAAGCGGCCCGCCAGCCATAAGGCCAACGCCGTGTAGACGGCGCAAAAAGCCGCCAGCAAGGCGACGGCCGTGCCTGCCAGTGCCCAATCCATGTTGGCGAAATTATGTAGGGTAATGGCGATCCAGCTCGTTCCCGCGGCAAAAGCAGCAAAACCGAAACCCGCGCCCAGAGCCGCCAGACGCTGCGGGCGCTCCTCCGTGGTCGCCAGCCAGAACAAGCCAAAAAGCAGGGCTATAGCCAGCGGCCACCAGGCGAAGGGCGCAAAGGCCAAAGGCCAGGCTGCACCCAAAATGAATGCGGCCAGAAGCCGCAGAGGAAAGGACGGTTTTTTCAACGTACCACCTTCATGTAGTACCCTGAGACGTAGTTGCCGGAAGGGGGGCGCCGCGCGGCGGCGTGACCCGCAAAATCTGCACTCGTTTACGATCCGCCCGCAGTACTTCCAGCCGTAAATCCCCCTCCTCCACGACTTCGCCCGTGCGCGGTACATGCCCCAGAACTGCCGCCACCCATCCACCCAGCGTGTCGGCGTGTCCATCCTCCAGGTGTGTCATAAAGTGTGCATTAAACTCTTCCAGAGGAATCAGGGCATTCACCAGAAAGTCACCATCTTCGCGCGGTGCAATCATCACGTCTTCGTCAATATCGTATTCATCCTCGATTTCACCGACGATGATTTCCAGCACGTCCTCGATAGTGATCAGACCGGCAACGCCACCATATTCATCCACGACCACGGCCATGTGATGTCGGCCCGTACGGAACTCGTAGAGCAGATGATCCAGGTGCTTGCTCTCGGGAATGAAGGTCGCCGGGCGAAGCAGATCAGTCAGCCGCAGCGCTGGCACATTTTCACGACATCCTCGTAAAAGGTCCTTGGCCAGGAGAATGCCGCGCACATCATCACGGTCATGCCCCACCACCGGAAAGCGCGAGTGCCCCACCTCCGACACCCGGGCGACAATCTCGGCCAGCTGCATGTCCAGTTCGATCACCTCCATCTGCGCACGGGGGATCATCACATCCCGCACCGTGAGTTCGCCCATGCGGAAGATGCCATCCACCATCCGTGCCGCTTCGGCGTCGATGATCTGCCGCTCGCCCGCCTCACGGATCAGATCCAAGAGGGCATCCTGGTCCTCCACATTGCCACGCAAAGACTGAGTAAAACGTTCCCACCAGCCCCGCGGCCGTTCCTGGCTACTGCGATCTTCACTCATGCATTTGGTTCAGGTAAGGGTCGGCCACACCCATTTCAGCCAGCAACCTGGTTTCCAGCGCCTCCATCTCCTGCGCGTCGGCGGCCAGTTCATGGTCGTAGCCGAGGAGGTGGAGGGTGCTGTGAATAAGCAAATGACGATAGTGGTCGCGCAGACTCTTACCCTGTGCCGCAGCTTCGCGCCCAACCACCGCCGGGGCAATGACGATATCCCCCAGCAGGTCTCGGCGGAATAACACCGGCAGCGCATCCTGCGGAAAGGACAGGCAGTTGGTCGGCACGGCCTTGTGCCGGTACCCCTCGTTCAAGGCCGCCATTTCCGCGTCCCCTACAAATGTCAGGGACAACTCGCGTATCCGGTCATCTGCGGATACCCGCGCTGAAGGGGCGGAGAGCGCCTGCAGAATCGACCGGCGCGCCTCACCACGGGGCGGCAGCGGCATGGCCGCGACCACATCATCCACGGCCATGCGCAGATATAGGCGGCTCACGGCTTCTCTCCGAATCGATCGTAGGCTTCCACGATCCGTGCCACCAGCGGGTGACGCACCACATCGGCACTTTCAAAAAACACCATATCGATCCCCGGCATATTCCCCAGCACATCCATGGCCTGTACCAACCCGGAAAGCTGTCCGCGGGGCAGATCCACCTGGGTCACGTCGCCGGTCACCACGACTTTGGCACCAAAACCCATCCTGGTCAGGAACATTTTCATCTGTTCCGGGGTGGTGTTCTGCGCCTCATCCAAAATGATGAAGGCATCGTTGAGAGTGCGCCCGCGCATGTAGGCAAGAGGCGCCACTTCGATTACCTGCCGCTCCATCAGCTTGGCGACTTTCTCATAACCCAGCATTTCGTGAAGCGCATCATAAAGCGGGCGGAGGTAAGGGTCGACCTTCTCACTCAGGGACCCGGGCAGAAAACCCAGACGCTCCCCCGCTTCCACGGCAGGCCGGACCAACACCAGACGTCGCACCTGATTGCTGTCCATCTGCTCCACCGCCGCCGCAACGGCCAGATAGGTCTTGCCGGTACCGGCGGGGCCGATACCGAAGGTAAGGTCATTATGGCGGATGGACTCCAGATAATGGCGCTGCCGTTGCCCGCGACCGCGGATCACCCCCTTCAGGGTCTGTACGCCCGCAGACTCCACCGCCGCAGCGCCGGTTTCCGCCTCCAGTTGTACATTCTGGATGCTGTGGTGCACCCAATGACCGGACAGGGAACGACCCTGGCGCACCTGGGCATACAAGTGGGAGAGTACATCCTGCGCCGCCTGCACCGAAGCAGCCGGACCGGTGATATGGAAGCGCGTCCCGCGGGGGAGTATCACCACCCCGAGACGGGATTCGATCTGCTTGATGTGACTGTCCAGTTCGCCGGAGAGTTCGGACAGCATGGCGGCGCTGGCGTGTTCAGCGGTGAAATCGCTGTGGCTGATACTCGGCGTCTTACCCGGAGGCTCCATGGGACTATACGGCAAGGCGCTGGCTCGTCGGCGCCACATGCGCCGCGCGCCCACGCAGACTGTTAGGCAACGCCGCCGTAATTTCGACATCCAGCATTTGTCCAACCCAATCCATGGATCCCGCCAAATTGACTGCGCGATTGCAGGCGGTTTTCCCCGTCAGTTCCTGCGCATCGCGGCGCGACGGCCCCGTTATCAGGACCGCCTGCTGCGTGCCCACCAGAGCTTGTGCGTAGCCATGCGCCAAGCCATTGATACGTCCCTGCAACACCGCTAGGCGATCTTCCTTGACCGCCTCTGGCACGCTGTCCTTCAGTTTCAGTGCCGGGGTGTTGGGGCGCTGGCTGTATTTGAAGGAAAATGACTGGTCGAAGCGCACCGCATCGATCAATTCCATGGTCGCGGCAAAATCTGCATCGGTTTCACCAGGAAATCCGACGATGAAATCCGAAGAAATCTGGATACCCGGACGGGCGGCACGCAGACGGTCAATCTTGTCCAGATACTGCCCGACCGTATGCTTGCGATGCATCCGCCGCAAGATGCGATCCGATCCGCTCTGTACCGGCAGGTGTAAATGCGGCGCGAGAATACCGATACTGCCATGCGCAGCGATCAATTCGTCGTCGAGGTTGGCGGGATGGGACGTGGTGTAACGCAGGCGCAGCAAACCGGGAATCCGCGCCAGGCGTTCCAGCAGATCGGCCAGGCCGCCCTCGCCCACCAGTCCTGTCGCGCCCCGGTAGGCATTGACATTCTGCCCCAGCAGGGTGATCTCGCGCACCCCCTGCTCCACCAGCGTACGCGCTTCACGCAGGATGTCAGGCATGCTGCGGCTGTATTCCCGCCCTCGGGTATGGGGCACCACACAGAAGGTACAGAATTTGTCGCATCCTTCCTGGATGGTGACAAAGGCAGTCGCGCCGTCGCGGCCCGGTCGTTGCGGCAGATGATCAAATTTTTCCAGCATCGGAAAGGCGATATCCACCTGCGGACGGCGCTCGGCCAGACAGGCATCCAGCAAATCCGGCAACCGGTGCAGCGTCTGCGGTCCGAACACCAGGTCCACGTAAGGGGCGCGCCGCCTCAGTCGCTCTCCCTCCTGGCTGGCCACGCAACCCCCTACACCGATCACCACCTCCGGGCGCCTTTCCTTGAGAGGGCGCCAGAAGCCGAGTTGGGTAAAGACCTTGTCTTCGGCTTTTTCACGGATGGAACAGGTGTTGAGCAGGAGCACATCGGCAAGCACCGGATCGTCCACCAGACGCAAGCCATGACTAACCGCAAGCGTATCCGCCATGCGCTCGGAGTCATACTCATTCATCTGACAGCCGTAAGTCTTGATATACAGGTTCTGCAATGCATTCCCGGAAGGAGCGAGGGCCTATAAATGATGATAGGGCCACCCCGCAGGATTGACAAGGGGCAGCCCTGGGCCACCCCTCACCCCAGGCCCAGCGCCGATTTCAGCAGAAAGTGAAAGCGCCGATCATCCTGAACACTGCCCAGCAGTCCGAAACGGGTAGTCACCGCAGTAACCCGCGGCCCTTTGGGCGTGACCGTTACGTCCACCAGTGTGTGCCCGGCACGCGCGTGGATGACGCTGCCCCGGGAGGGACCGCCTGCACTTCCGGTCCCCAGGATGACGCAATGCATCTGCCCCAACACTCGGGTGGCGGCGGTGAGAGTAGGCTGAAACGGTCTCGGATAATAGTGGATGCTCTGGCCTGTATAAACGGCCGCCAGCGGCCCGCTCTCCGTGCTGCAGGCGCTGAGCCAGAGCGGGGACAGTATCATCATGCCGAGCAGGAGCCATCGCTTGTTCATATCCATCCTCAATGTAACCGGGAAACCAACTTCCCACTGCGCCAGTATAACGCAAAAGCGGTTCGGCATGACGCCATCCGTAGCGCCATGCTACAATACGCGCCGTTCATTCGGCGACGCGCTAGCCCGCGTTTTGCCTCCACTGGTGGAGAAAGCCCATGTCCCGATTTTCCGGGCCGATGTCCCAGGCTTGGCACTTTACCCGCGAGTTTTTACGCGACCCCCATGCTATTGGGGCGGTGCTGCCCAGTTCACCCTTCCTCGCCCGGCGGATGGCCACCATGGTGCCGCAGGGGTCCGGCCTGGTGGTAGAATTGGGGCCGGGCATGGGGCCAGTGACCAAAGCCCTGCTGGAAAGCGGTATTCCGCCGGAAGATCTGGTCCTTGTCGAGCAGGCGCCGACCATGGTCCGCCACTTGCGTCAGCGTTATCCGGAAATAGAGGTCATCGAGGGGGATGCCGCCCACATTCAGCACCTTGTGGCGCATCGCGGGCCGGTTCGCGCCGTGGTATCCAGCCTGCCGCTGCGTAGCATTCCCAAAACGGTAGTCGAGCGTATCTTCCAGCAACTTCCCGGGATCAGCCGGCCCGGCACGGTCTTCATCCAGTTTACATACCATTTCCGTACCTCCTGCCAGGGACTACCAGCCGAGTTTCGCCGCAGTCGCGTCGCCGTGGTCTGGCGCAACGTGCCACCGGCACGGGTAGACACCTTCATTTACCACTCCCCACAGAAGGATGGATTCGAGCGTGACGGGTGATAAAGGAAAGGTGGTGTAATGCTGCGTGACCAAGAGGCGCAACATGCCGTACCCGTGTTGCGCAGGGGATCACTGCCGCACGCCACGATGATGGTCGGCGACCCCCCTGCCCTGCGCCATGCTCCCCGCGCAATCTGGCCTTGGCTCACCTTACCTGCCTCCCTCACCGCCGCTCTGCAACGGGCTTATGGAAAATCGCAGATCGTGCGGGCGCTGCTGCTGGATAGCGGACGCGCGAGCCCTTCGCCGATCGAGCGCAGCATTTTGTGCATGCGTCGCGGCGAACGGATTTTCTGGCGCGAGGTGCTCCTGCACGGTGGTGACCCGGCATATCCGGCACTCTGGGCGCGCACCACCATTCCTTTGCGAGGACTGCGCCACGGTCTGTTACCCCTGACCCGCCATGGCACGCGCCCCATCGGCAACACCTTATTCCGCCACCGCCGGTTGCGGCGCTCCCCGATTCAGGCCGAGAGCCGGCCACGGTTCGGCCAGCGACGCTGGCAGCGGCGCTCCGTATTGCGGCGCGGCAGCGCAGGCGTGCTGGTAGAAGAGCATTTTCTGCCGGACCTGCCATGCTGGGCGGGACGGGGACGACGCTGATGCAAGCACCCTCGTCGCTCCGCCAGCGCCTGCGCGCTTATGCAGGCCTGATGCGCGTGGATCGTCCCATCGGCACTCTGCTCCTGCTCTGGCCGACTTACTGGGGACTCTGGCTTGCGGCAAAGGGCACACCCTCACTCCGCCTCTTCCTGATTTTCACTGTCGGCACCTGGCTGACACGCTCGGCAGGTTGCGTGATCAACGATTACTTTGACCGTGATTTCGACCGACAGGTAGCCCGTACCTGCCAGCGCCCCCTGGCGGCAGGCCTGATCACTCCGCAAGAGGCACTGCGTTTATTTGTCGTCCTGTGCCTGCTGGCTGCCACCCTCCTGCCCTTCCTCAACTGGCTGACCATCGGGTTATCCGCGGGCGCAGTGCTCATCACCATTACCTACCCCTTGTTCAAGCGCTTCACTCATCTCCCGCAAGCCTATCTGGGCATCGCTTTTTCCTTTGGCATACCCATGGCCTTTGCCGCGACCCTCAACCAGGTGCCCCCGCTCGCCTGGTGGCTGATGCTGGCCAATGCCTGCTGGGTCGTAGCCTATGACACGGCCTACGCCATGGCGGACCGTCCCGACGACATCCAAGCGGGGATCAAGTCGACGGCCATTCTTTTTGGACGCTTCGACCGTCACACCATTGCCGCCCTGCAGGCGGTCATGCTGACCCTCTTTATCGGGATAGGGGTCGCCCAGGCTATGCACTGGCCTTACTGGATCGCCCTGGCGGGTGCTGCTGTTCTCGCGGCCTATGAGCAGACGCTGCTCGGCGGCGACCGGGATCAGGCTTTCCGCGCCTTTCTGCACAATAACTGGATTGGACTGCTACTCTTTTGGGGGATTGTCGCGGGCCTCGCGCCGGGCGGGGTATCCACCGTTCTGCCCGGAGCGGCATGAAAACCGGCCATTCCGATGTTGCCCACATGCCACCGAAGCATCTTGAAACAACTATTGACAAACTTATACACAGTTTACTCATACACCGAAGCAAGCCGGATGCCTCCCGCCAGATCTCTGATGTTAATTAACAACACATTGTTTTATATACGTTTTTTATTTGCACCTTTTTTAGGCGCATACTCTAATGCCTTGAAGGACAGGGGGTCTGGGACTTTTCAGGATACTCATACACAGACTTATCCACAGAACTTGTGGGCAACTTCATGAATGCCGAAAACACCTGCATTCAGATCGCCGTGATGGTGCCACTTCGCCGCATCTTTTCCTATGCCCCGCCGCCGGAGGGTCGTCTGCAGCCGGGCATGCGGGTACGGGTGCCTTTCGGCAAAGGCCGTCGGGTTGGCATCGTTCTCGGGTATGCCAGTTGCCCACCCGATGTAACGCTCAAGCCCATCGGCGAGGTCCTGGATACGCACCCTGTTTTACCCCCTGCCCTGCAGCAACTGATACAATTCGGGGCGGCATACTACCATCACCCGATCGGCGATGCTTGGGCCACCGCGCTGCCGACCCTGCTGCGCCAGGGGCGGCCACTGCCCGAACCGGCTCCCCAGGGCTACCGCCTCAGCATCAACGAAGCACAGACGGTGCCACGCCAGCCCGGCAAGTTGCAACAGGCGCTCCGGGAGCAACTCATCACCAACAGGGTTGTGCCCACAACAGTCATCCCCAAAGAGTTGCGCGCCACCCTGCGACAGGCCGTCCGCCGCGGCTGGATAGAAGCCGTGATGGAAGACGCCCCGCCGACGCAGGCGACACCCTCTCCACACTGCCTGAATGCAGAACAGGCCAGCGCCGTGACCCAGTTGCGCATGGCCAGGGGCTTTAACGCCTGGTTATTGGAGGGCGTGACCGGCAGCGGTAAAACAGAAGTATATCTGGAAGCAATCCGGCCTCATCTGGAGTCCGGGGCACAGATCCTCGTCCTGGTCCCGGAGATCGGCCTCACCCCCCAACTCGTGGAACGCTGCCAGATGCGTTTTGGCGCGCGTCATGTGGCCGCTCTGCACTCTGCTCAAAGCGACGGAGAGCGTCTGCGCATCTGGGCAGCGGCCGCGGCGGGCCAGGTACAGGTGATCATTGGCACCCGCTCGGCAGTATTCGTGCCCCTGCCCCGTCTTGCCATGATTGTCGTCGATGAAGAGCATGACCCCTCTTTCAAACAGCAAAACGGCTGGCATTATTCGGCACGGGATCTCGCGATTCAACGCGCGAGGCTGGAAAACATTCCGATCGTCCTGGGCTCCGCCACGCCTTCTCTGGAAAGCCTATGCAATGCACAAAAGGGGCGCTATCGACACCTGCAACTGCGGCAACGCGCTACTTCGGCCGATTTACCGGTGATGACTATCGTGCCACTGCGCCGCGAAAACCTGCAGGGTGGCATTTCCACCACCCTGTTGACGGCATGTAAGGAAACCCTGGAAGCCGGCAATCAGGTATTGCTGTTCCTGAACCGTCGCGGCTACGCCCCGGCAGTGCTCTGCCACGATTGTGGCCATGTGGTCCAATGCCCCCGTTGCAGTGCGCCCATGACCTGGCACCGCCGGCAGGAACGTCTCCGCTGCCACCATTGCGGACACGAGTCGCGCTGGCCGCAAGCCTGCCCTGCATGTCACAGTACGGCACTGATTACCGCCGGACAAGGCACTGAGCAACTGGAGGAAGTGCTTCGCCAGCGATTCCCACAAACCCCCATCTGGCGCATCGACCGCGATGCGTTGCACGACCGCGATGCCCTCGCTACGGCGGTCGCCGACATCCGCCAGAATCGTGCTGCCATACTCGTGGGTACTCAGATGCTGGCCAAGGGGCATCATTTCCCGGCGGTCACCCTGGTGGGCATTATCAATACGGACCAAGGCCTGTTCAGTGCCGACTTTCGCGCACCGGAACGACTGCTACAGACCGTTGTGCAGGTCGCAGGCCGCGCCGGCCGTGAAGAGCGACCCGGACAGGTCCTATTACAGACTCATCTGCCAGAACATCCTTTATTGCAGAGCCTCTCCCGGGGCGACTACCGCCCTCCCGCCGAGGCGCTCCTGAATGAACGACAGGCGGCAGGATTGCCGCCCTTTGCCGCTCTCACCCTACTGCGTGCCGAGGCGCACCAGAGACACCGCGTAGACACCTTCCTGAGTGCCGCCTGCCAGTGCGTACCGCCCGCTCTGGTGGAAATCAGCGGTCCGCTACCGTCGCTCATGGAACGTCGTGCCGGTTTTGAACGCGCAGAACTGTGGATACAGGCGCCAAACCGTACGCAAATGCAGAAGGCACTTAATCTCTGGCTTCCACAACTCGGCGGACTCAGCTCCGCTAGGCATGTCCGCTGGACGCTGGATGTGGACCCCCTACTGATCACGTGAATGCTCGCCATCCGCTCCAGATATTTAGTACCCGAATATTTAACCTTGCGTCGTACTGTGTATATGCTATCCTTGGAAATGGCCAGTTGGGCCATCTTTGATTAATCTGGGGTGTAAAATGGCGGTTGGTACAGTGAAGTGGTTCAATGACAGCAAGGGGTTTGGGTTCATTACGCCGGAAGATGGCAAGGAAGACGTATTCGTGCATCATTCCGCTATTGAAGGTACGGGGTTCAAGACCTTGGCCGAAGGCGAGCGCGTCAATTTTGAAGTGACTCGTGGCCCGAAGGGTTTGCAGGCCGAGAAGGTCCGCCGGGCTTAATTCAGCCTAACGGGTGGCGCTGAGCCACCCGTCCCCCCTGCGGGGAAAAATAGCTTTACCGGTTTGGCGATCGCGATTCCGGTTTTCTTTTGTGCGTCTATCGCGCGGGTTTCTTCCGCTTCGTGGCTCCAGCGCCATGCTCCTTGGTTTTGTACTCGCCTTTTTCCGTTCTGGCGGAGAGTATCTTGCGCGGCACCCGCGACTCTTCATGGCTACTAGCCGGGCGTGTTCGGGCTGACGCCCGCCCTGCAGACGCACCGGCATCCGTCGAGGAGATCTGCAACGGCCGTCCGGCTACCCACACCTTTTGCAGATGCTGCAGCACGGACGGCTGTATATCCGCAGGAAGTTCGACCGTAGTGTGCTCCTCATGGATCTGTACCTTGCGAATATTGCGGCTGGGTATCCCAGCTTCATTGGCGATCGCACCAACAATATTCTTGACCTGCGCACCGTGGCTTTCGCCCACATCCAGCCGGAAACAACGCATGGGCACATCATCGCCCCTCCCCGGTGCAGCAGCACCTCGCGGTGGCCGTGCGCCCCGCTCGTCGTCAGCGCGGCGACGGGAGGAAGGAGGGCGGCCAGCGCCCGAACCGGCGGAGTCACTACGCATCGGCCTGGACACCTCCGCTTCAACGGGAATCAGGGGCCGTTCCTTCTGTACCATGTATGCCAGCGCTGCAGCGATTTCTCCCAACCCCACATCGCTTTCCCGCTGATAATCCGCAATAAGGGTTTCAAAGACGGCCAGATCCTGGCTATTCAGCACCTCCGTCAACTGATCCTTGAACTGCCTCATCCGCCTGTCGGCGACATCTTCGATGCTGGGCAGATGCATCGCGGTGATCGTCTGCCCCGTCGCGCGCTCGATGGCGTGCAGCAGGTGACGTTCGCGTGGTGCAACAAAAAGAATCGCATCTCCGGTACGTCCGGCACGTCCCGTGCGCCCGATACGGTGGACATAGGCTTCGGTATCATTAGGAATGTCATAGTTGATCACATGGCTGATCCGCTCGACATCCAAACCGCGGGCCGCCACATCGGTCGCAACGACTATATCCAGTGTCCCGGCTTTCAGTCGCTCAATGGTCTGCTCGCGCATGGCCTGACTGAGATCGCCGTTAAGCGCGCCACAGGCATAACCGCGTGCTTCCAGGCGCTCCGCCAACTCCACTGTCGCCGTTTTGGTACGCACAAAAACCAGCCAGGCGTTACTGTCCTCTACTTCCAAAATACGGGTAAGGGCATCCAGCTTGTGGGTGCCGCTGACCTGCCAGTAGCGCTGACGAATGGCAGCCACCGTGGTCGTCGCTGATTTAATCCGGATTTCCAAGGGATTGCGTAAATAGGTTTTGGCGATGCGGCGGATGGCGTCGGGCATGGTTGCAGAAAACAGCGCCACCTGTCGGTCTTCGGGCGTGTGTTTGAGGATATCCTCCACTGCGTCGATAAAGCCCATGCGCAGCATCTCATCGGCTTCATCCAGCACCACGGCCTGCAACTGATCCAGACGCAAGGTTTTGCGGCGCAGATGATCCTGAATGCGTCCGGGCGTACCCACCACGACCTGCACACCCCGCTGCAACTGCTTGAGCTGCAAGGTCATGGCCTGCCCACCATAGATGGGCAGCACATGAAATCCGGGGAGGAACTTGGCATAACTTTGCATGGCCTCCGCTACCTGTATGGCGAGCTCACGAGTCGGCGCGAGTACCAGCAACTGCGGCGCGCGCAAGCTGAGGTCAACACGACTCAGCAACGGCAGCGCAAAGGCGGCAGTCTTGCCGGTACCGGTCTGCGCCAGGCCGATAACGTCCCGCCCCTCGAGCAGAGGCGGAATGCTCTGCGCCTGAATGGGGGATGGCTGTTCATAGCCGATCTCTGTAACCGCCTTTTGGATCGGTTCAGCGAGGGCAAAATCAATAAAGCGGAGATCGGTTTCTTGAGACATGCATACACCTGGACAACGAAGAGAATTCAGCGTCCAGACTATACGCTCATTATGGACAGCTTGCAGCGTTTTCTTGGCGCCCTCCGAAAGAGGCTTCAAAATCAGTCTGCGTCCAACACCGCCTGCAGCTGCATCTGAATAGCCGCGTCGGCATCTGGCCCGATGGGAGTATGACCCGCCGTGTACGTGTCCGTAAAGGCATAGGCGTAGCGGATATCCCGCAAGCCGAGGCTGCCGAAGATGCGCATCTCCCAGGAGGCATCGTCGGCATGTGGTATCAGGCTCGGCCATTGCGACGCCGTTTCGCTCTCCAGTATCGGGCCAAAGAATATGGCCCCCGGCTTGTTACGCAGGCGCATGGCACAGCTCCCGGTTGTCCGTCCAGACATGGGAAGAAAATCGATGGTGCGGGTCAGGCGCAGTTTGCTGTCCAGCGGCACGTCGACCGACACGCCCAGCGCCTTACTCTCCGCTGGCTGGGCCACCAGCCGGCAGCCCGCCGTCTGCCACTGCGCTAGATCTTGCGCCCCGAAACGACTGGGCAAAAAAAGCACCCGCAAGGGGGCGATGGCATTCAGTCCAGCTTGCAGCTCCGGACGGAAGCGCGGGGCGTTGACGAGAATACCACCGGCATCCCTATCGGCCACGAAATAGACGGCAGGGCTACCCTGCCCGCCCTCCACATGGTAAATGTCCCGGTCAAAAAAGCTGCAGAGCTTCTGCATCGTACATCTCCTACTGCCCAGCTGAATGGATCCTGCAAGTATACCCGTAATCCGCTGCGCAACCCATTCCGCGGCGCGTTGCGGCGTGCAGGCTCTGTGGCATAATGGGCCCATGAATATTCTCCTGCTGGTCGCCGCACTCCTCATCATTCTCGCCGGCGCAGAGGCTTTTACCAACGCACTGGAGCACCTGGGCGACCGTCTGGGTATTTCCGAGGGGGTTACCGGTTCCATTTTCGCGGCGGTGGGCACGGCGCTTCCCGAGACCATGGTACCTGTCGTTGCGGTTTTTGCCGCGACCAGCGGGCAACCAGCGCACTTGGGAGAGAAGTGGGTGTCGGCGCCATTCTGGGCGCTCCGATGATGCTGTCCACGCTGACGTTGTTCATGATGGCGCTGTTTGTATCGCCACAGCGCGGCTGGCACGGAGCATTAAATCCGGAACCTACCGGCCTGCGTCGCGATCTTGGCTGGTTTTTGATTGCCTTCGGCCTCTCGACCATTGCTCTTTTCGTGCCTCACCACATCACTTTGGCGCGTATCGGCATCGCCCTGATGCTGGTTACATTGTATTTTCTGTATGTGATGGTGACCCTGCGTGCCTCGGCGGCGCTGGTCGCCGAGGGGCACGGCACCGAAGCAGGGCACGCCTTGTACTTGAGCAAGACGGGCCTACCCACGAAGATGCAGGTCATCTTGATCCAGCTTGCCATAGGACTTGGCATGATCGTCTTTGGCGCCAACCTCTTCGTCGACGGGATTGAGGGACTCTCGCACTGGCTCGGTATTTCTGCGCTGATCCTGTCTTTATTGGTGGTGCCCATCGCGACGGAGTTGCCGGAGAAGATCAACAGCATCCTATGGGTTCGCCGCCGCAAGGATACGCTGGCGTTTGGCAACATCACCGGGGCGTTGGTCTTTCAAGGGAGCCTGCTGCCCGCTATCGGGGTGATGCTGACCCCATGGTCACCCTCCCCTCCGGTTTTGCTGGGCGCGGGGCTCACGCTGCTGGCCGGGGGATACTCTTATCTTCTGGTGCGCCGCGGCGTTACCCTGCGGCCCTATCATTTTCTTTTCAATGGCCTGTGTTACGGGGCTTATTTCTTTGCCCTTACCTGACCACCCGAAAGGTACTCGCCGCACGGTATTGCCTTTTGCTAGAATGAGCCGCAGCCTCGGTAGCTCAGTGGATAGAGCAACCGCCTCCTAAGCGGTAGGTCGCGCGTTCGATTCGCGCTCGGGGCACCAATAAAATCAATACTATGCCAGCGATGCATGGCAACCTTCTTTGGTCTATTGAATTTACGCTGCAAATATGCTGCACCGAGACTTCGGATTCATTGCAGCGAGGGTGCAGCATGGCAACCATAAATTCACGGGAAGACCAAGACGGCATCACGATTGGCTGGCAGGCCATCGTTCGAAAAAAAGGGTATCCCAGCCAGACAAAGACCTTCCGGGCAAAACGCGATGCCGAAGCCTGGGCGCGAACCATCGAATCGGAAATGGATAGGGGCGTCTGGCGGGATCGAAGCCGTGCAGAGGCCACGAGCGTCGCCGACCTGCTGGATCGCTATGCACGGGAGATACTGCCTGAAAAAAAGAGCAGACAGGGGCCAAGTTCCGTCATCCGTATCCTGACCGCATCCGAGCTCGGTAAATTGTCGTTGGCGGCCTTGTCGCCGGAAAAACTGGCGCTGTATCGGGACAGACGGATCAAGTCCGTCAGCAAAAAAACGGGCCGCACACTGACCAGTCAGACGGTACGACATGAAATTGCCCTCCTCTCCCGCGTCATTACTCATGCTATAAAAGAATGGGGAATCCCACTCGCACATGGAAATCCGTGCCTGCAAATCAAAATGCCGGCACAATCTGGTGCGCGGGATCGCCGTCTAGTGGATAACGAAGAGGAAAAGCTGTTGTCCGCATGCGGCGATGCCCGCAACCCGTGGCTACGCCCCGTAGTCGTCTTCGCCATCGAAACGGCCATGCGGGCGGGAGAAATTCTGGAAAGTTACGGTACGGCGGATACGGAAACAGGAATCCGTCCCCAAAAAACGCCGGGCCTGCAATGGTCAAACGTGGATCTGAAAAAGCGCACGGCGCACCTGCCCAAGACGAAGAATGGTGAGGCCCGCACGGTGCCCCTCTCCAGTCGCGCGGTGGTGACGCTGGAGGCCTTGCCGCGCAATCTGGACGGGCGCGTGTTCGGGGTTACTTACGAGGGGATACATCAATCCTATGTACGAGCCTGCCGCCGTGCCAGCATCACCGGGCTGACCTTCCACGACCTGCGCCACGAGGCCACCAGCCGCCTCTTTGAGAAGGGCCTCAATCCGATGCAGGTGGCGGCCATTACCGGGCACAAAACCTTGCAGATGCTGAAGCGTTATACCCATCTACGGGCGGAAGACTTGGCAAAGCTGCTGGGGTGACGACATCATGGCGGCATAGACTTTCAACGGCTGGCCGCAGAGATGCACTCGCACCTGACCTTCCGGCAAAAACATCAGCCACGGTCCAGCCAGTCGTGCAGTGCTGCTTGATGACGTAAGACGCCTAACTTCTTGCGCCCCATGAGTCCGGAACGGGCGATCTCCCTGTCCCTATCACCCCCTTGGCGCATCCGCACCAGGATTTGGCGAATCGTAAACATCTCAAACTGAACCGCCCCGGATTTTGAGGAGGCTCCTTTTTCCAAGAGAATGGAGCCATGATGAACAAAGCTAAAACACCCAAATATTCCCCTGAAGTTCGCGAACGCGCGGTGCGCATGGTGCAGGAACACCGCGGCGAGTATTCTTCGCCCTGGGCGGCGGTGGAGTCTATTGCTCCTAAGATCGGCTGTTCGCCCCATACCTTGCATGAATGGGTTAAACGGCATGAAGTCGATACCGGATTGCGCGACGGCGTCACCAGCGAAGAGTGTGAACGTATCAAGGCGCTGGAGCGTGAGGTCAAGGAATTGCGCCGTGCCAACGAAATCCTGAAGCTGGCAAGTGCGTTTTTTGCCCAGGCGGAGCTCGACCGCCGTCTGAAGTCATGAACACCTTTGTCGATACGCATCGTGATGTTTTTGGGGTCGAGCCGATCTGCCGTGTCTTGCAGATCGCCCCGTCGGGCTACCGGCTTCATGCCACACGCCAGCGCAATCCCGCGCTGCGTTGTGCGCGTGCGCAACGCGACGATGTATTGATACCCAAGATCGAACGCGTCTGGCAGGCCAATCTTCAGGTCTACGGCGCGGACAAGGTCTGGCGGCAGATGAAGCGCGAAGGCACCGAGGTCGCGCGCTGCACCGTCGAGCGCCTGATGAACCGCCTGGGATTGCGCGGCGCGGTGCGGGGTAAAAGCGTGCGCACGACGGTACCCGACTCCAAACAACCGTGCCCGCTGGATCGGGTGAACCGCCAGTTCAAGGCGGATCGGCCGAACCAGCTCTGGGTTTCGGATTTCACCTATGTTTCGACCTGGCAGGGCTGGCTGTATGTGGCCTTCGTGATCGACGTGTTCGCCCGGCGCATCGTTGGCTGGCGGTAAGCGTCTAAGCAACCCACCTTCCCAAATTTCCTGACCTGACCGATCCTGATCTGCATTCAGCGCGGAGGGATGGTGATGAAGAAAGAAGAGAAAGTCGCTTATTGGCGGCAGCAGGTAGAGGGATTTCAGGCGAGCGGACAGTCGGTCAAGAATTATTGTGCGCAGGCGGGGATCGCCGTAGCCACGCTGCATTACTGGCGCAAACGCTTTGCCGATTCTGTACAAACGCCGTTGCTGTCCGCCGTGCCCGAAGGGTTTTTGCCGGTAACTCTGGCCGCGCCGGTCAGGACGCCTGTTTCACCGGTGGAAATTCACCTGTTATCCGGTCGTAGCCTGAAGCTTGCGGCGCCGGTAGATACCAGCTGGCTCCAGACCTTGGTGCAGATTCTGGAAAGACCATGTGGCTAAATTCGAGCAGCCGGATCTGGCTCGCGGCAGCGCCCGTAGATATGCGGTTAGGCTTTGATGGCCTGGCGGCCAAGGTACAGGGGGTATTGGCTGCCGATCCTTTTTGCGGTCATGCTTTTGTCTTTCGCAACCGCCGAGGGGATCGTCTGAAATTGTTACTGTGGGATGGACTGGGCTTCTGGCTGGTGTATCGCCGTCTGGATCAGGGACGACTCCATTGGCCCCGCGCCGATGCCGGTGCCATAGAACTCTCCGCTGCGCAGTGGGCGATGCTGGTAGAGGGGCGCCCGTGGACGCCGTTACCGAGCCTGGAAAAATGCACACCAACACTGCTGTAACTAGCGGGAATTTCTTGTATAAATAGCCCAGTTCCGATACTATTTTCTGATGATTTCAGCGCCGCAAACGCCTCTTCCCACCAGCCCGGACGCCCTGCGCGATCTGGTGCTGAGCCTGCTGCAACAGCAGGAGGAACAGGAAGCGGAACGCACCCGGATCATCGCCCAACAGCAAGCGGCCATTGCCCTGCGCGATGAAACCATCGCCCGCCTGGAAAGCACCATCGCCAAACTGCAGCGCTGGCGATTCGGACGCCGTTCGGAAAAGCTCTCTCCCGACCAGATCAGTCTTTGGGAAGAAGCGCTGGATACCGAAATCGCGGCGATGGAAAGCCTCCTCGAAACCGTTCTGGAAGACAGTGCGGCCGTGACCGCTGGCCGTGCAGAGGGAGCAGCCGCCGACGCGCAGACCGTAGCGGTCCCCGCCCGTCCCGTACGCCGGCACCCCGGCCGCATGGCGATCCCCGCCCATCTGCCCCGGGTAGAAGTACGTCACGATCCCAAGACTTGCACTTGCGCGCAATGTGGGGGTCCACTCGAAACGGTCGGGGAAGAGATCAGCGAAAAACTGGATTATATCCCCGGACGCTTCCAGGTCATTCGCCATATCCGCCCCAAACTGGCCTGCCGCCCCTGCGGTACCCTCGAAAGTCCGGCATTACCGGCACAGGTGATTGACAAGGGCTTGCCCACGGCGCGCCTGGTGGCCCATGTGATGACGGCGAAACACGTGGATCACCTGCCTTTGTACCGGCAGGAAACCCAGTACCAGCGAGCGGGCGTACCGATCTCTCGCGCCACCCTCTGCAGCTGGCTGGGTCAGGGCGAATACTGGATCAGCCTGCTCGCCGAAGCCTGCAAAAGGGCCTTGCTGGAAGGAAAGATTCTGCACGCCGACGAGACGCCCTTGCCGGTCCTCAACCCCGGCAGCGGCAAGACGGACAAAGCCTATCTCTGGGTGTATCGCAGCCAGGCGGATGCCCCGCATCCCGTCGTGGTCTTTGATTATGCCCCGGACCGTAAGGGGATCCACGCGCAGCACTTTCTGGGTGACTGGCAAGGCATCCTCCAGACCGATGACTATGGGGGGTATGATGCCCTCTACCGCAAGGAACAGATCATCGAAGCGGGATGCTGGGCGCATGTCCGCCGCCACTTCTATGACGTGGAACAGCGGGGTCCCAGTCCGGTAGCCCAGAAGGCCCTGGCCTGGATCGTCAAACTCTACGCCATCGAAGCGGAGATCAAGGAATCTCTACCAGATCAGAAAGTCGCCGCCCGGCAGCAGCGTGCCGGTCCCCTGCTGGAAGCCTTCCATGCCTGGCTCACGGAAACCCAGATGCAGGTGGCGCCGAAAAGTGGCATCGCTAAAGCCATCGGCTATGCCCTCAACCGTTGGAAAGCACTGACGCTCTACCTCGAAGAAGGACAACTCAGCATCGATAATAATCCGGTGGAGCGAGCGCTGCGGGGCGTGGCCATTGGTCGCAAGAATTTTTTATTTGTTGGAAATGATGCCGGTGGCGAGCGTGCCGCGTCCTTCTACAGCATCATCGAAACGTGCAAACTCAACGGCATCGAGCCCTTCGCGTACCTCTGTGACGTGCTCGAAAAGCTCCCGACCTGGCCCAACAAAAAACTCCACGAACTCTTGCCGTGGAACTGGAAAAAATCTGCATTAGCCTGATTGGCGCCAACCCGCAAGGGTGGGTTGGCTGAACGTTTACGGCTGGCGAGTGAGTCGAAGCATGACGACGGACTTCGTGCTGGACGCGCTGGAGCAGGCGCTCTACGCCCGTCAGTCCGAATGCGATGGCAGCCTCGTGCATCACTCAGACCGGGGCTCGCAATATGTCAGCATCCGCTACAGCGAGCGTCTCGCCGAAGCGGGTGTTGAACCCTCCGTGGGCAGCAAGGGCGACAGCTATGACAATGCCCTGGCCGAGACGATCAATGGGCTGTACAAGGCGGAACTGATTCACCGGCGCGGCCCGTGGAGGACGCGGGAAGCGGTGGAACTGGCGACCCTCGAATGGGTGGCGTGGTTTCAACCATGTCAGGCTGCTCGAACCTATCGGCTATATCCCTCCGGCAGAAGCTGAGGCAAACTACTATCGGCAACTCGCCGAACAGACCGAATTAACGGCCTGCACTTAAACCAAATGGCCTCCACGAAACCCGGGGCGGTTCACTTTCTGCCAGTGTAATAGGCTTATGATGCGCTTCTATTCAGAGGGAGAACCCCTCCCTTGGGCGCTGTTTTTTCTCGGCTGCAGCCAACCTATCACCAGAGCATGATGTTAAAACGCGGTTCCTCATCATTTCAGGTGGATAGCCTGACATCCAGCTTGCCCAGGATCAGGTAGGCCATGTTGATGAGGTTGATGTGCCTGCGCCACCGCCGACGGACGCTGAAGGCCTGTGCCGCCGACCTTGTTGCTCTATGCGCACATTGCCTCTTGCAGCCGGCAGAGTCCGGGGTTGACGTGGGGCGAGTTTGGCGGGTTAGTTTATGTCATCGTCATACATATAATGGGTTTCAGCGGCAGGAAGGCGAGGCTATGAAAACCAAGCAAGGCAAGGGGGTTGGCGGCAGACCTCGGAAGCCCCCTGACGCGAAGGAGACAAGCAGGGCCGCATCGGCGGCGTATCGGGCACGCAAATGGGCCAGGCGGGCAGCGCCAGAGGTGTACAGCGGCATCATTGATCTCTCTGCGCTATCCGCATGGAAGGTGCAGGCGAAGCCGCCCCGTTGATGGAGGTTGGCAACCGCGTCCGCCGCCGACCAGGTGATGTCTTTCGGCCCGGGCCCTCTACCCCTTACCCACCCGATCCGGCGAAGAGCCGAAAAAATATCAATGCCTTGTCCCCCAGGTAGTCATAGGGATGGATGTCGTGGAAGCGGCAAGTGGTCACAGGCTCTGCACGATGCCGACCTGTTTGGCACCCAGTTCCGTCCAGCAGAACAGCCAAGCCTTCCGGCGCTTGAAATGGTAAAAAGGAAGGCTATACTGAAAGCGTGGGATATGTGAATGATATAGCATATTCCAGCCATTAACGATGGGGGTGCGTCATGAATAATAGCAATCAAGTTAGTGATATGATATTCAGTAGCACTCGCAAATTAGAACATGATGAATTGCTTCTTATTGAGGAGACTTTGGCGGCTATGGAATGTGTGCTGAGTGCACATCAAGGTGGGGAGCATCATGAGCATCATGGCCACCACTACAAGGTGGCATACGATCCGAGTTGTATGGATTCGCATACCATATTGGAAAAGTTAAAGGGGCTTGGCGTTGAGGCGCGAATGATTGGACTGTAGCGTTGAGTGGGTTCCTCGACATTTTACGTGGGCAGCCCGAGATCCAGCCTACCCAGGATGAGGTAAGCCATGTTGATAAAATTTTTGTGCGTGCGGTAACCCCCGAGCTTTCACTTTGGCGGATTGGATGAGGCTATATTGAAGCCTTCAAGAATGCCGTTATTGATCTGGCTTTCAAACCAGCGGAGCACATCATCCCAATGGTTCATGATAGTGTAGGCGACCTTGATGATAGGCGGCAGGCCGCTGGCCTTAGCGTTTTCCAACCATGCTTTTAAGAGTATGGCACCCTGGTGGCACACCCACCACAGCGCCCACCACAGATGGGGGCAAGCAATGCGACTGCCCTTGGGGAAGTTGATGTGCAGAATCAGGCGCTTCTCCAACACTTGGAAGGTCACATCGCCCACCAACCACGGCAGTACCAACCCTAACGCGAGAGAAAACAACTCGTTCGAGACCATCAGCTAACTTCTATTCGGGACTCAACTGCTCCACAGCATTATACGCCCTTCCCACCCGATCTGACGAAGAGCCTAAATGCCCACCGGAAGTTTTTCGGAAAACTGCCAATTTAAACCTGATCTTTAAGAGTTTGAAGAGCCTCTCGCAGAATTTTCTCGCGCTCCTGCAAGCGATTGAGGGTGTCCTGCATCCCCCGCAAAAGCTCCTCTCCGCGCACATGCCATTCTTTGACTTCATGCATCCATAAGGACAAACCATTAGCAACATCAGACAATTTCTCGATGTTATTTCTCCCTGCCTCCCTAGAGGGATTTAGAGAGCTTTCTGTTATTTGAAGTAAAGACGTTTCTTCTTGATTCACTGGATTCTCCCAATTTGTTGTCATGATCACTTCCCCTATCGCTTCTTGAACCTTCGTGGTCGAAAGATGCCAAACATTCCGTTTTTCATCCAAAACAATTCTATCTATTTTTTTTAATTCCGCCAAGGCGACACTATACTTGACCAAAGAAAGGTTCTGAATCATAAGCCCACACACGGCTAACAGCTCATTGACGTCAACATCTCCCCATGCGAGCACCCTACAAATGGTATCCGCTTCTTCACTCATCAAAGTATCCACGGCGCCCGATGATATGACGCGACACTCATATTTACATTCCTGCCAGCATCATTTAACATGGTTTATATATCCATCATTTCTACAATATATCGGAATAATAGGAGCACTTCACTTTTATCTGTGACATTGGTTTTGACAAATCGTAAAGCCGTACCATTATAATACAAGTATTCAGGTATATTTATATTTTCAAAGAAATTTTCAGGTATTTTGTTCAGTGCGACCAACACTGCTTTTTCATTATGCATATAGGGCCATACAACCGATAGGTAATTACTTATAACCGAGAAGATATTCCGCTCTCCAGCCGCCACCAAGAGAATCAGGCCATGGGCATTTTTGGATAATATTTCCCACATGAATTTGAATCTTTCTTGCCCTGGAATACTATAAACATGCAATTTTACAGGTCTCTCTGAACAACTGTGCATGTCATTGAGTGTGCCATAATCCATTGATACGGTAGTGTAGCCTTTGACATCATCGACTTCCGCCGCCGTGTATTTCGCCTCGCCAGCGAGCAAATTGTTCCCAAACACGGTACGCATTGCGGTGGTCTTACCGGCACCAACTGGCCCGGCAATGATAATTTTAATTTCTTCCATGTAAATGGGCGGCTTCAATTTCGAAGTAATGGGATGAACCTCCTTGTTCAATGGGCCCCATCGTGGCATCGGACCGCGGCTTGGGGAAGGGGACGTTCATCCCATTACTTCATCCTTGAGCGCGCCCTGCTTTGTCGGAGGTTATGTCTTTCAGAACCACTATGTCAACTATCTTTACCAGTCATTGACCTCAAATCCTTTCCCCGTTAAACACGTTATGCCATTTAAAATCTGCAATCAGCAAAAAATACCCCTGAGCATGTAGCCCAGGGATACAGTCAACCTACGCGCCGCGTCTCCATTGCTGTCATTGCAGGCAAATCTTCCACCTGCTGATCTTCCTGTTGCATCGGAAAGAATTCTTCCACTACCTCAATGCCTTCATCTTCTGTTTCTTCAAAGGCCCCATTACTGAACCCCTGTTTGGCCGCAGCTTCCAGAGCATCCATGGCTTCCATGGACTGATCCGCTCGTTCCTTGGCTTGTATCAGTACCTGCTGTGAGTCTATGCCATCCCGGATAACGATGTCCACGTAGTAAACAGGGGCTCGATGGGATTGGGTGGTGCTTTTTGCACGGAGTTTGAGAGAGAGTGGCAAATACCGTGCTCTGCCGCCACTGATGGCGTTGAGATACTGCAACCGTGCCGCCAGTGTCCGGATGGAATTGTATCCCGTGGTCCGGAACATAAAGCTGCCGAGATCATCTTCTTGCCCCTCAATCTGCACATTCAATCGCCCATAAGGTTTGCAGCCCAATTCCGCGCCCAGCACACAATTCTGGGGGCCGGGACAGCCGATGCTTTTAAATCCGTCTTGTGTACTCCTGCGGGCGACTTCACCATTGCCCACACAGAGAGGCCGTCCGGTTTTGCGGTCAAACAAGCTGTACTCTGCCCTGAGATTCAGGTCTGGGTCATTGAAGAGCAGATTGACCGGAATACTGCGCAGCTTTCCACCTTCCTGCTGTGCCAGCAGCGTGTTGTGGAGCGGGTGGAGTATCCACTCGCCCTTCTGCTGCACCTGCGTGGTGATGGTAAAAGCATCATCCTTTTCAGGGAGACGCTTGCCGTTTTTCTCAACGACTTTGCCAATGGCGATCCGGCCAATGACCGGAGGGGTGATGGCTAATCCTTTAATCATGTTGGTTCTCCTGATTGTACGGTGAAGCGCCGTGTGCCGGGTTTTTCGGTCCAGTAGGGCGCAATGAGATCAGCCTGTTCCTGGGCCAGTTTTTTGGTGTCCAGAGTTCGGCTGGGTTTACTGCATTTCCAGAGGGCTTTGCCCATGCTGAAGAGGGCACCTTCGGCATCACCGATGGCTTCCTTGGCGCGCTGTTCCAGCAGGGATTCCTGTTGCTCTGCCAGTTTGCTGCGTTGTCTGGCTTCCATGAGTGCTTTGAAGAGGGCATTCATTTCTGGCTTTTCGCTGTAATCCACCAGCGTGGTGCTGTTCTGGGGATACAGGAGAGATAAGGCACGGTGACTGGAATCAGAACCATCTGCCTCTGGGGGTGTTTGCCTTTCAACGTGCTGCCAGAAGACTTTTTCCAGTTCCAGCAATTGCGTAATACGGGCTTCATCCCGCTCTATACGGTAGATCCGGAATTCCTGACCGCCGATTAGTACGGCGACATCCGCCCAGCTTTTTCCGGTAACGGCCAGTTGATGCAGCACTTGAATCTGATAGGCCAGCGGTACACCTTCATCCCACTGCCCTTGGCTGCGGAGCCCAGCGGTTTTGATTTCCAGTATTCCGCAGCCCTCCACAATCCGATCCAGATTGGCGAGCAGGTAGGGACGTTCGGGGTGCTGCAGGACTGCATTGACCCGCCGGACCTTGCTGCCGGTTCTCTCGGCATAGACCTGGGCCACAATGGGCTCCAGTGTCGTGCCCCAGAACACAGCGTCTTTACTGGATAAATCTTCCGGCTCCTTTCTGCCGGTTTTTTCCAGCCACAATTCCAGGGGCGACTTGTAACGGGATGCTCCTACTGCTACCGGGGCATCACTGCTGCCAATACCGCGATTGCGCCATTGCAGCCATTCTTCCCGGCTCATGGCTGGATGAAGCAGGGGCAAGTCCCCAACATGCAGAAGTGGCTAGAACTCAAGGAACTGGAAAACGTATGCAGGAGGTTTTGAAATGAGTTATGAAGCCATGCAAAACATAGCAAAGAGAAATCATGTGGAGTCAATATTATCTATTCAGTTCAACACAAAGGACTTGGAAGATAAGTTGCTTTATGGCTATGAGTATCCATCAATTCGGGGGAGTGGCAGTTACCTCTTTTCCGCGAAACACGCAGCTCCTTATGCCATTGTATATCAGCCGGGGAACGGTTTGTATCAGCTAGTCAACTGGTGTGAGCAGACATTTTGTGAGCTTTGGAATCCAGACGGAGAGCTTCCACCCGCAAAATATTCATCACGATGATTTTATTTGCACAATGAGCCTAGTTTTCTTCATAAGGAAGGAGAAAATTACCACCTCTTTGAGGAGCACCTAGCACCCTGGCTCAGCGAAGACGATGCACAGCACTTTTTAGAGTTATGGCCGCACTACCTAGCAGGACCCAGCACAGAGCTTGACGCCATACGTCTACTATGTGTCTACCAGAAAGAAAAAGGACTTACACTTATTTTTGTAAGTCCTTGTTTATTTGGTGCTGGCGAGAGGAATCGAACCCCCGACCCACTGATTACAAATCAGTAGCTCTACCGACTGAGCTACGCCAGCAAGAGGCGCAGTTTAACGCGAGGCGGGCGGCATTTTCAAATCTGGCGGCGCCTGATGGTGGCGGTGCAGCCCGATCCAGAGCAGCGCACCCGGCAGGCTGGTCAGCACGACGGTGAAGCCCAGCAAAAGCGAGAGCGCCAGTGCCTGTTCATGCCCCATGTGCAGGTAAGACAGGTAAAACACCATCAGCCCCTCACGCAGCCCCCAGCCCGCAAAAGAGATGGGTAAGGCCAGAAAAAGGCTGATCACCGGCCAGACCACCCAGACCGCCACGGCGTCGGGGGCTTCGCCCAGGGCACGGGCAAGCAGCCAGAAAGTCAGGATGGAAAAAAATTGCACCACAAAGGAGAGCACAATCGTGCCGCTGAGGGCCAGGCGATGACGCAGCAGCGCGCCCATGCCGAGACGGATGTCGTGCAGCTTTTCACCCAACTTACCCGCAAACTTTTCCAGAAAGTTGAGCAATGGGCTCAGAATCAAAAATACAATCAGGACGTAAGCAATGACCAGAATCCCGATCGTCCAACCCATCTGCGGCAACAATCCCACCCGCGCACCGCCCAGCACAAAGGCGACGGCAGCGATGGCAATCAGCGCCCCCAAACCCATGAAGCGGTCTCCGAATACCGCGGCCAGCGCCAGCGGCATGGAGTGGGTCTGGTGGCGGGTGTACCAGGCGCGGAGCACGTCACCGGACACAGACCCCGGCAGTATCTGATTGAAATAGGCACCCACCCAATTCAGCCGCAGCAGCCAGAGCATGGGTGCGGAGCGCTCCATTGCCGTGAGAATGATGCGCCAGCGTATGGCGGATACCGACAGATTCATGGCGTAGGACAACACGGCCGCCACGAACCAGAGCGGGCGCATATCCGCAAAGCGCTGACTCAGTTCCTGCCAGTTGGTGTTATGTAGGAGCCAAAACAGGATGCCAACCGTAAAGACGATCTGCAGCAAAAGTTGCCAATGGGTATGATGTTTTTTGTTTTCTTTGGACATGTTCCGCTTTTTGCAGTCAAGGCTGGGAGCGACTCTATGCCAGATGGGGCCACTATGACAAATATCCTCATCCCTCTCCTGCCAATGCGGCAAGCTCGCGATGAAATACAGCCACCTTATCCAGCGTCTCCTGATACTCCGCATCGGGATCAGAATCTGCGACGATGCCGCCTCCCGCCCAGAAGCGTAAATCCCCCCGGACAGCCGTCATACTGCGAATGGCAATATTCATATCCAGGCCTCCGCGCTGATCCAAATAACCAATACTCCCGCAATACAGGCCACGCGCCCCGGCTTCCAGTTCCGCGATGATTTCCATGGCCCGGCGTTTGGGAGCGCCGGTAATGGATCCCCCCGGAAAGCAGGCCTCCAGCGCACTCAAGGCATCCTGTCCCGACGCCAACCGCGCCTCTACCACACTGACCAGATGATGAACGTGGGCGTAAGATTCGAGCGCGCAGAGTTGCGGCACCTGCACCGAGCCGGTCGCTGCCACCCGCCCCAGATCGTTGCGCAACAGATCGACAATCATCAAGTTCTCGGCACGATCCTTGGGGCTGGCCAAAAGTGCTTGCGCCATCTGTTGGTCGTCCTGCCGATCCTTCAGACGCGGGCGCGTCCCTTTGATGGGCCGGACCTGCAAACGATCTTTTTGAACCTGCAGCAGCCGTTCCGGGGAAAAACTCAGCACCGCGCCCTGCGGCAGGGACAAATATGCAGAAAAAGGTGCCGGATTGACCGTTCGCAGACGCTGGTAAAGCGACCATGGCGAGCCTGCGTACGAGGCTACAAAGGGTTGAGCCAGATTCACCTGATAGCAGTCACCGGCCTGGATATAGGCATACACCCGGGCAAAAGCCGCGGCATATTCGCTGCGGCTCCAAATCTGCCGTACCGGTCCTCGCACCTGGAAGAACGGATCGTGGGGGTATACCTTCCTGCAAGCCAGGCGTGGCTGCCACTCCGCGAGGGCCTGCACCATCCGGTCTTCGGGCGCACAAAGCCAGGCCTTACGCCCATGATGGTCGACCAGCAGCGTAGTATCGTAAATACCGAAGGCCGCTTCAGGAAGAGACGGTGCGGGAGGCGGCGGAATACCCTGCCCTGCCAGCCCGAAATCATAGGCCAGGTAACCCAGAGCTCCGCCCGCAAAAGGTAGTTCCGCAGGCAGAGAAGCGGCATCGGGAAGCCTCGTCATAGACTCGCGCAACGCCTCCCAGAGCGAAAGCGCCGAGCGCCGCGCGGGGCCATCCTCATCGACAATCCAAAGCCGCCCCGCCTCTTGCCACAGACGCCGGCGCGGTGCCGTCACCAGCATACTGTAACGCCCCTGCGGCGACGCCGTCGCACTACTATCCAGAAAGAAGGACCAGGGCGTTGAGGCTAGCGACGCAAACACTGTGGCGGCATTCTCGGGATAGGGCACCGCACGTCGGGTTAGAACAGAGTGAGGCATAAGCTGCGCAGAATCCACTGAAACGGGAGCATCAGCATAAGGGAGAAGCGCCATTTTGCCCATTCCCGGATGCGGCATCGAGGCGCATGACTGCGGGATCCTCCCTTGACGGCTGACCGATCGGTCAGTATCTTGTAGGCTTACTGTCATAACAGGGTCATTCCCATGCGCGCAGATCGTCTATCCCCACGTCTTTCGCTTCTCATGGTGACATTGATTCTGGGCACGACGCCCGCCTGGGCGGAAAGCCTCGTCGAGGCCTATCAGCAGGCTTACCGGACGGACCCCCTCCTGGCGCAGGCTCGCGCCGAACTGTCGGCACAGATGCAGGACAAACCCCTCGCCCGTTCTGCCCTGCTCCCTCATGTGGGTGCCGGTGCTGGCGTTGGCTTCAACACGGCCGACATCACCGGCTTTGGTGCGGAACCCATCAATCACGCGTACCTGTCGGACAGCTACAGCGTCAATATTACCCAATCCGTTTTTGATGGTCAGGCGTGGACGGCGCTCAGGCAGGCCGACACCAAAATTCAGGCCAGCGCAGCGGCGCTCACCTACACCGAGCAACAACTGGCTTTGCAGGTGGCTCAGGCCTACTTCGGTGTACTGGAGGCCCAGGCTCAGGAATACGTTGCCGAAAAACAGAAATCACTGTTCGAAAGCATTTACAAACAGACGGACGCCACACTGAAGATCGGCACCGGAGATATCATTGCCGTGCGTGAGGCACAAGCCCGCCTTGATGCCGCCAAAGCCGATCTTATCAAGGCCCGCAACGGGGTCGCCATTGCCCAACGCCGCCTGCAACGGCTCACCCATCATCCCATCGGCGTGCTCGACAACCTGGGGCATTATGTGGCCATGGGTCCTCAGCCCGACGATATGACCAGCTGGGTGCAGAGCGCCATCAAAGATCAGCCGCTCATGCATCAGGCGGAAGCACAGTTACAAACCGCGCAGGATCAGGTCGAATATAACCGCCGTGCGCGCTGGCCGGTGGTGGATCTTCAGGGTATCGCACAACACTCCCTGGGTAATCCTTTTCCCGGTATAGCCATCAATCAGGCCGGTGTGAGCCTCAACCTCTCCGTACCCTTCTATCAGGGCGGACACACCTCTGCCTCCGTACAGCAGGCACAGGCACAGACCATCGCCAGCGTTGATCACGTCGCCAATGTCCGCGACGAAGTCACGCTCAATACCCAGACCGCCTTCCTCAATCTGAAGGACAGCGTGGCCCAACTGTACGCCACCCGGGAGAGCGTCGCCTCGGCCAAGGTTTCCCTGGAAGGTACGCGCAAGGGCTATGAGGTGGGTACCCGCTCCATCATCGACCTGCTGCAAACAGCCACGGACTACATCCGCGCCGAGCAGGACTACAATGTGGCGTTCTATAACCAGATTATAGCGCGCATACAGCTCAAGGCCGCATCCGGCCAGATCAATATGGCAGACCTGGAAGCCATAAATGCCTTGCTGGACAGGGGCGCAAACCCGTAGTCAGCCGTCAGGCCCCGATGCGCAAAGGAATGCGTTTGCGCCCGAAACTCCCCGGCTTGGCCTCGAAATGCCCGGCAATAGGGTGCCCGCAGTGCGGGCAATGGCCCTCCGGAGTCAGGTGATACGACAATATCTGGTACCAGTCGCGGACGATCAATGCCGACCCGCATCCGGGACAAAAAGTGGTATCACCCTCCTGGTCATGTACATTGCCGGTATAGACGTAATGCAATCCCGTCTCCATGGCCACGCGGCGTGCCCGCACCAGGGTATCCGCCGGTGTGGCAGGCACATCTGGCATCCGGTAATCGGGATGGAAAGCAGAAAAATGAAGCGGTACGTCGGGACCCAGATGCCCCATCATCCATTCTGCCGCCGCACGGATTTCCGCCTCCGAGTCGTTGTGGCCCGGAATAAGCAGCGTGGTGATCTCCAGCCAGGTCCGGGTTTCCTTGACGATATACTCCAGCGTTTCCAGCACCGGGGCCAGATGCGCTCCGGTCAGTTTGAAGTAGAATTCGTCGGTAAAGGCCTTGAGGTCGACATTGGTTGCATCCATTTTGGCGAAAAACTCCGCCCGCGGCTGCGCATGGATATAACCGGCGGTAACGGCAACGGTCTTGATGCCGACGGCATGGCAGGCATCTGCTGTATCCATGGCGTATTCGGCAAAAATAACCGGGTCATTATAGGTAAAGGCCACACTTTTGACGTCCAACGACCGGGCGGTTGCCGCGATGCCCGCGGGGCTGGCCTGGTCCTGGAGCCGGTCCATCTCGCGGGACTTGGAAATATCCCAGTTCTGGCAAAACTTGCAGGCCAGGTTGCAACCCGCAGTACCGAAGGAGAGCACACTGCTGCCCGGGTAAAAATGATTCAGGGGTTTTTTCTCGATGGGGTCAATACAAAAACCCGAGGAGCGGCCATAGGTGGTGAGGACCATGGTATTGCCTTCCCGCATCCGCACGAAACAGGCCCCGCGTTGCCCTTCCTGCAGACGACAGTCGCGCGGACAGAGGTCACACTGAATGCGCCCATCGGCAAGTTGGTGCCAGTAGCGGCCCGGATGCATTATAAGTGTTTCCTTATCCATTGCCCTTCCCCTTTGGCGTCTGCTCTTCACGCCATTTTTCCACCGTATACCAATGCACTTCCATTTCGCCGGCCCAGAAATCTGCAGGCAAACCAGCCTTGCGTTTGAGCGCCCGCAGAAACTCCCGTGGCTGGGGAAGCTGTTCCCACACCTGGGGAAGGAAGGTGCCACGACGCGCACCATAAGTGAGAACCAACCCATGCCGATGGGGTTCAATTTGCGCCAACAGACTCTCCTCACTGTCAAAATGCATGGGTTGCAACGAAGAGAGTAATGAAACTTCCACTCGCACCTGTGACCATTCCGACACACTCAGCGGCGGGAAACGCGGGTCCTCGAAGGCCGCCGCCAGGGCATTGGCGCGCAGGTCTTCGGCGATAGGCCGGTGGGCTTGCAGGCTGCCGATGCAGCCCCGCAAACCCTGTGATTCAGTGAGCGTCACGAAAGTCGCACCGGGCTGCTGTGCCCAGTCCGGCACAGCAGCAAACTCGGCGGGCAAACCCAACGCCCCGGCAATGGTGTCACGAGCCAGGCGCAACAAAGTTTTTCCGGCTTCCGGCGGCACCCCGCCGGTCTTTTCGTCACGTTCCTGCGTGGTCATGGCTCTCTCCGTAAAAAGCGACTGTGGCATAGCCCACCACCGAATCACGCGGCCCTGCGGTATCACCCGAGTTACACAGACCCACCAGACGCGGGTGCAAGTGGTGCTTGCGGGCGACCCGGAGCAGGCCGTTGATGGGCGTGGCGCCGCAAGCCTGTTCGTGGTCTATGGGCGTGGGATCGAAGCGCAATATTTCCTCCACCGTATGGTGGTCTATGGCACGGGCTTCGGCGTAAGGATGATAATGAGAGAGATCGGAACTGATAATGATGACCGTCTCCTCGCCACCCCAGAGCTTCTCCAGAACCTGGGCCACTTCGTCTGGACGGGCATCTCCCACCACCAGCGGGACGACGCTAACGTCACCCAGCACCTCCTGGATAAAAGGCAATTGTACTTCCAGGGCATGTTCCTGAGCGTGCGCGGCCGGCATTTCCCGGACCTCGGGCAATCCGGCCAGTGCCTCCACCCCCGCCTGATCCACCGCGACGATACCTAGCGGCGTTTGCATGGCCTGGACACCCGGCAGGGCGAGACCGCGAAATGGCAGACGATGTGCCGGCCCCAGAAGCACCACCCGGCGGATATGCCCCCGCCCTTGGCCAGCAGGGCGTAACCGGAAGCCGCCACCGTTCCCGAGTAGATATAGCCCGCATGGGGGACAATAATGGCCTTGGGCCATGGGGCAGCGGCCGCTTCACCGTCCTGTTCAGCTCTGGCCAGTAAACGCTCCACCTCGGCCCGCAAAACGGCCGCCTTACCAGGATAAAACATACCGGCCACCGCTGCTGGTCTGACGAGTTTCACGAAACACCCCCCGGCCGCCATACGGCCAATATCTGCATGCCAGATATATCTGGATGGGAACAGGTTTTTTCAAGGGGCCCTACCCATGGCGAAGCCCGACCATAGTGGGGTATTCTGGCCGGACCATTATCAGATTCGGGCCGGGGAGCCTCGCGAACGATGCAACGATTTTTTGTGCTGGCCATCCTGATCCTGCTGGGCTGGCTGGCCTACCGTCTCTCCCCCATTCTCAGCCCCTTTCTGATTGCCGGCATTCTCGCCTATCTCGGCAACCCGTTGGTGACCCGCCTGCAACGATATCGGATCAATCGCACCTGGGGTACGACACTGGTTTTCGTTCTCGTCATTCTGGTTCTGGCCGGGATCATCATGGCCCTGCTCCCCGTGATCCGCCATCAATCTTTGCTCTTCGTGGAATATCTGCGCCAGTATCTGGAACTCCTGCAAACCCGGATCATCCCGCAACTTTCCGCGCGGATCGGCATTCCGCTCGACAGTCAGAGCGTCGCCCATTATGCCACGGCCAATGCCCAAAAATTGGCGGGATGGCTGGGACGCAGCCTCCAGATGGCGTTGAGCTCCGGTCCCGGTCTGATCAGCAGTGTGCTCAGTATCATTCTGGTGCCGGTGCTGGGCTTCTATCTGCTGCGCGACTGGCCACACCTCATTGGCCGTATTGCCGCACTCATCCCACCGCACTATCTGCCGCTTTCCCGACGTCTGGCCGGTGACGCCGATGCCATGCTCATGGCCTTCTTACGCGGACAACTCCTGGTGATGCTGGCTCTCGGCGCCAGTTACGCGATCGGCCTCAGTATCGTCGGCCTGAAAACCGCCATCCTCGTCGGCCTGGTGGCGGGACTGCTCAGTTTCGTGCCCTATCTGGGCGTCGTGAGCGGCATAGCCATGGCCACCCTCGCCATGTACGTGCAGACCGGCGCATTCTTGCCCATTCTCGGGGTACTGATCGTCTTTGGCATCGGCCAGATACTGGAAAGCATGGTGTTTACCCCTTATCTGGTGGGAGACCGCATCGGTCTGCACCCGGTCGCCGTCATTTTCGCCGTGCTGGCAGGCGGCGAACTCTTCGGCTTCATCGGCCTGCTGCTTGCATTACCGGTGACCGCCGTCCTCATCGCCCTGCTCCGCCACCTTCACGGCTGGTATGTGCGGAGCCCTTATTATCTGGGTAAGGAGTCATAACCCTATGGAAGAAGTCATCATCATTGGCGGAGGCATTTCGGGTCTGGCGACGGCGTATTTCCTGCGTAAACGAGGCTGGTCGCCCTTGCTGCTGGAGGCCGGCGCCGCGCCCGGCGGCAACCTGCAGAGCAGACAGGAAGAGGGCTACCTGCGGGATATGGGACCCAACTCGCTGATGCTCAAAGGCCGGATCGTCCCAGAATGGCTCCGCGAACTGCAATTGGAAGGAGACATCGTCGAAGCCAACCCGCTCGCCGCGCGCCGCTATGTCCTCAATCGCCACCGGCAACCCGTCGCATTGGGACCGGGCGTGCTATTCGGTGGCGGACTACTGAGTATACGCGGTCGCCTGCGGCTCCTCGGCGAACCCTTCCAGCCACCGCATCGAACGCCGGATGGCGAGGAAAGCATCGCCGACTTCGTCCGGCGACGGCTCGGAGAAGAGGCCCTTACCTGGCTGGTTGACCCTTTTGTTTCCGGCGTCTTCGCCGGCGATCCCGCACGCCTTTCGGTGCAGGCCACTCTTCCTCGCCTGGCCGCGCTGGAGCAGGATGGTGGCTCGCTCCTGCGCGGTGCGCTGCGGGCCCGGAAGAAGAAATTGCCCGGCACCCCCAAAACCCGCCTCGTGTCCTTTCGCGAAGGTCTGCAGGCCCTCCCTTTGCGGGTTGCAGGCACACTCGGCGATACGCTGCGCTGCGATACTCCGGTCGACCAGTTGGCCTATAGCGACGATATGTGGCAGGTCGGCAGCGGTAACCAGACCTGGCAAAGCAAACGGCTCGTTCTCGCCCTGCCCGCAGGCGCCGCGGCCAGACTGCTCGCGCCAACCGACGCTACGCTTGCCCGGGAACTGGACGCCATCCCTTATCCTGCCGTAGGCAGCCTGTCCATAGGTTTTCAGCGCCCACAGGTAGGGCATCCACTGGATGGCTTCGGCATGCTGATTCCGCGGGTCATGGGGCTGGAAACGCTGGGGGTGCTTTTCTCCTCCACCCTTTTCCCTGGGCGCGCACCGGCGGGGCAGGTATTGCTGACGGCCTTTATCGGTGGCAGTCAGAATGTCCTTGCCGGACGGGACGATGACGACCTGCTGGCAACGGTATTACGCGAGATCGGCCCACTGCTGGGGATCAGTGGCGATCCCGTTTTCAGTCGCTGCTGGGTCTGGCCGAAAGCCATCCCGCAATACGAGGTCGGACACCTGGACCGGATGAAGCGGATCGACACCCTGAGTGCCGGGCACCCTGGGCTGCACTTCCGTGCCAACTGGCAGGGGGGCGTCGCCCTGGGAGATTGCATCGAACAGGCCTGGGAGTTCAGTCAGGCCGCCCACTGGCAGCACTGAATCCGGGATATCAGTGTGCGGCGATCGGGGCGAGCGCTGACACCAGAGTGTCCATGGCGGTATTCTGGGATTTCGCAACGGCCCTCGGCGTCGCCATGGTATCGAAGGCGGCATTGGACTTGTACCGGGAGCCCGTGCTGACCCGGTCAAAACCACCCCGGAATCCATGTGCGTCCCCCACGATTTCCACGGGTGTCCCCACCCGCACCAGCGCGGCGATCTGCTGTGCATCCCAGTTGGACAACGCCACGCAGCCAGCCGTCCAGCGCCCGGGGAATACCTTGCCCTGTGGGTCATCCGAAAATTGCGGGCCCATGCCGTGAATGCCTATTTCACCGCCCAGGGGGGTATTTTGCGGCGGCGTTTGCCCGGCGTCGATGGCATCGACAATGGCACGATATTGCGCCTTGTTGATAATGCCCTCCCGCAATCCCCACTCCGCATTCTCCCGGTTGGGGTAGGTCAAACCCATGAAGGGGCCGTAGCGTGTACCCCGACTGACCCAGCCGATGCGATAACGTCCCAGGGGGGTGACATCATCCCCCCGCATCCGCTTGGGAGCTGCGCCATTGAAGCCGATGGCGACCGGGTAGGTCGCCAGCACGGTACCGCCCTTGAAGATTTTCAGGGAATGACTAGTGGTCGAAATGACAATATGCACCGACCGGACCACATGCGCGGGACTTGCCGGAGAGACCACGGGCGCTACCGGCTGAACGACCGGAGGGGGAATCTGTGCGGCATAGTAAGCTACCGAGTGCACCGGCACGGTGGCCACAGGTGTCGTGGCGCAACCCGCCAATCCCAGAACACCCAGCACCGCCCCCGACAATTCCCATACCCCGAATTTGCGCATCACCCTACTTCTCCCCAATACTCGTACTCACGGCGTTTCATAATATACCCGAAGTCCGGGCGCGAGATCCATGATTTTCTAACAGAGTTTCACTATCCGACCTGCCCGTAGTCCACCCGGTTCCCCAGCCAGCGCTGCACTATGGCCTGCACCGCCTCGGGGTCTTCCTGCAGCAGGCGTTCCGCCAATGCCGGAACCATGGCCAGCAATGCTTCGTCACGCAGAATATTCGCAACGCGCATCTGCAGGATGCCGGCCTGCCGCGTACCCAGGTATTCGCCCGGCCCGCGCAACTCCAGATCCTTGCGCGCAATGGAAAAACCGTCATAGGTTTCGCGCATCACCCGCAAACGCTCCCGCGCCTTGCCACTCAGGGGCGGATGATAGAGCAGAATACAACTGCTCCGCTGCGCGCCCCGCCCTACCCGGCCACGCAACTGATGCAATTGTGCCAGACCCAGACGCTCCGCATGTTCGATGATCATGAGACTGGCTCCAGGGACATCCACCCCCACCTCGATCACCGTCGTCGCCACCAGAATGCGTACCGCGCCTGACTGGAACGCGGCCATCACCTCCGCCTTTTCCGCGCTGCGCATGCGCCCGTGTATCAGACCGACGGCCACGCCCGGCAAGGCCGCCTGCAGATCCGCAACACTTGCCTCCGCCGCCTGTAATTCGAGAATCTCCGACTCCTCGATCAGGGGACAAACCCAATAGATTTGCCGCCCCGCCTCCAGCATGTGTTGCATCCGGCCGATCAGTTCGGGCCGACGACTGTCCGGCATCACCAGGGTTTCCACGGGGGTGCGCCCCGGCGGCAGCGCGTCGATCACCGATACCTCCAGATCCGCATGCACCGTCATCGCCAGGGTTCGCGGAATCGGCGTGGCGGTCATGACCAGCAGGTGGGGCATGGCGCCCTTCTCCAGCAACTGACGGCGCTGCTCCACGCCAAAGCGGTGCTGCTCGTCGATGATGACCAGTCCGAGGCATGCAAACGCCACCCCTTCCTGGAACAGCGACTGGGTGCCGATCACCAAGCTCAGGCGGCCACCAGCAAGCGCTTCCGCCGTCTCGCGACGGACACGCGGTGAACGGCTGCCCACCAGATAGCCCACCTCCAGACCCAGCGGTTCCAGCCATTGCTGGAACCGAGCATGGAGCTGCTCCGCGAGAATCTCGGTCGGCGCCATCATCGCCACCTGATATCCCGCCTCCAGCGCGGTCAGCGTCGCCGCCGCCGCGACCAGGGTCTTGCCGGAGCCTACATCCCCTTGCAATAGACGACGCATGGGCCGGTGACGCGCCAGATCGGCATTGATCTCCGCAATCACCCGTTCCTGCGCCATGGTGGGCGAAAACGGCAAATGCGCCAGGAAACGCTGCCACATCTGCCCCTTACTCCGCAGACAAGGGGCGTTCTGCATCATCCCCGATTGCCGCATCCGGCGTACCGCAAGATGATTCGCCAGCAGTTCCTCCAACGCCAGCCGCTGCCACGCCGGATGTTGCGGGGAGGGAATCTCGTCTGCACTTTCATGCAGCAGGCGCAGCCCCTCGCGCAAACCGGGCCATTGTGGAGGCAGCCGGTTTTCAAGGTAGTCGGGAAGCTGATCGAGGAGAGTCAGCGCGTGCGCTATCCAGCGTCGCCACTGGGCCTGAGTGATGCCCTCGCTGCTGGGATAAAAGGGGGTGAGGTGATGCGGCGCCTGAAACTGCGGGACATCCGCCATCTGCCATTCGGGGTGGATCATTTCGAGGCCGTGAAAACCACCGCGCAACTCTCCGAAACACCAGAGCCGCCGCCCGACCTGCCATTGCGCACGCAACGCCAGTGCCATGTGAAAAAGCCGGATCTGCAGACACCCGCTGCCATCGCTCACCGTCACCAGCCATTGTTCACGTCCTCCGCGCTGGTGGTCGACACGGACGATCTCGCCCAGTATCGCACGCTCCTGGCCCGCCTGAAGCGTCGCCATGGATGCAATATGGCGGCGGTCCTGATAACGGCTGGGTAAATGGAACAGGACATCCTGTACCCGCCACAGGTCCATGTGCTGCAGACGCGAAACCAGCGCCGGACCGACCCCCCGTAACGCCGAGACGGAACTTTGCAGATACAGTCCCGCCTTGACTCCCGCCATGCTATTCCGTGCGCGGCAGGGCCTCGCGACGTGCCCATTCTGCGAGAAGTTCGTCGAGGTCGACATGGTGCATGGTAACTACCCCCGCCAGGGTTTCCCGCTCGGCAATAAAACACTCGCCGCAATGAATACCGCGCTCCTCCAGCAGCGAAACCAAAACCGGATGCGCCTGCAGCAGTACGCGCATGGGCTGGGCGAGCGCTTCTGAGCGTTCCATCTCAGCCCGCCTTGCCCAGGGCGACGATGCCATCTATCTCCACCTGCGCCCCTCGCGGCAGCGCGGCCACCTGCACCACCGCCCGTGCCGGATAGGGTATGGAAAACTCTGCCTCCATGGCCTGATTCACCTGTGCGAAATGGCCGAGATCCGTGAGGTAGACTTGAAGCTTGATGGCATCCTGCAGACGTCCGCCCGCAGCATTGCAGACCGCCTGCAGGTTATCCAGCACCTGCCGGATCTGCAGGGCGATGTCGCCCTCCACCATCTGCCCGGTGCGGGGATCCAGGGGAATCTGGCCAGAGAGATAGAGCAGGCCGCCATGCATCATACCCTGGCTGTAGGCCCCGATCGCCTGGGGTGCGGAACTGCTTTCTACTGGTACCGGCATGGATTGAACTCCCTGTTAGCCTTTGACCCGCTGTACCCGCGACACCATGGGCAAACTGCGCAAACTCCGCATGATTCTGGCCAGGTGGTCGCGGTCATGTGCCTCTATGGTAAAGGTGATGCCTGTGTAGAGTCCATCCTGCGGCTCGATATCCACATGATCGATGTTGGAATCTTCATCCGAAATCAGGGTGGCGACACGCGCCAGTACGCCACGGGCGCTTTCCGCAACCACCCGAATCGCTACCGGGAACTCGCCTTGGGCTGCGGGATCCCACTGCACGTCCACCCAGCGGTCACGGCGTTTGCGCCACTCACGGATATTGTGACAATCATGGGTATGTACCACCACACCCTTGCCGACACTGATGAAACCCAAAATCGGGTCGCCAGGGATGGGTCGACAACAGCGAGCCAGGGTCACTGGCATACCTTCCGTCCCGCGAATCAGCAAGGGCTTTTTCGTGGCCTCCTCGCGAGTGAGGCGACTTGGAAGGAGATGGCTGACGGCATGGCCCAGACGGCGGGCAGTCTGCGCCAGCCGCCCGCGATCGCTCTCCTCGGGCAGCAGCTTGTGCGCTACGACCAGCGGAAAAACCTCACCCATGCCAATGGCCGCCAGCAGTTGGCTCTCATCCTTCACGTTGAACGTCACCAGCACCCGCTGAAAATCAGTCGCTTCGATCTGCTGGAGGTCGGCACCCAGACTCTGCAACGCTTTTTCCAGCAAATTGCGGCCCAGCACTTCCGCGTCACCACGCTGAATGGTCTTGAGATAAGCGCGAACGCTACTGCGCGCCTTGCCGGTCACCACCACATCCAGCCAACCAGGTTGCGGGTGCGCCGAAGCCGCCGTGACGATTTCCACTTTATCGCCGTTGTTCAGAGGACTGCGCAGGGGCACATACATATCATTGACCCTGGCCGCCACGGCCTGGTCACCGATATCCGTATGCACGGCGTAAGCAAAATCCACCGCCGTCGCACCCCGTGGCAAGCTGAGAATTTTGCCCTTGGGGGTAAAAACATAGACCTCATCGGGAAAAAGATCGAGCTTGACGCTTTCCAGAAATTCCTGGGAATCTCCCCCCTGTATCTGCAGTTCCAGCAAACGCTGCAACCAGGCGCGCGCCTGCATTTCGGCATGCGCATTACTTGAGCCCGTCTTGTATAACCAGTGTGCCGCCACCCCCGCCTCGGCGACCCGGTGCATATCCTCGGTGCGGATCTGCACCTCTACCGGATGCCCGAAAGGGCCCAGCAGGACGGTGTGCAGAGACTGATATCCATTGGATTTCGGGATGGCGATGTAGTCTTTGAAACGTCCGGGAATCGGTCGATACAGACTGTGGACCAGGCCCAGGACGCGATAACAGGTATCCACATCAGCAACGATAATCCGGAAGGCATGGAGGTCATGGATATCACCGAAGGGCATACCCTTCTTCTGCATTTTTCTGTAGATACTGTAGACGTGTTTCTCACGGCCGCTGACCTGGGCGGCGAAACCCTCCTGCAGGAGGCGGTCCTCCAGGGCGTGCTCAATTTTCTGCACGGCTTCCTTACGGTTACCACGCGCTGCCTTTACGGCCTCATTGAGCGTGTGCCAACGCTTGGGGTAAAGATGGGAGAAGGCCAGCTCTTCCAGCTCGATGCGAATGGCATGAATACCCAGGCGTTGCGCAATGGGCGCGTAGATATCAAGGGTTTCCCGGGAAATACGCCGCCGCTTCTCCGGCGTCATCACCCCCATGGTGCGCATGTTGTGCAAGCGATCCGCCAGCTTGATCAGCACGACCCGGATGTCCCGCGACATGGCCAGAAACATTTTGCGAAAATTCTCTGCCTGTGCCTCTTCACGGGTTTCAAAACGTACCTGCCCCAGCTTACTGACCCCATCCACCATCTCCGCTACTTCCGACCCAAAGCGTTCGGTGATGTTTTCCTTGCTGATATTGCAATCCTCGATCACGTCATGAAGCAGGGCGGCCTGAATAGTGAAAATATCCAGTTGCAGCTCGGCGAGGATGCAGGCGACCGCCACGGGATGATGGATATAGGGCTCACCACTGCGCCGGGTTTGTGCGCCATGTGCGTTGGCGGCCAATTCGTAGGCATCACGCGCACGTGCCACTTCTTCCGGCGTCATGTATTGCTGAAGCAACGCCCGCAGCGGCGCGCAGGGGTCCTCCAGAGACGGAGAGACCGGCGGCAGGCGCAGCACATCGCCCACCCTTGTGGTCAGGGGCAGGGTCGGCACCATGGTGCCTAGCTCGCTTTCAGTCGCCAGCGGCATCCTCAGCTCCAGCCGCTTCGCGGTTCGCTGCACCGGGGAAGTTAGGTAATGGTGGCGGCATCTGCTCGTCCAGAATTGCCCGGCTCACCTTGCCGGCAGCCACTTCGCGCAGAGCTATGACCGTATTTTTGTCACGTCCCGGCTCCACTTCCGGCGTAGCGCCGGAGGCCAATTGCCGCGCCCGTCGCGCCGCTATCAGAGTTAATTCAAAACGATTGTCCACATGATCCAGACAATCTTCTACTGTTACTCGTGCCATCGTCTATTCACCCTTTTATCAATTTAACTGTTAACACCGAGGAGATTCTTTAATCGTTGATGCTGGGCATGCTGCTGATAACCCAGCCGCAGATGTTCCGCATGGACAATGCTCTGCAAGTCGGCTAACGCATCCTGGAAGTGGTCATTCACCACCAGATAATCAAACTCGTCATAATGCAACAGCTCTTCACGTGCTGCCGCCAACCTGCGCGCAATGACCGCCTCTGAATCCTGGCCACGGCCACGCAGACGCTCCGCCAAAGCGGCGACAGACGGCGGCAGAATAAAAATACTGACCGCCTGCCCTGGCAGTCTTTCCCGCACCTGCCGCGCACCTTGCCAGTCGATCTCCAACAGGCAGTCGGTCCCGGCGAACAGCTGACTCTTCACCCAAGGTTCACTAGTGCCATAACCATTGCCATGCACCCGGGCATACTCCAGAAACTCGCCCCGCTCCGCCATGGCCGTGAAGGTCTCCATGGGAACGAAGTGATAGTCCGTTCCGTCTGCCTCGCCCGGTCGCGGAGGCCGTGTGGTGTAAGAGACGGAGGTGCGCAATTGCGGGGTCGCCGCCACCAGCGCCCGGGCCAGACTGGTCTTTCCCGCACCGCTGGGTGCCGAAATAATCCATAGGATACCGCGTTCCGCTCCCCCCGTCATTGACTTTCACTCCACATTCTGCACCTGCTCCCGCATCTGTTCGATGAGCACTTTCAGCTCTACCGAGGCAAAGGTTACCTGGCTGTCTCCGGCCTTGGAAGCGAGGGTGTTGGCCTCGCGATTGAGTTCCTGCATGAGGAAATCGAGGCGTCGTCCCGCCGCCTCCCGCCGCTGTAAAACACGCCGTAACTCCGCCAGATGGGTGTCCAGACGGTCCAACTCCTCGGCTACATCCTGACGTTGCAAGTAGAAGAGCAACTCCTGCTCCCAGCGCCCTGCATCCACCTGCTGCGCCGAATCGTGCAAGCGGGCCTGCAAACGTTCGCGCAACGCCTTTTCCAGGTGTGGCAGGTGATCGCGCAGCGCAGCAGTCTGCCCGGCAATGGCATCCACGCGACTGAGCAGAAGTTGCGTCAGGGCGGCGCCTTCCCGCTCGCGTGCCTCCTGCAATCCGGTCAGCGCACTGTCCAGCAGCGCAAGCACTTCCGCCTCCAGCACCTCCGTATCGATGCCGGAGGCCTGCACCATGCCCGGCCAGCGCAGTACATCCCAAGGGTTGAAGGCGGTTTCTTCAAATTCCCATATATCCGCCAATTCCCCGTAAAGTCCGCGCAACTCCGTCGCCAGTGCCGTGTTGAGGCTTAACGACCCGCCGGCGGCAGGCTGAAAACGTAACCAGGCATCCACCCGGCCGCGCACCAGCGTTTTTTGCAGACGGGTCCGCACCGCTGCTTCAAGGGCGCCCAAGCCCTCGGGAAGGCGCAAACCGACGTCCAGAAAACGGTGATTTACAGTACGCAACTCCCAGGCCAGTGTGCCCCAAGCCCCACGACTTTCACAGCGGGCGAACCCGGTCATACTGCGTATCATTTTGACGGATCTCCAGCACAATCCCGCGGAAAGCGGGCTTCCTTCGGTAAAGTTAGCATACGGCCGCCCGTCCGGCGACATCCCCGCCGGCTTGCCATGTACAAAATAGGCGCAAGTCACCTTGACGCCGCCGGAATCCCGAACTAAACCTACACGGCTATATCGAAAAAACCGGGGTGCCTGACCGGAGTGGTCGACGCATCGGTTTCGCGGGCCAGGGTATCGATGTAACTACAGGAGCGTGCCACATGACAGATTCTGAAGAGATGCTGTTTGAATGGGATGAATGGAAAGCGCGGGCTGTAGCTCAGGGAGTGCCGGAGGATCTCGCCCAACTGGGCAGAAGGATCATGCGCGACGCGTACATGCAACGCTGGCCAGAGGATGTGCTGAGCGACTGCGGTTGGGATGACGATGGCTTTGCCATGCTGGCGCTGGCGCGCGCCAAACCCGCTGAGACCCGCCGCGACTGGGAGCGGTTGTATGCGCGCCATCATCGTCGGCCTGCCTGCCCGGTGGAAACAGATCTCCATCGGAGTGATAAGGCCATCGTGTCGGCTCCCGTGCCGTTACTGATTCGGCACCCCGAAGCGGGAAGCGCAAGCGCGTCGGTCTTAACACCTACGGACGCATCCGGAGCTGATGCCAGAAGATGACGGGCGGGGCAATCGCGCCGAGGTAATGGCGGCGGATCCGTCAGCCAGCGCCGACGCCTGCCGGGTTTGACGGTCACCACACCATACCGCCCAGCGAAACGCACGGGTACCGTGCCCCGGCGCAGCGCTGCCGAACCGGCGGACCTGTCGTACCGAACGTGCAGGGCAAAAGACGGCGAACCCTACCGGTATCCTGGGTGTGGTCAGGGCGATGCTCTTGGCGTCCTCCCGCCCACATGCCATCATCCAGCGATGATGCCCAATCCCCCATATCCCCCGCCCTCATGAGCGGCCACCACCCCCTGCGCAGCGTGCTCAAGGTCGGCAGTAACACTATGGTGTCACGCCTGTTGGGCTTTGCCCGCGACGTGATTCTGGCGCGACTCTTTGGCGCAGGGGAGATGGCGGATGCGTTTTTCGTGGCATTCCGCGTTCCCAACCTGTTCCGGCGCCTGTTTGGTGAGGGGGCGTTCTCCCAGTCTTTCATCCCGGTGCTGGGGGAATATCGGGCTACACGCCCGGCCAGCGAGGTCCGGGCGTTTGTCGCCGATGTGGCCGGGTGGCTGGCCCTTGCCCTGGCGATCGTTACCATCGTCGGGATGCTGGGGGCCAGCGCCGTTGTCTATGCCATCGCCCCCGGTTTCGCAGACAATCCGGACAAGTTTCACCTCACCGTAGAACTGCTGCGCATCACTTTTCCCTACCTTTTCTTTATTTCGCTGGTCGCGCTGGCCGGCGGTGTACTCAACACCTATGGACATTTTACGGTACCCGCCTTTACGCCGGTATTCCTGAACCTCAGCATCATCGCCGCAGCCGTATTCTGGGCGCCGCACCTGCAACAACCCGCCATAGCGGTGGCCTGGGGGGTGCTTATCGGCGGGGTGGCGCAGTTGCTTTTTCAACTACCCGCGCTCAGGCGGGTCGGGCACCTGCACTGGCCGCGCCTGCGGCGCCGCGATCCCGGCGTGCGCCAGCTACTGCGGTTGATGGGGCCTGCGGCCTTCGGCGCTTCGGTAGCGCAGATCAACCTGTTTCTGAACACCATCCTCGCCTCCCTGGTGGGGGCCAATGTAGTGTCCTATCTGTATTACTCCGATCGCCTGGTGGAGTTTCCCTTGGGCGTCTTCGGGGTGGCCTTGGGGACAGTCGTGCTGCCGCTGCTCTCCCGCCAGGCGGCAGAGCGTTCGCCGCGCTTCCCGCAAACGCTGGACTGGGCACTGCGTCTCACTTGGCTCATCGGACTGCCCGCTACCGTCGGCTTGCTCATTCTGGCGCAGCCCTTGCTGATCAGTCTGTTTCGTTATGGCGCCTACACGGCGGAAGATGCTCGGCAAAGCGCCTTGAGCCTCACAGGTTATGGCCTTGGTATCCTGCCGATCATTGCGGCACGGGTACTCGCACCCGCCTTCTACGCTCATCAAAATACGCGCACACCGGTGCGTTTCGCCATGATCAGCGTCGCTGTCAATATGGGTATCAGTCTTATCCTGGCCTGGCCGTTGCAGCAACTGGGTCTGGCTCTGGCGACCAGTACGGCGGCCTTGGTCAACGCCTTGATGCTCTGGCGTCGCCTGCGGCACGACGGGATTTTTCAGGCGCAGCCGGGCTGGCGAGTCTTCCTGCTGAAAACCGGAGGGTTAGCCTTGCTCATGGGGATCGTCCTGCTGTATCTGCGGGGGACACGACCCTCTGGCTGTCGCTGCCACTCTGGGAACGGCTGTTACGGGTGCTCGGCCTGGTGATTCTCGCTGCCGTTTTATACCTTATGGGTGGATGGTGGCTCGGCATCGGGGAACTGCGCGACTTATACAGACGGAGGTCTTTGCATGTCTGATTCAGATGGACACACGGAATGGCCACGACCAGGGATTTGGCCAGCGCCGCCCCCTGCTGGACGTACTGCGGGAACATCCGCCCGGTTGGGCGACGGCCAGCGAAGCTGCGGAATGATGAGGAAGAATGGGCGGACGCTGCCCCAACCTAGGGAAATCCACATTTTTAGGCTAAGATGACCGCATTTTTCAGCAGACCCGGACACACCGAAGCGCATGCATTCCTTCCTCCACCACCGCAGCAACCGCGCCGCTGACCTGCCTCAGGCGGTCAGCATCGGCAATTTCGATGGGGTGCATCGCGGCCATCAGGCGCTGCTGAAGACCATGCAGGATAGCGGCCTGCCCACCGCGGTGCTCACCTTCGAGCCCCTTCCCCGGGAGTTTTTCCGGGGTACGGACGCGCCACCACGATTGAGCAGTTTGCGCGAGAAGGTGGTGGCACTCCGCCGCAATGGGGTACAGAGCATCACCTGCCTGCCCTTCAATCAGGCGCTGGCCAACCTGCCCGCCGAGGATTTCATTGCTCAGATACTGGTCAGGCAATTGTGCTGCGGGTTGCTGAGCGTCGGTCATGACTTCCGCTTCGGGGCGAGACGGCGCGGTGATCTGGACATGCTCAGCCGCTTCGGGCGACAGTATGGGTTTTCGGTGAAAGAACAGCCCCCCTTTCTGCTCGACGGCCAACGGGTCAGCAGCACCGGCATCCGCGCCTTTCTGCAGAGCGGCGACCTGACCCATGCGGCGTCCTGGCTGGGACGTCCCTATGCCCTCTGCGGGCGGGTCGTGCATGGCGACCATCTAGGTCGGGAACTGGGCTTCCCGACCGCCAATATCCCTCTGAATCGTCGCCCGGTGCCTGTCAAAGGTATCTTTGCCGGACGCCTGTTGAGTCCGAAAGGAAACTGGATCGCCGCCGTCAGTATCGGTCTGCGCCCCACCGTCGGCGGCAAACAGATGGTACTGGAGGCCCACTGTCTGGATGCGGACAGCCCCGACCTCTACGGACAGCAGGTTTCCGTAGAACTGCACCACAAGCTGCGGGAGGAAGAGAAATATATGGATCTCGATACCCTCAAGGCGGCCATCGACAGCGACGTCGTGAACACTCGGAACTTTTTCGCCGAACATCCCCAGGACTTTGAATAATCATGGACTATAAGCAGACCCTCAACCTTCCTAAAACCGGTTTTCCCATGCAGGGAAAACTGCCGGAGCGTGAACCGGCGACTCTGGCCCGCTGGCAGGAGCATGATCTATACGGGGCGTTGCAGAAGGCGCGTGCCGCAAGCCCTGCGTTCATCCTGCATGATGGCCCGCCCTACGCCAACGGCAAGATTCATATCGGTCATGCGGTCAACAAAATACTCAAGGATATCATCAACAAAAGCAAGCTGAGCGAAGGCTTCCGGGTGCCCTATGTGCCGGGCTGGGACTGCCACGGGCTGCCCATCGAAATCCAGGTGGAAAAGGAACTGGGGCGTCCCGGCGAAAAAGTCAGTGCCCAGGCCTTCCGCAATGCCTGCCGTGCTTATGCCGAAAGCCAGATTGTCGGGCAACGGCAGGATTTCGAGCGCCTCGGCATCATCGGAGATTGGGGAAACCCATACCTGACCATGCACTTCCAGGCTGAGGCCAATATCCTGCGGGAGCTCGGTCGCCTGACCGTGAACGGCCAAGTGGTACGCGGTGCCAAGCCGGTACACTGGTGTGTGGACTGCGGCAGTGCTCTGGCGGAGGCGGAAGTGGAATATCAGGATCGCAGCGATCCTTCCATCGACGTCGCCTTCGTCGTCGCTGACGCCGCCGATCTGAGCCAACGCCTTGGCGTCGCTGAACCCATAGAGGCCAGCGTGGTGATCTGGACGACCACGCCATGGACTTTGCCCGCCAATCAGGCGGTAGCCCTGCACCCGGAATACACTTACGTATTGCTGCGCTCCGGCAACCGGCATCTGATCCTCGCCGCAGATCTGGCAGCAAGCGCCCTCGCCCGCTATGGTCACCCGGAAGCGGAGGTGCTGGCCGAGTTCGCCGGTGTGACACTGGAGGGCCTCCGCCTCAAACACCCCTTCCTGGATTATGAAGTGCCGGTCATCCTCGGTCGGCATGTGACCCTGGAGGCGGGCACCGGCTGCGTACATACTGCCCCGGCCCACGGCGCGGACGATTATGAAGCGTCCCGGCGTTATCACCTGCCGGTGGACAGCCCCGTGCTCGGCAACGGTCGTTTTCAGGACGAACTGCCGCTGGGGCTGGGAGGCATCACCGTACAGGAGGCCAATGAGCGGATCCCAGAACTCCTGCGCGGGCGCAACGCCCTGCTCCATTTCGAGAAGATCCGCCATAGTTACCCCCATTGCTGGCGCCACAAGACACCGCTACTCTTCCGTGCCACCCCTCAGTGGTTTATCAGCATGAGCGCCAATGACCTGCGTGAGAAGGCCATCGACGCCATCGACGCCACCCGGTGGATTCCCGACTGGGGCAAAGACCGCATCACCGGCATGGTCAACCAGCGTCCGGACTGGTGCATCTCCCGGCAAAGGGCCTGGGGCGTGCCCGTCGCGATCTTCTCCTGTACCCGGTGCGGCGAACCCCTACGCGATGCCGACACCTTCGAACGTATCGCCCGTGCGGTGGAAACAGGTGGGGTCGATGCCTGGTTCAACCACCCGGACGGCGATTTTCTGCCAGCGGACGCCCGCTGCGGCGGCTGCGGCCACGATCACTTTCACAAGGTCACGGACATTCTCGACGTCTGGTTCGACTCCGGCTGCACCCATGCCTTTGTACTGGAGCAGAGGCCTGAGTTGCACAGCCCCGCCGACCTTTATCTGGAAGGCTCCGATCAGCATCGCGGCTGGTTCCAGTCTTCCCTGCTGGAATCCGTCGCCAGTCGAGGAAGGGCGCCCTACCGGGCGGTGCTGACCCACGGCTTCACCGTCGATGGCGAAGGCCGGAAGATGAGCAAGTCCGTGGGCAACGTCATCGCCCCACAGACGATCATCGACCGTTACGGTGCGGACATCCTGCGGCTCTGGGTGGCATCGGAAGACTACCGCAGCGAGATCCCCATCTCTGACACCATCCTCCAGCAACTGGGCGACAGCTACCGGCGCATCCGTAATACGGCCCGCTATATGCTGGGCAATACCCACGACTTTAATCCAGCCACGGACGCCCTGCCCACGGCGGACCTGCTGGAAATGGATCGCTGGATGCTGGCCCGCACCGCGCTCCTGCAGGAAGAAATTCGTGCCGCCTACAGTGAATATCAATTCCTCCGCGTCCAGCAACGTCTGCTCCACTTTTGCTCGGTGGAGCTCGGGGGACTCTATCTGGATGTGCTGAAAGATCGCCTCTACACCACCCCCGCAGCCTCGCGGGCGCGGCGTTCGGCGCAGACGGTGCTCTGGCAGATGCTCGAAGCCATGGTGGTATGGATGGCCCCCATCCTGAGCTTCACTGCGGAAGAAATCTGGGAGGGGATGGGCAATCGCCCGTTCTCCAGCGTGTTTTTTGCGCAATATCCGGAAATACCACTGCCTGCCGACAGTGAAGTCCTGATGGGACGCTGGGAACGGCTCGGTCAGTTGCGGGACGCCGTCAACGCCGCACTGGAACCCCTGCGTCAGGGGAAAAAGATTGGCTCGGGCCTGGATGCGGAAGTCGCCCTCTACGCCAACAGCGAATGGCATGAGTTTCTTGCGCCACTCGGTGAGGAGCTGCGCTTTTTTCTGCTGAGCTCCGCGTGTGCCCTGCGCCCCTATGAAGAGCGCCAGGAGGGTTGCGACGATGCGCTTCCGGGCATCGCCATACAGGTCCTGCCCAGTGATGGCCAGAAGTGCGCACGCTGCTGGCACCACCGCCCGGACATCGGTCTCCATGCGGGGCATCCGGACATTTGCGACCGCTGTGTAGAGAATCTCGCCTTACCCGGAGAAACACGGGAGTTCTGCTGATGCTGCGCTATTTATGGTTATCGTTCGGGGTCATCCTGCTGGACCAGGGCGTCAAACTCTGGCTAAGCCATATCTGGCGGGTGGGGCAGGGCCTTGTCATCATTCCGGGGCTGCTCAATTTTCGTCTCGTCCACAACACCGGTGCCGCTTTCAGCTTCCTGGCGGGGGCCGGCGGCTGGCAACGCTGGCTGCTCATCGGCGTCGCCCTGCTGGTGGTGGCAGTCATCGTCGCCATCCTGCGTCGACTCAAGCCCGGCGCCACCTGGACCGCCATATCCCTTGCCCTGATTCTCGGCGGTGCGGTCGGCAACCTGATCGACCGGATCCGCCTCGGCTATGTGATCGATTTTATTGGCGCCCACTGGGGCAGCCTCTACTGGCCCTACTTCAACGTCGCCGACAGCGCCATCTCCATCGGTGCCGTGATACTGGTCCTCGATGCTTTCCGGCGCCGCTGATCCAGAGTAACGGCAAACCACCACCATGGGGACTTTTTGCAACAAGGATTAGGGCAGCAAAAACAACGCTGCCAGAGAACATACCCGTGCCCTGGCACATCCGCTACGGGGGATTGTCGTCCAAACGAGACAGGTTTTTGTTCCGGCGACCCGCGTAAGAACGCCGTCACCTTGTTTTTAATGGATGATTTTTGTGGCACAACTATTGCTTTATCCATTGATATTCATCACCGGAACACAATGGAGACAGACATGGACAGTACCGCCAATCTTCTGGCCGCCTTACGCCGGGTACGCAGTTTCCCGAGTTACACATCCTTTATGGCTGGCCACGAGCGGCAACGCATCAAACGCGAACTGCAAAAGCGACTACTGCGTTTACGCCGGCAGCGCCAAAGCCACAAGCTTAACCACTTTGCCACAAAGCGGCAGGAAACACCCGGCAGATTGCTACAGACCATTCTTCACTGATTAGCGCGAGACCTCTGTCCAACTCATACCCAGCCCTCCGGCTCGTTGCCCGGCCGCCACTTGATACTGCAGCCCATGCTGGGCAGCACTTCGGCCGGGGGCTGGGCACCTGCCAGCACTGCCGCCACGGCTGCAGACAGGTCTTCACCGGTCACCGGCAGATCATTCCTAGGACGACTCGCATCGAACTGACCGTGGTAGAACAGCCCGCCCGCAGCATCAAAAAGAAAAAGATCCGGCGTGCACACCGCGTTAAAAGCCTTGGCAATCTCTTGTTCTGCATCAAATAAATAGGGGAAATGATACCCGGCGCGCAAGGCTTCGGCGGGCATTTTTTCCGGCGCATCTTCCGGATAGGTTCGGGCATCGTTGCTGTTGATACCCACCACCTGCACACCCTGCTGCTGCCATTGCCGCGTCAGCTCACCCAGGCGTTTGCTGATGTGGATCACATAGGGACAGTGATTACAGATGAAAAGCACCAGCAGGGGCTTGCCCTGCGCCTGCACACTGCACCACTGCCCCGCCTGACCACCGACGGGCAGACAAAACTCGGGCAGCTTACTCCCGATGGGTAATTCTTTGGCGGTCATAGCCATGTTGGGTCTCCTTTCGAATCATCAGGCCAGTGCCGGCTGCTGCCCCCCGGGAACGGGATGGACGACGGCCTCCAAACGCCAGGATCCGTCACCCAGCAGATGCAGGCAATGCTCATGATGCCGCAACAGGCTGGAGCGGTGACCGACACTGATGATGGCGGTTTCCGGCAGTTCCTCGACAAGCATGCGGTAGAGCGCGTCCTCGGCAGGTTCATCCAGTGCCGAACTGGCCTCGTCCAAAAACACCCACTGCGGCTTTTGCAATAGAATACGGGCAAAGGCCAGACGCTGCTGCTCCCCCAGAGATAATACATGAGACCACAAACGGGCGTCATCCAGTTTGTCGGCCAACGCCTCCATGCCAACCAGATGGAGCACCTGCTGCAGGCGGGCGTCTCCGACGCCGGGCACCCCGAAGGGGTAGACCAGCACATCGCGCAAGGTACCCAGGGGCAGATACGGCTTCTGCGGCAGGAAGAGCGGGCGATCGCTCCGGGGCAGTTTCACCTCCCCCTCACCAAAAGGCCAGATACCGGCCAGAGCGCGTACCAGTGTGCTTTTGCCTCCGCCTGACGGGCCCATGATCAGCAGGCGCTCACCACGGCGCACATCCAGATCCAGGTGATGAATCAATTCCCGGCCATCGGGCAGGCGCACGTTGAGGGCCTGCACAATGAGCCGCGGACCATCCTTGCGCTCGATCTGGTAATGGGTCTCCCGGATGACCCGTACCTCGTCCATCGATTGTTCAAAAAAACGCAGACGATCGACGACCGCGTGCCAGTTGGCGAGGCTGCCATAACTGCTGACAATGAAAGACAGCGCACCCTGCACCTGGGCAAAAGCCGAGGCAATCTGCTGCAACCCACCGATACCGATGGCTTTATTGACGAAATAGGCGGGCAGGCTCACCAGAATCGGGAAAATGATCGCCACCTGACCATAACCGGACACCCACCAGTTGAGACGCATGGACCGCCAGATAATCCGCCAGTAGTTGGCATAGACGTTGGCGAACCGTTGCAGAAAGTGGTGACGCTCCTCCGTTTCCCCGCCATACAGGGCAATGCTTTCACTATTCTCCCGCAGGCGCATCATACTGAAACGGAAATCCGCCTGATAACGCTCCTGGTTGAAGTTCAGACTGATCAGCGGCCGCCCGATGAGGGCGGTGAGGATGGTCCCAAGCACCGAATAAATGACTGCCGCCCAGACCAGATAGCCGGGGATGGTATAGACACTCCCCTGCCAGGGGATGGTGATCATGGCCGACAAATTCCAAAGCATGAACACAAAGGCGGCGAGGGTCGTGGCGGAACTGAGCAGGCCTATCACGATGTTGAGTGTCTGCCCGGTGAAACTGGCCAGATCCTCGCTGATACGCTGATCCGGGTTATCGGTACCATCGCCCAGCACCTGCATATGGTAAAAGGTACTTTTGGCGAGCCAGGAATCCAGATAATGCTGCGTCAGCCAGCGTCGCCAGCGAATCTCCAGCATCTGGGTAAAAAAGGTCTGGGAGACCGCGGCGATGATATAGAGAGTGGCCAGTCCCAGAAAAATCAGCATCTGGTGCCAGGCGGCGTTCACCGCAAAGCGCTGCAGGGCGTTCCAGAACACCGCGTACCACTCCGTGATGCGATAAGAAATAAACACCATGAACAGATTGAGGAGAATGATGAAGGCAAAGACCCCGCGCGCCACCCAACGCTCCTCGGAGTGCCACCAGTAAGGTTTGACCATCCGCCACAGGTCACGAAAGAATGCTCCGTTAAACTGCTTCATGCACCATCTCCAAAGAAGTCCTGTTCAGCATTCATGCGCTCCTCATCTGACAACATCTGCCAACGCCCGCTACCGCAAATTTTACCCGTCCTCGGGCAATCACCACCGCCCGTAAAGCCCGAGAGGATAGCATGGGGCTCCCCAGACAGGTATAAAAAGCCCGCCCAGCCATCCGTGGTCTTTTGCCGCGGATGCGCTTTGAAGACACTCAAATTGGTAAGCCGGCCTGTTTGCCCAGGGCAAAACGGGGAGCACTGCGCTGCGGTGGATCCTGTCACCCTTCAGCAGGGTTACACGGGCATTGCCTGTCAGGCGCCGTAAAATGCCGGATGAGCGTGCCTCAAGGCGGGCAAATTACTGCGGCAACGCTGCAAAAACTCTCCGTCCGCCTGGGCCAGCGCGACCCCCTCGCCCTGATCCAGACGGGCCAGGACCTGCCCCCAGGGGTCGACAATCATACTGCCGCCAAAGGTCTGGCGGCCATTCTCGTGCAAACCACCCTGGTCGGCGGCAAGCACATACGCCTGGTTCTCGATGGCGCGGGTTCGCAGCAGACACTCCCAGTGCGCGGCACCGGTCTGCCTGGTAAAGGCGCTGGGGACGACGAGCAGTTCGGCTCCAGCGTAGCTGCGGTACAACTCCGGGAAACGCAGGTCATAGCAAATGGAGAGACCTAGCCGCCCCCAGGGCGTGGCCACGGCCACCGGACTGCTGCCGGGGGCGATGGTACGAGACTCCCGGTAACTTTCGCCGCCCGCCAGATCGACGTCAAAGAGGTGCATCTTGTCATAACGTGCCCGGCGCTGTCCGGTCGGGTCGAAAACCAGGCAGGCGGCATAACAGCGTCCGTCAGCGGCGGCCAGAGGCATACTGCCCCCGACCAGCCATAAGCCCAGGCGCTGTGCCTGTGCCGCCAGCCAGGACTGGATCGGGCCATCCCCATCCTTCTCCATGATGGCCAGTTTGGCATTTTCATCGCGCCCCATCAGGGCAAAATTTTCGGGCAGGAGCGCCAGCTCCGCGCCACCCGCCGCCGCCTCCCCCAGCAGGGATCCGGCGCGGGCGAGGTTATCCGCCACGACATCCGAGGACACCATCTGCACTACGGCAACCCGCACCTTCATGGTCTCAGTCCTTCCCGGCCGTGGCCGGTGCATGCACCTCGTGCACCTCGGGGTGCCCCCAGGGTCCGTCAACCTGATAATGCCATTCTAACACCTTACCCGATTTCCCAAAGAGGGCGGGGCCCAGTATGGGAAAACTCCCGAGGAGCAGGTCGAAACTCTGCAACGGGTAGACTTGCAGTTCCATATTCAGGGACTGATGCGCCAGATCGATGGCGCCGCGCCCTGTCATTTCCAGAGCGCTGGATTCAAGAAGCATATTGCGGGTACGGGCGACACCATGGTGTATCTGAAAATCGGCAAAAAGCTTCGAAAAGAACAGTCCTCTGCCAAAGAGCGGGCGATAATCAAAGGTGATCACATCTTTGAACAATGTGGTGGGATTGAGAAATACGAGCCAGGAAATATCTGCACCGAGTTGCCGGAGGCGACCATTCCACAGCTTCGACTGGATATTGCCGCTGAGGTGCGCCACCGAAAAATCCCAGGGCGCGCCCGGCCAGGACAGTTGTCCCGCATAATCGGCGCGACCGTAGTCCAGGGTCTCCATGCCGATGTCCTGCAGAACGGGGGCAATATTGTCGCTGCGGACTTTCCCCTGAAAGGCCGACTGACCTGCCCCTGCGCCCTGCCACGATCCCTTGAAATCCCATCGGCTGTCTGCCCAGTCGCCTTTGATCATGGCGATCTTCCAGCCCGTCGCCGATCGCCCGGCATCCAGCAGCACGTCCTGCACCTTGTGGCCACGCCAATCGAGTTGGGCGATATGCGCGTGGAGCGCCAGCGGGCTGCCAGTTGCTCCCCCCAGCGTCTGCGGAAAACCGGAGGGCGGAACTTTGGGAGATGACGGCGCCGCGATGCTTAATTTCTGGATATCCAGGCGCAATTGCGCCGAACCCGCCGGCGGTACCGCGCGCGTATATTGCAGGGCACCCGCTATCTGGGGACCGGTCAATTGCAGATGCAGCTTCTCCGCCGCAGCCTGACCGCGCATCCGCACGTCCGGCCAATCCTGTTCAAAAAGCAGCAGGTGCCGCCAATGCAGGTCGATGCGGATTTCCGGCCATGTACCACGATCCTTTTCGCTCTTCAGCAGACTCAGCCACGGCCATACAGCAAAGCTGTTGCCACTGCCCTGAAGAGAAAATCCGGTCTTGGGCAGCGGTGGCGTGGTTCCCCCACCCAGGCGTGCGGCTCCTGCCTGCCATCGCCAGACCGATGGCCCCCGCTGCCAGGCCAGGGCGGCAGACCCCACCGGCAGTCTCAAATCGGCCTGCAGATGACGGGTCACATCCCCCTGACCCCGGAAGGTCAGGTTTCCGCCCTTGCCCGATGCCCAGCTCAAAGGCTGCGGCAAGGCACTGCGCGTCTGGCCCAAATCCGCACCACCCCTGAAACGTAACTCGTTGTTCAGCAAAGTACCACTGCCTTGGTATGGCACAGCACCACGGAAAGCCGCGCGCCAGGGCTGCGGCACGGGCAGATCCACCGCCTGCAATGCACCCCGCAGCGAAAAATCCAGCCGCGGCGCGGTTTCCAGTTGACTGGCCCGTAAACTCGCCTGCACCGGGCCACCGGCAAAAATGCCGTTCAACGCACCGGCCTGAATTTTGTCCCGCTGGAAATAAACTGGTCCCTGCAAACCCGTGGCCCGCCAGGCGTCCCAGCCGACCCCCATGTCACGGACATCGACCCGGCCATTCACCGCAGTCTTTTCCGGCCCGAAAGGGATGCTGAGGGCCAATTGCAATTGCCCCTGACCCGTCAGGCGCAGGGGGATATCCGCCACGGACTTGCCTTCCAGTACGGGGGTTGCGCGCAAAAAAGGCAGCACTTTTTCAAGCGCGACCGGCGTATTCACCGTGATCTGCAACGGCGAGGTATGCGGCGCGAACAGATGGTCCAGATCGGCACTGGCGGAAGCCACCGGCACCCCGAAAATGTCACCCTGGTGACTCCGGACGGAAAGGTGGTCTCCCCTCCAGAGGAGTTGTGCGTTCATCCGCGATGCCACTGGCCAGTGCGGGGCATAACGCAGCGTGACGTGGCGAAAATCGGCCCGCAGGGAAAAATGCTCACCCGGCGCCTGGCGCGGCAGGTGGTTCCATGGCCCCTGCCATTGCAGATCGGCATGCTGCACGGATCCCGCCTGAAAGGCCTGCAACAGCCACTGGCGCAGGGCCGGGCTGATGCCGGTCCGGGGTACGAAATCAGCTATCGCCGTCGCCGGCATATCGTTGAGCCGGGCTCTCAGGCGCAGTTCCCGCCCTTGCACCGCCACCCTGGCATGCAGGTGACCAGGCCCCTGTAGCACGATGGGATCGGCCCGAATCGACCAGTCGGTACCGGCTTTCTGGGCAACGATCCGGGCGGACACTTCACGCAGGCGCAGCGGTGCCGCGAAACGTTGCGGCCAATCCAGCGTGAACTGCCGGCTCGCTAGATGAAACTGCAAGGCTTCTGGACGAAGGCTGACATCACCGCTGAGACCCTGCACGCCAAACCAGTTTCCATGGGGCGAGACGGCGACGTCACGCAGCACCGCCTGAAGCTGCCAGGCCGCAGCCTGGTGTCCAGTACCGCGGGAGCGGAAGTGCAGGTTGCGCAAGCTGCCCCGCCACTGTTGCCGGGGTATCCAGCGCAATGAAGCGGGCAGGGCCGTTTCCGGCACGCTCCGGAGGAGTGCGGCGGGAAGCAGCGGCGCCTCAATCTGCCATTGCAGGCGACGGCGCCAGTCGAGTCCCAATCGCGCGGCCAGGGGTTGTGCAGCAAGCCCTGTTACGTCGGCAAGCTGCAATGTTCCGGAGGAACCCGTTCCATTCCAGCCCAAGCGGCCATGGATTTGTGTCCCCTGTCTGGCGTCCAGTCCGGCGTCGTGCAGGACAAATTGCCCGCTGACCAGGCGCGGCACGCCATAACGCCACTGCAGATACCCGTGGCTGCTCATGCTTCCGGTCAACGCCGGCAGATGCGTATCCAATGGATGGAGCCAGGACAAAGGCAACGACTCCAACACCCACTTACCGCTGCCCGAGGAGCGTCCCGGACGCGTGAAGATGCCGCGCACTGCGCCGGTGTAACGCAACAGACCCTGGGGTGACCAGCGCACCTGCACCTGCATCTGCGGGCGCAAACCGCCACTGCTCTGCCACTGTACATGCAGGGGGACAGGGTTGGCCTGAGGCTGGGAGCGCCATTGCACGGTCAGGTGTCGGACATCCACATGTGCCCAGTTCAGATCCAGTGGCAGCGCCCTTCCACTGGGTCCTGGCTTCTGCCCGGCCACCCGCCAGCCATCGGCGGTTTGAACGACAGACACCACCCCGTCTGCCACGCTAAAATACTGGGCTACCCAGTCCCCCCAAAGCAGGGGCAAGGCGAAAAGGCGCAGATGCACCCCTTGCAGCGTCAGTTCGGGCCGGGACGGCGTACCCACCCGCAACGCCGCCAGTTCCAGCGATGGTCCCCAATTCCAGCCCAGGTGCATGCCCTGTACCGACACCGGCGCTCCCAAAGACCGCGACAAAAACTGTGAAACGTAGGGCCGCAGAAGATCAAGCCGGGGAACCACCAGGAGATAAAAAGCCCCTGCCAGCAATACCAGCAGCGTCGGCACGACGGCCAGCAACCAACCTCCGAAACGGCGGAGACCGGCAAGGATCAGGCGCAAACGCGACAAGGCACGCCCCTCCCGGGAATCCGGAGCATCAATCAATCCGTCCGGTCAACGCCGGTAAACAACCATGAGGTAATGAACATGCTCCCTGCTACGATATTTTCTGCTGTGTTACCATCCGCGTCACACTCACTCGCGCGATATTGGGCAAAATCCTAGCACAAAAACGCCGCATCGCCCTATGCGGATTGCAAAACGGGGATGAGTTACACTCCCCATGTACAGAGCGAGAGGCCCCTCCGGAGGGAGCGCGGTATGCCAGCGTCCGATTTACCCGCAGAGATCCTACAGGCCATCCGCCAATCCCCCATGGAAGCGGAGGCCATCGCCGCATCACTTGCGGCGATCTGGCCCGCTCTTTCCGGGGAAGAACAGGCCGAACTCGTCCGCCTTGGTCCTTCTTTTGCCCGACATCTGGTGCGGATAGCCTGCGTCAGCACCTTTGCACGGCACCTTCTGCAGCGCCATCCGGGCTGGTTGCCGCACCTCGCGCGGCGGGAAGGACACGCCCTTATGCCCGTCGGAGCGGTCCCGGTCGATACCTTCCTCGCCGGACTGCGGGAGTACCGCAATGCGCGCATGGTGGAAATCATCTGGCAGGATCGTCAACCCGGAGAGCATTACCCGGAAACGGTAGCCGCCCTCAGCGCGCTGGCCGAAACCTGCCTGCAACACGCCTACGATTACGGCGTGCAGACGCTGCGCCAACGCCATGGCATCCCCCGCAACAAGAACGGCCTGGAAGTGCCTTTCACCATCCTCGGCATGGGCAAACTGGGCGGGCGGGAGCTCAATCTTTCCTCAGACATCGACCTCATTTTCTGCCACGGTGGAGGCGGTGAGACAGACGGCCCCGGCGCCATCGACAATAGCGAGTATTTCCTGCGCCTCGGCCGCTGGCTGATTCAGGCTCTCGACCAGCGCACCGCAGATGGCTTCTGTTTCCGCATCGACATGCGCCTGCGCCCCTTCGGCGATGCCGGCCCACTCTGCATCTCCGCCGCGGCCATGGAGCAATACTACCAGGTGCATGGACGCGGCTGGGAGCGCTACGCGTTCATCAAGGCGCGCCCCGTCGCGGGTGACGTCGCCTTTGGCCAATCCCTCCTCGACACCCTGCGCCCCTTTGTCTATCGCCGCTACCTGGACTACACCGCCCTCGCCGGCCTACGGGAAGTCAAAGCCCTCATGGATGCGGAACAGGCAGGCAGCGGCAACGACATCAAAAAAGGCCGTGGCGGCATCCGCGAAATCGAGTTTGTCTGCCAGTCACTGCAAATCATCCACGGTGGCCGCCAGCCTGCCCTGCGCAGCACCAACACCCTGGACACCCTCGCGGCTATCGCCCAAGCCGAACTCCTGCCCGCTGAGGACATCGGCCTGCTCCGCCACGCCTATCTTTTCCTGCGTAACATCGAACACTGCCTGCAAATGGTCGATGATCAGCAGACCCAGCAACTACCAAAAAGCGAAACGGAATGGCAGCGCCTGGCCTGCGCTATGGGTTTTATGGATGTGGCAGCCCTGCGTGCGACCCTGAGCGAACTCCGCCTGCAGACCCACACGATCTTCCAGCGCACACTGGCGCCGAAGCCCACACCACATTCGCCTGCAGAGGACAACGCCAACCGACTCTGGCAATTCGCCCAGACCGGTGCCATGGAAGCGGCGCCCGGCGACCTGCTCCAAGTCCTGCACTTTGCCGCCCCGGAAACCGCGTGGACGAGCCTGTGGCGCTTTGCCCACAGCCGCGATGTGGCCAGCCGTCTCTCCACGGAAGGACGGCAACGGCTCAACCGCCTGCTCCCTCTGATCCTCGACCTGTGCAGCACACAGCCAGACACCGACGCCTTGTTACAGCGCTTCCTGACCCTCATCGAGGCCGTTCTCGGGCGTGCCAACTACCTCGCGCTGCTCGCCGAGAACCCGCCCTATCTCGTCCGCATCGCGCGGTTACTGCACAGTCCCTGGCTGGCACAGGAACTGGCACGCTTCCCCATCCTGCTGGATGACGTGCTCAGCGATACGCCTGTCAGTCCTGAGCACTGGCCACAAACCCTCGCGGCACAATTACAGCTCGCAGCAGATATGGAAGAGCGCATGGATGCACTGCGCCGCTTCAAAAATGCGGAAGTTCTGCGTCTCGCCGCCGTCTTCTGGACAAAGCAGATGCCCGTGGAAACCTTGCTATCCCAACTCAGCGGGCTCGCCCGGCTTACCCTGCAAACCGCGCTGGACTGGGCCGAAGCAGAGATGCAGCGTCGCCACGGCAACGTGCGCGCCGGCAACGGCCAAGTAGCCCGCTTCGCGGTCATCGCCTTCGGGAAGCTGGGTGGCCAGGAAATGGGGTTCGCCTCCGACCTCGACCTCGTCTATCTGTACGATGCCCCCCTCGATGCCGAAAGTGATGGTCCCGCCCCGATCCCGGCCCCCACTTGGTTCGCCCGCCTCGGACAAAGGCTCATCCACATCCTCAGCACCCTCACCCGCGCCGGATTGCTCTATCAAATCGACATGCGCCTGCGCCCCAGCGGTCAATCCGGCCCTCTGGTCACCACGCTGGATGCGTTCAGCCGCTATCAGCGCGAATCGGCTTGGACCTGGGAACATCAGGCCCTCACCCGCGCCCGCTGGGTCGCAGGGGATGCCGAACTCGGCGCTCGTTTCGCGGACCTGCGCACAGAAATCCTTGGCCGGCCACGCGACTCCGGGCAACTGAGAGAAGATATCCGCAGCATGCGGCGGCGCATTTACCAGAGCAAAAGCATCGCCCGGGACACCTTTCATCTGAAACTCAGCCCGGGCGGCCTCACGGATATCGAGTTTCTCGTACAATTTGCTATGCTAGGGGCCTGTTCGCAGCAGCCCGTCCTGTGCCAGGGTATCGGGACAGCCGCTGGCATAGCCGCACTGACCCGCGTCGGCACCTGGGGCACGGAGCAGGGCGTTGCGCTCGGACAGGCTTGGCATCTGTACCGAGAGATGGAAAACCGACGCTGGCTGGGCTTACAGGATCCCGTCGTCCGTGCCGCGGAAATCCCCGACTGGGATATGCTGCAAGCCGCCGCGCACGGGGTGCGAAAGATTTGGCAGGAACTCATTGGCAGTTATACCGATTAAGGAGATGTGACGATGTCCATGGCGGAACGCGACGGTTTTATCTGGTTTGACGGCAAGATGGTCCCCTGGCGGGAGGCCACCGTGCACGGTCTTACCCACAGCCTGCACTACGGCATGGGCTGTTTCGAAGGGGAACGTGCCTACGCCACGCCGCAAGGTACCGCTATTTTCCGTCTGCCGGAGCACACCAACCGTCTCTTTAACAGCGCCAAGATTTTGCAGATGGATACCCCTTTTACGCAGGACCAGATCAACGACGCCACCAAGGAAGTCATCCGCGCCAATCATCTGGAATCCGCCTATATCCGCCCCCTGTTCTTCTATGGCGCCGAAGGTATGGGCTTGTCCGCCAAGGGGCTCAAGGTCCATGTGCTCATTGCCGCCTGGAGCTGGGGCAGCTATCTGGGCCAGGAGGCACTGGAAAAGGGCATCCGCGTCAAGGTGAGTTCCTTCAGCCGTCACCACGTCAACATACATCTGTGCAAGGCCAAGGCCACCGGCAACTACATGAACTCCATGCTGGCCCAGCGTGAGGCGGCCTCCTGCGGCTACGACGAGGCCCTGTTACTAGACCGCGAGGGTTATGTGTCTGAAGGTTCCGGTGAAAATGTTTTCATGATTCGTGATGGCGTTCTTTATACGCCAACGCTGACCAGCGCCCTCGAAGGCATCACCCGCGACACCATCCTGCGTTTTGCCCGCGATGCCGGCATTCCCATCGTCGAGAAGCAATTGACCCGTGATGAATTCTACATCGCCGACGAGGCTTTCTTTACCGGTACTGCTGCCGAAGTCACCCCCATCCGCGAAATCGATGGTCGGGTCATTGGCGAAGGGCGTCGCGGCCCGATCACAGGAATGCTGCAAAGTCGCTATTTCGACACCGTTGCCGGGCGCCGCGAGGACCACCCGGAATGGTTGCACCACGTAGGCTGACCGTATGACCAGCCCCGGCAAGTGCTGTGACCGCAACTACACAGAGATCGAAGCCAAAGACCTCCCCCTCTGCTGCCCCACACCCGGCATGAGCCGCTGGGACGGGCATCCCCGCGTTTTCCTCAAAATCGAAGAGACCGGGGAGGTCCGCTGCCCATATTGCGGAACGCTTTATGTGCTGAAGGGCGGGCCGCTGCAGCAGGCGGCCGGGCACTGAAAAACCCGCGCTGGCTTCTCTAGGATTTGTGCAACCACCCCATAAACGCCTCCGGCCCCAGATATCCCTCCTGCTGTGCCGTCGTCCTGCCATCTGCGGCTACAGCGATGAAAGCCGGGGGTCCCACCAGGTTGTAACGCTTCAGGAGGGCGCGGCTGGCGGCGTCATCCTGGGTCACATCCACGCGGATCAGCCGCCGCTTGCGTAGGGCGGCCACCACCTGCGGATCGACAAACGTGACTTTATCCATGCGCAGACATTCCACGCACCAGCTTGCCCAGTAATCCACCAGCACCGGTCTGCCCCTGGCCTGTGCCAGTGCGGTCTGCAGGGCCTCGGGGGTTTTCACGGTAGTAAAATGCAGGGCCTCGGCCCGGTTTTCGGGCGGCACCGCCGCCGCAGTATAGCTTGCCAGGGGTTGCAGGGGATCGCTGCCGCCGCCCAGCGCCCCCACCCCCATCACCAGGCCGTACACCAGCATGAGCACTCCGAGGCCTTTCCAAAAACGGCGCCAGCCCGAAGCACCCGCCGGGATTGCATCCAGAGCCCCGAGATAGATGGCACTGATGACTGCCAGCGCTGCCCATAAGGCCAGACTGACGGACCCCGGCAGAACCCGTGTCAGCAACCAGATGGCGACGCCCAGCAACACTACCCCGAAAACCGCCTTAACGGCATTCATCCAGGCACCAGCCCGCGGCAGAAAATGGCCGGCGGAAGTGCCGATGATCAGCAAAGGCACGCCCATCCCCAGGCTCAAGGCGAAAAGTGACAACCCGCCAAGAAAAACATCTCCCGTCTGGGAAATGAAGAGCAGCCCGCCGGCCAGGGGGGCGGCCACGCAGGGCCCGACGATCAGCGCCGAAAGCGTCCCCATGACAAAGGTACTGATCAGGTGCCCACCCCGTCCCATGCCGGCCAGACGTGTCTGAATGCCACTCGGCATTTGCAGCTCGTAAAAATCGAACATGGACAGCGCCAGCAGCACAAAAACAAAGGCAAAAGCCCCCAGCACCCAGGGACTCTGGAAGGCCGCCTGCATATAGGCGCCGCTCACCGCCGCCAGCACCCCGGCAATACTGTAGGTCAGTGACATTCCCAGCACATAGGCGACGGAAAGCCCAAAGGCGCGTGACCGTTGCGGGCCACGCCCTGCCTCCTTACCGACGATCAGGGCGGAGAGGATAGGAATCATGGGAAAAATACAGGGCGTAAAGGCCAGCCCCAGTCCGGAGATAAAAAAGAGACCCAAGGTGAGCCAGAAGCGGTCATGCAAAGCCCTTGCCAGCGCCCCGGCATCATTCACGGGGCTGGTCACCGCAGCCGGGACAGCCGCCCCCCCCGGCGGGGACACGACAGGCGCCGCCGCTGGGGCGGCACGGCCTGCCGGGTCAAGGCCAGCGTGATCGTCTTGACCTGCTCCGGGTAGCAAACACCCGCATTGGCACAGCCCTGATAGCTGGATTTCAGTTCAATGAAAGCAGGGGCGGTTCCCTGAACGGTAAAAGGTACCGTGAGGGTATTTTTCCCTTCCAATACCCGTGTCTTGCCGAAAACCGGGTCGTTCAGCTCCACCCCTGCGGGCAATGTATAGTGCCCTAGCAGCACATTGCTCGGCGTCACGGAGAACTTGATCCGGTCGCGGTACAGGTGGTATCCCTGCGCCACATCCCAGTGCAGTTGCAACTGGTGCCGGCCACTCAGCCGCGCTTCAAAATGAAATGCCTGGTCCGGGGTCAGAAATGTACCGGCATAGCCGAGAGACAGCCAGGACAACAGCAGGACACCGCAAATTCCGCTCCATAACCGGACACCCATGGCCCAACCGGCCCTTCTCCCGTTTCCGGCTCTCATACCCACGTCGCTCCTCGCCATTTTGTCCTCACCCATAGAGACAGGTTCCACAGCCGATTCGTTCCTGAAGACCACTGAGCCTACGTTACCACACTGAGGATACGGGGTTCGGGAAAGAAATCACAGACGCATGGAACTTTCTGCTGCCCCTGTTCTCTAATCCTTTGCAAGCGGCTGTGATAGTTGCGAGCGCATGTTTCTTCCTCCTTTGGTGGTTTTGGGCGGGCCGTTTGGTCCGCCCTTTCTTTTTATCCGACCGGTCGGAATGTAACTTGCCAGTCCTTCCACCTTTTGCTAATATTTCGCTTGCAGCCAGTAGCTGGTTGCGAGCGCATGTTTCTTTTCTCCTTTGTGGTTTTAGGGCGACTCCGGGTTGCCCTTTTTTACATGGAGCAGCCAGTGTCCCCGTCGGCCGAAAGAGCTTTTACTCTGGTTCACCCCAATGGCGACCGCGTCTGCGGACTCATTCACGAAAACCACACCGACCCCGTCGGCATCTTCCTCCCTGGCTTCGCCTCCCATATGGAAGGCACCAAATCGCAGATCCTCGCCCGCAACGCGCAGGCGCAAGGCTGGTCCTGGGTACGCTTTGATCCACGTGGCGTCGGTCGCTCCGATGGACCCTTCCAGGCGCTGACCCTGTCCCGTTACCTGGCCGACCTCCGGTTGATTCTACATAATATGCTGCAGGATCGCCCGGTGCTGCTGGTAGGTTCCAGCATGGGCGGATGGCTGGGCACCATCGCCGCCACCCGATGGCCGGAGCAGATCCGCGCCCTGCTGCTCATTGCCCCCGCTTACAACTTCATTCAGGAAATTTTCCGACGTTTGCCCGCTGCCGAAAGGCAAGCGTGGGAGGAGAGCAATCTGCGCAGTTGGGAGGATCCTTACGGGCTCGGTGAGTTGCACATGCGCTTCGATCTGGTCGCGGACAGCTGGCGCTACGACCTGCTGCGCTTTCCGCCGCACCTGCACTGCCCGGTGGAGATTCTGCACGGCAGCGCCGATGAAGCCGTGCCCATCGCCCTCAGCTATCGGTTCGCCGCCCGCACCCATGCGCCAGAACTGGCCATCCGCCCCTTACCGGGCGTCGATCATCGCCTACGAGGCGCCGATGCCACGCTCCTGCGCAGCCTGCAATCTCTCTGGAACCGCATCTCCTGAGTACCTTGTAACACCCGCCCCTTGACAGGACATTCTCAGCGCCTATGATTAGCACTCGATGGGTGTGACTGCTAACAACACCCAGGATGAAGTCATCCATTCACTTGTAAATAACGAGGAAATGCTCAATGAAACTGCGTCCTTTACATGATCGCGTCGTCATTCGTCGCCTGGAAGAAGAGCAGAAGACTGCCGGTGGGATCATCATTCCCGACACCGCCAAAGAAAAACCGGTACGGGGCGAAATCGTCGCTGCCGGCCATGGCAAAATTCTCGAAGACGGCAAAGTGCGTGCCCTCGACGTCAAAACTGGTGATCAGGTGCTCTTCGCCAAATATGCCGGCACCGAGATCAAGGTCGAAGGTGAAGAACTGCTGGTGATGCGTGAAGACGACATCATGGCGGTCATCGAAAAGTAAGCATTGCTGAATATCCCAACCATTTCACCTATTTTGAGGAGTATTTATGCCAGCCAAACAAGTAGCCTTTGCTGAACATGCCCGCGAGAAGATGTTGCGTGGCGTTAACGTACTCGCCGATGCCGTCAAGGTCACCTTGGGTCCCAAGGGCCGTAACGTGGTACTCGACAAGTCTTTCGGTGCCCCCACCATTACCAAGGACGGCGTCTCCGTCGCCAAGGAAATCGAACTGGCCGACAAGTTCGAGAACATGGGCGCGCAGATGGTGAAAGAAGTCGCCTCCCAGGCTTCCGACGAAGCCGGTGACGGCACCACCACCGCCACCGTTCTGGCCCAGGCCATCATCCGCGAAGGCCTCAAGGCCGTCATCGCCGGCATGAACCCCATGGACCTGAAGCGCGGCATCGACAAGTCGGTCGTCGTCGTCGTCGAAGAGCTGAAGAAGCAGTCCAAGCCCTGTAAGACCCAGAAGGAAGTCGCCCAGGTAGGCACCATCTCCGCCAACTCTGACGACTCCATCGGCAAGATCATTGCCGAAGCCATGGAGAAGGTCGGCAACGAAGGCGTCATCACCGTGGAAGAAGGCTCCGGCCTCGCCAACGAGCTGGACGTCGTCGAAGGTATGCAGTTCGATCGCGGCTATCTCTCCCCCTACTTCGTCAACAACCAGGACAAGATGGTTGCCGAGCTGGAGAATCCCTACATCCTCCTGCACGACAAGAAAATTTCCTCCATCCGCGACATGTTGCCCATCCTGGAGCAGGTCGCCAAGTCCAGTCGTCCGCTGCTGATCGTGGCTGAGGATGTCGAAGGCGAAGCGTTGGCCACCCTGGTCGTCAACACCATGCGCGGCATCATCAAGGTCGCTGCGGTCAAGGCCCCGGGCTTTGGTGATCGTCGCAAGGCGATGCTCGAAGACATGGCCATCCTGACCGGCGGCCGCGTGGTCTCCGAAGAAATCGGCATGAAGCTGGAAAGCACCACCCTCGCCGATCTCGGCCAGGCCAAAAAGATTGTCATCGACAAGGAAAACACCACCATGATCGATGGTGCTGGTCAGCAGAGCGAGATCAAGGCGCGCGTTGAGCAGATCCGTCGTCAGATGGAAGATGCCAGCTCCGACTACGATCGCGAGAAGCTCCAGGAGCGCGTGGCCAAACTGGCCGGTGGCGTTGCCGTCATCAAGGTCGGTGCCGGTTCCGAGATGGAAATGAAGGAGAAGAAGGCTCGTGTCGAAGACGCCTTGCACGCTACCCGTGCGGCCGTCGAAGAAGGCATCGTCCCCGGCGGCGGTGTGGCGCTGGTCCGTGCCCGTCAGGCGCTGAAAGGCTTCAAGACCGACAACCACGACCAGGACATGGGTGTTGCCATCATCCGTCGCGCCATCGAAGAGCCGCTGCGTCAGATCGTCGCCAATGCCGGCGGTGAAGGCAGCGTGGTTCTGAACAAGGTTGTGGACGGTAAAGACGGCTACGGCTACAACGCCGCCACCGACGAATATGGCGACATGTTCGAGATGGGCGTCATCGACCCGACCAAGGTCACCCGCACCGCGTTGCAGAAGGCCTCCAGCATTGCTGGCCTGATGATTACCACGGAAGCCATGGTCACCGAACTGCCGAAGAAAGACGACAAGGCAGGCGGCGATATGGGTGGTGACATGGGTGGTATGGGCGGCATGGGTGGAATGGGCGGCTTCTAAGCCCTTACCCCCTCACGCCTGTAGCGTCAGAAAGCCGGCCCTTCGGGGCCGGCTTTTTTTATGGGTCTTCAGTGCCACTGCAGAGATATATGCAATCCTCAGAGCAAGATCGGGGCTACACACGATCTAACTTGATTCGTTGGGCCGAATCTGTTCGCAAACATGATGTTCCATGGGTGTCAGCTAAACCGCGCCATCCAAACGCAAAGCTCACGGTGCTGATGGCCAACGTTAAGGTAGAGGTAAAGGTGGCATCCAACCCGTGATTCCCCAGCAAACAACTTTTCTTGGAAGACACCCGCCCCAAGCTACCCACCCCCCTTCCCCTGTGGCAGAATGCGCGTAAAAGGAGCATCCATGACCCACACCGATAGCCATAGCAGCACCTACCCCCTCAACATCAACGGAGTGGAGCGCCACCTCCCCCTCTTCAAGGTGCAGTCGGACCTGGCCATCGCCGTCCTCAACATCCTCGGCGATACGGAACTGACGGAGGCCGCAGCCCATGCGCTGAACGGGCGCATGGCGGGCATCTCCTACGATGTGATCGTCACTGCGGAGGCCAAGAGTATTCCCCTGGCCTACGCCCTGTCGGTGCACAGTGGGCGCCCGTATATCGTCCTGCGCAAGAACTACAAGTCCTACATGGGCGAGGCCTTGTCCACGGAGACTCTGTCCATCACCACCGGCAAGCCCCAGACCCTGTATCTGGATGCCAAGGATCGCGCGGCGATCAGCGGCCGGCGGGTGGCGCTGGTGGATGACGTGGTCAGCACTGGCTCGACCTTGGCGGCCATGCGCGCGCTTATGGTGCAAGCCGAGGCAGAGATCGCCGCCGTCGCGGCCATTTGTACGGAAGGCGATATAGCCCAATGGGCGGAAGTGATTGCCCTGGCGCACCTGCCGCTCTTTCCGCTCTCCGCGTAAGGACCGGCCCATGTCCATGCCATCGATTCATGTGCTGACGGCGCGCCAGCGCTGCGACCTGGAGCTGTTGCTGACCGGCGCTTTTGCCCCATTGGAAGGTTACCTGGATGCAGCGGACTGGCAGTCCGTGCTACAGGATATGCGTCTGGGCAACGGCACGCTTTGGCCCATTCCCGTGGTGCTCGATGTCAGCGAGGCACTCGGCCGGTCCTTGGCGGCAGGGGTTACTTTGCGGCTGGAGCGCAGTGACGGTACCCCCCTCGGTGCCGTTGCCGTCAGCGCCTGCTATCGTCCCGATAAACTGCTGGAGGCCTCGGCGGTTTATGGAACGACCGACCCCAGCCATCCGGGTGTAGCCGAGTTGCTGGCGCGCGGCCCCTACTATGTGGCAGGGCGCGTGTCGGCTTGGGATGCAGACACCCTGACTCGCGCCGCCGCCGTTGAATTTCCGCCCGAATATCAGACCCCGGCCATGCTGCAAAGGTACTGGAGCGGAACGCACCCGGTTGTCGCCTTTCAGACCCGCAACCCTCTCCATCACGCGCACATTGCCGTGACTCAGGCGGGGCTGGAACGGGCGGGTGCGGGCGCGCGTCTGCTGCTGCATCCGGCTATCGGCCCCACCAAGCCCGGTGATGTGGAGGCATCCTACCGCATGCGTGTGTATCGTGCGGTGCTGGGCCATTATCCCCAGGCGACCGCCCTGCTCTCGCCCCTACCCTTGGCCATGCGTATGGCCGGCCCGCGGGAGGCGCTCTGGCACGCGCTGATTCGCCGCAATTATGGCGCCACCCATTTCATCATCGGTCGTGGCCATGCCGACCCTGGCGCGGCGGCGGGCGGTCTGTTCTACCCGGCTTTTGCGGCACAGGAGCTTTTTGCCCGGCACGCCGATGAGATGGGTATTGCCGGCATTTTTCTGCCCGAGTATGCGTATTCCCGCACCCGGCGCCGTTATGTGCCGGTGGAAGAGGCCAACGGCGAGGCCCTGGCGGGCATTTCCGGTACGGAATTGCGGCGGCGACTGGCCAGCCGGGAGGATATCCCCGAGTGGTTCTCCCCGCCGGAGGTCATTCAGATATTGCGTCAGGCCTACCGCGGTGCGGACCGGCGCGGACTGGTCATCTGGTTTACCGGACTGTCTGCCAGCGGCAAAAGCACTCTGGCGGGGATGCTGGCCCGCACTCTGGAAGCGGATGATGAGCGCGCCGTAACCTTGCTGGATGGCGATGTGGTGCGGCGTTTTCTGTCCAAAGGTTTGAGTTTCAGCCGCGAAGACCGCGACGAGAATATCCGCCGCATCGGCTTCGTCGCCAGTTTGGTGGCACGCCATGGCGGCATTGCGGTGGTCGCTGCCATTTCGCCCTATCGTCAGGCCCGTGCTGATGCGCGTCGTCTGGTGGAAGAAGCGGGTGGCCTATTTATCGAAGTCCATGTGGCCACCCCGCTGGAAGTCTGTGCCGAGCGCGATCCCAAAGGTCTCTATGCCAAGGCCATGCGCGGCGAAATCACCGGCTTTACGGGTGTGGACGACCCCTACGAAGCGCCGGAGCAGGCGGAGTGTGTACTGGACGCCGGCCTGCAAAAGCCGCCGACAGCGTTGGCGGCACTGATGGGCGTGCTGCGCCAACTGGGCGCGGTGACGGATAAGCCGGTCGTGAACGCGGCGCGCAAAGAGGCGTGAGCACGTTGCCAGTGCGCGCGGTTTAGCTTCGACAGATGGACACGTTGCAACTCGCCGCCGCCGCCCAGTGTCTGGACCGCGAGCTCGCGCAGCAAGCCATCCAGGGCATCAGCGACGCGCCGGGCGGGATTTATTTACATACCGCCAAGGCGCATATCGCGCTCATCGTGCAGCGTGCCCCTCTGGGGCTCTGGCAGGACCAGGCATTCCATAAGCCAGGCGCCCTGACCACCTGGACCAGCCCACTCAACCAGCGTTTAGCGGGTTTTCGCATTCAGCGCATCAGCGTGCCCTGGGCGGATCGCATCGTGCGCATGGATTGCCGCCGTGTCCATATCAGCAAGCGGGTGGACCAGGTCAGCCTGATTGCCGAATGCTTTGGTGGACGCGGCAATATCGCCCTGCTCGACGAGACGCAGCATATTCGCTGGGCCTGGCGCTGGGATAGCCTCGACAGTAAGGCCACGCCGCGCTTCCTGCCCGGCGTGGTGTATGTACCGCCGGAAGACAGTCTGCCCTTTGACCAGCCCTTACCGAGTGCCGCCGCCTGGCTGCACCGCGTCGCACCCCGTTATCGCCCGCAGCACACGGCCGAGCAGCAGGCCATGCAGGAGGTCTGGTTGCAGCGGTTAGATCCGTGCGCGTCCTGGTGGCGATCTTCGGCGGAGGTCGACAAATCCGTCCTCTACCCCGTGCCCCTGCCCGACTGGGCACCGATGCAGGAGATCCCGGCACAGGAGGCGCTGCGCTTGGTGCTCCCCGCCGCACACCCGCAACCCTCAGCACAGGAACGGGCGCTCGCCTTGCAGCGGGAACGTCTGCAACACCGCATCCGGCACATGCGCCGGGATATGGCGCGCTGGGAGGACCCGGAGGTGTATCGTACCCAGGCCTACGCCCTCTTCGCCCTGCCCGACACGATGGCGTCAGACACGCAGATCAGCGCCCCAGACCACACCAGCGCAGCAGGTACGCTCCTGACTATTGCCGTAACACCAGGCAAATTTCTGCACCAGCAGGCGCAGTGGTATATGCAGCAGGCGCAACGCAGTCAGCGCGCACAGCGGGAAATCACCAGCCGCCTGCAGGAGGCAGAGAAGCTGCTGGAACGCCTTGCGGGTAGCGAGTCATATGCACCATCCGTGGACGGTTCGGCAACCCACACGTCGCCCACGTCCAGAAACCCGGCAAAAAAAGGGAAACCGGAGGATGCCACATTCAGTCAAACCGTCATCGACGGCTTTACGGTCCTCTGGGGTAAAAATGCCCGGGAGAATGACCGCCTGACCTTCCGCGCAGCCAAATCCTGGGACCTGTGGTTTCACATTCAGGATTTAGGCGGCAGCCATGTGGTGTTGCGCCGGGAGAACAGCCAGACCCCGGTGCCCGAGCCGGTGCTCGCCGCCACCGCACGCATCGCCCTGCAGCAAAGCCAGTCCCGCGCCATCAGCGGGGAGGTGGACTGGACGGAAATCCGCCATGTCCAACGTAAATCGGGCGGCGGACCCGGACAAGTGACCTACCGCCACTTTCAGAGCATCCGAGTGCGCCGCGACGGCTGACCGGCATCATGCCTGAGAGAGACATTCAATAAAAGACGTCTCTGCTCTGCGACTTCCGCAACGACAGGTAAGCAGCCAGCCCCCCAAGCACCAGTCCCGCCAACACATCTAGGGCCACGTGCTGGCGTAGGGCCAGGGCGGAATATACGATGCCCGCACACCAAATCCAATTGCAGAGGACTATCCACAGCGGCGCACCGAAGCGTCGCAGCAAATAATGTAGCCAGATACCTGAAAAAACCGCTGTGGCGACGTGTAGCGAAGGGCAGGCATTGCCAGAGGCGTCCATGTTTTTGAGGAAATCCACATCTGGATACAGAGCCCAATCAATATGGGCCACGGGCACCGCGGTGGGCCAAAAGTAGAAGATGATCAACCCCACAAGGCAGGTTCCCGCCATGCTCATGGCATAGTCAACAAGTTCGCGCCGCGTGGCCAATAATGCCGGGGGAAGGGAAACATAAAACCACAGCGATAGGTAGAAAGGTAATGAGAGTGGCTGAAAACCGATCAGGTGATCCAGCCAGATTCTCGGCATCACCGTTACCGGGTATGCCGGATCTTTGAGCAAATAGAAGTAAGCAACGAAAAATACGCTGATAAACGTCGTCGTTCCGACAAATTTGAGATACGCATGCCTGGGTATCACCTCTGCAGCTTGACGGTACCATGGCCTCTCCCGATTGTTTTCATTCAAGGCTTCTTCTCCAGGAGATATCGGTTCATTACTGGTGGTTAGTGGAAACTCGGGGCACCAATATATTCCTGCCAGAACCAGCAATCCCGCGGCGGCTACAGCCACCACGGGATCATTGTTCAAAAGCCAGGAAGCCTGCAGCCCTAAATGGTGAGATGCATATCCTCCAGCATCCGCTCGATACGCGGGCCGAGAATGAGTTCCATCGCATAGCCCATCTTCGTCCCTGGGATCACCAGGGTGTTGGAACGCGACATAAAACTACCCGGCAACATCTGCAGGAGGGCGGGGAAATTCTCTTCCTTGGGATCCCGGAAGCGGATGACCACCATGCTTTCGTCCGGGGTCGGGATGTCGCGGGCGATGAAAGGATTGGAGGTATCCACCAGCGGTACACGCTGGAAATTGATGTGCGCACGGGAGAACTGCGGGGTGATGTAGTGGATATAGTCAGGCATACGGCGCAGGATGGTATCCACAATCGCCTCGGCGGAGTAGCCGCGCTGGGCATTGTCACGGTGAATCTTCTGAATCCACTCCAAATTGACCACCGGCACCACACCCACCAGCAGGTCGACGTAATTGGTTACATCGACAGCGCCCGTCTTTACACCACCATGTAATCCTTCGTAAAATAACAGGTCGGTCCCCAGGGGGATATCCTGCCAGGGAGTGAAGGTGCCCGGCGCGCTACCCCGCAGTTCTGCCTCCGCTTCGTCGTGGACGTAGTAGCGCATCTGCCCATGGCCGCTCTCGCCATACTCGCGGAACAGGCGCTCCAAGGACTCAAAATCATTGCCTTCCGGGCCGAAATGACTGATGGTTTTACCATCGGCCGCCGCCTTGGCAATGGCTTCGCGCATCTCGTTGCGGTTGTAACGATGGAAGCTGTCGCCTTCGATGACAACCGGGTCGATTTTCAGGCGCCGAAAAATGTCATGGAAGGCATGTTTGACGGTGGTGGTACCCGCCCCTGAGGAACCAGTCACGGCAATGACGGGATGTTTTTTGGACATGGAAATATAACCTCTTTGGTGAAGAAAACCTGCAGCGACCCGGGCTGTGGATAAATACATCCTTCGCGCCAGTGTAACAAAGGGTGCCGTCTCGTCAATATTGTCTAAAAACCGAGATTACGCCAGATCGCCGCCGTCGCCTCGGCCTGATTCAGGGTGTAAAAATGCAGGCTAGGTGCCCCCTCCCGCAGCAGTAATTGACACTGCCTGCTCAGCAACTCGATTCCCAACTGATATTGGGATTGCGGATCGGCGGCGTACGCATCCATCCGCCGCCGCAGGTATTGGGGAATATCGGCGCCGCACATGGCAGAAAAACGGGAAATCTGTTCAAAATTGGTGATGGGCATGACGCCGACCACTAACGGCACTTCAACGCCCTCTCGTTGCAACTCGTCGCGCAACTGCAAGTAGGCGTCGGGATTGAAAAAGTACTGGGTGATAATCGCATCCGCCCCGGCTCGCACCTTGGCTGCCAAGTGCATCACATCATTCCGGGCGGAAGTCGCCCGGGGATGGATGTCCGGATAGCCCGCCACATACACCTCGAAGCCCCCGAAATGACGGATAAATGCAACCAGATCCGCAGCGTGCTGAAAGTGGCCGGGATTCTCCATACCTTCCGGCAAATCACCGCGCAAGGCCACAATACGGCGTATGCCCTGCTTTCGATAATCTTCGAGAATCTCCCGTATCCCCGCTTCCGTAGACCCGATGCACGAGAGATGCGGCACCGCCTCCAGATCATAATCCTGACGGATCATGGTCACTGTCGCAAAAGTACGTTCACGGGTGGACCCGCCCGCCCCGAAGGTCACCGAAGCATACTCGGGATCCAGGGGGAGAAGCGCGGTTATCGCCTCCCGCAGACGTTCCTCACCCGCGGCATTTTTGGGGGGAAAGAACTCGACGGAATGCGCCATCAGTAGCGGTACGCATCCGCTTTGAAGGGGCCATCCACAGACACGCCGAGGTACCTGGACTGCGCGTCGGTCAGACGGGTCAATACCCCCGCAAAACCTTCCACCATATAGCGGGCCACCTCTTCATCCAGCGCCTTGGGCAGAACGGTAACGGAGATATGACCGGCCTTCTCCGCAGCAGGCAGATCGGCAAAACGCTCGCCGTACAGATGAATCTGCGCCAGCACCTGGTTGGCGAAAGAACCATCCATGATTCGGCTGGGGTGACCCGTCGCATTGCCCAGGTTCACCAGACGCCCCTCCGAAAGCAGGATCAGGTAATCATCGCTATCGGGATCAAAGGCCTTACCGGCGGCGGTATCACGGTAGACCTTGTGCACTTGCGCCTTCACTTCGTCCCAGGCCCAGGTTTTACGCATGAAAGCGGTATCGATTTCGTTATCGAAATGGCCGATGTTACAGACCACGGCACCCTTCTTGATGGTCTTGAGCATACCGGCATCACAGACGTTGAAGTTGCCGGTCGCGGTCACCAGCAAATCTATCTGGCCGAGCAGGCCGCGATCGATGCAGGCATCCGTGCCATCGTTGATGCCGTTCTTATAGGGCGATACGACTTCGTAACCATCCATGCAGGCCTGCATGGCGCAGATGGGATCCACCTCGGTGACGCGGACGATCATCCCTTCCTGACGCAGGGACGCCGCCGAACCCTTGCCCACATCGCCATAACCCAGCACCAACGCGCGCTTACCGGAGAGCAGATGATCGGTGGCCCGCTTGATGGCATCACTCAGAGAATGGCGGCAACCATACTTGTTGTCGTTCTTGCTCTTGGTCACAGAGTCGTTGACGTTGATGGCGGGGATTTTCAGGCTCCCTTCCCGGGCCATTTCCCAGAGGCGATGCACACCGGTAGTGGTTTCCTCGGAGACGCCGTGGACGCCAGTCAGCAATTCCGGATGTTTCTGGTGCAACAGGCCAGTGAGGTCACCACCGTCATCGAGCAGCATGTTCGGGCGCCAGCCATCCGGGCCGGTGATGGTCTGCTCGACACACCACCAATATTCATCTTCCGTCTCACCTTTCCAGGCAAAAACCGGGATGCCCGCCGCCGCGATGGCCGCCGCCGCCTGATCCTGGGTGGAGAAAATGTTGCAGGAGGACCAGCGCACTTCCGCGCCGAGCGCCACCAGCGTTTCAATGAGCACCGCAGTCTGGATGGTCATGTGGATGCAGCCAGCGATATGCGCACCCTTGAGGGGCTGTTGCGCCTGGTATTTGCGGCGAATGGTCATCAGTGCCGGCATTTCCGTTTCGGCAATGCGGATTTCTTTACGTCCCCAGGCAGCGAGGGAAATATCGGCGACTTTGTGATCAGCAGAATTTTTGAGCACAGCATTCATGTAAGTCATTCCTTGAGCATGAAAGCGAGCGCAGTTTTACAGATGGGAAGCATAGGCCGAGCCTGATCGTCACTCCGACACCTTCCCGGCCGGGGAATCATCCGGCCGGATCAGCGCAGGAGGCATGACGACTGCAGCGCCCCTCGACCCGATCTTCCAGCGGGGACGACTCCCCGCCAAGGCATTTTTACCGTAGTCCGGCAGCGTCGCGCAAGACGGCGGCCTTGTCGGTCCGCTCCCAAGTAAATTCAGGCTCTTCGCGACCGAAGTGACCATAGGCAGCCGTTTTGGTATAGATGGGCCGCAACAGGTCGAGCATCTGGATGATACCTTTGGGGCGCAGGTCAAAGTGCTCCTGCACCAGGGCGGCAATCCGGTCGTCATCGATCACGCCAGTACCAAAAGTATCCACCATCAGGCTCACCGGCTGCGAGACGCCGATGGCATAGGCCACCTGCACTTCGCAACGCCTGGCGAGGCCTGCGGCCACGATATTCTTCGCCACATAGCGTCCGGCGTAGGAGGAAGAACGGTCCACCTTGGAGGGGTCCTTGCCGGAGAACGCGCCGCCGCCGTGACTGCCCTGACCGCCGTAAGTGTCCACAATGATTTTGCGCCCGGTCAAACCACAGTCACCTACGGGTCCGCCGATCACGAAACGGCCGGTGGGATTGATGAGGTACTTGGTATCCTTATGGATCATCTCGGGAGGCAGGACGGGCTTGATGATTTCCTCACGCACGGCTTCGACGAGATCGGCATGGCTGATATCCGGGCCATGCTGGGTGGAGAGCACCACGGTATCAATGGCGACTGGGCGACCATCCTCATAGCGTACCGTCACCTGGCTCTTGGCGTCGGGACGCAGCCAGGGCAGGCGACCATCTTTGCGCACCATCGCCTGCCGCTCGGTCAGACGGTGGGCAAAATAGATGGGCGTCGGCATCAGCACGTCCGTCTCGTCACAGGCAAAGCCGAACATCAAGCCTTGGTCACCAGCGCCCTGATCGAGATCAAGGCCGGCACCTTCGTCCACGCCTTGAGCGATATCTGGGGATTGCTTGTCCAAGGTCTGCACCACCGCGCAGGAGGCCCAGTCAAAACCCATGTCCGAGGAGTTGTAACCGATCCGGCGCACGGTCTGGCGCGCCACATCCGCATAGTCCACCACCGCGGTGGTGGTAATTTCACCCGCGAGCACGATCAGACCCGTGGTAATCAGCGTCTCGGCCGCCACGCGACCGCGGGGGTCCTGAGCCAGAATCGCGTCGAGGATGGCATCGGAAATCTGATCCGCGACTTTATCGGGGTGACCTTCGGAAACGGATTCAGAGGTGAAAAGATGACTTTTGGACATGCACTGGGCTCCTCAATAGCTAGGCCGACCTGTCGCAGCGGACAGGGACAGCGCGCACTATATCAAAGGAAAGCGCCACAAGCGAAGTGAAACGCGCTCACCGCAAAAGCAAAATTGGCTCAAGCGGAGCGGAGGTGCGGCCTCAAGAGCGCGCCGGACCAACTACCGGAAAGGAGGACTTCTTGCCGCCACCCCAAAAATAGGAAATACCACCGGTCACCTGGACATCGTTGAGGTTGGAAGCATTCGGCGTAGGGGTATTGAAGAGCAGTTGATCCCGCACATCCAGGCGCAGCCCCAAGTGATCATTTACGAGATACTGATAGCCTACACCGAAGACGCCCATCAACGAGGTTCCCCGGCCGAGCTGGTGGTTAAACAAGTCGCTGGATGCCCCCAAACCCAGGGAGAGATAGGGGGTGTCAGGGCTGCCAAGCGCGTAAAGATTACCGAGGATCGCACCACTGTACTGATTGGCACCGACAGCATGTGCAGGGCCCTGCAGATGGGCAAAGGCTGCTGCCACCTGCGCCTCCACTCCCACGTGCGCATCTATCCGACGCCCCATGCGCAAGCCGACGACCCCGGCATTGCCACCGTTGTCCAGACCGCTTGAGGCATCATAAAAGGTATTCCCTCCAAAGAGGTTGATGTAGGTTTCATCACGCACGGGCCGCCCGGCCGCCCACGCCGGAACGGCGAGGACAAGCCCGATGAACACCAGCACCGCGCGCAACCCCCACTTCATGTCCTTGCACCTCGTATATGGCAGCACTGCCCAATAAAACCTGTTATGATCATAGCCCAGTTTAGATACATTTACCACAAATCTCTGTCCGTTTTGCCGAAAAACCAACAAGGAGCTTTCATGTCCACTCTCGTCTGCGGTTCTCTGGCCTTTGATACCATCATGGTCTTTCAGGACCACTTCAAGGCGCACATTCTGCCTGATCAGGTACACATGCTGAACGTGTCCTTTACTGTCCCGCAAATGCGGCGCGACTTCGGCGGCTGTGCCGGCAACATCGCATATAACCTCAAATTGCTGGGCGCCAATCCGCTGATCGTCGGCACAGCAGGCCAGGACTTCACGCCTTATCTTGATCACCTGAAGGCACAGGGATTAGACACCACCCTGCTGCGGATTCTCCCGGACCACTACACCGCACAAGCCTTCATCACTACCGATCTGGACGACAACCAGATCACCGCCTTTCACCCCGGCGCGATGTTTCAGGCCCAGGAAAACCACCTGGCCGGGCGTATCCCCGAGAATGTGCGTTGGGCCATTGTCGCACCGGATGGACTCGGCGCCATGGTGCAGCATCTGGAAGACCTTACGAATGCCGGCATTCCCACGCTGTTTGACCCGGGCCAGGGTCTGCCGCTCTTCGATGCGGAAACTCTGACCCGCCTGATTGACCGGGCAGACTACCTTACGATCAACGATTATGAATGCCAGATGGTACAGGCGCGCACCGGCCTCGGCCTCAACGAACTTCGCCAGCGCCTCAAGGCCCTGATCGTCACCCGCGGCGAGCACGGCTCGGTGATCTATCATGACGGCCGGGAGACGACCATTCCAGCGGCCAGGCCCAAAGCGGTCACAGACCCCACCGGATGCGGGGACGCCTATCGCGCGGGGCTGCTGTACGGCCTGGAACACGAACTCGGCTGGGAAACCAGCGGCAGAGTCGCCTCACTGATGGGCGCCTACAAAATTGAACAAGCAGGCACCCAGAATCACCGCTTTACCTGGCCGGAATTCCAGGCCCGCTATCGCGAGAACTTCGGCGAGACGATCGGCTAGGCCCTGCTGGCTCAGGAAACGACCGGCTTGTCCTCGGCATCCCAGACATTAATACCGCCACCAAGGTTATAGACTTCGGTGAAGCCCATCTCCTGCAAGGTCACCGCTGCCAGCGCCGAACGTGTTCCGCTGTCACAGTAAAGGACAACGACCCCATCGCGCGCAGCGGCCAACTCCGGATGGCAATGGCCGTAATCGGGGTCCGCCAGTGCCTCCAGATAACCGCGAGGCACATGGATAGCGCCCGGCAGATGCCCCTCCAGAAAGGCACTGGACTCCCGGACATCCACCACCAGCACATCGTCCCGGCTCCGCAGCCAGTCCTCCAACGTATCGCAGTCTATTTCGCGAATCTGATGGCGCGCCGCCCGTATAAAGTCTGCAAGAGATTTCCCCATGACCTTCCCCATCGCACTAAAAGCGGCCCGCCCTCATGGACACATGACTTCGGCGAGATGCTTACTGAGCTCCTCGATACCGACATAAGTATAATCCTTGCTCAAGGTGCCTGAAATCATTGCGCTAGTGGGTGCATCCAGTTTTTCGCGCAGCAAACCCAGAATATGCGGAGAAGCGACGAGCACCAGGTGTTGGAAAGCATTCTGCTTTCGCGCCGCGCCCAAATAGGTCGCCAGCTCATTGGCGAAATGCAGCATTTCCGCCTCCTTAGGACTGGTTTGCCATTCGATACCAGGCCGTGCTCCCGCAGCGAAGCTCTGCTGAACGCGCCCTCCCGCATCCGTCACCAGTTCGTCCTGGTGCTTGCGGCTGTCGGGATGCTGCCAATCCTGTACCAGATGCAGCCCGGTATTGCAGCCCTCACTTTTAAAGAGGCGCGCCTCTGCGGCGTTACTCACCAGTACCCAAGTCACCGTAGCCATCTCACATTCTCCTTTTTCGAATGATCCCTGACATAGATGGATACGGCAATGATAAAAAACAAGCAACGGTTTTTTCTTCCCTGATTTGTAGAATCATTCTATGATGGACCCGTCTGCTATCTGTCCTTGAGGAATCTCCAACAGTGCCCTCCCAACCCCTCAGCAAAACCGCCTGCCCCCTACCGCCCTTGGGCATGGACGCCCTCCGTCTGCGCATGGACACCTGCCATTATCTGCTGCGCACATTGGGCGCCGAAGAAACAGCGGAGCCTGTCAACAGCGTTTATACGGCGCTGGCCATGAGCCTGCGTGACCGCCTGGTCGAACGTTGGAAAAACACCCAGAAAAAGGTGGCCGCCGAAAGCGGCAGGCGCACCTTTTACCTTTCTCTGGAGTTCCTGCTCGGGCGAGCCATGGGCAACACCCTGCTGAACCTGGGTCTGGAAGACGCGGCGCGCGAGGCGTTGACCTGGGAGCATCGCGAGCTGGTGGACATCATGGAACTTGAGCCCGACGCTGGTCTGGGTAACGGTGGGCTGGGCCGTCTTGCAGCCTGCTTTCTCGATAGCTGCGCCTCTCTCGGTCTGCCGGTCACGGGTTATGGCATTCGCTACAGCTACGGCATGTTCCGTCAGGAAATTCGCGGGGGCGAGCAGGTGGAGGAACCTGACCACTGGCTGAGGAATGGGTGCCCCTGGGAGCTGAAACGACCGGAACGGATACGCCGCGTTCACTTTTTCGGGCGCAGCGACGGATATCACGATGCCCAGGGGAGGTTCCATCAGCGTTGGGTCGACACCCACGACGTGCTTGCCGTACCTTACGACATTCCCATCCCCGGTTATCGCAATGAGGTGGTCAATACCCTGCGTCTCTGGCGGGCGACGGCCACCGACATCTTTGATCTCGGCGAATTCAACGCCGGCGCCTACCCGGAAGCCGTCGCCGCCAAAAACAACGCCGAGCACATCAGCATGGTGCTCTATCCCAATGACAGCAGTGAAAACGGTAAGGAACTGCGCCTGCGCCAGCAGTATTTCCTGGCTTCCGCGAGCCTTCAGGATGTGGTCGCGGACTGGGTTGCCATCCACGGTGAAGATTTCCGCAATTTTGCCAAACATCACTGTTTCCAACTCAATGATACCCATCCCAGTTGTGCCGTGCCGGAACTGATGCGCCTGTTGATGGATGAACACGGTCTGAGCTGGGAGGAAGCCTGGGACATCACTAGCCATACCATGGCCTACACCAACCACACCCTGCTGCCCGAGGCACTGGAACGGTGGTCGGTGCGTTTATTCCGGCAGCTCCTCCCGCGCCTGCTGGAAATCATCATGGAAATCAACGCACGTTTTCTGCAGGAAGTGGCACGGCGCGCACCGGGCAACACCGGCCTGCTGCAACGATTGTCCATCATCGAAGAAGGCGACGAGCAGATGGTGCGCATGGCGCACCTCGCCGTGGTAGGCAGCTTCTCGGTAAACGGGGTTGCGGCACTGCACACCAAGCTCCTCTGTGAGGATCTTTTCGCCGACTTCCACCACCTCTGGCCGACGAAATTCAACAACAAAACCAATGGGGTGACACCGCGACGATGGTTGCAATGGGCCAACCCCGGGCTCCGCGATCTTATTACCGAGCGCATCGGGCCGGACTGGAAGCACGACCTGGAACGGCTGCGGGATCTGGAGCCGGCAGCGGACGATGCGAAGTTCCGCAAGCGCTGGGCGGAGGTACGCCGCGCCAACAAGGAACGGCTGGCGACACTGGTGCATCAGCATACCGGCGTCACTTTCATCCCCGATGCCCTGGTGGACGTGCAGGTAAAGCGCGTCCATGAATATAAAAGGCAACTGCTCAATGCCCTGCATGTCATCCATCTCTACGACCGCATCAAGCGCGGCGAAGCGAACCAGGTGACTCCCCGCAACGTCCTGTTTGCGGGCAAGGCGGCGCCAGGATACTTCATGGCCAAGCGCACCATCAAATTCATCAACAATATCGCCAATGTCATCAATCATGATCCGGATACGGAAGGCTTGTTGCGGGTGAGCTTTCTACCGGATTACCGAGTCTCCCTCATGGAGCAGATTTGCGCGGCAACCGACCTCTCCGAGCAGATATCCACGGCAGGCAAGGAGGCCTCCGGCACCGGCAACATGAAGTTTATGATGAACGGGGCCCTGACCATTGGCACCCTGGACGGCGCCAACATCGAGATCCGCGACGCGGTAGGCGCCGAGCACTTTTTCCTTTTCGGGTTGAATGCCGAAGAGGTCAGCCAATTGCGCAGGCATTACCATCCGGAGCTATATATCCAGGCGGACCACGATTTGGCACGGGTCATGGACCTGTTGCAGAGCGGCTATTTCAACGCGTTCGAACCGGGCATTTTCGACCCCATCGTCCACGCCATCACCCATCCCCATGACCCGTGGATGGTGCTCGCCGATTTCACCAGCTATAAAGTCAAGCAACGGGAGGCGGCAGATGTCTGGCATGATCAGACCGAATGGCAACGGCTGAGCATTCTCAACACTGCGGCGAGCGGGATTTTTTCCAGCGACCGGACCATTGCTCAGTACAACGCGGACATCTGGCACCTCACACCTCTGGTCATGACCCCATGACAGCATTCGCCTGATCTGTTCTAATGCGCATCATTAACGGGGTGCGTTCGCTGTGCAGAGGAAACTGATGATTCAAAAACCACGTCCGGTGTTGCTCCTGATCCTCGATGGATGGGGCTACCGGGAGGATTCTGAAGATAACGCCATTGCCCAAGCGCGCACGCCAAACTGGGATGGCTGGTGGCAAAATTATCCCCATGGTCTCATCAACGCTTCCGGGGCGTCTGTGGGGCTTCCCGGCGGACAGATGGGCAACAGCGAAGTCGGGCATATCAATATCGGAGCAGGCCGCGTGGTGTACCAAGAGTACGAGCGCGTGAATCTTGCCATCGCCGACGGCAGTTTCTACTCCAACAGCGCCCTCTGTGCAGCGGTGGATGCCGCCGGGGCTCAGGGCGGTGCCGTCCATATCCTGGGCCTGCTTTCAGCGGGTGGGGTGCATTCTCACGAAGAACATATCCTCGCCGCGCTACGTCTGGCGCGGGGCCGGGGCGCTGAACGAGTCTATGTGCATGCCTTTCTGGATGGCCGCGATACCCTGCCACGCGGCGCGGAGTCATCTCTGAAACGACTGAATGCCGAGATAAGTACCTACGGTGGCGCTCTGGCCTCGGTGATCGGCCGTTTTTATGCCATGGATCGTGACCACCGCTGGGATCGGATCCAGCAGGCCTATGATCTGCTTACCCTCGGTAAGGGGGAGCACTATGCCACGGGTTTAGAGGCGCTTGCTGCCGCCTACCTCCGTGGCGAAAGCGACGAGTTTGTCGCCCCATCGTGGATTGGTGCCAACCCCGCCTGCATCGGCGATCACGATGCGGTGTTATTCATGAACTTTCGCTCCGATCGCGCCCGCCAGATCACCCGGCCCTTTGTCGAGGCAGACTTCGACGGCTTCGCCCGACAGGTCAAACCCCGACTCGCAGATTTCGTCACCCTCACAGAATACAGTGAGCATTTTGATGCACGGGTCGCTTACCCCCCCGCTCGTCTGAAAAATACCTTTGGCGAATGGATATCCCAATTCGGCCTGCATCAGTTGCGCATTGCCGAAACCGAAAAGTACGCCCATGTCACCTTTTTCCTGAGTGGCGGTGACGAACGGATATTCCCCGGCGAAGATCGCGTATTGATTCCGTCTCCCAAGGTCACCACCTACGATTTGCAACCGGAAATGAGCGTGAATGAACTGACCGATGCCCTGGTCGCCCGCGTTGAAAGTCGCCAGTACGATGCCATCATCTGCAATATCGCCAATCCCGATATGGTCGGCCACAGTGGTAAACTGGCCGCCGCCATTGCTGCGGTCGAAGCGGTAGACCGCAGCCTCGGGCGTATTGTCAGCGCCGTGCGCGCCGTAGGCGGCGAAGCGCTGATCACAGCCGATCATGGCAATGTCGAGCAGATGCTGGATGTCGGGAGCGGCCAGGCGCACACCTCTCATACCTGTAACCCGGTGCCCCTGCTCTACATCGGACGCCCTGCAGAGATCCTATCCGGGGGGGCGCTGGAGGACCTGGCGCCCACCTTGCTCCGGCTCATGGACTTGCCGGTGCCCCCTGAAATGGGCGGCAAAAACCTGGTGCAGTTCCTCTGACCCATGCCCCTTCTGTCCCGTCCCCGCGTCGGCGCGCTGCTTGCCTTGATCTTGCTCCTCCCGGCCGGTGCGGGAGCGGCAACGCTTCAGGAAAAAATACAAAATAGCCAGAAAAAACTGGAGCATATACACGAGAATCTAGGGCAGATACAGGCGCATCTCGCGGCGGGGCAGAAAACCCAGGCGCAACTGCGCGTAGAAATCAGCGCACTCGATCAGCGGGTTGTTGCGACGCAAAAAAAGCTGGCCGGAATCCAGCAGCAACAACACTCGGCACAGGCACAATTGGCCGAACTGCGGGTAAAAATCCATGCACTGCAGGCGGAACTGAGTCAACAGAAAGGCATCCTCGCCCGGCAGCTTCGCGGCGCATACATGCTCGGCGGAGTTACCCCACTGGCCGTCTGGCTGCAAACGGAACGCCCCGGAGAACTGGGGCGCATGAGCGTCTTTTATGAGTCTCTGGCCAGGGCGCGCAGCGCACTGATCGTCAAAACCCAAGGCACCGCGCAACAGATACGGAAGACTCGGCACGAGGTGCAAATCCACGAAACCCATCTCGCTCAGTTGGCGCAACAGGTCAGTGCGCAGGAACAAACGCTCCGGCAACAGCGTGAGGTTCACGCCGCACTGGAAAACCAGCTTGCAGCCCGCATTGCCGCCGACAAGACCAAGATCGCAGAATTACAGGCGAATGCCAATATTCTCAATGGATTGGTGAGCCGTCTGACGGTTCAGTTCCGTCATCAGGAAGAAGTCGCCCGCGCCAAAGCTGCCGCCGAAGCACGACGCAAGGCCGCTGCCGCCGCTGCGGCCCGTCGGGCGGCGGCAATCTCCGCGCAACGGGCAGCTGCCGCGCAACATCATCTGGCCCAGGAAAGGCAAGCGGAACAGCGGGCGCTGCGGGCGCAGGAAACAGAGCGGGCACGACAGGTTCAACGTGCGGCGAATGCACAAAAGCAGCCACCCACCACCGTAGTTCGTCCGCCGGTGATCGCCCCCGCTCCCGCATTGCCCACAACCCCCATCGTCGGGCACGGTAATTACCCCCCGCCGGTAACCGGTCCGGTTACCGCGCGTTTCGGCGCACCCCGGGTGACTGGCGGACTCGACTGGCAGGGTATCACCTTTCAGGCCCCGGTAGGGACGAAGGTTCGCGCCATCGCGCCGGGCATGGTACTTTATGCGGGGCCTTTGCGAGGCTATGGACAGATTGTCATCGTGCAGATCGCACATAGTTTGTTGTCCATATACGGGCACCTGGGCGCTACCGATGTCCACGTTGGAGAGCAGGTTTCTACCGGACGCCAGGTCGGCAGCGTGGGCAGCGGCGGCGAACTGGGGAACGATGGTCTCTATTTCGAGATGCGGAATGCTGGCCGCCCGGTCAATCCGCTGGATTACATCCATAACTGAGAATCATGCTGCCGGTTCAGCCAAGCGTCCTGCGCTGGACCCACACTTTTGGAGACTTATCTTATGTCCGTTCCCCGCTTCCCCAAGCCGCGCTCCGGTATCCTGCTGGGCGTCAGCGTCGGGCTCGTTCTGGGTGTCAGCGCCAGTTTTGCCGTCACCGTTCATGCTGCAAAGGATCAGGATAGTATCCCTCTGGAACAGATCCGAACCTTTAGCCAGGTCTTCGGGATCGTCAAATCTCATTACGTCGACCCCACTTCCGACAAAAAACTGATGAATGGCGCCATCAACGGCATGGTCAGCGCCCTGGACCCCCATTCCGCCTATCTGACGCCTAAAGAATTCAAAGAAATGCAGGTGTTCACCGACGGCAAGTTTGGCGGGCTGGGCATCGAAGTGACCGGCGAGCGTGGCGTGCTCAAGGTCATCAGCGCCATTGACGGTACGCCGGCCGCCAAGGCTGGTATCGAATCGGGCGACATCATCGTCAAAATCAACCATAAGGCCCTGCAGGGCATCCCTCTGCAGAAAACCGTGGACATGATGCGTGGCAAACCCGGAACACAGGTAACCCTGACTATTTTGCGGCCGCATCAGGCGCAACCCCTGACTCTGACCCTCACCCGCGCCATCATCAAGGTGCGGAGCGTACGTTCTGCCATGCTGGCGCCTGGTTATGGCTACATCCGCATCAGTCAGTTTCAGGAAAACACCGGCAGCGCAACCCGCAAGGCGGTGGAGCATCTGGAGCAGGAAGCTGGCGGGCACCTCAAAGGTCTGATCCTTGACCTCCGCAACAATCCGGGGGGCGTGCTCGGAGCAGGGGTCGAAACAGCGGACACCTTCCTCAACAAAGGGCTGATCGTCTATACCAAAGGGCGCACCGACGACAGCGACATGCGTTTCTCCGCCCACGGACCCGATTATCTCCACGGCGCCCCCATGATCGTACTCATCAATGGCGGCTCGGCTTCGGCGGCGGAAATCGTTACCGGCGCGCTCAAGGATGACCACCGCGCCCTGATCATGGGTCAGCGCACCTTTGGCAAGGGATCGGTACAAACGGTGATACCACTGAGCAACGGCGGCGCCCTCAAACTGACGACGGCACTTTATTACACCCCGGCAGGCTGCTCCATCCAGAGCGAGGGCATCGTCCCCAACATCGAGGTGCAGCCATCCAATGCGCGGCTGCGCGCACTGGATGCGGATCTCCTGAAGGAGTCGGAACTACATGGCGTGCTGAAAGCGCCGGACGAGTGCCGCAAGGCTACACCCCGATATACCATCGCCCTGCCGGCTTCCGCCACGGTGGCGACACCGACCGACGCTTCCGAATCCACGGCGGCAGACGAAGCCATAGCCGCCAGCAGCACCTTGAAACCGAACTTGGTGAAGGATTATCCTCTGCGCGAAGCGCTCGCCATTCTGCAAAACCAAGCGGTCCCGGTGCAGGAAAAGGGGCATAGCGTCCCCATGGTGATCCCCCTTCCGAAGGCAGTGGGACAGTGATCCGGCCAGCACCATTTTGTTCTGATATGCATTGCATATGGATAAATTCTGCGCCAACGTGGTCCAATCCAACGTGATTTCCCGATTGGTCAGTGGGGAGGCGGTGATGTATTTTTTCTCGAAAGGAGCTAAGCGCCGGTGACTTCTGCGATACAGGTGCTGATCCCCGTAGCGAATGGTTTTGAGGACATGGAGGTAGTGATCTCCTGCGATATCCTGCGGCGGGCGGGTTTGCAAGTGGTCCTCGCCGGCCTGGAAAACGGCTTGGTCACCGGTGGACGGGGGCTGTGCCTGCAACCAGACGCACTGTTGGCCGATGTGGCCGACGCTGATATCGATGTGATCCTGCTTCCTGGTGGGATCGGGGGTGTGGAGCGCATGGCAAAGCATCAGCCGCTCCTCGGGCTTCTGCAGGAACGAACCCGGCAGGGGCAGATCATAGCCGCCATCTGTGCCGCACCCGGCATGCTAGCCGCCCATCACCTGCTCGATGGCCGTCAGGTCACCGCATATCCCGGTACCCTCGATCCGCAGAGCCGGGATTATACCTACCGGGAAGATGCCGTAGTGGTCGACGGTCCCCTGATCACATCCCGCGGACCCGGTACGGCCATGGATTTTGCCCTTACCCTGGTGGAATTCCTCCTCGGTCCTGAAAAACGTCAGGAAACGGAGGCACCACTGCAACGTAGCACCCCGGAGACTTCCCCTTTGTCCGCCACTATGGATAATAGGGTCAGCATCACTTAACCTGAAGGAAAATTTATGAAACTTCGCGTGGTCATTCTTGCTGCCACTGTCAGCGCTTTTGCTATACCCGCTTTTGCTGCCCCCGTCGCCACCGTCAATGGCGCCACCATTGATAACAGCGAGGTGCAGGCCATCATGTCCATGAGCCCGGCGCTCGCCAAGGAGCCCAATGCCCGCGAGCAGGTGGTGCAGAATCTGGTCAACATGGAAGTGCTTTCGCAGTACGCCGTCAGTCACAAGCTAGGCCAGTCCGCTGACGTGAAAGAACGCTTAGCCATGGCCAAACGTCAGATTCTGGCCGATGCGGCGGTCGAACAGTATGTGAAAGGGCACCCCATTCCGGAAACCGATATTCAGAATGCCTACAACAAATTCGTTCAGGCCATGGGCAAGAAGGAATTTGAAGTGCGGCACATCCTGGTGAAGACGAAGACCGAGGCCGACAAGATCATTGGCGATCTCAAGGCCGGTCAGAAGTTCTCCGCTCTGGCGGAAAAATACTCCATCGACAAGGCCAGCGCCGCTCATGGTGGCGAGCTGGGTTGGATTGTCCCCGGTATGGTCGTTCCGCCCTTCGCTCAGGCCATTGAGACAGCTCCTATCGACAAGCCCGTTGGCCCGGTGCAGACCCAGTTCGGCTACCATGTGATCGAGGTGCAGGCAACGCGTGCCCTGACCCCCCCGACACTAAGCGCCATGAAGGATCGCATCAAGGCGCAACTGCAGCAGCAGGAGGCCGCCAAGTTCGTCTCCAACCTGCGCAGCCAGGCGAAGATCAATATCACCAAGTAATTTTGGGTATCGCCCCAACAAAAAGCGCCGGGAATCTCCCCGGCGCTTTTTTTACCGCCCACCGCCCCCACCTTCGAAGAACCGGCTGATACGGAACTGCCTCATGGGATACCTTGCCAGCGCAAAAGGCAGGCGCCACAATGACGGCGAACAACAAACATTATGGAGTGTAGGTCATGGGTAGAACGCAACATCGTCGCAGTACCATCCTGGAGCGCGAACCGCAGGCACAGGAGCCCCGCATGTACCGGGTACTACTGGTAAATGATGATTTCACGCCCATGGACTATGTCGTGCATATTCTTGAAGCGTATTTTCATAAGCCCCATGATGAGGCGGTGGCAGTGATGATGACCGTCCACCAGCAGGGTAAGGGATTGTGCGGGATTTTTCCTTATGATCTCGCGGAAACCAAGGTGGCCCTGGTCACCGCCGACGCACGGCAACACCAGCATCCACTGCGCTGTATCATGGAAAAGGAGTAAACCATGATCGACAAACCCCTGGAACAGTCCATCAACCAAGCCTTCCAGATTGCTCGCCAGTATGGACATGAATATGCCTCCGTGGAACATCTCCTACTGGCCCTGCTGGACAACCCCGACGGTATGGATGTGCTCAGCGCCTGTGGCGCCGACCGCGCCCATCTGTCTGTGGAACTACGGCAGTTTCTGGAACGCAAAGTGCCCGCCATGGGTCCAGCGGGCACCGTCAATACCCAGCCGTCCATAGGTTTTCAACGGGTCATTCAGCGCGCCCTCTACCATGTGCAGTCGGCGGGTAAGGAAGCGGTTTCGGGGGCCAATGTCATTGTTGCCATCTTCGCCGAAAGGGAATCCCACGCCGTTTATTTCCTGCAGAAAGAACATGTGACACGACTCGATGTGGTCAATTTTCTGGCGCACGGCGTGCGCAAGGATGAAGTCATGGATGAGGAAGAAGAGGAAGTCGAGCGCACCACGGAGAAGAAGGGAGACAGCAAGGATCCGCTCGCAGTTTATGCGCGCAACCTCAACGCCATGGCACGGGCCGGACGGCTGGACCCGCTGATCGGACGCCAGGAGGAGTTGATCCGGGCCCTGCAGGTGCTGGCACGGCGCCGGAAAAACAATCCCCTCTTCGTCGGTGAACCTGGGGTCGGGAAAACCGCCATCGTCGAGGGTCTTGCGCGTGCTGTTGTCGCTGGAAAAGTGCCGGAGATGCTGGAAAACGCGACGATTTATGCCCTGGATTTGGGGGCGTTGATCGCCGGATCTCGCTACCGAGGTGACTTTGAAGAACGCCTGAAAGGGGTGCTGAAGGCACTGCGCAAAAAACCCAACAGCATCCTGTTCATCGACGAGATTCACACCCTGATCGGCGCCGGAGCCGCTTCGGGTGGCGCCATGGATGCCTCCAATCTGCTGAAGCCGGCTCTCGCCTCCGGTGAACTGAAATGTATCGGGGCGACCACTTATCAGGAGTTCCGCCAGTATTTTGAGAAGGATCGCGCGCTAACCCGCCGCTTCCAGAAAATTGACGTGCCGGAGCCCTCTCAGGAAGAGTCTGTGCAGATTTTGCGCGGACTGAAGGGACAATTCGAGCAGCATCATGGCCTGCGTTATACCGATACGGCGTTGCGCGCGGCGGTGGAGCTGTCCGTCAAGCACATCCACGATCGTCATCTACCCGACAAGGCCATTGATCTCATCGACGAGGTGGGCGCCGCGCAAGCGCTTTTGCCAGCCTCCCGACGCAAGAAGAGCATCGGTGTGCATGACATCGAAGAGATGGTCGCCCGAGTGGCACGTATTCCGGGTAAGAGCGTCTCTACCGATGACCGGCAGGCCCTGAAGAATCTGGAGCGGGATCTGGGATTTGTCATCTTTGGTCAGGAAAAGGCCATCCACGAACTCGCCGCGGCCATCAAAATGGCACGGGCAGGCCTGCGCCACCATGAAAAGCCGGTGGGGAGTTTTCTCTTCTCCGGCCCGACCGGCGTGGGCAAGACCGAGCTCAGTCGGCAGTTGGCCAGCCTGCTCGGCATTCCGCTACTGCGCTTCGACATGAGTGAATACATGGAACGGCATACGGTGTCGCGACTCATCGGGGCACCGCCAGGATATGTCGGGTATGATCAGGCTGGACAACTGACAGAGGCGGTGAGCCGTAACCCACATGCGGTGCTGTTGTTGGATGAGATTGAGAAGGCACACCCGGACATCTTCAATGTGCTCCTGCAAGTGATGGATCACGGCAAGCTGACAGATGCCGGCGGCCGCACGGTGGACTTCCGCAATGTGGTGTTGATCATGACCACCAATGCGGGGGCTGAGGCGCGCGGCAAAGCGAATATTGGTTTCATGAACGCCCCCCAGAGTGATGGCGGGCAGGAAATGGAGACCATCCGCCGGGTCTTCGCGCCGGAGTTCCGCAATCGCCTGGATGCCGTCGTACCCTTCACACCGCTCTCTAAGGAGACGGTGCTACACGTGGTGGACAAGTTCGTCATGGAGTTGGACGAGCAGTTGCTGCAAAAAGGCTATAGCCTGGAAATCAGCGCTGAACTACGGCAATGGCTGGCGGACAAGGGCTACGACCCGCAGATGGGCGCACGGCCGATGACGCGGATGATTCAGGAACACCTGAAGAAGCCGCTGGCGGAGCATATCCTCTTTGGCGACCTACCCAAGGGCACGCGAATCACCGCGCGCCTGGAGAACGGTGAGGTGAAACTGGAAATACCGGTGCCCGTGCATCAAGACTGACGAATGGATAAGGCATTATTCCGTTTTGACAATAGCTATGCGCGCGATCTGGAGGGTTTTTACGCCCCCTGGCAGGCGGCCACGGCACCAGCGCCCCGACTGCTGCTGTTGAACCAGGCACTGGCGGAGGAGCTGGGGCTCGACAGTGCCACGCTGGACGATGAACTGGGTGCCGCCATTTTTTCCGGGAATCAGGTCCCGGAAGGCGCGCTGCCCTTGGCCCAGGCCTATGCCGGTCATCAGTTCGGCCACTTCTCTCCGCAACTGGGGGACGGCCGCGCCCTCTTGCTCGGCGAGTTGGTCGATCGCCATGGTCGGCGCCGGGATATGCAACTGAAAGGCTCTGGTCGCACGCCCTTTTCGCGGGGCGGCGATGGCAAGGCGGCACTGGGGCCGGTGCTACGCGAATATGTCATCGGCGAAGCCATGCATGCGCTGGGCATACCCACGACCCGCGCGCTGGCCGCCGTCACGACAGGGGAAACCGTCCGTCGGGAAACATCGCTCCCCGGCGCCATCCTCACCCGCATCGCCGCCAGCCATATTCGCGTCGGCACCTTTCAGTTTTTTGCCGCACGCAACGAAAACGCCCGGGTCAAACAACTGGCTGATTACACCATCGCCCGCCACTACCCCACCCTGAAAAGTGCGGACAATCCCTATCTGGAGCTGTTTGCGGCGGTATCCGCCGCACAGGCAGCCCTGATCGCGCGCTGGATGCTGGTCGGTTTCATTCACGGTGTGATGAACACAGACAACATGAGTATCGCCGGCGAGACCATCGATTACGGCCCCTGCGCCTTCATGGATCACTACGATCCGGAGACCGTTTTCAGCTCCATCGACGCGCAGGGCCGTTATGCCTACGCCCACCAACCATTGATTGCGCAGTGGAATCTCACGCGCTTCGCCGAAACCCTGATTGATCTGGTTCACCCCGACCCCGATGAGGCCGTGCGCCTGCTGACCGAGCAGATCAACGAGTTTCCTACGCTCTACACCCGCCACTGGCTCGATGGCATGCGCGCCAGAATGGGCCTGGCCACGGCGGAGGACGGCGATCTCGCGCTGGCGCAAGCTCTTTTGTCCGCCATGGAAGGCCAGAATGCCGACTACACACAGGTCTTCCGCGGTTTGTCAGCGGCAGTGCACGGTGATCCGGCGCAGGTCCGCGCCCACTTTACCAACCCGGCGCCGTTTGATCTTTGGTTGGCGCAATGGCAGGCCCGACTGGCGCGCGAAAACACCACCGCGGAGGCGCGCGCCAAGGCAATGGATCAGGTCAATCCGCTCTACATACCCCGCAACCACAAAGTCGAGGAAGCCCTGGCCGCCGCTACGCAGGATCAGGACCTCACCCCGTTCAAAGCGCTGCTCGCCGTGCTGGAACAGCCCTTCACGGAGCGTCCGGGGCTGGAGAGCTATGCCCAGCCCGCTCCCGAGGATTTCGGGCCATTCAAAACCTTTTGCGGGACGTAGCGCATTACCATAACACCCTTCCTGAATGCCAGGTCAACGGTCCTGCGCAAGCACCTCGGCAACACGCGCCTGAAGCGCCGGAATGAGTTCTTTCTCGAACCACGGATTGCGCTTCAGCCACAGATTATTACGCGGGCTGGGATGCGGCAGCAGTATGCGGTTGGGCCAGTTTTCGCGCCATGCATGAACCACCTCCGTCAGCGTTCCGGCCTCGGCAGGAAGGTGATAAGCCCGGGCATACTGGCCGATGACCAGAGTGAGTTGCAGATGCTGCAAATGCGGCAGTAACTCCCCATGCCAGACACGAGCGCACTCTGGCCGCGGCGGCAAGTCTCCGGACGTTCCGGTGCCTGGGTAGCAGAATCCCATGGGCACGAGCGCCACCTGTCGGGCGTCGTAGAATACCTCTCGGGAGATACCCAGCCAGGTACGAAGCCTATCGCCGCTGGCATCGTTGAAGGGAATACCTGTTTCGTGCACCTTCCTGCCCGGAGCCTGCGCAGCGATCAAAATACGGGCGCGCGAATCCATCTGCAGCACCGGACGCGCACCAAGCGGCAGCTGCCCGGCGCAAAGTTCGCAATGGCGAACACGAGCGAGTAGCGCGGTAAGAGGATCACCATACGTCGTGGAATCGGACATTAAAAATCTATTCGGGATAGGGGTGAGTGTGATCAAGCAAAACATCACTTTCTGCGCTGCCGCCGGATTTACAAAGTGCATCCCAACAACCGCAGATGGAGGACTTCGCGGTCATATACCCGCTCGTCCCAGATGCACCACGCCTCCTATCCGGTTTTTGTTCATCGCCCCGCAGCGTTGGAGTCGAGCCAACTTCCTTCAGACCCTGTGTCGCGACAACGCCCTTGCCCTCCCCCTTGCCTTCGGCTCTGCGGAAACCTGGCCCCAGGACTCGCACCTGGGTAGCTATGTGCCATGCCCGGCACACACCGGTGAATCCAGCGGCACGCTTTAGCGCGTCCGCCGGAATGATGGGTTTGACTTGGAAATCAATGGGAACAAAGCTTGGCTGGGGTGCCAATAGTTTCCTGGGGTGCCGAACGTTGTTGCATACCTTTTGCTCCTTGGATGAGATTTCTAACCGCCCCTAGTAGAATTCACTTCTTCTCATTTTCTACTGCCACTTTTTGCAATCGAGAAACATTCATCATAATGGTAGTGTTAGGCGTCTCTGGAAGGGTTGGCATGGTCTCCTTGGGAAATTTCCCGGTGAGGCTATCTAAAAAGGAAACGATATCGCTCACCTGCTTATTCGTGACCGTCAGGCCCAACTGACAGGCAGCCATGACCCGCACCGCGGTTTGCAGGGTGCGCACGGAGCCATTTTGGAAATAGGGCGCTTCCAGAGCGACATTGCGCCAACTAGGGACCTTGAATACATGCATGTCTACCGCTTTGTGGGTCACATCGAAACGACCAGGATCGTCCATGAGATGATATTTCTGTACGTATTTGGCACAGACCGGATTGTGTGGCTGCACCGGGAATTTCTGAAACCAACCAGTCCCCATGGGCGTACCGGGATTGTCGAACATCGGTCCGGCGTGACATGACTCACATCCAAACGAGCGGATTGTTTTCATGCCCTCTATGGCGCTACTGCTAAGTGCTGCCTTGTCGCCTTTGACGTAGCGGTCATAGGGACTGTCTGGCGTTACCAGAGTGCGCTCATAAGTGGCTATAGCCTGTACAACATGGTCGAAGGTGATAGGGTCCTTGTCACCGAATACCTTGCGAAATTCATCGCGATAGCCAGGTATTTCCTGCAGGCGTTTGACCAGGTCTGCTGCATTCGGCATGCCCATTTCCACATGGTTGAGGATGGGGCCTTTGGCCTGAGCCTCTAGGCTATCGGCTCGTCCGTCCCAGAACTGCACGGTATTGAAGGCGGCATTAAATACCGATGGCGCGTGACGAGGGGTGTCCACCCGGCCAAGCACGCCGAACGAAAGTGGCAAGCCGTCACTGCCGTTGCCCATGACATTATGACAGGTTTCACAGGAGACATCGCCGGTAAGGGATAGTCGTGGATCAAAAAACAACTGCTTACCCAGAGAGATTTTTTGGGGTGTCATGGGGTTGTTTGCTGGTACCGGAACCTTCGAGGGGAACTCGCCACCGAAGGCGAAGGCTACAGCGATTCCACCAAAACCAACGGCCGCCGCCAAAACCGTACGGGCGGCGGCCAACCTATGCCGTTTCCGCGCATGTAGACTACCTGCCTTTTCCATAAACTCCTCCACGAACAGGAACAATACTAGAATTAATTTAAAAGCAATCAACGGTAAAAGTCTAGACCGTGCCAAGAAAAGCAGTTCAATATCTCAACTATGAGATATTTGAGATCATTGTGTCTCATATTCGTGCTGCCAAAACGATCCTATCCTATTGTTTCTGATTTATTTCCGTTTGCGACCAAACATCAGACAAAACGGTGCACTTCTCCATTTTTAGGTCGGACGCGAACTCGGTCATTCTAGCCGAGTCCTATGCCCGCTTCCAATCTATCCCGAGCTGCGACGCGACCTGGCCGACGGTAGCCGGGTGGTCTCCCGACAGGAGCTTGATCGCGACCCCTTGGGCGTCGAAATAGCGCAGCGTCTCGGCTGCATCACCGCCTGGTTGACCTCGCCACGCGCGATGCGCGCCTGGACGTCCGCGTCCGTGAGTCCGCCGACTTCGTTCGGCATCTAGCCGCGTGCCTTGGATTTAGCGGATTGCAGCAGGTTGAACCCCTCCAGAATGCCGTTGGTGATGTGGCTATCAAACCAGTGCAAGAAGCCGTCCCAGTGATTCATGATGGTGTAGGCCACCTTGACCAGAGGGGGCAGACCGCTGGCCTTAGCATCTCCCCCCCAGACCTTCAGCAAAGTGTTGACCAGTTTCATCAGGTGGAAACGATCAAAAGTCATCTGAGCATTGGGCAAATGCTCTTTTCCCCCTTTCTGGAAGGCAGGGGACAGGTCCATGCTGACTTCCTGGATCGCCTCGGCATCTCCACCATGAACCCGCAAGTCATCGGTAAAGCGCGCGATGGTTTCGGCATCCTTGCCCGGTGTGGCAAAGGTCAGACGCTTGGCCTCCTCGTGATGGGCGTGAACCAGAGCCAACGCCTCGCCGACCTGTTTTTGAGAAAGCCCTTGGTTCAATGCCAACTCAATTTCTGCTCCAACCCAAATTTGGCTTCACCATCGGTATGAGTAACATAAACGTGTATTCGTGGTTCTTCGCGTGAAAAAAAGAAAAAGCGAAATGCCCCTTGAAGGAAAATAGTAGGTGCCATGCGCCAAGTTTAGCCGCTAGCCATGAGAATGCCCAACGCCCAGCCGGAACAACGTGATCTCATTGACCACGCCGCCCACCTGCTGGGCAAAAACCGTTCCGATTTCATGCTGGAAGCCGCCGGCGAGCGTGCGCAATCGGTGCTGCTCGATCAGGTGTTCTTTGGGCTGGATGCGGAAAAATTCCGGCAGTTCACCGCCATGCTTGATGCGCCGCCACGCGCCAATGAGGGTCTTGAGCGGTTGATGGCGGTCAAGGCGCCATGGGAAAGCAATCCAGCATGAGCTTGAAGCTATCCTCGCCGCAACCACTTGCCGCGACGCATCTGTTGGGCGACTTTGAGTGCGGAGAGCCTGCTCTGGAGGAGTGGCTCAAACGCCGGGCGATGAACAACCAGCTCACTGGCGCCAGCAGGAGTTTTGTGGTCGTTGATGAAGAAAATCGTGTGCGTGGCTTCTACTCCATGTCAGCTGGTGCGGTCTCTCATCAACTGGCGACCGGCTCGGTTCGTCGCAATATGCCCGATCCGGTTCCCGTCATGGTGCTTGGCAGGCTGGCGGTGGATCGACGGGCACAAGGCATCAAACTGGGGGCAGCCATGCTGCAAGACGCGGTGAATCGGGCCATCACCGTATCGCAGAACACCGGAGTTCGCGCTTTGCTGGTTCATGCGCTCCACGAACGCGCCAAACAGTTCTATGAGCACTACGGCTTTCAGGAGTCACCACAACATCCGATGACGTTGATGCTGCGCGTGAGTACCGTCAAAGCTAACGAACGAATCTCCGACAAAACAGATTCTGATGTCTTGTGTCACAAAGCAACCTTTAACTTGCGACCGCCCGTAATTGCGAACCCTTCCTTCTCGTAAAAGGCGAGTGTTCTGTCGAACTGTGGGAGTGGAGGAGTCGTAACTTCTAGTCGCTTCCAACCGCGCGAGTTGCCGAACAACTTTGCTTGCTCTATAAGGCGCTGTCCTATGTCTTGTGACCGGTAGCCTGGACGCACAAATAGCTCTGCAATCGTACCAAAGGCGCCCTCAGCATATAACGCGTAGCTTTCGTAAAGCGCAATAAAGCCCATTTGGCTTGTATTCCCCCCTATGGCGATAAAAACAAAGTACTTCTCTCGGTCAATGAAATCTTTCAGCTTGGCCGATGTTTCATGAAGATTGAAATTGAAGGCCTGCATACCAATTGCACTCATAATTTCGTGCAGTAATTCACCCACCATGATGGCGACTTCATGGGCATCACTTGCAGTTGCTCTTTGTATGGAAAAGTTCGATGTCATTTCGTAAGCCCGGCTTGATTAGATTGTTATGTACTATCGTTAGCTTTGCGCAGCCCCATGCTTTTTAGGTAGCTCTGGGTTCATAAAGTCCCAAGGCGCAGCACTACCTACATGGAAATCTAACTTTGGAACATAATTTGATGGGTCATTTAAAGTTCCAGCCTTTATACCCAGCATCCCTGGCATACTGCTGAACCGTGCGAACAATTGAGAACCACAATTCGGGCAGAAATCTCTTTTGTGCATATTTCCGCTGTCTGCCTGAGACTCAAAATATTTTGCTTCACCTGAAACAACAACATCTTTCTCAGGGAAAATCATCGCCGGAATGAATGCACTGCCTGATGATCTTTGACAGTCTTTGCAATGACAATTTCCAGTAAACATTGGCTCAATATCAACTGAATAACTGATCTCCCCACAAAGACACTGCCCAGAATACTTTGCATTCATAAAAGACTCCTATCTGTTAATGGGTGCATAACGAGGTGCGAGTTGTGCGGCACCCGCCTGAGGCCGTAGGGCACGAAGTGCGCGGAGGCTCACGCGAGCGAAGCCGCGTAGCGGTGTCCGCCCGCCGCCCAGATGTTCGTACCACTCGCTTCTCGTTCGCGGGCGCGCAGCGCCGTCCGCTGCATGCTGTTGTTAGACCGCCAGCTTCTAGCCACGAACCGCCGCCTCGATCACGGCGATGTCTATTTTTTTCATCGTCATCATTGCATCGAACGCCCGCTTGGCGGCGGAGAGATCGGGATTGGTATACGCCTTGATCAACGCAATTGGCGTAATTTGCCAGGAGACGCCCCACTTGTCTTTGCACCAACCGCACTCGCTCTCTTGGCCGCCGTTGCCGACGATCGCATTCCAGTACCGATCGGTCTCGGCCTGATCTTCCGTGGCAACCTGGAACGAGAACGCTTCATTGTGCTTGAACGCGGGTCCGCCATTCAGCCCCAAGCAGGGTATACCCATCACGGTAAACTCGACTATCAATACGTCCCCTTGCTTGCCCGACGGAAAGTCGCCCGGTGCGCGATGCACCGCGCCGACGGACGAATCGGGAAAGGTCTTGGCGTAGAATAGCGCCGCCTCCTCGGCATCGCGTTCGTACCAAAGGCAAATCGTGTTCTTTGCGATCTTGGTCATGATGGTCCTCTATCGTAGTTAGAAATAGAGTCTGTGCCGTTCCCGGATGAAGTCAACGATTCCCCATTGGCGGTCTAACGTAAAGTTGAGGGGCGCGCCGCTTATGGCGCGTCTCGCTCGAATGCCATGTTAGGCATAGCAACCTATTCGCCCAGCGAAAGACGAAGAGGGATCATGGCCGAAAAACCGAAACCATGCCTTTGATAAAATCGTTGCGCTGATTCATTCGCGCAGTCTGTGAGCAAGGTAATGCGTTTGCACCCGTTCAAGCGCGCGAATTGAATAGCTTGCTCCAGGAGCCGAGAACCAACACCAGCGCCGCGAGCGGCGGGGGACACTACCATATCTTCCAGTAGCGCGACGCGCTCGCCGAGCGCCGTAGATACTGTGTAGAGAAGATTAACCATACCGATCACTTGGCTGTCTTGACGAGCGACAACGATAAGCCCAATTTCTGGATTGCTAAGGATGCGAGCTAAGCCACGGCTTTGTGCTTCGTGATCGGGTTTAAACTCTGCTTCTTGAGAAAACAAGATATCCAGCAATGCGCAAAGTGCTGGGATGTCCGAAGTATTTGCAGAAGTAAGTTGCATCATCGTGTCTATTGTTCCTTGGTGCCTAACATTTGAATTAATCCGCGCCGCGAAGCGGCGTCGGATTGAATGAATTGTTCGGCCGCTTGACCATTAATCTACAGACAACGAGGTGTGCTGTAAAAGCCAACTCAGTTGCTCTCCGATTCGCAGCCCTTCCATTGGGATCGATACTTTTACGTCCCTATCGGAAAGGTGGCTGGTCAAGAACTCACGATACCGCACACCTGCCAAGAACACCACTTGTTTCAAGTCTGGAGCGGCTTCCGAGATTTGAAGGGATACATGATCGGCCCAAGATCGGCGATCCACCACCCTCATCGTGTTGAGCGTTCGCTCATATGGTGCAATTATTTGATCGGAAGGAACCAAACCGTACTCGGCAGATAGCACATACCATGGATATAAAGATAATTCTGCATATCGACGCGCCTTGATGAACCAATCAGAAATATACAAATCACGTGCCGCGCATGGTTGATTTCGTTTTTTGCTGACACAAGAAACAAGATAGATAGTGGAATTGTTGGATTGCATTGTCATCTCACTTCGCACAATGATGGTCACTACTACTGATATATCGTTTTTTGTAGGCGCTTCGCATGGCCTTCAAATGGCGGGTAAAAGCTAATAGTTCAGGCCGTTTGTTCCCTTGAATGTTGAGTGGGTAATGGTATTCGCCATGAAGCTCGTTACACTCGATGGATTCTGCATCTTCCCTTGTCGTCGTCGATCGCCAACTGACAGAGAGAGCGTCGAAATACTTGTCGATCTTTTCCGCTCCTTCCGAGTAATCAAAGTCGTTCAGGGCAAGAAGAGTAAACCGGAAGGTCGAGAGGAAACCGGTCTGTAAGCAACTCAATGTTAACTTTTGAGCTGCATGCCATTCCACGCGCTGTGCGATGCTCTTAGCTAAACCGTGATAGAGGCACACTTTGCCATCTGGCGCGGTCCGTAACCGTAGTTTCGTGACGTCACAGAATTCGGCAATGCGAAAATGATCAAGTGCTATGCGTGGGAAATACCACCAGTAAACACCAGGGGACGTAGGGAGATTCGACCATTTGTAAGCGTCTAAGCAACCCACCTTCCCAAATTTCCTGACCTGACCGATCCTGATCTGCATTCAGCGCGGAGGGATGGTGATGAAGAAAGAAGAGAAAGTCGCTTATTGGCGGCAGCAGGTAGAGGGATTTCAGGCGAGCGGACAGTCGGTCAAGAATTATTGTGCGCAGGCGGGGATCGCCGTAGCCACGCTGCATTACTGGCGCAAACGCTTTGCCGATTCTATACAAACGCCGTTGCTGTCCGCCGTGCCCGAAGGGTTTTTGCCGGTAACTCTGGCCGCGCCGGTCAGGACGCCTGTTTCACCGGTGGAAATTCACCTGTTATCCGGTCGTAGCCTGAAGCTTGCGGCGCCGGTAGATACCAGCTGGCTCCAGACCTTGGTGCAGATTCTGGAAAGACCATGTGGCTAAATTCGAGCAGCCGGATCTGGCTCGCGGCAGCGCCCGTAGATATGCGGTTAGGCTTTGATGGCCTGGCGGCCAAGGTACAGGGGGTATTGGCTGCCGATCCTTTTTGCGGTCATGCTTTTGTCTTTCGCAACCGCCGAGGGGATCGTCTGAAATTGTTACTGTGGGATGGACTGGGCTTCTGGCTGGTGTATCGCCGTCTGGATCAGGGACGACTCCATTGGCCCCGCGCCGATGCCGGTGCCATAGAACTCTCCGCTGCGCAGTGGGCGATGCTGGTAGAGGGGCGCCCGTGGACGCCGTTACCGAGCCTGGAAAAATGCACACCAACACTGCTGTAACTAGCGGGAATTTCTTGTATAAATAGCCCAGTTCCGATACTATTTTCTGATGATTTCAGCGCCGCAAACGCCTCTTCCCACCAGCCCGGACGCCCTGCGCGATCTGGTGCTGAGCCTGCTGCAACAGCAGGAGGAACAGGAAGCGGAACGCACCCGGATCATCGCCCAACAGCAAGCGGCCATTGCCCTGCGCGATGAAACCATCGCCCGCCTGGAAAGCACCATCGCCAAACTGCAGCGCTGGCGATTCGGACGCCGTTCGGAAAAGCTCTCTCCCGACCAGATCAGTCTTTGGGAAGAAGCGCTGGATACCGAAATCGCGGCGATGGAAAGCCTCCTCGAAACCGTTCTGGAAGACAGTGCGGCCGTGACCGCTGGCCGTGCAGAGGGAGCAGCCGCCGACGCGCAGACCGTAGCGGTCCCCGCCCGTCCCGTACGCCGGCACCCCGGCCGCATGGCGATCCCCGCCCATCTGCCCCGGGTAGAAGTACGTCACGATCCCAAGACTTGCACTTGCGCGCAATGTGGGGGTCCACTCGAAACGGTCGGGGAAGAGATCAGCGAAAAACTGGATTATATCCCCGGACGCTTCCAGGTGATTCGCCATATCCGCCCCAAACTGGTCTGCCGCCCCTGCGGTACCCTCGAAAGTCCGGCATTACCGGCACAGGTGATTGACAAGGGCTTGCCCACGGCGCGCCTGGTGGCCCATGTGATGACGGCGAAACACGTGGATCACCTGCCTTTGTACCGGCAGGAAACCCAGTACCAGCGAGCGGGCGTACCGATCTCTCGCGCCACCCTCTGCAGCTGGCTGGGTCAGGGCGAATACTGGATCAGCCTGCTCGCCGAAGCCTGCAAAAGGGCCTTGCTGGAAGGAAAGATTCTGCACGCCGACGAGACGCCCTTGCCCGTCCTCAACCCCGGCAGCGGCAAGACGGACAAAGCCTATCTCTGGGTGTATCGCAGCCAGGCGGATGCCCCGCATCCCGTCGTGGTCTTTGATTATGCCCCGGACCGTAAGGGGATCCACGCGCAACACTTCCTGGGCGACTGGAAAGGCATTCTCCAGACCGATGACTATGGGGGGTATGATGCCCTCTACCGCAAGGAACAGATCATCGAAGCGGGATGCTGGGCGCATGTCCGCCGCCACTTCTATGACGTGGAACAGCGGGGTCCCAGTCCGGTAGCCCAGAAGGCCCTGGCCTGGATCGTCAAACTCTACGCCATCGAAGCGGAGATCAAGGAATCTCTACCAGATCAGAAAGTCGCCGCCCGGCAGCAGCGTGCCGGTCCCCTGCTGGAAGCCTTCCATGCCTGGCTCACGGAAACCCAGATGCAGGTGGCGCCGAAAAGTGGCATCGCTAAAGCCATCGGCTATGCGCTGAAGCGTTGGAAAGCACTGACGCTCTACCTCGAAGAAGGACAACTCAGCATCGATAATAATCCGGTGGAGCGAGCGCTGCGGGGCGTGGCCATTGGTCGCAAGAATTTTTTATTTGTTGGAAATGATGCCGGTGGCGAGCGTGCCGCGTCCTTCTACAGCATCATCGAAACGTGCAAACTCAACGGCATCGAGCCCTTCGCGTACCTCTGTGACGTGCTCGAAAAGCTCCCGACCTGGCCCAACAAAAAACTCCACGAACTCTTGCCGTGGAACTGGAAAAAATCTGCATTAGCCTGATTGGCGCCAACCCGCAAGGGTGGGTTGGCTGAACGTTTACGGTTGACCGAATAGTTATACACACGACTCGCACCCCGTGGCACCTCCTGTGACACTATTTATTTTTCTAGACTCTTTGGGACGTCTAGTAAAAGGTAGTCGTTTTTTAATTCCATCGCACTCAATGGTTTTATCTTTAGACCACCATTGCTTGTCGGATAATTGAACACTATTCCAAATGATATTTTCTGCGGTATTGCGAAAGCAAGTAATCCTCGAAGCTTATGTTGAGCCATGCCATATACTTTAAATTTATCTTTATCGGGAAGCGAAGCGTGAAATTTCAACGCGTATTGCTTCGAGATAAATAGCGGTATATTTATCGGACTGTCTTCTGGAAAAGCATAGTACGTTCCGGTTGGTTCACCATCAGGACGATCTAGCTCTGCCACATACCAAAAAGGTTCGCCGATGCAGCCATCTTCTGGAATAAAGCTTGTTGTTATATGCTGAGATAACATGCCATGAATTGTCGGCACATCTTTGGCTTCGAGTAGGCGTATCTTATGCCGTGCAGCTACAGCATTCGAGCCTGACTGGTAACCAGAACGTGACACGAAGATCCCGACCACGTCATCACCAATATTTTTAATCTTTTGGTGGAATTCTAAAATCTGTCCTTGGCTAACGGGGGACTTCCAGTCCTTGCACTCAATGGCTACGCGATGCCTTACACCAACGTGAATGAATTCATAGAATACGTCAACCTCATAAGACTCACCGGATGGTAATTTGAATGTCGTACGCTTGGATACGCGCACCTTCTCACCCTTCAAGTTTAGAAGGGTGCTGTAGATGTAGTGGACGTAGTCCTCAAAGTCTGTCCCCGGCTTAGCCATACTCTTCCTTTTGTATAACGTTAAATTAAGGGGCGCGCTTTAGCGCGTCCCTCTTGAATGCAAGGTTAGGTTACACATTGACTTTGTACCCCAAAGCCAACTCATCGCCGCATATACCGCGAATACCCCAATTTTGTTTTGGCGTCTCAGTGATAGTGATTTCTACGTCTTGCGGTGCAATGCCTACATCACGCTCGATGTTGGCAAAAATTAGGCGAATAAGCGATTTTTTTGATTCGGCTGATCGACCCTCGAACATTGAAATTTCAATAATCGTGTAGTTGTCACTGCGATCTTCCGGAAAGATGAACTCCGATTTTTCTAGCGCGATGAACCGGTGGAATTTTTTATCGGGAGGAAATACCAGTGCTTCGACGATCGCTGCGTGAATCGCAGATGAAAGTGAAGAAGTCTTTTCCAATAGCGAAGATTTTAGGCCATAAATTTTTATTTGTGCCATAGGATGCGTCCTTGTGAAACCTAACGTTCAAATTGAGGGGCGCGCCGCTTTTGGCGCGTCCCGCTCGAATGTAGTGTTAGCCCTGCTTTTACCAACCGTCATGGCGCTCTCGGCGTTCCAGCCGGTAATTCGTGACCTCAAGACGGATGCCGTCGGGGTCGGTGAAGAATGTTGCCCAATAGTCAGGGGCGTAATCAGGATAGAGCTTAGCTTCCGATGCCTCGATGCCGGATCTACGAAGCTGAGTGGCTACGGCAGCGACTCCCTCCGCCGAATCAACGCGGAGGCAGAAGTGGTGCAACCCAGGGGAATATGAGTCGTGTGCGGCTTCGGTACGCGAAGGCCGAAGGACATAACCAAAATGGCGGTTGAAATATTGAACGTGAGGGTCGCCGCCCAGAGTGAACTTGTTTTTGCGAAAGCCCAGTGCCTCTAATAAAACGAGGTCATAGAAAATCTCCGAGCGATTAAGATCGGAAACGGTGATATAGATATGGTCAATTCCAATAACTTCGGTCATGGTATGGCTCTGTGATTGGCAGGGCTAACGTTTGAATTCACCGGCCTTGCGCGGCTTTATGCGCAAGGTCCGGTGGAATGATGGGTTAGGCATGTGATGCCACCTCTGCGAGTTCACCAACTGTATAGAAATGCGTGTTTGGCGCGGCGGCTACTCGGTGTAGCTCTCTAGCTCCAGGCATTTCGCATTCGACTGGAAAGGCAGTGCACCCTTGGGTTAGCAACCAGATCGTTCTGGTGATACCGTTCGTAAAGCCAACATAATGAAACTGCTCGTGGCGCACACTTTTCCCGAACCAAAGGAACCTGTGCGAAACAATGGTTCGAGTGCTGATGCCATGCGAGACATAGGCTAGCGGAACTGGGTTATCAAACCCGTGAGAAAAGCCCTCCGCAGCATGTCCATACTTTCGATCATGCGGCCACGTTTGCGGGGTGCCATTTGCTTCTGACCTATGGATGCTGTGTGGCTCATTACGCCAAAGTTCAAGAAATTTTTCGGGATCAATAATAACAACTCCGGACTTGTCCTTGTTGTATTCCGTCACTTTCATTGACATGAAGACGGGAGGCCGATTGGGGAGGGGCACGGTGAAGACGACAAACAGATTGCCCCAATAGTCTTTTGTGCTAAACGTAACCAAAGCACTCTCCCATGCCTAACGCTTGAGCTCAGCCGCCGGCAGACCGCGTAGCGGGATGACGGTCGGCTGCAGCGAATTGTTATGCTTTACTAGCCGTCCAAGGCGCGTTTCAAGGAATTTACCCACTTGGGGATTAGATTGGTGAACAATTCGTTCCATTGGGTGGCGTCCTCTGGCGTGCAATCGAGTTCTACAAACCATTCAATGAAGGTTCGATTCCCATCTACGATCGGCGTGAGCCGCAAGGTACCCTCATAGTTGGCGGCGGCTGGAGCATCGATGCCGCCATGCGACGGGAACTCGATTGGTTCCATCCCCGCATAGCTGAATGAACGCTGAGAGTCAGAATGGGCAGTCAGGCGCTGCCGCTTCCAAGTTTGGCCTATACGAAAGCGTCGCACAGCACCAATTTCATCACCGTTTTTCTCGTCTTCAATAACGCTCTCGGCAACCCCTTCAATATAGCTCGGGTAGCTGTTGAAGTCTCGAACAAAACCCCAAACTCGATCTGCGGGTTGGTTCAGGACGCTACTGTAATAGACCTTGACCATAGAAACCTCCTAGATAATGGAGTGGGATCTATAACTTCTTACGTGGCATAAATTCTCGTTGTTTTCGGACATCAAACTGTTCGGATACGTTTTTGAAGCATAACGTAAAAGTGAGGGGCTGCGCGCTTTTGCGCAGTCCCTCTCGACTGCCGGGTTGGGCGTCATTTGAGAGTGCCGCAGCATTTTTTGTATTTCTTCCCGCTGCCGCATGGGCATGGCTCGTTTCGACCAATTTTCTTTGATTGCGATGCCATCTGCTTAGGAGTCGATGCGTTTACAAGTGTTTGCTCGACAACCTGAGACACATTAATTGTTATGTTTTGAGATGGTTGTGGGGATTGGGTAAGCAACGTGATAGCAGCAAGCACTACACCAAGAAAGCCATAAAGCTCTCCTCGATTCTTCGGCAGGATGTCAGCCAGTGAAGAAAGCCCGGGAAGCTCTTGCTTTATCAGTGCAGCAACTTGCTCGTTTGATTGTTGCTTTTCTTTGGCCTCGTGAATTATTTGAACTAAGCGAGACAGCTCTTTAACGGTCCGTTGGGGAGCTGACAATATCTCAATGGTGTTGCCAATAAAATTGAAAACACCGTCTGGGACATGCCCCATGCCTCCACAACTCGGACATGGACCCGACTTGTTTCCAGATAGCGTGACGTTTGACGCGTTCTCAAAGAAAAAACCGGATGGAAATGCTGTTCCACAAGTATCACAGAAGGCTGGGATTGATGGCATGGATGCTTCCTATGATGCCCAACATAATTTAGATTGTACAACGCTACCACATACATGGCGCCTAACGCAACATGATAAATAACCAACATACTGTATCTACAAAACACCGCCCTTTCCTAAAAATTTAGGACAGCCTAAAATTTTCGGGATGGAAAATAGCCAAGCAACTCCCAGCACCCCGCCCAGGCTTCTGGACCAGGTGCGTGCCCGGATCAGGGTGATGCATTACAGCATCCGCACCGAAGAGGCCTATACGGACTGGGCGCGGCGCTTTATTCTTTTTCATCAGAAACGGCACCCCAAAAACATGGGTGCCGCCGAGGTGGAGGCCTTCCTGAGCCATCTCGCCACTGAACGCAGCGTCTCATCCTCTACCCAAAATCAGGCCAAGGCGGCGCTGCTCTTTCTCTACAAGCAGGTTTTGGGTATTGACCTGCCCTGGCTGGATAACATCACCAGCGCCAAACCTTCGCAGCACCTGCCGGTGGTGCTGACACCAACGGAAACCCGCGCCTTACTGCACGAGCTCTCAGGAACGATGTGGCTCATCGCGAGCATGCTCTATGGTACGGGTATGCGTCTGTTGGAGGGTTTGCGCCTCCGGATAAAAGACGTGGAGTTCGAACGCCGCGAAATCGTCATCCGGGATGGTAAGGGGGCTAAAGACCGGGTGACCGTCTTACCGGAAAACATTCTACTACCCCTAAAAAAGCAAATGGAAAAGGCCAAATTACTGCATGATACAGATTTAGAAAACGGTCTTGGGGCGGTCTTTATGCCGGATGCGCTGGCGGTGAAATATCCTTCCAGTGCGCAATCCTGGGGCTGGCAGTATGTGTTCCCGTCTCCTGCATTAAGTATTGATCCGCGTTCCGGGGTACAAAGACGGCACCATATTTATGAGGCGACGGTACAACGCGCAATACGTACTGCGGCAAGCCGTGCCGGCATTGTAAAGCCGGTGACACCCCATGTGTTACGCCACTCCTTCGCAACCCATCTGCTGCAGGCAGGCTACGACATTCGCACCGTGCAGGAGCTTTTAGGACATAAAGACGTAAATACCACTATGATTTATACCCACGTCATGAACAAAGGCGGTCGTGGTATTATCAGCCCGCTGGATATGTAACTCATCCATAACTGCCGCCCATTACCGCCACCAATAGGGCGCCAATAATAACGCTTCCGGCACCAGCGTTTTAATCGCTGCGGGAATTTCCAGCGTTAAACCAGGACGTGGACGAATACTCACCCAGAGCAAATTCGTGCGCATATTGAAATCGGCAAATACCACCCAGGAGCCGTAATGATGCAATACGGCATTGATGATTCGTAGAGTGTGTTGCTGGCGAATACCGCTTTTCTGGCGGAGTCCGGGGAAAATCATGCGGAAATCAGAGAGGAGATGGCCGGCATCGTCGCGGCTGGGGACCCTTTTCCAGAGGGGCTCGGCGAGTTGCAGGCCGGTAAAGGCGGACGGCTTGAGGGACGTCGATGAGGGGGACTTGGGCGCCAGCGGTGATGCGGACATGGGGCTCTCCTGCATAAGCGAGTCACTCTCAGTCTGCCTGCTTCACCGCAGGGCGACAAGACCTTCAGGCGTAGCGCGCGGCGTCCGCTTCGATGATCCTGCGGGCCTCGGCCACACTGGCCCAGTCCTTGAGTTTGACCCACTTGCCGGGCTCCAGGTCCTTGTAGTGTTCGAAGAAATGGCGGATCTGGTGGCGCAGTGGCTCGGGCAGATCGCTGACATCCCGGATAGCGGAGTAACCGGTGGCGACCTTGTCGTGGGGGACGGCGACAATCTTGGCATCGATGCCCTTCTCGTCTTCCATCATCAGTACACCGACCGGCCGGGCGCGGATCACGGCGCCGGGAGCAACGGGCTGGGGTGCCAGAACCAGACAATCGGTAGGATCACCATCGTCGGATAAGGTGTTGGGGATGAAGCCGTAATTAAGCGGGTAGTGCATGGCGGTGAAAAGGAAGCGATCGACCACGATGGCGCCGGATTCTTTATCCAGTTCATATTTGACGGAGGAACCCTGGGGCACCTCGATCACGACGTTGACGTCATCCGGCAGTGACTGGCCGGCCGGGATTTTTTTCAGGTCCATGCAAAAACTCCTTGTGAGTGATCAGGGAAAAAGGTCGCGCACGCGGTCGAGGTCGGCGGCGGTGTCCACACCCGCTGCGGGCGCTTCTGCCGCGCAATATACCGCAATCTGCACGCCGCGCTCCAACGCGCGCATCTGCTCCAGCGATTCGATGGATTCCAGCGGGCTGGCTGGCCAGCAGGCGTAGTCCTGCAAAAAGGCATTGCGGTAGGCGTAGAGACCGAGATGCCGCCACCAGATGCCTGGGGTTTGCGGCAAAGTCTGCCCGCTGCTGAGAGGAAAATGGCTGCGATCCCAGGGAATAGGGGCGCGGGAAAAGTACTGGGCGCAGCCTTCGGCATCGAGCACCAGCTTGACCGAGTGGGGATCGGCAAGATCATCCCAGTGGGTGATGGAGACGGCGGCGGTGGCCATCTGCCGCTGCGGATGATCCTGCAGCAGTTGGGCGGTGGCGTGCAACAGGGCGGGCGTCATGCCCGGCTCGTCACCCTGCAGATTGACGATGATGGCGTCGTTGGCCAGTCCCAGCAGACGCGCGGCTTCCGCCACGCGCTCGGTGCCGCAGACATGCCCCGCGGCGGTCAGCAGAGCTTCACCGCCATAGCTGCGGACGCAGTCGACCACTTCAGGGTGGTCGGCGGCTACCACCACCTGCGCTGCGCCGCTTTCCAGCGCACGCCGCCGCACCTGCTCGATCATGGGGATGCCACCCACGTCCAGCAACACCTTGCGCGGCAAGCGGGTAGATGCCAGCCGGGCGGGGATCAGGACGCAGAAGCTCACGCGGGCTTGTCCTCGTAGGGCTTGGCCTCGTCAATAAGCAGCACCGGGATGTCGTCGCGGATGGGATATTGCAGATGGCAACGCGGACAGCAGAGGGCCTGACGCTGGGCACAGGGTTGCAGACTGCCCTTGCATTGCGGGCAGGCAAGCAGGTCCAGCAGGCGGTGGTCGATACTCATCAGCTTCTCCAGGGCAGCAATGATTGCTCCAGCCAGGGCTGAAAGGAGGGCTCCAGCTCCGCTTCGATGCGCAGGGTCCAGTCGTCGGCCTGCGCGAACTTCCGGCATTTTACGGCATCCTTGGCGGTCATGACGAGGGGGCGGGGCAAATAGGCAATGTCGCTGGCGCAAAAAGCGTGGTGGTCGGGGAAAAATCGGGGGTCAGGAATGGCGCCCAGGGCCTCCAGACTGGCGACAAAACGCTGCGGGCGGGCGATGCCGGTGACCGCCGTTACGTGCTGTCCTTGCAGACTGTCGAGGCTGCGGGAGCGGCCTGGATCGTTGACGGCGACGAGATCCTTGGGTTGGATGCGGAAAAGAAAGCGGGGTGGCCCGCCGTTGCGCTCCGGGATGGCGGCGGTGGCGGCAGCATCCATGAGCAAAGCGTCGGCATGGAGCATGGCGTCCGGGCACTCGCGCAGAGGGCCGGCCGGCAGGCAGTGGCCATTACCCAAAGGGCGTGGGCCGGAGAGCACCAGCAGACGCAGGCTGGGTTGCAGGGCGAGGTGCTGGAAACCGTCATCCAGTAGCGCGAGTTTATAACCATCCGCCGCCGCTGCGGCGATGGCGCGATGGCGGTCAGGGCAAAGATAGACCGCTTGGGTCTGTCCCTGTTCCTGCGCCAGCAACAAGGGCTCATCCCCGGCCTGTTGGGGGCTGTCGTCGCGTTGCACCCGATAGGGCCAGTGCGGGGGCCGGGCACCATAGCCGCGGCTGATGATGGCCACCCGCCAGCCCGCTACCGTGAGTTGCCGTGCCAGCGCCGCCACCAGCGGCGTTTTGCCGCTGCCTCCTACACCCAGGTTGCCGACGACGATGGTGGGGATACTCGCCGCCCTGCCCTGTATGTGCCGCCGCCGCCATTGCGCCACTTTGCCGGTCAGCGCCCCCAGAGGCCGCAAGGCGGTGGCCAGTGCACCACCATCCTGCCATTGCTGCTCCAGAGTCTGACGGAGGGTCACCAGTCAAAAACCCGCTGTAAAAATTCCGGAAGACGTTCGCCCGCATGGCGGCGTTCCTGCCAGAAAATGCGCCGGGTGGCGTCACCACGCTGGCGGGCGGCCATGGCATCCCCACGCAGGGCTTGCCAATGGTCGAGGATTTGCGCGGGCTTCTCCAGGGTGAGGATGGTGTCGGCATCCAATGGTTCGGCGGCGTTCAGCGTCACGCCGGGGCTGACGCTGATGGGCCGGGAGCCCGCATAAACCTGCCACTGCAACATCGGGGAGGCGTTCTGCAGGTGCACCGCCTGCGCTCCGGCGGACAGGGCCGGATACCAGCGATCATCATCGGCGACGACCACCGCCCCGGCGGGCAAGGGCGCACGCTGCCAAGCGGACAGCCTGGGCAGATCTGCCGGCGCGCCGGTACCGCCAAGAAACAGTAAGCCGTGCCGGGACAGGGGCGATGCGGCCCAGGCCCGCCGCCATCCGGCCCATTGGGCGGCGCTCAGCCCTTGCGTCCACCACAGCAGGCCCTCGTCGGTACCGCTGATCATCGTCCGGAAATTGGGGTCTACCTGGGCGATGGTGAACAGGGTGGTGAAGTCCACGGGCTCCTGAACGGCTTCAGTGACCCGCCGCCCGGCCCAGGCCCCGGCCTGGCGCGCATCCCGCGGGTAGACGGCCTCCAGCGGCGCCGGGATCTGCAGGCCAGGATCAGCCGCCATCAGCACGGCGGGAATCTTCCGTCGGCCCAGGGCGGCGGCAAGCCGTGGTCTGGGCGCCCGGCCCAGTGCCAGATAACGCAGGGGCATCAGCCGTTCCAGTATCCGCCCCACCGCCTGGGGATGGTCGCAGGGTCCGAAACCATAGCCGAGCCGCTCGGCACCTTCGGTGTATTGCTCCAGAAGGGCCGGGTACTCGGTCTCGAAGGTCATCACCATGCGCAGGTCGCGGCGCTTTTCGGCCATGGCTTTCGCCAGCTCGATACCCAGCCTTTGCTGGTCAGCATCGCTGAAGCTCTGCATCCACAGGATCGGACCGCGCTCGCCGGGGGCCTTGATCCAGCCCCAGCGGGCGTTGGCCTGCGCCGTTCGTCCGGCGCGCGCATCCTGCCAGCTTGCCCAGCGCGCACGCAGCAGACCGCTTTCGTAATACGTCATGATGTCCCGCCTGTCGGTTCCGTCCGGCCAACCATGGCATCAGCGCGTTGCCGCAGTGCAATCATCTCAGCCTCAAGCGCATGCTGCAAAGCGATCAGGGTATCCGTATTGGCGTCGCGCGGGATCCGCAGCGGTTCGCCCCAGAGGATCACCCCACGTGCGCCCGGCAGGGGCAGCAGAAAACCATCCCAACTGGCGAAGCGTTTCGCCCAGCGTGCCGAATAGGTGACCGGCACGATGGGCAGGCCGGAAATGCGCGCCAATTCGATAACGCCCTCTTGCAGCACTTCGCGGGGACCGCGCGGACCATCGGGGGAGATGGCCAGGTCGTACCCCGCATGAGCGGCCCGCAGCATCCCTCGTGCGCCCCTGACCGCCCCGCGCCGGGTCGACCCGCGCACCGCACCATAGCCCCAGTGTGCCATGGTGGCAGCAATCAGCTCGCCATCCCGATGTTCGCTGACAAGGATTTTTATTTTACGTCCGCCCACTCGCCGGTAGGCCTGGGCGACCATAACCCCCCGCCCATGCCAGAAGGCCAGCAGGAAAGGCTGTCCGGCCTCGATCAGGGCGCGCACGCTGGCATCCCCCTCCTCGTGCCAGCGCACACTGAGGGCCATACCTTTGATGATATAAGCCGCGAGTGCGGCCACCACGCGTAAGGAGCGCCCTTCCAGCCGCACGGGTCAGTGGTTGCTCAGGGTTGCGAAACTGATCCGGGTCAGGCCCGCTTCCTGCGCCGCGTCCAGTACATCGATGACGTACTGCTGCGTCGTATTCTTGTCCGCGCGCAGGACGATCACCCGTTCCGGATCTTTGGCGGCAAGCGCTTTGAGTTGTCCGGCCAGATCGGACATCGGCACCACCTGCTTGTTCATACGCACCTGCCCGGCCGCGCTGAGGTCGATGGTGATAGGGGTTTTCGGCTCACCGGCGGTGGCCTGCTGGGCTTTGGGCAGTTCCATGGAAAGATGGGACTGGTGCACAAAGCTGCTGGTGACCATGAAGAACAGCAGCAGGACCAGCACGATATCGACCATGGAGATCACATTGATCTCCGGTTCTTCGCTCACCCGCGGACGCAGATTCATTTTTCCGCCCCCGCGGCTATCTGATTCACCAGCTTCAGCGCCTCTTTTTCGAGGGACAACACCAACGCATCGACCCGTCCTTTGAAATAGCGATAGAACATCAGGCTGGGGATGGCGACGATAAGACCGCTGGCGGTGGTGATGAGCGCCTCGGCGATGCCGCTCGCCAACGCCTTGGGATCGCCCGCGCCCACCATGCCGATAGCCGCAAACGCATGCATGATGCCGAATACGGTGCCAAGCAGACCCAGCAAGGGCGCCACACCGGCGATACTACCCAGAAAGTTGAGGTAACGATCGAGATGCGCCACTTCATGACGGCCGGTCTCTTCCACCGACTCCTTGATCACGTCGCGCGGCTGTCCTGCGCTCTGGAGCGCCACCAACATCATCCTGGCCAGGGGCGTGTCGTTTTCATACAGCACCTTCACGGCTTGCTGCACCTTGCCCGCGTCCACCAGTTCCCCAACCCGGGGCGCGAGATCACGCGGTGCAATACGTCCCCGCCGCAAGACCCAGAGACGATTACCGGCGATGGCCAAAGCGACGATTGCCGCCAAAATAAGAATCGGCAGAACAAATCCGCCTAACTTGAACAATCCCAGCAACTCTTGCACATCGCCTCCAGAACCCGTTCGATCGTGACGAAGCCGGAATATAGCATATCACCCGGGAAACGGCAGCGACCGGCCCGTGCAGGCGTCCCCGTTCAGGCGCCGGGTTGCCAGTAGGCGGGCGATGGCGGCAGGGCATGACGCAAGCGCCCGGCCTGCCAGGTCCATGTGCCCGGCTTGCCCTCGCCCAGATAAAAGACCCGCGCCTGCGCTGTGGCGGCCGCTAACGCCGCTCTTTCCGTGTTGCCCAGACTGGCAGGGGCAAAGATGGCCTGCGCTCGATGCAACGCGGCGCCGTGCTCCGCGACAAGACGACGGATCGTCGCTGCATCGGCGTCACCCAGAATCAGCACATCGGGTCCGGCACCCCAGGTCACTATGCAGGGCTGGACAGGTGCATTCAAGGTCAGGAAATGCATCTCTGCCGGTGCACCGCCGTCGGCCCGACAGAAGGCCGATGTCGGCGGTCCTCCGGGATAATCGCGGGCTCCCGCCGGCCACCACTGACGGACAGCGACAGGTAGCGGCTGGGGTGCGGAAATGTCGCTGCGCAACCATGCATCCACCCGTGTCACGCCCTGCTGGCGCAGCGCCGCCGTAAGCGCGAGGCTGCCGCTGCGGCGACTGGCCGCCTTCCAGAGATTTGCCGAGAAAATACCGCTCTGTGACCCCTTCTGCCAGAACAGCAGCATGCCGGATCCCGCATCCAGCGCACGCAATTCCAGGTCAGCGGTACCCCCGACGGGGATCAGGAGCGGGACCATGCCCAGCAAAGCCAGGGGGCGCCCCGGCCAGCCCGGCGGCAGAAAAAAGATGCCGAGCCCCAGCACCGCCGCCAGCAAGGCCCAGCTGCGACCCGTACCCGTGCTGACCCGCGCAAATGGGATCTGCAGCAGAATACGCAGCAATGCGGTCACTGCGTCCATTTCCAGCGCCACCAGATGAAAGAGCAGGCGGCTGAGCAGTTCCAGATCCAGCAGTGCCAAAAAAGCGCCTAGCAAGGCCAGGGGCACTGCAAGCATCTCGACCAGCGGGATCACCAACACGTTTGCAATCGGGGAAATCAGGGAAACTTGTCCGAAGAGTCCCGCTAGTAAAGGCATCAGGGCAATGGAAACCATCCACTGGCTGCGCAGCAACGTGCGCCAGCCGCCTTCCCCATAACCGATGGCCACCAACACGGCCACGGCGCCCAGAGAAAGCCAGAATCCCACATCCACCAGCGCGCCGGGGTTTCCGAAGGCGATGAGCAGGGCGGCCAGGGACAGCCCTTGCCAAGCATTGTTTGGGCGTCCCAGCAGATGGGCGAGTGCCGCTGCCGTGATCATCCAGGCGGCGCGCTCGCCGGGAATCTGCATGCCGGCAAAACTGGCATAGCCCCAGGCCGCCGGGATGCTGCAGAGGACTCCCGCCGTCTGCGCCGGCCAGCGAGCGACCAGCCAGGGGATACGCCGCCATAGCCACTGACCGAGCCACAGGGCCAGTCCGGCGACCGCGGCCACGTGGGAACCGGAGATCACCAGCAAGTGGGCGGTGCCCGTATCCCGGTAGACCTGCCAGATCTCCGGCGGGAGCTGGTTACCGACACCAATACTCAGCGCCTGCACAAAACCTGCCGCTTCGCGGTTCAGGGCCATATTGCTGGCATGGAGCACCGCCTCACGGGCCACCGCGATGTCGTCCTGGAGATTCACGCGGGAAACCGGCAACAGCCGGGCATCCTGCAGCCGTGCCACCCCGCCCTCCCCGGCCCAAAAACGCTGCCGGGCGAGGTCCGCAAAGGGGCTGCCGGGCAGGCTGGCAAGAGATTCGCTGTGCAAGCGCAACTGCCAGCGTTGCCCGACTACGGGGACTTCCGGAAGATTGCCGTGAACGAGAATGGTGTCAGGCCGGGCGCCCGCACCTGCCCCTGCCGACCAGTGCTCGGGCGCCACCAGAAAGCGATATTCCCGGCCCCCCGATTGGGGTATGGAAACGATGCGCCCCCGGACACTGAAGTCCTGGCCCACCGGCCACTGTACGGCGAGGCGCAGCTCGGCCTGCCAGATGCCCCAGGCAAAGGCCCCCGCGGCGACGGTCAGCAGCAGCGCAGGCCGCCATTTCCAAGCCAGGAGCAGTCCGGGAAGCGCTACGGCAAGCGGAATCCACAAAGCAGGCAGTTGCCGGAAACTGTGAAAAAACCCCAGCCCCAGCCCTATCGCGATGACCAGAAGCGGCAAGGACGGCCAGGATTTGGCCCAGGGCAGCGGCTTGGCTACACTAGCCCCCTTACAAACCAGGAAATATCGCATTGCGCCTACCTGCATTCTGTCGCCTTCCCACCCGCGAGGACATCCTCAGCAAACGACCGCTGGGGCGCTTTACCCATTACCTGGCCCGCCCGGTACTCTGGCATCCCCATCGCCACAACGTCGCCCGTGCCGCCGCGATCGGCACTTTTATCGGCAGCCTGCCCTTTTTTGGCCATGTTCTGAGCATCCTGCTCATCAGTCTCTGGCGTCGCGCCTATATCCCCGTCGGCGTCGTCATGCCTTTCATCGTGACGGGACCCTTTACCATCGTGCCCTTTTTCTTCGCATCCTATGAACTGGGGTTCTGGCTGCTCACCCAGTTGGGGCTGGCCCCGCCCATCACCATTCATTATGCGGATATCCACGCCATGGTCCATGGACAGATCAGCGTAATGGCCATGGGAGACCGCCTCTGGCATGCCTACCTCCTCACCTGGCTGGGCAGCATCATTCTTGGCGGGGCGCTTGCCCTGGCACTGTACTTTGGAGTACTCGGTGGCTGGCGAATCTGGATACTGTGGCGGCTGCGGCGCCGTCGCCTGCAGCGCAGCAGGTTTTAGCGCATAGCGTCCAGGGGCTGCAGGACACCATCCTGCAGCCGGAGTACGTGCTCCATGTGTGCCGCCAGCGCCGGCTCATGGGTGACGATAACCAGTGCGGTACCCAGTTCCTGATTGAGGTCGAGCATCAGTTGGTGGACACTCTCCGCCGACTCGCTGTCGAGATTGCCGGTGGGTTCGTCGGCGAGAAGCAGTGCCGGGCGGGTAACCAGCGCACGCGCCAGCGCCACCCTTTGCCGTTCGCCGCCGGAGAGCATGCCCGGTTTGTGACCCAGACGTTCACCCAGCCCGACGCGGGTCAGGATTTCCTTGCCCCAGGGTTCTACGGAGCGACGCGGCACCCGGCGTATCAGGAGCGGGAGCAGGACATTCTCCAGTGCCGTGAACTCGGGCAGCAAACGATGTAACTGATAGACGAAACCGACACTCTGATTACGCAAACGGCTGCGCGCCGATTCGCTGAGTTTGTAGACCTCCTGACCGAGGATCCGTACCCCACCCCCGGACGGGCGCTCCAGGCCACCCATGAGGTGCATCAGTGTGCTCTTGCCCTGCCCGGAGGCGCCGACAATCGCCAAGCGTTCGCCACGGTGCACCTGCAGATTGATGTCACGGATGACCTCCAGACGCTCGCGGCCAATGGCGAAGCTCTGCCGCAGATGCTCGACGGAAAGAATGATCTGCTCACTCATAACGCAACGCCTCCGCAGGAGCGACGCGAGAGGCGCGCCAGGAGGGATACAACGTCGCTATCCAGCTCATGATGAGCGCGGCAATGGCCACATGGATCACGTCCCAGGGCTCCAGCTTGGAGGGCAGCTGGCTGATGGAATAAACCTCCGGCGAGATAAACTGGACGTGAAACAACTGCTCGATGGCCGGTACCAGGGTCGGAATATTCCACGCCAGCAACACCCCGAAGAAGACACCGAGGAGCGTGCCAAAGAGTCCGATGATCCCGCCCTGAACCATAAAAATCAGCATGATACTGCGTGGCGTCACGCCGATGGTACGGAGAATGGCGATATCCGTTTCCTTATCGGTGACCACCATCACCAGTGTCGCCACGATGTTGAAGGCGGCGACGGCAATGATCAGCGACAGGATCACAAACATCACCAGTTTCTCCATGCTCAGGGCCTTGAAGAAGTTCTCGTGGGTCTGAGTCCAGTCCTGGATATAAAAAGCGGCGCCAAGCTGCTGTTGCAGATGGGCGGCGAAGGCCGGGGCAGCAAAGGGGTCTTTGATCTGCATGCGCAGGCCCGTCACGCCCTGGTTCAACCCGTAGAGCCGCTGCGCATCGCCCAGATTGATATAGGCCATGCCGCTGTCGTAGGCGTAAATGCCGACGGAAAAGAGCCCCACCACCGTGAACTGGCGCAGGGCGGGGGTTACCCCCAGTGGGGTCACGCCCCCCTGCGGCGAAATCAGGGTGATCTTGTCCCCTACGGTCACGCCCAGTTGCCGCGCGAGGGCTCGTCCGAGGACGATACTCCAGGGGTGAGTCTGCAGGGACTGCAACTCACCCATTTTCATGTCCTGGTTGAGCTTGTTGACGCGGTTCTCCAACGCCGGGTCGATGCCTTCGATCACCGCGCCACTGACCAGCCCGTCGTGGGAGAGCATGGCCTGCGCCTGCACATAGGGCGCCACTCCGGTCACATCGGGAACCGTCGAAAGGCGCTTCACCGCCGTCGGCCAGTCCAGTACCGGCACCCCGTTGCCCTGAATGATGACATCGGAGGTCACCGCCAGAATCCGCGAACGCAGGGTATGGTCGAAACCATTCATCACCGCCATGACCGCGATAAGCGCGGCCACCCCGATGACCATGCCCATGATCGCCGTGCCGGTGATGAAGGAAATGAAGTGATTGCGGCGCTTGGCGCGGGTGTAACGCAGCCCGATCCAAAGCTCATAAAACCTCATGACTGTTCCGGCCGCAGATGGGGGAAGAGAATCACCTCGCGAATGCTGGGCTGGTCGGCAAGCAACATGACCAGGCGGTCGATGCCCAGCCCCACCCCTGCGGTCGGCGGCATGCCATATTCCAGGGCGCGGATATAGTCGGCGTCGAAGAACATCGCCTCCTCGTCCCCGGCATCCTTGGCCTCGACCTGCGCCCGGAAGCGGGCGGCCTGGTCTTCGGGGTCGTTCAACTCGGAAAAGCCGTTGGCCAGCTCGCGGCCGGCGATCATCAGCTCGAAACGATCCGTGACCTCGGGGTCGAGATCGTTGCGGCGCGCCAGCGGACTGACTTCCAAGGGATACTCGGTGATGAAGGTGGGCTGCTGGAGCTGGCCTTCCACCGTCTTCTCGAAGATTTCGATGAGACGCTTGCCCCAGCCCCAGGCAGGCTGACAGGGCAGGTGCAACTGCGCGAGTTTGGCAGCCAGCACTGCGGGGTCCCGCAGATCCGCATCCGCCAGATCGGGGTTATGGGCACGCACCGATTCCGTCACCGTCAAGCGGTGGAAGGGTTTGCCGAGGTCGATTTCCAGCCCTTGATAGCTGATCGCCGTAGTGCCCAGGGCCGCTTGTGCCGCGGCGCGGATCAGCGTCTCGGTGAGATCCATGGCGCGCACGTGATCGGCGTAGGCCTCGTACCATTCGAGCATGGTGAACTCGGGGTTATGACGAGTGGAAATACCTTCGTTGCGGAAGTTGCGGTTGATCTCGAAGACCTGCTCAATGCCACCCACCACCAGCCGCTTGAGGTACAGCTCCGGGGCGATACGCAGGTAAAGGGTCATGTCGAGGGCATGGTGGTGGGTAACGAAGGGCCGCGCCGTGGCACCACCGGGGACCGGCTGCATCATGGGCGTCTCCGCTTCATAAAAGCCGCGCTGGCGCAGGCCATCGCGCAGGGCCGCCACCGTTTCCGCACGAATCTGGAAGGTGCGGCGGGTGGCCTCGGTGACGATCAGATCGACATAACGCTGGCGGAAGCGGGTTTCCGGGTCGGCGAGCCCGTGCCATTTTTCCGGCAGCGGACGCAGGGCCTTGCTCAGCAGTTGCAGGCTATGCACCTTCAGGGACAATTCACCGGTCTTGGTGCGGAACAGGATACCATCCACACCGATGATGTCGCCCAAATCCAGGCCCTTGAAGCGCGCGTAGACCTCTTCGCCCAGGTTATCGCGACTGACAAAGAGTTGAATACGCCCGGACTGATCCTGAATGTCGGCGAAACTGGCCTTGCCCATCACCCGGCGGCTCATCAGCCGCCCGCCGAGCCGCGCCTCGATGGGCTCCTGCTCCAGCGCCGTGGCGTCCATATCGCCATAACGCTCCTGCAGGTCGCCCGCCAGGGCATCGCGGCGGAAGCCGTTGGGATAGGCATGGCCTTCGCTGCGCCAGTGTCCCAGCTTGTCGCGCCGCACCTGCATCTGGTCATTGAGTTCCTGATCCACCATCCCGTCCCCTTCCTGCGAAATACCGAGTGACTACCGCTTACAACCCAGCCTTCAACGCCGCTTCAATGAATATATCCAGCGCCCCATCGAGCACCTTCTGGGTATCGCCCACTTCGACCCCGGTGCGCAGGTCTTTGATCCGCGACTGGTCCAGCACATAGGAGCGAATCTGATGCCCCCAGCCGATATCGCTTTTGCTGTCTTCCAGCGCCTGCTTCTCGACGGCACGTTTCTGCATCTCCATCTCATAGAGTTTGGAGCGCAACATGCGCATGGCCTCGGCCCGGTTCTTGTGCTGCGAGCGGTCGGTCTGGCAGGCCACGACAATGCCCGAGGGCACATGGGTGATACGAATGGCCGAGTCGGTCTTGTTGATGTGCTGACCACCCGCTCCGCTGGCCCGGTAGGTGTCCACCTTGAGGTCTGCCGGATTGATATCCACCTCGAAACTATCGTCAATTTCGGGATAAACAAAGACGCTGGCGAAGCTGGTATGACGGCGATTGCCGGAGTCGAAAGGCGATTTGCGCACCAGGCGATGGACGCCGGTTTCGGTACGCAGCCAGCCGAAGGCGTGGTCACCGCGCACATGGATGCTGGCCGACTTGATGCCCGCCACTTCCCCCTCGGAGACCTCCACCAGTTCCGCCGCAAAGCCATGGGACTCGGCCCAGTGCAGATACATGCGCAAAATCATTTCCGCCCAGTCCTGCGCCTCGGTGCCGCCCGCGCCGGCCTGAATATCCACAAAGCAGTTTGCCGCATCCTGCGCGCCGGAGAACATGCGCTGAAATTCCAGCTTCTCGACCATGGCCAGCGCGGTGTCGAGATCCGCATCGACTGCGGCGAGGAGTTCTTCGTCCTGCTCGCTCAGGGCCAATTCCAGCATCTCGCCGCCATCGGCGAGACTCGCGGTGAGCTTGTCCATGGGCGTGATGATGGCTTCCAGAGCAGACCGTTCGCGACCCAGCTCCTGAGCCTTTTCGGCGTTGTTCCAGATGGTCGGGTCTTCCAGCTCCCGTTGAACTTCTTCTAGGCGAGCGCGCTTTTCTTCGAGGTCAAAGATACCCCCTCAGGCCCGCGACGCGGACCTGGAGATCTTCGTGCAGCGCACGCATCTCATTCACTTCTCTCATGATTCTTCCTTTTCCATCCGGCTGCGTCAGGGCCATACCCGCGCACCCGGTTGCCCTGCACGCAAAGGCCGTAATTATGCGCAGTTTCGGCGCTGATCTCCAGCAGTGTTTTTCCGCAGGCGGGATTCCAAATTGGAATTATTGGCTAAACCGGCTGGTCGCCGACCAGCGCCATATGCCGAATCCGCAATTGCAGGGTAGTCGTATCCCGGAATGTATTCACATCCAGTTCGTAAGCCATGAGTACCGTCTGCCCGACTTCGACCGGGCAGACGCCATTTTCCACGGCGCCGAACCAGATGGCGTCGTAGCCCGTCGCATCTATTTTCACGACCAGTTTCAGATGCCTGCCGTCGCCTACCGGGCGGACCTGTTCAATCCGGCCGTGGCTTCTGAAAACGGGGTGCTCCCATTGGCGACCAAAGGGTTCCAGGACCGCCAGTTCTTCCACAACGGCGAAGCTGGGAGCCACCTCCAGAGGACCATCGGTGACAATCTCCGGACCGGCCCTCTGGTCACGCAATGCGCTTGCGGCGATAGAGGCCCACGCTTCCGCAAAGCGCCGCAGACCATCGCGCTTCAAGGTCACCCCGCCGGCGCCGGCATGTCCACCCCAGGCGATGAAATCATCGGGATAACGGCCGGCTATCTCCGCCAGGGCATCCCGCACATGAAAGCCATGCACGGTTCTCAGCGAGGCGGTGATATGTTCGCCCTCGGCCTTGGGCGAGAAATAAGCGACGGGTCTGCCAAAGGACTCCGCCAGTCGCGCCGCACAAATGCCGTGGACACCCGCGTGGCCTTCGGGATCAAAGATCGTAATCGCCGCCGCGCCATCCCGAACCTGCTGTACCGCCTGTTTTGCGCTTCGTTGCAGCATGTTCGACTGGACCGCCTTACGTTCGGTGTTGTGCTCCACAAAATGCAGCGCCAGTCCTTCCGCCACCGGGACGCTATCACTCATGAGCAGATCCACACTGCCCAGCGCCGAATCCAGGCGTCCGCGGGCGTTGATGACGGGCGCAAAACTGAATGCCAGGGTAGCGGCGGTAATGGGGCCTTTGCAATTCGTGGCGACATACAGTGCCTGCCAGGCGGGCCGCGCCGCCGGCGCGTTCATGATCGCCAGTCCGCGGGCGATAATCGCCTTGTTATTGGTGGATCGCGCCAGATTGACGCAGTCGGCCATGGTTCCCAGGGCAACCAGATCCAAAAGAGCGCCGAGTTTTGGCGCACTGACGGGAAGATGGCCGTCCTGAATCAATCGCTGGCGAACCGCGCAGCACAGCAGCCATGCCACCTGCACGCCCGCGATGTAAGGATCGGGAAACGCCGAATCCTCGCGCACCGGGTTTACGCAAGCCACGGCTGCAGGGGGCGGCCCATCCGCGGGCACACCGTGATGATCCGTGACGATGACGGTAAAACCATGATCCCGCAGCCGGGCGATCCGTTCGTGATCCGTGCTCCCCTGATCCGCGGTAATGATCAAAGCGGGGTGGGGGGCCTCCGCGATGATGCGGTCCGTCAGGGTTTCGGTGACGCCGTAACCATCGCGCAGACGATGTCCGATATAGCTGTGAATCCGCGCTTCCGGGACGCCGAAATAATCCCGGAACGCAAACTTCAGCACCGCGTGGGCCGAAGCGCCATCGGCATCGAAGTCGGAAATCAGGAGGATGGGCAACCCTTGTTTTATGGCGGAGACGATACATTCAGAAGCGATGTCGATATCGGGGAGCAGGTCGGGCGGGGTGAGGCCACTCAACTGCAGATTCAGCAAAGCCGGCAGCTTCGCCACATCCGCATCACTCAATCTGCCGGCGATGATCCGGGCCTGGAGCGGGGTGTATCCGAGTTCCAGAGCCGCGCGCAATATCGCCGCTGCCACAGGACGATCGACAACACGAACGGCTTCCGCAGCCATCTACCAGACTCCCGGCAGCGCATGGCCGGGCCGGGCCGGTCTGCGCCAGAAGCGCCAGCGATCCGCACGACGAAGCGTAAGGCGCTCTATACCGCCGCTGGCGAGCACACCCGTCAAGCACTCCAGGCGCCCGTCACTCCGCCACAGGGATCGCAGGGCCGGGACCAGCGCCGCAAAGGATTTCGCCGTATCCGGGTAGAGCCAGGCCCCGGACCAGACCCAGAGCAGATCATCGGGCAGTTCCGTCGCGGCCTGCAACACTTTGGAATAGGATAGCGGCAGGCCGAGCCAGCCGGCCGCAGCCTGCAGATAGTCGGCCTCCGCCGCCACGATCTTCCACTTCGGAATGGGCCGCACAGAAGGCAATCGCCCCTCCCCCCAGGCCCAGAACAGACACCAGGAGTCCTGCCCGCTGGCATCGATATCCTGATTGACGGGATGGGCGGCGAGGAGCATCTGCAACTCATTGAGGAAGGCATTCCAGCGCCGGGCATCGGCACCAGTGACTTGCAAGGCCAGGGGCTCGCGGCCCCAGACTCGTTCGGGATCGGGGCAGTGCAGGTCGGGCGTAGCGGTGGCCAGCGCATACCAGCGCCTGGCACCGCGCCGCAGAGTCCAGGGCGCATCCGCCATATGCGCCACCGCCGCCGCGAAGAGCGCCTCTGCCGAGTCCTCAACCAGACCCGGCAGAGGCTGTAACACCGCCCGCCCCGCCTGACCGCGAAACGTCACCGGCTCCAGGGCGATGACCCAGTGCCCTGCGGTCGCTATACCCTCGGACTCCGCAAGCAATGCCGCGGCGGGCAACAAGCCCCCGAAACCCAGCAAATGCCCCGCCACCTCCAGAGAGGAGCCAGCCGTCAACCGCTCCGCCCGCCCACGCCCCCAGTAACGCGGCAACACCGCGCCCAGGTCATCCTCCGGCACGCCGCGCAATCCCGACAGCCAGAGGCAGAGATCCGCCATCAGCGATCCAGGATGGCGCGCTGCACCGCCTCCAGACTGGCGTCCACGGTGAACACTTCGCCACCCTGAGCGATGGCGGTATCGGGATCTTTCAGGCCATGCCCGGTGAGGGTACAGACTACCGTTGCGCCCGCTTCCATCTTTCCGGCGCGGGCCGCAGCAACCACCCCCGCCACCGAAGTCGCCGAGGCCGGTTCGCAGAAAACGCCCTCATATTGCGCCAGCCAGCGCTGCGCCTCCAGAATCTCGGCATCGCTATGCCCGCCAAACCAACCGCCGCTTTCCGCCTGCACCCGATGCGCCTGATCCCAGGACATGGGGTGGCCGATACGGATGGCCGTGGCGATGGTCTCGGGGTCCTTCACATAGTGGCCGACGATGAAGGGGGCACTGCCTGCTGCCTGAAAACCCAGCATCTTCGGTCGTTTTCCCACCTTACCGTGACCGTAGCTACAGGTGCCATTACAGAACTTGCAGCAGGCGGTCAAAGACTGGGACTTGTCGGTCCGCCCGTCGGTGGCTTCACAATAACCCATCCAGTGGGCGGTGATATTGCCGGCATTACCCACCGGCAGGGCATGATAATCGGGCGCTTCACCCAATGCTTCGATGATCTCGAAGGCCGCCGTCTTCTGACCCTGCAAGCGGTAAGGGTTCACCGAATTCACCAGGGTGATCGGTGCATTGGCCGCCACTTCCTGGACGATCTGCATGCCCACATCGAAGTTGCCACGAATCTGCAACACCATGGCACCATGCATCATCGCCTGAGAGAGCTTGCCGAGGGCAATCTTGCCTTCCGGGATCACTACGAAGGCGCGCATTCCCGCCCGCGCCGCATAGGCCGCCGCTGCCGCCGAAGTGTTGCCGGTGGAGGCGCAGATCACCATTTCGCTGCCGTCTTCCTTGGCCTTGGTCACCGCCATGGCCATACCACGGTCCTTGAAGGAGCCGGTGGGATTCAGGCCCTCGAATTTGAGGAAAAGGCGGATGTCGAGACCAAGCTGGCGGGGCAGATTGATGCATTCGATCAGCGGCGTATTGCCCTCACCCAAGCTCACCGCCGGAGTCTCGGGAGCCAGGGGCAGAAAGGCGCGGTAATGGTCGATAATGCCGGTATAACGGGTCATGAAGTTATCCTGATTTAAGATGAAATGCCAAAATTCGGTGTAGCTGCCGGATCACCCTTCCGCCAAACTCTCGACGCGCAGGCGCAGTATGGGCTGAACGACCACTGGCAGGGCTTCCATGCGGGCGATGGCCTGCTCCAGGTCACCCTCCCGGCAGCGGTGCAGCAGCAGGACGATGGGCACACTGTCTGCCTCCGGCGTCTCTTTCTGCACCAACGCTTCGATGGAAATCTCATATTCCGCCAACATCGTCGCCACCTGTGCCAGCACACCGGCACGGTTATGGGCGTGGATGCGCAGATAGTAAGCGCTCTCCACCTCGGCCATGGGCAGCAGCGGCAAGGCACTCATGGCATCGGGCTGGAAGGCGAGATGGGGCACCCGGTTGCTGGGATCGGCGGTCATGGTCCGCGCCACATCCACCAAATCTGCCACCACGGCGCTGGCTGTTGGATCGCCGCCCGCACCGCGTCCATAATAAAGGCTCTGCCCCGCCGCATCGCTCTCCACCAGAATCGCGTTGAAGGGTCCCTCCACATTGGCCAGCAGATGGCTATGGGGAATCAGGGTCGGATGTACCCGCAACTCGACGCCATCCGCGCGGCGCCGCGCAATACCCAGCAACTTGATGCGATAGCCCAGATCGGCGGCATAGGCCACATCGGTCCGTTCCAGCGCACGGATGCCTTCCACATGACAATGGGCGAAATCCACCGGAATACCGAAAGCAATGGACGCCATCAAGGTAATCTTGTGCGCGGCATCGCCGCCATCCACATCCAGCCCCGGATCGGCCTCGGCATAACCCAGCCGCTGCGCCTCAGCCAGGGCCTGCTGAAAGTCCCAACCTGCGTGGAACATCTGGGAGAGGATGTAGTTGCTGGTGCCGTTGATAATGCCCGCCAGCCACTGAATGCGGTTGCCCGCCAGCCCCTCGCGGATCGCCTTGATGATGGGAATGGCACCCGCCACCGCCGCCTCGAAAGCAACCATCACCCCCTGCGCCTGCGCCGCCGCGAAAATCTCGTTGCCATGCTCGGCCAGCAGGGCCTTGTTGGCGGTCACCACATGTTTACCCGCCGCGATAGCCGCCAGCAGCAGGCTCAGGGCAGGTTCCTGCCCACCCATCACTTCGACGATCACATCCACTTCGGGATCACGTACCACCGCCCAGGGATCGCTGCTGATCCGCGCATCCAGCCCCAATCCTTCCAAACGCGCCGGATTACGCGCCGCCGCATGGACCACCCGTAGCTCCCGCCCGACCCGACGGGTGATTTCTTCGGCATTGCGCTCCAGCACCCGCACCGTTCCCTGGCCGACAGTGCCCATGCCAAGAATACCGATCCGTACCGGGGCCATATCCTCCGCCATTACAGATCCTCACGAAACAGGTGTTTAATGCCGCGGATAGCCTGACGGGTACGGTGCTCATTCTCCACCAGCCCGAACCGCACATATTCGTCGCCCAGGTCACCGAAACCGATCCCCGGACTTACCGCCACCTTGGCGCGGTCCAGTACCAGCTTGGAGAATTCCAGCGAGCCCATCCTGCGCAGCGATTCGGGAATCCGCGCCCAGACGAACATGGTCGCCTTGGGCTTGTCGACTGCCCAGCCCGCGGCGTCCAGCCCCTCGCAGAGCACGTCGCGGCGCTGCTCGTACATCAGGCGGATGTCTTCAACACAGTCCTGCGGCCCTTCCAACGCGGTGATGGCTGCCACCTGAATGGGGGTAAAGGTGCCGTAATCCAGATAACTCTTCATCCGCGCCAGGGCGCCCACCAGCTTCGGGTTTCCCACCGCAAAGCCCACCCGCCAGCCGGGCATGTTGTAGCTCTTGGAAAGGGTGAAGAACTCGACGCCCACGTCCTTGGCCCCTGGCACCTGCAAAAAGCTCGGCGCTTTATAGCCATCAAAGACGATATCCGCATAGGCCAGATCATGCACCACCCAAATACGGTGTTCCTTGGCAAACGCCACGATCCGCGCGAAAAAGTCCAGATCCACGACCGCCGCCGTCGGATTGTGGGGGAAGTTGATCACCAGCATCTTCGGCTTCGGCCACGCCGCCCTGACCGCTTTTTCCAGTTCTTCGAAAAAATCCACCCCCGGTAGCATCGGCACATGGCGCACATCGGCGCCCGCTATCACGAAACCGTAGGGGTGGATGGGATAAGTCGGGCTGGGCACCAGCACCGTATCGCCGGGGCCCACGGTCGCCAGTGCCAGGTGGGCGATGCCCTCCTTGGAACCGATGGTGACGATGGCCTCGGACTCGGGATCGAGCTGCACACCGTAACGGCGCTCATACCAGGTCGTAATGGCGCGGCGCAGGCGGGGAATGCCGCGCGACACGCTGTAGCGATGGGTGTCACCCCGTTGTGCCGTTTCACAGAGCTTATCGACGATGTACTGCGGCGTGGGCTGGTCGGGGTTCCCCATACCAAAGTCGATGATATCCTCGCCCCGCTTGCGGGCCTGATTCTTGAGGTCCGTAACGATGTTAAACACGTAGGGGGGCAGACGACGGATACGTTCAAAGTCACTGTTCATGTGGCGTGGGCCTTCAGGGTTGTAGCGAATGCCGAAACCGATGAACAATAGAGAGGCGGCGCGGGCCTGTCAATCCGCGCAGGGGAAGAATCTCATGAAATTACATCTGCAGCGCGACACCCATCGCAATGTCATCCATGCCTACGGGCCGCAGGGCATCGTCATTCACGGCGAAAATTACGGACAGGGGCTGCTGGTCGGCGCCGAGTGGCTGCACAGTCCCTGGGGGCCGGAACATGCCGACGCCCTTGAACTCTCGCACTTTGACGAGGTCGTGACACGCCGGCCCGATATCATGCTGCTGGGCACCGGCAAGCATCAGCATTTTCCGCTGGAGTTGCTGCGCGCCCTGCGCACCGCCGGACTGGCGGTGGAGGTGATGGACACCAGCGCCGCCTGCCGCACCTACAACATCCTGCTGGCCGAAGATCGCATGGTCATCGCTGCGCTGTTGCCGCCCGTGGCCTGAAATCTGCGGAATCGGCCAGGCGTCAACCGAACAGGCCCTCGGGTGCCAACCCTTCCGCTTCGATGCGCTGGCGCAACACCAGCAGCGCCTCCACCTGAATCTGGCGCACCCGCTCCCGGGTAATGCCGAGGCGGGAGCCCACCTCTTCCAACGTCGCCCCGTCCGTACCGTCCAGCCCGAAGCGCCAGAGCAGCACGAGGCGATGTTTTTCGGCCATGGTCGCAATCCAATGGTGCACCTGTCGGGAAAGACTCTGGTTCTCCAGCCGCTGTTCCACGCCTACTGCGTTGGTGTCTGCCACCAGGTCGGCCAGGGAACGATCCGACCCCCTGCCGTAGGGCATATCCAGGCTTGTCACCCGGCCATCCATTTCCAGGCAATCGCGGACCGCGTCGACGGAACGATCCAAAGCTTCTGCCACCTCTTCCGGCGTCGGGTCCCGCTGCAGAGTTTGTGCAAGACAGCGGGTGACGCGCAGCACCGCGCTGAGTTCCTTCATCACGTGAATGGGCAGGCGGATGGTGCGAGTCTGATTCATCAGCGCCCGCTCGATATTCTGACGAATCCACCAGGTCGCATAGGTAGAGAAGCGAAAGCCGCGTTCCGGATCAAATTTCTCCACCGCACGGATCAGCCCGAGGTTGCCCTCTTCGATCAGGTCCAGAAGTGGCAAGCCCCGGTTGAGGTAGTGTCGCGCCACTTTTACTACCAGGCGGAGATTGCTCTCTATCATGGTGCAACGCGCAGCCTGATCGCCAGCCTGCACCAGGCGCCCCAGGGTCACTTCCTGCTCCGCTGTCAGCAGCGGGCTGTGTCCGATCTCCCGAAGATAACAGCGGGTGGCATCCCAGTCGGGCGTCTCGCCGAAATCTTCCGCTCCATCGATCTTTTCCGGAGCATCCTCGTCCTGTTCCGATATCGGGGATGCATCTGGACCCCCCCCGTCCTCATCCTCGTCTCCGATCGCGTTTATCATCCGCACACTCTCCTGAGGCCACAGAAACGGTACCCGCTAGCAAGGGGACAAAATGGCAACTGCCCAGCGCGATCACCCGCGCAGCGTTACCATCCCAATGACTGACCTGCAAATGCTGCCCCCCTCCCTCCTCCACCGGCATTACCAGACTGCCTCCGGCGCACAACTGGCGGTAAAGGGGCGCCAGTGCGCAGGGCACGGCAGCGGTAATGACAATTGCGTCAAAGGGGGCTTTTTCCGGCCAGCCGCCGCTGCCATCGCCATGCTGCAGATGCACCTGGCGATAGCCCAGCCTGCCCAGCAATGCGGTCGCCCTTTCTTGCAGCGGGCCGATACGCTCGATACTGAAGACCTCCGCCCCTAGCTCCGCCAGCACGGCGGTCTGGTAAGCAGACCCTGTACCGATCTCCAGCACTCGCCGGGGACCTCCTCCCGCTCCTCCAGAATCGCTTCCATCATCCGCGCCACCATCCAGGGCTGGGAGATGGTCTGCCCGTAACCAATGGGCAGCGATACCGGCTCATAGGCCCGTCCCGCCAGTGCCTGGGCGACAAAGCGATGACGCGGAACCCGGTTCATCGCGTCCAGCACCCGCTCATCACGGATGCCGTCCGCGCGCAGACGGAGCACCATTCTTCCCCGCGTGCGCGGGGAAATCATGCCGACTTCACGACTCAGGGCTAGCAACGAAGCAGCCATTGACTCAAGCCCTCCAGAAAATTGTAACGGGTCATATCCAGGTCCAGCGGGGTAATGGAAACATAACCGCGACGCACTGCGTCAAAGTCGGTACCGGGACCGGCGTCTGCTTCACGCCCGGAAGGGCCAATCCAGTAAACGGGATCGCCGCGGGGATCCGCCGCCGGTATCACCATGTCGCTCTTGTGGCGACGCCCCAGGCGCGTCACTTCAAATCCACGGATTTCATCGTAGGGCAAATCCGGCACGTTCACATTGAGGATGGTATCGGCAGGCAGCGCGTGACTCAGCACCCCGGTCACCAGTTTGGCGGCGACCCGCGCCGCAGTCGAAAAGTGGGTGCAATCGCGCCCGGCCAAGGAAACCGCCATGGCGGGCAGCCCCAGGAAACGCCCCTCGGTGGCTGCGGCCACGGTGCCTGAGTAGAGCACATCGTCCCCCATGTTGGCTCCCCGGTTGATGCCCGAGATTACCATATCCGGTGTTTCCGCGAAAATTCCGGTGACTGCGAGGTGAACGCAGTCGGTAGGCGTACCGCCGATCAGATAGTGAAATCCGTTGAGCCCGGTGCGCATCCGCAGAGGCCGGTCCAGGGTGAGGGAGTTGCTGGCGCCGCTCCGGTCCTGCTCCGGCGCCAGTACTTCCAGATCGCCCAAAGGCTTTATCGCTTCCGCAAGTGCCGCCAGTCCCGGTGCCAGATAACCATCGTCGTTACTAATCAAGAAACGCGGCATCAGGTCTCCAAAAGGCAGGCAGTGACTACTTTGGCGTTATAGTAAGCTACGATACGCCTCCGGGTCTATCCTCCTCCGCGCACGCACCACTCCCCGCAGACTAATGCGCCGCGCGCGCTGACGCCGCTGGCGCCGGGTTTTCATTCTGCACCTGCTGAATCTGCCGCTGCAGCAACAATACCCGCAACTGCGCCGCATCCATCACCTGTTTCAGGCCGTTTACCCGCTCCAGGTAGCGCGCATAATTGCGCTCATTTCCGGTGCGGATGGCCTTGCCCTGCTCATAGTCTTTTGTCGCCTGAATCAGGGTCAGCCGCGCCGCGAGCAATTCCCCCTGCAGACGCTTCAATGCCGGGTTCGCCGCAGGCCGGGCGGCGGGCGTGGGCACGGCGGGTTCCGGCGTCGAAGTGGCACCGGCGACCACCGACCCAGGCATCGGCGTACTGGCCGAAACCTGTGGCGCCCCGGAAATCTGTTCGACGCCTTTGGCACCCGGCGGCGGAGTTTCACCGTAGCTGACTACGCCACCGCCACCCACCCAGCGATAAATGGTTGATGCATCCACGGAAGTGCTGATCAGAAAGGCCGACAGGAAAATACACGCTCCCGCCGTTGCTAAATGCTTTGATTCACCTTTACCGGACGTAAAAGGGGATTCCCTGTACTTCATCAGCCTGTTCTCCTGACCAGCGCGGCATTTCCGTATATGGTCGCCAAGCCCCGTATTGTCAAGGTGGCATAAAAAAAGCCCCGCCTAAAGCACGGGGCTGATGATACCGGGGGAAAGACCGCAACGGCAGGGAGTACCCGGTCTCAGAGACTGTAGTACATCTGGAACTCCACCGGATGGGTGGTCACGCGCAGGGTCTGCACTTCGGCCCATTTCACGTCCAGATATCCTTCCAGCCAGCTCTCGGAGAACACCCCACCCTTCATGAGGAAGTCATGGTCGGCTTCCAGGGCACGCAGGGCTTCTTCCAGAGAGGCGGCCACACCGGGGATATTGGCCTGTTCCTCGGCGGGCAGGTCGTAAAGATTCTTGTCCATGGCGTCGCCGGGATGGATTTTGTTCTGGATACCGTCCAGACCCGCCATCAGCATGGCAGAGAATGCCAGGTAGGGGTTGGCGGTAGAGTCCGGAAAACGCACTTCGATGCGCCGTGCCTTGGGACTGTTGACGTAGGGAATGCGGATGGATGCCGAACGGTTCTTGGCGGAGTAGGCGAGTAGCACCGGGGCCTCGAAATGAGGTACCAGACGCTTGTAGCTGTTGGTACTGGGGTTGGTCAACGCATTGACCGCCTTCGCGTGTTTAATGATGCCGCCGATGTAATACAGCGCGATTTCCGACAATCCGCCGTACAGATCTCCCGCGAAGATGTTCTTGCCGTCCTTGCCGAGGGACTGGTGGACGTGCATGCCGCTGCCGTTGTCACCGACGACGGGCTTGGGCATGAAGGTGGCCGTCTGGCCGTAGGCCGCCGCCACGTTGTGGACGACATACTTGAGGATCTGCACCTCATCCGCCTTGCGGGTCAGCGTATTGAAACCGACGCCGATTTCGTGCTGCCCGGCCGTGGCCACCTCATGGTGATGGACTTCCACTTTCAGACCCATCTCTTCCATGGCCAGGCACATGGCCGAGCGCAGGTCCTGAGCGGAGTCCACCGGCGGAACCGGGAAATACCCCCCCTTCACGCCGGGGCGATGGCCCATATTGCCGGATTCATATTCCTTGCCCGAATTCCAGGCGGCTTCTTCGGCGTCTACCTTGTAGGCGCAACCACTCATATCGATATTCCAGGTCACGGAATCGAATACGAAGAATTCGTTTTCGGGACCGAAGAAAGACGTGTCGGCAATACCGGTGCTCTTCAGGTAGATTTCGGCGCGCTTGGCCACGGAGCGGGGATCGCGCTCATAGCCCTGACCAGTGGCGGGCTCGATGACGTCGCAGCGGAGAAGAAGCGTGGTTTCATCCATAAAGGGGTCGAGCACCGCAGAATCCGGGTCAGGCAGAAGAATCATGTCGGACTCGTTGATGCCCTTCCAGCCGGCGATGGAGGAGCCGTCAAAAGCCTTGCCTTCGGTAAAGGTGTCTTCTTCGATGACATGCCCGGGAACGGAGACGTGCTGCTCCTTACCCTTGGTATCCGTAAAACGGAAATCAATGAACTTGATGTCTTTTTCCTGAATCAATTTGACCACATCACTGGGGCTGTAACCCATTTGCTTCTCCTCCAATCAAGAAATATGTACGACCCGAAACAAACTCTCTTAACAAAATTCATACCAGACTATAACCGGAGCAAGGGATGCATAACCCCATAGATGTTGCACCAATAGCGTGCATTATTATGGTGCAACACCAAAAATCGCACCATTATGGGGCGCCGGATGACAAAAACTGCGATTCAGCCAGGCACCAGACCACGTCCACTTCCTGCAAACCCGGCACATGCCCCCGCAGGGCTTCCTGGATCTGTGTTTCCGTCTCCTGCAGGCTAGCGAATGTTGCGGATGACGGCAAGGCATAACGCAGGCAGATGACCATACCGCCCCGGAGATAATGCAGCGTCATCTGCTCTTCGGCGGGCAGATCCAGCGTTTGCAGGCGCTCGCGCACCACCGCTTCGATATCGCTACGGGGCGACAGGAGGACGCCACCTTCCGCATCATTTTCGCTGTCGATATGGATGGTGGCATCGGCGAGATCATCCACCTGCCGCAACAACGTCGTCCGTACCCGCTCGGCAATCTGGTGGCCCTCGGAAACACTCAGGGTCGGCGTCACCTGCAAATGCACCTCCGCCAGGGCCTGATGACCGATTTTGCGCGTCTTCAGCATATGCAGATCACGCACCCCTTCACAGCCGAGGATCACGTCGCGGATATGGGCCAGCGCTTCATCACCGAGGCCACGGTCGGCGAGTTCCTGCACCGCCTCCCAGCCGGTGACCAGGCCAATCCGCAACACCATGAGGGCGACGATGAGGGCGACGACCGAATCGAGATAAGGTGCCCCCAGCAAACTGCCGCCAATGCCGATAAAGACGATGACGCTGGAAATGGCATCGGTACGATGGTCCCAGGCATTGACGCGCAGCGCTGCGGAGCGGGTTCGCTGCGCCACCCGGATGGTGATCTGATAGAGGGTTTCTTTGGCGGCAATCGCGAAGGCGGCGATATACAGCGTCCAGAAATCCGGCATGCCGTAATGCCCGATAATGAGCCGCTGGACCGCCTCATACCCGATGCCCGCACCGTTGATGGCCAGCAGGGTGCCCGTCGCCAGCGCCGCCAGCGTCTCAAAACGCTCATGACCGTAGGGGTGCTCCTGGTCCGGCGGCTGGCTGCTGAAGCGCATGGCAAACACCAGCCCGAGGTCCGACAGCAGGTCGGAAAGAGAGTGAACCGCGTCGGCTACCAGCGCATCGGAATGACCCAGGATGCCCCCCGCCAGCTTGATGAAAAACAGCACCACGTTGGTGCCCGCGCCCGCCAGGGTCACCCGCATGTTCTGCCTGCCGCGCTCGGCGCGGCTGATGCTTTCCGCCACTAGCCTGGACCTTTCACGATGTCAATACCGACAACGAACCATACCTCCGGTCGCTCCATGAGCGGCAGCCGGGATATGGAGGACACAGAGATGGACAGCATGTGCGCATGTACTGTTTAATCGTCCAGACATCCACAAGGCGTTACAGGACAAGGTGAACGATGAGTACCGAAACGATTTTGCAGGAAGCACAGAAACGGGCGCAGGCGGCGGGCAAACGCCATGCCGGGGACCTCACCCCGGAAGAAGCACACACCGTGTTGGGCGATCATCCCAAGGCCATCCTCGTTGACGTGCGTTCCCACCCGGAGCTGGATTTTTCGGGCTTTGTCGAAGGTTGCTGCCATGTGCCGTGGCAACTGTATCCGGGCATGACGCCCAACCCCGATTTTGATGCAGAACTGCGCGGGAAGGCTCAGCCTGATGATCTTCTGCTCCTGCTCTGCCGCACAGGTGGCCGCTCTCTGGCCGCCGCCGAACATCTGGCCGATCTGGGCTACAGCCATTGCTACAACGTCCTTGGTGGTTTCGAGGGCAGACACGATGCCCACGGCCAGCGCGGCAAGGTAGACGGCTGGAAGGCCAGCGGCCTGCCCTGGAAGAACAAGTAGCGTATCTGCCCGGCTCATAGCGCCTGTCAAGACTGGCAGGCCGGGCAGAGCAGCGCGTTTTTACCTCCCACCGAAAGGGTCTCCAGCGCGCCGCCGCAGCTCGGGCAGTGCCCGTCTTCCCGATGGCGGGTGAGGAAGGTCTTGGGCAGCAGGTTGGTCTTCGCCTGACAGCGCACGGCGCGATCCAGCACCTTGGGGATCTGCTCCAGGAAACGCTCGCGCTCTTCTTCGCTGAGACTGGTCGCGGTGCGATCCGGCCGCAGACGGGCCTGAAAAAGGATTTCATCCGCCCAGGTACCGCCGATGCCCGGCGCGAAGGCATCGTCCAGCAGGATGTTCCGCAGGGCGCTGCGGCGACGGCTCAGGGCTTCGCGCAATATACCAAGCCCTTCCCCATGCACCATCAGTGGATCAGGGCCGAGCTTGGTCAGGAAGTCCACATCGCTGTTTTCATCCAGCATGCGCAGGCGGTTACTCAACTGGGTCCCCTGAAAACGCAGACGCTGCTGGCCGTTGATCTGAATCTCCAATGCCGCCGCTCGAGGTTCTTCCCCGCCTTCCGCATGAACAGGGCCACGTTCGAGTTCGCCGCTCAGCTCGCCACCCAACTGCAGGGCGAGGATGTCTTTACGATCCAGTTCCAGGAAAAGGTATTGACCGTAGCGATGCAGGTCGGTGATGGCCCTGCCTTTGAGTGCGGCATCTTCGATGCCGGCACCATCCGGAAGTGCCTCGCCCTTGGCATTCTGCATCTGCATGACGCCGACCCGCTTGTGCAGGATATTGCGCCGCAGCTTTTGTCTGAGCAGTTCTATTTCTGGCAACTCGGCCATGTTTTTCTCCGGAACAATGAGGTTTGAGACCCGTGATAAGCGCCCTAGTCTAACCTGTGGGCGCTGGCGCGCCAATGGCGGCAAAGGGAATACGCCCATACAGCGCGTATGCAGCGCCCAGCGCATGCGCCCACATCTGGTCTCCGATGGAGAAGTGCCACCATTCTCCAACATGCTGCGCGAACCCCGCCTGGGTCATGACCGAGACCAGCAGCTCACGATTCCGGTGATGGAGATACTCCGGCGTTCCGGGCAGGGCAGACGCGTAAAAATTCGGGATGGCGCGGTCGGTGAAGTCATCGACAGGGCCGCCCATGGGTACATCCCGACCTTCTCCATCCACCAGTTTGCAGTCTATGGCGGCACCCGTGCTGTGCGGTGGCGGACGGCAGGGGTCCGGGTCGGGAATCCCCCAAAAGCGGTACACTTTGGGGGCGAGCAGGGTATGGATTTCGGGATCCAGACGCGCCAACGCATCCGGCCCGGCGCAGGACGCGAGCCTGGTGAGACAGCCCATCGCCTGCGCCTCGCGCCGGAAGGCATCCCAGACCATGAAGTGCTGAACCGCCAGGGGGCGATAGGCATCGAACAGCGCGATGCGCCATCCGGGGCAGCGGGCCGACAACACGGATTGCGCCCGATACAGGGCAGAAAGCACCCCGGAGCGCAGCCGCCAGGGCGACCCGGCATAAGGCGCCCCCTGTGCGAGATAAGGATGCGGGGCCATCCGTGGGAAGTCGCCTTCGGGAATCTCCTGCAGTGGCTCACCGCAGTCCCGGATGGGTATGTTCAGATAATCAGGGCGCATCGTCTTGGCCAGATGACATGGTAAAAATCGCATGACCGGCGAACCACGGTGGAACCGCTCCACAGCATTCCACCCTCTGCCCACCCGATTCGGCGAAGAGCCGTCAAGATTGTTTCACGCCTTCCACTTCGACTTTGATGTGGATGGTATTGGATAGCCCCTCCGGCAAGTACGCGGTCATACCGAAATCAGAGCGGCGGATGGTGGTAGTCGCGACAAAACCAGACAAATAGCCGCCCCAGGGTTTCGGCAAATAGGAAATTTCGCCTGCACCAATCTCACGCACCTTGAACATGACCGGCTTGGTCACACCGTGCATGGTCAGGTTGCCATACAGATTTCCAGCCTTGTCCCCGTTGGGCGCATATTTGGTGCTAACGAAGGTGATATCCGGATATTTCTTTACATCAAAAAACTCCTTGCTGCGCAGGTGCTGGTCGCGAAGCGCGAAGTTGGTATTGATACTGGCGGCAGGGATGGTGATGCGTACCCGGTCTTTTTGTGGAGCTGTATTGTTAAAGGTGTATGTTCCGGAGATTTTGTCGAAATGCCCGGTAAACTCGGTAATCCCCACATGACCGATCGTAAACAATACATTGGTATGCTGCGGATCGATGGTATAGCTCCCGTTCGGATTACCATTGAGGGGCGCGTAGTGCGCTGGCGCAGCGCTGGCGCCTCCAGCCATACCCAGCATCAAAGTCCCGCAAACGAGAAGCCGTGATTTATTTTTGTACGAAAACATAAAATATCCTCCTGGGTTAGCCGAATAGTTTCCGGGTGATTTCTGCGACATGCCGGCCCTGGAAGCGGGCGATGGTCAATTCGTTGGCGGAGGGCTGGCGGCTGCCGTCGCCTTTGGACATGGTGCTGGCACCGTAGGGTGTACCACCGCTGATCTCATCCATATTCATCAACTCCGTGCAGCTATAGGGAACCCCAACCACCACCATGCCCTGATGAAAAAGAAAGGTATGAAAGGAAGTCAGTGTGGTTTCCTGACCGCCATGCTGGGTGGCCGTACTCACGAATACACTCCCGACTTTGCCCACCAACCTGCCCTCCTGCCAAAGGTTGCCGGTGCGGTCGAGAAAATTGCGCATCTGGCCGGTCATGTTACCGAAACGTGTCGGAGTGCCAAAAATGATGCCGTCATAATTGGCAAGGTCATCAGGGTGGGCCTCCGGGGCCGCCTGATGGGTCTTGGCATGAAGCGCAGCCAGGGTCTCTGCCGGCATAGTCTCAGGGACACGCCGGACATCCACCTGAATCCCACTCACGGAGCGGGCGCCCTCTGCTTCCGCCTCGGCCATTTGCTCTACATGCCCCCATAAACTGTGATACAGCACTAATATCCTGCTCACTCAGCGCCTCCTTATGCGTATGGATTCCAGACAAAAGCCTGTCCGTTAATAGACCTTCATCAGCTCCTTTTGTAAAGTAGGTACTGACAAGTAACCACAATCTCCAACCATCATGAAACCAATGGCGTCCCCATCCTGCATGGGATGCATACCGAGCGCCTTTTCTGCAGCCCTGGCTGACCAGCCGCCCGCGGCCGTCAACCATTGCGCCACCCCCGTGCCTATGGCAACCTTTGTGCCACATTTGGTATCCGGTTCAAGAAAAGCTTATGGAAACTCCCGCCTACTCCCCCCAAGAGATCGAAGCCGCCGTGCAGCAGCGCTGGCACGATCAGCAGACCTTCAAGGCCGCTGCGACTCCCTCGGGAGACAAATTCTACGCCCTCGCCATGTTCCCCTACCCTTCGGGGCAATTGCACATGGGGCATGTGCGTAATTATAGCATCGCCGACGCGATCGCCCGCTATCAGCGGATGCTGGGGAAAGAAGTCATGCAGCCCATGGGCTGGGATGCCTTCGGTCTGCCTGCGGAGAATGCGGCCCTCAAGCATGGTTTGGCACCAGCGCAGTGGACCATGGACAACATCGCCCACATGCGCGGGCAGTTGCAGCGGCTAGGACTGTCTTACGACTGGTCGCGGGAGTTCGCCACCTGCACGCCGGATTATTATCGCTGGGAGCAGTGGCTGTTCGTGAAGCTCTGGGAGAAGGGGTTGGTCTATCAGAAGCTGAGCACCGTCAATTGGGACCCGGTGGACCAGACCGTCCTCGCCAACGAGCAGGTGGTGGACGGCTGTGGCTGGCGTTCCGGCGCTCCGGTCGAACGCAAGGAGATCGTGCAGTACTTCCTGCGCATTACCGCCTACGCCGAAGAACTGCTGACCGGCCTCGACACCCTGGGCGAGGGCTGGCCGGAGCAGGTACTGACCATGCAGCGCAACTGGATCGGTCGCTCAGAGGGCGCTGAGATTCATTTCCCACTGGTCGCTGGTGACGGGGTCATCAAGGTCTTCACCACCCGTCCCGACACCCTGATGGGGGCGACCTATCTGGCAGTGGCGCCGGAACATCCCCTGGCGATTCAGGCGGCGGGAAACAGCGCTGAACTCGCCGCCTTCCTCGAACGCTGCCGCCATGTCGCCGTTTCCGAAGCCAGCATCGAAACCCAGGAGAAGGAGGGGCATCCCCTCGGCCTGAGCGTGCGGCATCCGCTTACCGGCGTGGAGCTACCCGTCTGGGCCGCCAATTTCGTGCTTATGGGTTATGGCGAAGGCGCAGTGATGAGTGTGCCCGCCCATGATCAGCGGGACTTTGAGTTCGCGCGCAAATATGGTCTGCCCATCCGCGCGGTGATTCAGGCCGAGGGTATTGTCACCGCCGGCGAAGCCATGACGGAGGCCTACACCGGCAGCGGCACCTTGTTCAACTCCGGGACTTTCGACGGCCTGGCCAATGAAGAGGCCAAGGGCCGTATCACCGCGGCCATAGCCGCCAAGGGACTGGGGCGGAAGACGGTCAACTTCCGTCTGCGCGACTGGGGCATCTCCCGGCAACGCTACTGGGGCACGCCTATCCCCATGATCCACTGCCCCCACTGTGGCGTCGTGCCGGTACCGGAGCGGGATCTGCCGGTGATCTTGCCCACCCACTACCAGCTCAAAGACCCGCGTTCGCCGCTGCTGGACGACCCCGAGTTCACCCAGGTGGACTGCCCCCAATGTGGCGCCGCAGCCCGGCGTGAAACCGACACCATGGACACCTTCGTGGAGAGCTCCTGGTATTACGCCCGTTTCGCCTGCCCCGATGCCGGGCAGATGCTCGACCAGCGCGCCGCCGGCTGGCTGCCGGTGGATCAGTATGTCGGTGGCGTGGAGCACGCGGTGCTACATCTGCTCTATGCCCGCTTCTTCAACCGCCTGCTCCGCGATGTCGGCCTGCTGCCCGCCGACGGCGCCCACGATGAGCCCTTCCGCCATCTGCTGACTCAGGGCATGGTGCTCAAAGACGGCAGCAAGATGAGCAAATCCAAGGGCAATACGGTGGACCCGCAAGGCCTGATCGACCGCTACGGGGCTGACACCGCGCGCCTCTTTATTCTCTTCGCGGCGCCGCCGGAACAGCATCTGGAGTGGTCGGACAGCGCCGTGGAAGGTGCTTACCGCTTCCTCAACCGGTTCTGGCGTCTGGTCCACGAGTATGGCGCCACACCCCCGGCACTGCCAGCAGAACTCTCCGCCGAGGCGGTGAACCTGCGCCGCGCGGTGCATCAGTGCATCGATCGGGTCAGCCGCAATATGGACGGGCGCTATCATTTCAATGTCGCCATTGCCGCCATCATGGAACTGACCAACAGCCTGATGAAGGTCCCTGCGGATGCTCCGGCCGACCTGCGGGCGGTGCTGGGCGAAGGACTGCGCGCATTGACCCTGCTGCTGGCCCCTTTTGCGCCCCATATCGCCGAGGTGCTTTGGCAAAAGATGGGGCAAAGCGGCGTGATCAGCCATGCGCCCTGGCCCGTGGCCGATGCCGAGGCCCTGCGTTGCGATACCGTGACGCTGGTCATTCAGGTCAACGGCAAATTGCGTGAACGCATGGATTTTCCCGTTGATGCGGACCATGCCGACGTCGAGCGGGCCATACTGGCCGATCCGGCCATGCAACGTCATCTGGAGGGTAAAACCGTGCGCAAGATGATCATCGTCCCCGGCCGTCTGGTCAACGTGGTGGCGGGATGAGCGGCACGTTGCCGTGGCGTCGCTGGTGGCTCGTGGCGGGGCTGGCGCTGCTGCTGGGCGGCTGCGGCTTTCATTTGCAAACCGGGGCCACCATTCCGCCCAGGCTGACAGGGTTGCGCGTCGTCGGCAGCGGCCCCGCCGGAGGCAGTCTGGCCGAGGCCGTCCATCGCGAATTGCAGCGGGACGGCAACAGGGCCAAATCTGATGGCCCGCTGCTCCAGATCGACAATGCGTATGTCAGCCAGCGGATCATCAGCATCAGCCCGAGCAGCGGCGTCGCCCAGGAGTTTCTCGACACCCTGCATGCCCAGTTCAGCGTGACAGGCAACGATCATAAAGTATTGCTTGAATCCCAACCTCTGCTGGTGGAGAACAGCTTTAGTTTCAACAGTGCCAGCCCACTGGCCACCAACGAACAGCAGATCACCATGCAGCGTCTGCTGATGGAGCAGGGCGCGCGACAGGTTCTGCGGCGGGTGCTCAACAGCCCTGGCTTCCGCCAGCAGGCGCCCTGAAATGCGGCTGAAGCCGACGCACTGGGCCAGCCATTTACGCGGCCCTTTGGCATCCGTCTATGGCCTCTTTTCTGATGAGCCCCTGCTCCTGCAGGAGGCGGAAGACGCCCTGATGGCTGCTGCGGCACAGCATGGCTTCGCTCAGAAACAACGTCTCGCTCAGCAGGACGGCGGCATCTGGGATGCCTTGCGCGACGAGCGGGATGCGGGCTCGCTTTTCGCGGCACAACGCGTGCTCCTGCTGCGCCTGGATAGCCCCAAAGTCCCCAAAGAGGGCAGCGCCGCCCTGCAGTACTGGCTGGCCTCGCCACCTCCCGACGCGCTGCTGGTTGTCAGCGGCCCCCGCCCTGACGCCAGCACCCAAAAAACCGCCTGGTTCAAGGGCATCGAGACTCACGGCCACACGCTCCTGCTGTACCGCCCGGAGGGGCGGGACTGGTCGCGCTGGGTAGAGGAGCGTCTGCGCGCCGCCGGGATGCAGGCCGACAGCGCCGCCGTCCAGTTGCTCACCGACCTCAGCGCCGGCAACCTCGGGGCCTGCCATCAGGCCATCCAGCGATTGCAGCAGGTCTATCCGGGGCAGCGCATCGATGTCATCGCCATCCGCGCGGTGCTGGCAGACAGCAGCCAGTTCACCATTTACGACCTTGCCGACGCGGTCCTGCGCGGCGAAACGGAACAGATGCTGCACATGCTCGACCGCCTGCGCAACGGCGACGGCGAACCGGCCTTGTGCCTGTGGGTCCTGCACAAGGATCTGCGCCTGCTGGCCGAATTGCGGGCTGGCGGCGTGGATGTCGATGCATTCTTCCGGCAGAACCGTATTTTTCCACCACGGCAGGGCTGGCTGCGCACCGCGGCACGGCGCCTGACCCGCTCAGGGCTACAGGCGGGCATCGAAGATTGCCTCGCCATCGATGCCCGCATCAAGGGGCAGGATCCCACGCCGGTCTGGCCCGCACTGACCGATCTCTGCCTGCGGATGTGCAGGTGACGATGGATTTATCGGTGCCCAGACTCGCGCCATGAAGTCGCCCCCTAAAGGTTTAGCATCCATGCGCCAGGCCCTGCCATTCACCGTTCTCGTTCTCGGATTTGTCAGCTTTTTCAATGATCTTTCCTCGGAGATGGTGGTCCCTCTCATCCCTGTCCTCCTGGCCACCATACTCGCTGCGGGTCCGGTGGCCCTGGGCCTGGTAGAAGGGGTGGCGGATACCGTAGCGAGCTTTCTCAAACTCTGGTCCGGCCGGCATTCTGACCTCATCGGTGGGCGGCGCAAGGGGCTGACGGTAATCGGCTACACGGTTTCCAATCTGGCGCGACCGCTCATCGCTGTGGTGGGAAGCTGGCCAGTGCTTCTGCTCGTGCGCAGCATCGACCGGATGGGGAAAGGTATCCGCACCGCACCAAGGGATGCCTTGCTGGCAGATTCCACGCCACCGCAACGCATCGGCTTTGCGTTTGGCTACCAAAGGGCCATGGACAATGGGGGCGCGCTGCTGGGGGCTCTGGTGGCAGCGGCAGTTCTGCATTTTTCCGGAATCCCTTTGGAGGATGTCATCCTCCTGTCGGCCATTCCCGGCGCCGTCGCCATTTTGCTCCTCATTGGCGGCGTGCGTGAGGCGCCACGACCACCCAATCACCGGACCCCAGCCCGTATCTCCCTGAACCCGCATCACCTGTCACCCCACATCCGGCGCTATCTCCTTACGCTGAGCCTGTTCACCCTGGCCCGCGCCACCGAAACCTTCATTCTATTGCGTGCTTATCAGCTCGGCATGGACGTCGTACAGGTACTCCTGCTCTGGGCCTCCATCCATGCGGCCAAGAGCAGCACCGGCATAGGCGGCGGACGACTGGCCGATAAACTGGGGCGGCGACCCGTTTTATTCATCGGCTGGTCGGCCTACGGCTGTAACTACGCCTTGTTCGCCATGGTGGAAAGCCTCCCGTTGTTGTGGGCGGTGGCCTTATCCTATGGTTTGTTTTTTGGCTTCAGCGAAGGGGCCGAACGGGCCCAGATCAATGATCTGACCACCGCCGACGAGCGCGGCACGGCCTTTGGCTGGTATAACCTGGCCACTGGCATCAGCGCGATCCCTGCGGGATTATTGTTCGGCTGGATATGGGAAGAGGTCGGCGCCCCTTATGCCTTCGGCTTTTCCGCCTGCATCGCCATCACCGCCACCATACTCCTCGCCACCTGGGTCTACCGCGGCACCCCTTGGCGGCAGTCCTGAATGCGCGCAGTCGCTGCCTGCGGATTGCCGGAATGGCCCCGGAACGGCACAATACCATCAGTACCCGCGCGGGTTAGGCCACGCGGGCTGCCGTTTCCCGGCACGGATCAGCGACGGTTTTTTCTTGCCGCACATCCAGCCGGGGCCCAGCACAGGAGGCTCCATCTTGGATTTACGTAGCGAACTGGAAAAAATCGGTGAACGCGCCCGCAGCGCCCAGCGCCGGTCGCAAAGCGCGGACAGCGCCGCCAAAGACAGCGCCCTGCGCTCCATGGCGGAATTTCTGCGCCGCGACGCCGACAATCTGCAACGCGCCAACCGCAAGGATTTACGCAGTGCCGAAGAAGCGGGCAAGGATGCCGCTTTCATCGACCGCTTGTGTCTGGACGAAGCCCGTATCGAAGCCATGGCCAGGGGCCTCGAAGAAATCGCCGCCCTGCCCGACCCCGTGGGCGAGATCACCGACCTGCGTTACCGCCCCAGCGGCATCCAGGTAGGCCATATGCGCGCGCCCCTGGGCGTGATCGCCATGATCTATGAATCGCGCCCCAACGTCACCGCCGATGCCGCCGGCCTCTGCGTCAAATCGGGTAACGCCGTCATCCTGCGGGGCGGTTCCGAGTCCCTGCACAGCAACATGGCCATCGCCGAGCGCCTGCGCGCTGCCCTCGGCAAGGCCAACCTGCCCCTCGATCTGGTCCAGTACGTCAACACCGCCGAGCGCGAAGCCGTGGGTATCCTGATCGGCATGGATCGCTATGTGGATGTGGTGATTCCCCGCGGTGGCAAGGGCCTCATCTCCCGCGTCAAAGCCGATGCCACCGTACCCGTGATCATGCATCTGCATGGCAACTGCCATGTGTATGTGGACGCCGACGCCGATCCCCGCAAGGCACTGAGGGTGGTCCTCAATTCCAAAGCCCAGCGGTTGGGCACTTGCAATACGGCAGAGAGTCTGCTCATTCATCAGGAGCGGATGGACGACCTGCTCGGCTCCATTGCCACGGCACTACAGGAGAAAGGCATTGAGATCCGCGCCTGCGAACGCGGCCTGCCCCGCATCCCCGGTGCTATTGCGGCGACCGAAGAGGACTACGGCACGGAGTATCTGGGGCCGATCATTTCCCTCAAGGTGGTGGATGATCTCGACGCCGCGATTGCACACATCAACCGGTACGGCTCTCAGCATACCGAGTCCATCGTCACCGAAAACTATACCCAGGCCCGCCGCTTTCTGCGCGAGGTGGACGCCAGTTCCGTCATGGTCAATGCCTCCACCCGCTTTGCCGACGGCTTTGAATACGGTCTGGGTGCAGAGATCGGCATCTCCACCAACCGCCTGCACGTGCGCGGACCGGTGGGGCTGGAAGGGCTGACCCTGCAGAAATGGATCGTCCTGGGAGATGGCCATATCCGCTCCTGAAGCACCATCGGCGGCATTACAGGCCTTGTTGACGACCGTGGCCGACGGCTTGCCCCACGCCTGGCCTGCCGATGATTCAAGCGGGCTTCCGTCTGCGCTGCTCGCGGAGGCTGGCGAATGGGGCTTCCCCCTCTATGCGCGAGATGGTGGCGTGCAACTGGAATATCCTGCCGCGCCCCTCTGCGCCCAAGAGATTGCCGACATCGGCGGCATCGACCCGGCGCATATCCATCTGCCACTGTGCTGCGCATCCACCAATGCCGAGATCCTGCAGGATGCCGGCATGGACGTCTGTCTCACCGAAAGCCAGTGGGCCGGACGCGGGCGGCGCGGGCGCCGGTGGTCTTCACCTTTCGGGCGCCATCTCTACCTGAGTTACCGCTGGACTCAGCTCCGCCCGGTCCATGCGGCACTAACCATCGTTGCCGCCCTGTCCGTGTTCACCCTGCTGCGGGCGCGCCTGCCCGATCTTTGGGTCAAGTGGCCCAACGATCTTTGGGTGGGGGGACGCAAGCTGGGGGGCATTCTGGTCGAAGCCCGCCCGCGCCGCCACGAAGAGACCCGGCTGGTGGTCGGTTTGGGACTCAACATCCACGATGATCCCGGTCTGCCAGCCACTGCCGTGAGCCTCGCCGACCTCGACATCAGGGTCACCCGCAGCGCCCTCGCCGGTACTATTCTCCGCCAATGGCGGGAAGACTTCGCGCGCTTTGCGGACGAGGGGTTCACGCCTTTCCTGACCTTGTGGGAGAAGGCGGATCGCCTGACCGGGCAGCCCGTTCAGATCAGCGACGCGCAGGGCGTGCGCGAGGCCCGGGTGCTGGGCCTCGGCCCGGACGGGCGCCTGCAGGTATCCTGTGCGGATACGGGTACGATCTGGCTGAGTGCCGGTGACGTCAGCCTGCGGCCCCAGCATCCATGATCCTCATCTCCGTCGGCAATACCCGCACCCTGCTGGCGCGTACTCGCGATGGCATGCATTTCGACAGCGTCAGCGTGACCACTGCACTGCCACCCGCAGAAATCCTGCAGCAGCCCGGCCTGACATGGCTCAGCGCGCCGAACCGGGAACCCGTCGCGCTGGGCGGCGTCGTGCCTGCGGCGCTTGTCGCCTGGCGGGAAGCCCTGGCCACGGCAGAGGTCCGCGAGCCGGACCCCGGCTTTTTTCGCCGCGCCGTGCCCCACCGCTATCATCCGCCGGAAAGCCTTGGCTTTGACCGCCGCTGCTGCCTGCTCGCCGCCGCCATGGACTTCCCCGGCCAAGACAGCATCGTCATCGACATGGGCACCGCCATCAAGATCGACCTGCTGGCTGGCGGACATTTCCGGGGCGGACGTATCCTGCCGGGTGTCGCCATGAGCCTGCGCGGTCTGCATGAAGGCACGGCACTCCTTCCTGAAGTCGCCCTGAACACCCCGGCGGAAATGCTGGGCAATGACACCAGCAGCGCCATTCAGGCCGGGGTCATCCACCTCTTTGCCGATGCCCTGCGCGGCGCCATTACCGACTATCGCCAGTACAGCCCCCAGGCACAGATACTGATCACCGGCGGTGATGCCGAACGTTGGCAACCTGGCATCGCTGGTAGCCTGTATCAGCCCCATCTGCTTCTGCGCGGCTTTTATCTGTGGATACGAGGATGACACCCGTCCCCGACACCGGCCCGTGCAAAAATGGCCGCAGCCACTTGGCGCCAGCTGTTCCCCCATGTACGCTACTCCCATGACCCAACCCTTTCAGCGCGTCTTGCTCGTCAGCAAATATCATGATCCCTCGGTTCTCCCTGGGTTGCGACAACTGCGGGATTTTTTGCTGGCGCGAGACATGCCCACCTTTCTGGAAAGCCAAAGTGCTGCGGATATCGGCGACAGCCTGGGGCTACCGTTGCTTTCCTTCGCGGAAGCGGATGCCGGCTCGGACCTCGTCATCGCCCTTGGCGGAGATGGTACGCTGTTAGGGACCGCGCGACAGACCGCACAAAGCGGCATTCCCATCCTCGGCATCAATCAGGGGCGCCTCGGCTTTCTCGCCGACCTCTCCATCAACCAGATCAACGAAGCCTTGCCACCCATTCTGGAGGGGCATTACCAGCAGGACCTGCGCAGTATCCTCCATGCCGAGTTATGGCGTAGTGAGGAGCGTGTCCATACCGGCCTCGCCGTCAACGAAGTCTTTATCCACAAGGGCGGTGGCGAGAGCATGATTGAACTGCAGGTGCAGATGGACGGCCGTTTCGTCTATACCCAGCGCGCCGACGGTCTCATCATCGCCACACCTACCGGCTCCACGGCCTACGCCATGTCGGCGGGCGGGCCCATCCTCACCCCCACCCTCGCGGCGCTCCTCCTCGTCCTCATCTGCCCACACACCCTCACGGCGCGACCCCTGGCGGTGGCCGATTCGGTGGAAATCGTGGCCCGTCTCACCGCCAGCCGCCAGCCCGCCGCGCTCAGCCTGGACAGCCATTGCAGCGTCCCTCTCGAAATCGGTGACGAAATCGTCATCCGCCGAGCCTCCTGCGCGGCCCGTTTTATCCACCCCGAGGAAGAAAACTTCTTCCAGATCCTGCGCGGCAAGCTGCACTGGGCCGACTCCCCCGGAACAGACTGATGCTCCTCAACCTCCAGGTGCGCGACTTTGCCCTGATCGACGCGGTCAGCATCGACTTTGCGGCGGGGCTGACGGTGCTCACCGGAGAGACCGGAGCGGGCAAGTCCATTCTGGTGGATGCCATCGCCCTGCTCCTCGGCGACAAAGGCCACGCTGAAGACATCCGCCATGGCGCCGAGCAAGCGGAAATCAGCGCCGAATACGGTCTCAGCCCGGAACACCCCGCGCGTCGGTGGCTGCGCGAACAGGAAATCGAGGACGAGGATGTCTGCCTCCTGCGCCGCATCATTCAGCGCAACGGCCGTAGCCGTGCCTTCATCAACGGTTGCAGTGTCACCAACGGCCAGCTCCGGGAATTCGGTGAAACCTTGGTCGAACTCCTCGGCCAGCATGCCCACCAAAGCCTGCTTCAGCCGGAACGCCAACTGTTCCTGCTGGATCGTTTCGCGGGATTGGAGACCAATCTGAGCGCCGTTGCCGACCGCTATCGGCAATGGCACCAGGCCGCCCAACATTGCGCCGTGTTACAGGAACAGCAGAACATGCAACATGAGCAGGAAGACTGGCAGCGCTTTCTGCTCACCGAGCTGGAAGCCGCCGACTTGCAGGCCGATGAATGGGAAAACCTGCGCGCCGAAGAGCAGCGCCTCGGCGCTGTGGAAAAGTTGCGGGAAGACGTACTAGCCGCTCTCGCCCGCCTGGATGGAGAAGACAGCGCCGCCAGCCGCGCCATCGCCGAAGCGCAACGCCATGTGCATGCCGCCCGCGCCCACGATTCCCGCCTAACTGACTGCGATGAACTGCTCAACTCGGCCATGATTCAGACCGAAGAAGCCATTACCAGCCTGCGCACCTACGCCACCGACCTGGAGGCCGATCCGGAACGGCTCGAAAGTATCGCGCAGCGCCTGCAACTCCTGCAGGATCTGCAACGTAAGCACCACTGCGATATGGCCGGCCTGCTCGCCAAGCGGGAGTCACTGCGCCGGGAATTGCTGAGCAGCGCAGATTTGGACGCGGAACGCCGCGCCGCCGAACGCGAGTTGGTCCAGGCGCGTGCGGCGTACGTCGAGGACTGCGCCGCCCTCAGCGACGCACGCCAGCGACAGCAGGACGCACTGGCCCAGGCCATCATTGCGCAGATCCAGCAACTGGGCATGCCCCACGCCGCTATCGAGCTACGCCTGTACAGCCATCCCGAAGCCGAAAAACAATGGCGGGATACCGGGTGGGATCAGGTGGAAATCTGGATTACCGCCAACCCCGGCCATCCCGCCCAACCCTTGGCCCGGGTTGCCTCAGGCGGCGAACTGTCACGCATCGGCCTTGCGCTGCAGGTCATCCTCGCCGCGCCGGAACGCATCGACACCCTGATTTTCGACGAAGTGGACGTGGGTATCGGCGGTGCCGTCGCCGAACGGGTCGGACGCCTGCTGCGCCGCCTCGGCGCCCATCAGCAAGTCCTCTGCGTCACCCATCTGGCGCAGGTGGCGGCCCAGGGGCACCAGCACCTCCGGGTGGAAAAACAGGTCGTCGACGGTCAGACCCTCAGCAAGGTTCATACCCTGGGCGATTCCGATCGCCGCCAGGAAATTGCCCGCATGCTGGGCGGCATTGAAATCAATGATGCGGTTACCCAGGCGGCCGCTGCCTTGCTGGCCGGCGCCGAATCCTGAGCCCGGCGGCCCAAACCAGGCCCAACAACGCCCACCCGCCCCCGTTCAAGAGGTGTTCAAGCGTAGCCAATGGCCTACACTAGGCCTTGACGCCAGGGTCGCTTACACTCTGGCTATCAAGGGATATTCCGGGCGCGCAATTGCGTGTCCCATGCCGGAGAACCGATGGCGGCCGATTTCATGGAAGGACACAGCACAGATCGCGAGTCAGCCGTTCCGACGCGCGTCGAACATCACCGAGCCGACTCCATTCCGCGGCGGGTACTGGTGGTCGCTTTGGCGATACTGATGCTGGTGGGCGGTGTGGTCTACGTCGCGGTTCGCTCCATTCACACCCTCGGCAACAGCAGCGATACCCTCGTTCAGGTCGGGTTGCCCCTGCAAAAACAGCTGCTGCAGATCAAGAACACCCAGCATCAGGCGGAATTTTTTCGTCGGCTTGCCCAGGTGCTGCCGCAGGCTGGTTATGAAAAGACCTTCGTCCAACTGGTGACCAGCGAAGAGCGTGACCTGCAGACACTGCAACGCGCCACTCGCGACCACCCCGCCCTCACGGTGGCCATACAACAGTTGCAAAGCAGTCTGACCGCCTATGCGCAGACCACGGGTGGCAGCGTGACCGAGGCGGCGAGCAAAGCCGCCGTCGAAGAAAAGTTCGAGGCTGTACATCTGGCGATGACAAATCTCCTGATCCGCCAGGGCGCGGCGGCGGCGGCGGCACGAACCCGCGCCGTGCAGCTCCTCTATGCGCTGGTCTTCATTACCGCTCTGCTCAGCATACTCATTCCCTGGCGGGTAGCCAGCGCCCTGACCCGGCCCCTCAGGGCTTTTCGTCGCGCCGTCGAGGATATTGGCGCGGGCAAACTGACGAATGTCGCCAGCGAAGGTCCCCAGGAGCTCCGCGATCTCGCCCGGAGCATCGAGAGCATGCAGACCCGGCTGCAGGAAGAGGAACGTTTGCGGCATGAATTTCTCAGCCAGGTGTCTCACGAGCTGATCACGCCGCTGGCGTCGGCACGCTCCGGCAGCGAGCTCCTGCTCAGTGAACGCATCGGTCCGCTCTTGCCGCGACAGCGCGAAGTACTCGAAATCATCGTCCGCCAGGTCAAGGAGTTGTACGCCGCCATCCAGGAAATGCTGGATATGCATGCCCTGCAATCGCGTTCCCTGGACTTCTCACCACAGGACATCGCGGTCGCCGACGTGCTGCTCGACCTGCAAAAACGCATGCAACCACTGACCGACAAAAAAAATCAAATACTGGACTGTGGCGGGTCGAAGGAACTCGGCGTCTATGCCGATCCCCAGAGACTGCGCCAGATCCTCACCAACCTGGTCAGCAACGCCCACAAGTACAGTCCGGCGGGCGGGCGGATCGAGGTTCGCGCGACGGCGCAGCAGGGGGGTATCCTTTTTTGCGTCAGCGACAATGGTCCCGGCATTCCCGATGCCTTGCTGGAACGGGTCTTTGAACGCTTCTATCAGGTGCCGGTCAGCAACCGCCTGCCCCGCGGTACGGGTCTGGGGCTTGCCATCACCCGCGAACTTGTGAGCGCCCAGGGCGGCTGGATCCGCATGCACAATCGCTCCGGAGGCGGTCTCTGCGCCGAGATCTGGCTGCCCGCCGCACGCAATGCCGGAACGGTCTGATGCGCTGGTTCACCCGGTTCTTTCCGATCCTCGCTGCGCCGGGTCTCGCCGCAGCGCTGGCTGCCTGCGCACAGCTCACGCCGCAGGCAGCCACGCCCGTCGCCCCGCCGTCCCGTCTGTACTCTTCCGGCATGACACGTAATACACTACTCAGCGATCTCGCCCATTGTGGATTGCCCGCATCCACGGCATGCGCGCGCATCCATGCGGCGTTGGCCGAGGTTTATCTGACCCACGGCGCCCTGGACACCTCCGCACTGGGAAACGCCGCGAGGGAACTGGATCTCGCCGCCCAGAATAACGAAGTGGGCGCCGGCACGCTTCCCCTGCGTCGCGTCGTACACGCCCTGCAGGAGCGCAGGGCTGGTGGGGATGCGTGCGTGGCCCGGCTGAAAAAGGTGCAGGCACAATCCGCCGTCGTGCAGGCACGCCTGGACCGCCTGGAAAACCTCCTTCACGACCATGCCGAAAAATCGCTTGACCACCATGTTCTCAGGCAGCCCTGACATGCCCAGACCAGTTCCCATCATCCTCACCATTGACGATGATCCCGACTTTCTGCGCCTGCTCGGCCTCTGGCTGGAAAGTGAGGGATACCAGGTCCTGGCCAGCAGTGATCCCGTACAGGGCATGCAGACGTTGCAGACGGCCATGCCGGATCTGGTCATCACCGATCTGCGCATGCCGGGCATGGATGGAATGGCCGTGCTGGAGACGGTGCAGGCCCTCGATCCCGACCTCCCCGTCATCCTCCTCACCGCCCACGGCAGCATCCCCAACGCCGTGGCAGCCATGCGTGCCCAGGCGTTCGGATATCTGAGCAAACCCTTCAGCAACGAAGAGCTCCAGGAGTTGACCACCGCCGCCCTGGCGCAGCGCCACGCCGGGCAGGAAACCCGCAAACTCCGGGCGGCGTTGCGGCAACAGGCCGGGCAGAGCATCCTCCATCGCAGCCCCGCCATGGCGGCGCTGGTGGATGAGCTGGCGTGCGTTGCCGACTCGAAAGCCAGCGTTTTCCTTTCCGGAGAAAGCGGTTCCGGCAAGGAACGTGTCGCTCGCGCCATCCACGACGCCAGCCCGCGCCGTGACGGCCCGTTCATTGCGGTCAATTGCGGTGCCATCTCCGCCGGGCTGGCGGAGAGCGAACTCTTCGGCCATGTCAAGGGCGCCTTCACCGGTGCCACCCAGGATCACACCGGTTTGATCCGCAGCGCCAGCGGCGGCACGCTGTTCCTCGATGAAATCGCCGACCTGCCTCTCGCCCTGCAGGTCAAATTGCTCCGTGTCCTTCAGGAAGGTACCTTGCGCCCCGTCGGCGCCAAAACGGAAATTTCGGTCGACCTGCGGGTCATCAGTGCCACCCATCAGGACATTCACGCCCTTACTGCCGACGGTACCTTCCGCGAGGATCTTTACTATCGCCTGCATGTCATCCCGCTACGGGTTCCCAGTCTGAGCGAAAGAGCGGAAGACATCCTGCTGCTGGCCCAGCACTTTCTGGATCGGGAGAGTCAACGCATGAACCGGGATATCCTGGGGTTCAGTCCCGAGGCCCTCGACAAGCTGATGCAACGATCCTGGCCCGGTAATGTCCGGGAGTTGGAGAATGCCGTCACCTTTGCCGCGGCGGTCACCGAAAAAGGCTGGGTCGCCGCCGACGCCATCCCCGACAACGGCCGCCAGGGTGGCCAGAGTGCCTTTCCTCCACTGCAGGACGCCAAGGCCGCCTTTGAGCGCGGCTACCTGGAAAATCTGCTGCGCGCGACGGATGGCAACATCTCCCGTGCCGCACGCATTGCCGGCCGACACCGGACGGATCTTTACAAGCTGATGCGTAAGCACAGTCTGGCTCCGCAACTTTTCAAGAATCCCGAGGACCGGGATGAGGAATAGCCTCAGGCCGGTGCTTTGCCCCCATCGCCGATCTTGCTACACTGTGCCCACTTTGACTCCGTCAACAGCCTAATGACACTACCCGTTCCCGTCAGCGAGAAATCCCTCTTCCAGCGTATTCACCTGCGCCGCTGGTTCGTTCAGGGTTTGCTCATCTCGCTGCCTATCGGGCTGACGGTTTACGTGGTATTGTGGATTGGCGGCTGGCTGAACAGTCTTTTCGAGGCGCCGATCAGGGCGATTTTTGGTATCGATATCCCCGGTCTGGGCCTATTGCTGACGCTGCTGATCATTCTCGGTGTCGGCTTCCTCGCCTCCCACGTCCTGACCGCCTGGATTTTTGAAAAACTGAATGCCGTGCTCGGACGCATTCCCGTACTGCATAGCCTCTATAGCACCATTCACGAAACGGTAGGTCTGCTGTTTGGCGGAAAGGACCGCGGTTTCCGCAGCGCCGTGCTGGTGCGCCAAGGTGGCGACATGGGCTATATCGTCGGTCTGATCACACGGGACACCCTCAGCGAATTACCGCACCTGCCCGAGGATTGCGTCGCGGTGTTTATCCCCATGAGCTACGGCATCGGCGGCTTTACCTGCCTCGTGCCACGCGACAAAGTCATCCCCCTGCCCGACCTCACTCCGCAACAGGCCCTGCGCTTCGCCATGGCGGGCGGGGTGGGCGGCGGAAAAGCCATCCGCGAGAAGCCGGGCGGCAGTTCTGAATCAGCCAGACCGACGGCAAGCCGTCATCCGGAACCGGACCAATAACGGCCCTGTTTAGCCGGCACTTTGCGGCAAACCTGCAGTTTTCGTTATACTCTTGGCACAGCATAAGGAGACGAAGTATGGCTGAAGTGCGCAAGGCAGTATTCCCCGTGGCCGGTCTGGGCACCCGTTTTCTCCCGGCCACCAAGGCGAGCGCCAAGGAAATGATGCCGATAGTGGACAAGCCGCTCATTCAGTATGCTGTGGAGGAAGCCATCGCCGCAGGCTGCGATCAGCTCATTTTCATCAGTGGACGTGGCAAGCGTGCTATCGAAGACCACTTCGACGTTTCCTACGAACTGGAAATCGAGCTGGAAAAACGCGGCAAGGCGGATTTGCTGAAGCAGGTACAGGGCATTCTGCCCAGTCACGTCAGTACCATTTTTCTGCGCCAGCCCTACCCTCTCGGCCTCGGACATGCCGTGCTGATGGCCCGTCCAGTGGTGGGTGACGAACCCTTTGCGGTCTTGCTGGCGGACGATCTGATGCTGAGTGAGCCTCCCGTGCTTGCGCAAATGGTGGAACAGTACCGTCGCTATCAGACAGGCATCCTCGGCGTCGAAGAAATCCCGCGGGAACATTCCACCCGCTACGGCGTAGTCGATGCGCGGCCCTGGGATGATCGTATCTACCAGGTCAGCGGCATCGTCGAAAAGCCCAAACCCGAGGATGCTCCATCCAATCTGGGAGTAGTGGGACGCTACATCCTCCCCGCGCAGATATTCCACATTCTGGAGCAGACCCGGCAGGGCGCAGGCGGCGAGATTCAACTGACGGACGCCATCGCCCACCTGTTGAACGAACGGCAGGTGCTGGCCTATCTTTTTTCCGGGCAGCGCTTTGACTGCGGCGACAAGCTCGGCTATCTGAAGGCGACCATCGCCTTCGGCAAACTACACCCTGAGGTAGGTGCCGATTTCACCCGGTACATGGACAGCATTTGCGAGCCCCAGGCGTCGGCCGAGACCCTTCCGTGACCCCCTTCATTCTCTCCGGAATGGGCGCTATCATCGCCCGCTTCCCCGAGGAGCGCTTGCATCCATGATCATCATCGACGGAATCACCGAAAATGGCGGCAAATTCCGCCCATCGGCCTGGGCGGAGATGCTCATCGAAGGGGTCGGGCTGGCGCATTTCGGCGCGGATCATAAAATTCACTACCTGCCTCTCATCGAACCCGCCACCATCAACGGCAATGCGGCGATCATCATGGACGAGAGCCTCGAGGAGATTCGCCCGGAAGCCTTTGCAGAAATCATGCGTTTCGCCGCCGAGAATCGCCTGCAGGTGCGGCACGAAGAAGGCAGCATCTCCGATCGCCTGGCGCCGCAACCCGCCCGACGACCCTGCGGGACACGGCGCCGGCGCCCCTGATGGCAGACCGTCCATCGGCATCCGCCCGTCTGCGTTTCGCCTGGATACTCGGCATCGTCATTGCCGTCTATGGCGCCCTTAGCATCGCCCTGAGCGTGCACATCATCGACCAGCAAAGCGGTGCGCGTGCGGACCTCTATGTCGCCTTACAGACGCTGGATCAACTGCATCGGGAAGCTTTGTCCCAGACCACCAGTGCGCAGGAACGCCAAACCATAGTAAACGCCTGGCGCAACGAACGTGCCTTCGCCGCCGCTTCGACTCAACAAGCCCGGCAGATGGCAGGGACGCTGATCTCGCGTTTGAATCGGGAATATCCCGGCAACGCCTGTGGCCATGGTGGTCCGGCTTTCGTCGCTGCCGGTGCGCTCCCGGCGCAGCACGCCTGCATGATCGCCATAGGAGTCCATGGTGATATGATTGGGGTCACCGGCTATGACACCCAGGGCATCGCCATGGACAACTTTTATGAATATCTCTACGCCCCTGTCGGGCGCGCAGACTGAGTGGGCGATGCAAGCCCGGAGAAACTGACATGTATCGTGTACTGCTGCTCGGCGCTCAGGGCCAGGTGGGCTGGGAACTGCAACGCAGTCGGCCTGCGTCGGTGGAACTGTGTGCGCTGGGACGCCGGGATCTCGACATTCTGGACGCCGCCCAGGTTCGCGAGATGGCGGAATCCTTCCGGCCTGACGCCATCATCAATGCCGCCGCTTACACCGCCGTGGACCGCGCCGAGTCGGAATCCGCACTCGCCTACGCCGTGAACCGCGATGGAGCGGCCCACTGCTCCCTGGCCGCCCGGGCCTGCGGCGCCCGCCTGATCCACCTTTCTACCGATTTTGTCTTTGCTGGTACCCAGGCCACGCCGTACTCGCCGGACGCGCCTCCGGCGCCCCTCGGCGTCTATGGCGCCAGCAAGGCTGAGGGTGAGCGGCAGGTACAGGCCACCCTCGGTGATACCGCACTCATCCTGCGTACCGCCTGGGTCTATAGTGCCCACGGCAGCAACTTCGTCAAAACCATGCTGCGTCTCCTGGCCGAGCGGGACGTGTTGCGGGTGGTGGGAGACCAGATCGGTACCCCGACCTGGGCGGCGGGTCTCGCCCGCGCCATCTGGAGTACCCTGGATCACCCCGGCTTTACCGGTATTCAGCACTGGACCGATGCCGGGGTGGCGTCCTGGTATGATTTTGCCGTGGCCATCCAGGAAGAAGCGGTGGCCGCCGGGCGATTGCACCGCGCCATTCCCATCGAAATGATCCCCGCCAGCGCCTACCCTACCCCCGCCCGCCGTCCCGCCTGTGCCATACTGGACAAAACCGCCAGTTACGCCGCGCTGGGCGCTGCGCCCCATTGGCGCGCAGCGTTGCGCCGGATGCTGACCGAACCCGAAGTCATCTGACCCTTTCAAGGAACACCCAATGTCCGTTACCGCTGACTCCATCGTCGAAAAACGCCTGCTGGTGACCGGAGCTGCCGGCTTCATCGGCGCCAACTTCTGCCACTACTGGCTGCAGCAACATCCCCGCGCCACGCTCATCGCCCTGGACGCCCTCACCTACGCCGGCAACCGTCATAATCTGGAAGGGCTGGAACAGCACAGTGGTTTCCGCTTCGTACAGGGCGACATCAATGATGCCCTGCTGGTAGAGCGGGTCATGACCGACCATCACCTCAACGTCATCGTCCACTTCGCCGCCGAGAGCCATGTGGACCGCTCCATCCACGATCCCGACGCCTTCATCCGGACCAACATCCTCGGTACCCACAATCTGTTGCGCATCGCCAGGGCGATCTGGCTGGACGGACCGCAGGGATGGATACCCCACCGCTTTCACCATATTTCCACCGATGAGGTATACGGCACCCTCGGTCCGCAGGATCCCGCCTTTCGCGAAGAGACTCCTTACGCCCCCAACTCCCCCTATGCCGCCAGCAAGGCAGGAGCGGATCACCTGGTCCGCGCCTATCGGCACACCTACGGGCTCAGCACCACCACCAGCAACTGCTCCAACAACTACGGGCCCTATCACTTTCCCGAGAAGCTGATTCCCCTCATCATCGTCAACATCCTTCACAACAAGCCCCTGCCGATCTATGGCGATGGCCGGCAGATCCGTGACTGGCTCTATGTGGAAGACCATTGCCGGGGTATCGCAACGATCCTGGAACAGGGACAGGAAGGGGAAAGCTATAACATCGGCGGCTGCAACGAGTGGGCCAACATCGACATCGTGCGGCTCATCGGCGAGATCATGGACGAACTCTTCGCCGAAGATCCGCGATGGCTGCAGGCATTTCCTCATTCGGCGGCGGCGCAGGGGCGGAAAAATGCCGATCTCATCCAGCATGTCCGTGACCGGCCCGGCCATGACCGCCGCTATGCCATCGACGCCACGAAAATCACCCGGGAGCTTGGATTCAAACCCGCCGTAGACTTCCCCACCGGCATCCGTCAGACCATCCGCTGGTACCTGGAGCATCCGCAGTGGTGGCAGAAAGTCATGGATGGGAGTTATCAGGAATGGCTGGATGTGCAGTACGGGGGCGCTTAAAGCGTAGCCGCCGAGGTTCCTGCCTTATGGCTTCCACCTCGCCACGGGACGTATGCAACAGTGATCTCATGGAATCCTTCATTTGGAAGGCGTTTGGCATAGCACCCAATTTTGTGCTGGAAGAGCACCGTATTGGTGCAGAAAACCCTTTCAAAGAGGCAATCGATCATGGCTGGGAAGCTAAAGAGAGAGGTAGGATTTTCAGGGCTCATTTTCGCCAGTCTGGGTGGAATCATCGGCTCCGGCTGGCTATTTGGTCCGCTGGCTGCAGCGCAGGTGGCCGGACCCCTCAGTATTTATTCATGGCTGATCGGCGCCATCACCATTTTGTTTCTCGGCCTGACTTATGCCGAGGTCGGACCTTTATTTCCAAAAGCAGGTGCCGCGACACATATTGCCAACGTAGTACATGGCAATCTACTCGGTAAGATCTGGGCGTGGCTGTTGTTTATGTTCTACATCGCCATCGCTCCAGTGGAGGTGGTCGCCGTACTGACCTATGCCAACAATTATATTCCCGGACTGTTGGTAGGCGACACCGGCCTGCTGAGCGGCCCGGGACTCATCAGCTCCGTAGTGCTTCTGGGGTTCATGTTCCTGCTCAATTTCTTAGGTATTCGCCGGATAGCCAACATTTTTACCGGACTGGGCTGGTGGAAACTGGCCGTACCCGTCCTTACCATGATCGTCCTCGTCGTATTCTCCTATCATCCCGAAAATTTGCATGTCCTCCACTGGCATGAAAACGTGCATGGCATGTTCGTTGCCGTCGCATCATCGGGCATTGTCTTCAGCTACCTGGGTTTTCGACAGGCGATCGAACTGGGTGGTGAAAGCCGCGAACCTGGCAAACATATTCCCCTGGCGGTAATTGGTGCCATCGTGATCGGTGCGATTATTTACGTCGGTCTGCAATGGGCCTTTTTGGTCAGCTTGCCCCCGTCACAACTGACCCAAGGCTGGACCAAACTGAGTTTTTCCGGGGTATTTGGTCCTTTCGCCGCCATTGCCTCGCTTTTGGGAATAGGCTGGCTGGCGGTCCTGATTTATGCCGACGCCTTGATCTCTCCGGGAGGCACCGCTCTGGTATATGCCACATCTGCGGCCCGCGCCGTGGTCGCCAACGGCGAAGTCGGGGCAGGCCCCAGCTTCTTTACCAGGATCACCGAGGGGGGGGTGCCCTGGGTGGGGATCATCGTCGCCTATGTGATCGGGTGCGTCTACTTCCTACCCTTTCCTTCCTGGCAGAAACTGGTGGGTTTTATTACGACCATCTCGGTGATCACCTACGGTATCGGACCTATCGTCCTGCTGCAATTGCGCCGTTCCCTGCCTGACCTGGAAAGACCTTTCCGCTTGTGGGGCGCGCAGATCATCGCGCCCATTGCGTTTATCCTTTCTTCACTCGTCGCCTACTGGGGCGGTTTCAAGGCGTTGACTTACATCTTCGGCACGCTGTTCGCCATCCTGATCATATATGGCATCGTATACAGGATTCGCGGCAGCCGTGCTGGCACTCCCCTGGGGTTCAAGCATATCACCTGGATATTCCCTTATTTTTTAGGGCTCTGGGTGCTTTCCTGGTTTGGACCCAAGGTATTGGGGGCCAGGGAGTCATCCCCTTTTACTGGTCCATGGTGGCCGTTGCAGTGCTGGCGCTCATCTCCATGGTCTGGGCGTTGAAGGTGACGGTGCCCGACAGCCAGATATCCGAGTACTTCTCGGTCATGAACAAAGAAGGAGTGGAACTGTAGCTTCGCACGAAACACCACCATCCCCGGCGGGTGTTCCGGCACGAGCAGAGCAAAGCGTAGTTGCCCGTCTACTTCCTGTAATTTTTGCGCCGGAACAGATCGACCTTCCGTGAGACCAGCCGGTCGAGAAACAGCAGGCCGTCGAGATGGTCCATTTCATGTTGGACCGCCCTGGCCTCGAAGCCTTCGCACTCGTAACTCCGCTCCCGTCCCAGGACATCCTGGGCCTGCAGCTGTATGCGTTCCGCGCGAATGACATTGCCCGTGAAATCCGGCACCGACATGCAGCCTTCCCGGCCCACCGCCATGCCCTCCCACGCCGCCAGTTCGGGATTGATCAGCACCATAGGCCCATGGCAGTCGTCTCCCAGTTTGGGGCGCACATCGACGATCACGATACGTTGCGCGCGGTCCACCTGCGGCGCCGCAATACCTACTCCCCCCGGACCGGCATACATGGTCTCGGTCAGATCATCGATAAAGCGGCGCAGATCGTCGTCGAATACGCTGACCGGATCGGCCTTGCGCTGCAGCCGGGAGTCCGGATAAGTCAGAATCGGGAGTACGGCCATCAGAACACCGCCGACTCGATGGGATGCACACCGATGTCCACCCCTTCCTTTTCGCGCAACGGCGCTACGACCTTGCGGACGCTCTCCGTACCCTCCGGAGCGTAGCCCTGAATGACCATCACGTAGAGGGGCCGCTCGGGGCTACCGGTGCTCTCGCTTTCCAGGTCGATCACATTGAACCCGATAGCCGCCAGCGCTCCGGTGACACCCGCGACGATGCCCGGATGATCGGCCCCGTAGACCGTGACCCGGGTATTCGGCATATCCGCGGTCGGCGCGACACTGGAGACGGGGTCCAGATGTACGCGCAGATTGAGGCGTTTGATGGCCGGGTCCAGCGCCATTTCCACGGAGCCCAGATCACGCGGGTAATCGATGATCTGCATGATGGTGAAGTAACCGCCGAGACGCATCATCGAGGCGTCCCCGATGGAGCAGTCCGCGGTGTACAGGGCCTGAGTGACCGCGGCGACGATACCGGGGCGATCCTCGCCGATGACCGTAAGAAGGGCTTGACTCATCCTAGACTCCTATGGCGAGGATTTTCGCCTGCACGAGATAACGAAAACAGTATTCCAGCAATTCAAGATGGTGTCTGGCCGCCAGAAAGTCCGGGCCCCAGGCCGTCACTCCATGGAGGTGAATCAGCGCGCCGGGGACACATGGCAGTGCCCCGGTAAACTCTCTGTCCATATCTTCGGCAATCCGCGCGACGTTCAGATGATTGGCGAAGACCGGCAGGTCCACGTGCGGCTCGGCATCGGGCACGCCCAGACCTTTGAGCATTTCGAGCGACGGCAGACGCAACCGGCCCCGCCGCGCGAAGTGTCCGCAAAGATTGGCCTCGATGGAATGGACGTGGAATATGACCCGGGCGTCGGGCACGTGCCGGTAGATCGTCTCATGGATGGCGGCCTCGGCCGAAGGCTGGCGTCCCGGTGGGGCCTGCACCACCTGACCCTGCAGATCCACCAGAACGAAATCCCCGGCGTCCAGCCGATCCTTGGGGCGGCCGCTGGCAGTGATCCAGAAGGTATCGGTATCGCGGCGTGCCGACAGGTTGCCAGCGGTGCCCAGCATCCAGCCCCGCGCATAAAAATCGCGGGCCGCCGCAGCGAGATGGGTGCGCGGATCATCCTGCATGGGCAGGCTCCCGCCACCAGCCGCGTTGATCGAGAGCGGCGCTCACGTCCGCGAAATCGTCGAAGGGCAGGAAATCTCTCCCCTCGGCGCGCAGATATTCCGCGAGGCGGTCCCGCGCACAGACCAGAGGACACTGCCGGGCGACCCGCAGATCGGTGATGGAATCCCCGATACAAACGGCATCCCGGGGATGGTAGTGTGCGACCACGGCGGCCTTGGCCACCAGTTCGTGATCATCCTGCCAGGGGGAGGACACCCGCAGCCATTCGCCCGTGGTATCCACCTCGAGGCCATGGATGGCGTAAATTTCCTGGCGGTAAGGGGCGAGGACGATCTCGGCCATGCGCGTGAAGCCGCCGGTGACGACGATAAAAGGAATACCGGCCTGGTTGGCATGAGCCAGTAGCCCGTCGAGTCCCGGACGGATCTCCGTATCCCGCACGAAATCCTCCAGTTCCGGCCAGCGCCACGAAGGGATGGTGCCCAGCACCTGCGGCAAGCCGTCACGCAGGGTCAGGCGCTGCGCGTAGATTTCCGGCAGTATCCGGGCGGCAGCCTGCGGCGCAAAATGACGCATCAGGGCCACGAAAACTTCGCTCCGGGCGATGGTGCCGTCGAAGTCGCAAAAGATGGCTCGTTGCATCAACCCTGTCCCCATTTTTCCACCGCTGCCCGCAAGGGCCCGGCGGGCAGATCTTCCAGAGCGCGCGGTGCTGCGTTCTGCCAGCGCTCGATGGCTTCGCGAAAGGCCAGCACGCCGCTGGCGGGGCCCTGGGGATGGTCCATGATCCCGGTCCCCGCATTGAGAATGACCTCCGCACCATAGTCGTCGAGGATGCGCCCAACCATGCCGGGATGCACGCCCGATGAAGGCACCGGTGCCACGCCCCGCGCCCGCAGCGCTTCGACGATGGCCCATTCGTCCGCCGCGGCGAAGGGCAGGCTGCCGTACTGCGCCGGATAGAGCACCGCATCGGCCCCCCCATAGGTCATCAACGTACCGAGCAGAGTCCCATAAGAAAACCCGTAATCCGGCGCGCCGCACCAGGCACCCGCCAGAGACGGATGGGCGAAGATCGGCACGTCGATGTCCGGATCGGCGACCAACGCCTCCAGTACCGGGAAACCATATGCCAGCACATTCAGGAGCAGCGCATTGGCACCGGCGGCCACCAGTTGCAGCGCGAGCGTTTGCACCTGGCGTGCATCCCCCGAGAGATTCACCGCATAGAGCAGGTCACGACCCGTCTGATCCCGCCGCGCCTCGATCACCGGCGCACAAGCCTCCCAGCGCGCCAGGGCCGCAGCCATCGGCAGGTCCGGGAGGATTTCGTCATCCTTGATGATATCCAGCCCGGCAACGGCAACCTTTGCCAGAATTTCGGCATGGTCCTCAGCCGTCAGCCCCAGCGCCGGCTTGAAAATGGCCATGACCAAGGGCCGTTCCTGCACCCCCAATCGTGCGCGGATGCCCTCCAGCCCAAAGCGCGGCAAACGTCCGAAGTGCTCCGGCAAACGGATTGCCGCCACCTTGGCAGGACCCGCCAGGGAATATTTGCCGAAAATCATGGTGAGCAGGCTGCCGAGGCGGCCGTCCACATTGGCGGCGGGGAAGCGCACCGTGGCCTGATGACACCCGTCCGCCAGTTCGGTAACGGCGGTCACCTTCCCCAGATGGCCGCGCAACTGCGCCTCCCGGTGCTGAAAGTGCGCATCCCAGCTTCCGGCCGTCTGGCCGATGGCGATGGCCTGCGCCTGTGAGCGGGCGTCCACCCCGGCGGGAAACCGGTAATCGACCTCAATGAATGCCGTCATGGGTTGGGAAAAGACCGCAGGGCGCGATCGGTATAATGCGGTGTCCAGCCGCCGCGCGCGCTGAAGTAGCGCACCGCCTTGATCCGTTGCGCATCCGTGAGACGAAACCAGTGCTCCACCCCAGCCGGGATATGGACATAATCCCCTGCATGCACGGTCAACTCGACTTGCGCGCCGTCTTCCAGAACGAAGCCGAAAACGCCTTCCCCGTCCACGATATAGCGCACCTCTTCATCGTCATGGGTATGCGCGCGATGAAAACGGGCGGTGAGCTCCGCCAACTGCGGATGCCGGGGATACAACACCACCAGATCCCGCTCCTGATAGCCCCTCTCCCGCTGCAAACGCCGGAAGACGTCATCCAGGGCCGTCAGCAACGCCGCCTGTGCCTCCGGATCGGGTTGCAGCTCGGTCAGCAGCGCCGCGGCCCCCGCGCCGGTCACCGGAATCGCCTGCAAGGTGACGCCCAGAGGCGCCAGCGTGGCGGCGATCCGCGCCGTATCCGTGATCCGCTGCACCGTTTCCGCATATTGCAAAGCCGCCATGCTAACCGCCCTCCTTCCAGATCAGAGAAGCCATTCGCCCGGTAACGCCGTCGCGCCGATAAGAAAAATAACGCGCGGGGTCCGCCACCGTACACAGATCACCGCCAAAAATGGCCCGCACCCCGGCCCCCCGTAAACGCCGCCGCGCCAGCTCATAAATATTTGCCAGCCAGCGATCGCCGGACCCACGGCGAAAGGCCCCTGCCGCTCCGGCGTCCGCCGCCAGAAAAGCCGCCCGGACTTCCGGCCCGACCTCGAAATGATCGGGCCCGATGGCTGGTCCCAAGTATATCAGAATCTCCTCCGGTGCCACCCGCATGGCCGCCACGCCGCGTTCCAGGATACCCGCCAGCAGCCCTCGCCAGCCGGCGTGGAAAACGCCGACCTGCCGGCCATCCCGACTGCAGGCCAGGACCGGCAGGCAATCAGCCGTGAGCACCGCCAGCACCACACCCGGCGTGCCGGTGACCGCGCCATCCGCCTCCGGGATACGGGCCGGCGCCGCCGGCAGGGTGGCGACCTCCGTGCCATGCACCTGCCGCAGCCAGCAGGGTTCCCCGGGCAATTTCAGCACGGCCCGCAGCCGTTCCCGATTCCCTGCCACCGCCTCCCGTGCATCGCCCACATGATCACCAAGATTGAAGGAGGCGTAGGCCCCCGGCTGACTCCGCCACCGCGCAGGGTGACGGCGCCGTGCACCCGCTCGGGCGCGGGCCAGTCCGGCACCCAATAACCGGCCTCTTCAGTCACCATCACGCGCACGGCGCAGCAGCGCCAGCAATTCGGTCATGTCGTCGGGCAGCGGGCTTTCCCAGGTCATCAGCTCTCCGCTTGCGGGATGGTAAAGACGCAGGCGCCAGGCATGCAACGCCTGGCGACGGAACTGCCGCCAGCGGGCCAGCGCAGCCTCATCCAGTCCTTTCGGCACCGTCCTCCGCCCCCCATAGACCGGATCGCCCACCAGCGGGTGGCCGATATGCGTCATATGCACACGAATCTGATGGGTGCGCCCCGTCGCCAGGCGCAGGCGCAGATAGCTGTGACGGGGGAAGCGCTCCACCAGCCGGTAGTCGGTCTGCGCCGGCCGGCCGTCATCACGCACCGTCATCCGCAGACGATCCTGAGCGTGCCGGCCGATGGGCGCGTCCACCCGGCCACCTCCGGTCATTGCCCCCGTCACCAGCGCGAGATACTCGCGGTGCATGGTGTGGTCACCGAGCTGATCGATCAGCGATTGCCGCGCCATTTCCGTTTTTGCCACCACCAGCAGACCGGTCGTGTCCTTGTCCAGCCGATGGACGATACCGCCGCGGGGCAGATAGGCGTTCTCCGGCACATGGGCCAGCACGCCGTTGACCAACGTGCCGTCGGGATGACCGGCGCCGGGGTGGGTAAGCTGCCCCGCCGGCTTGTGCACGACAAGAATATCCGCGTCCTCATGCAGAATATGCAGGGGCAGGGTCTCGGCCAACCAGTTGCTGGGTTCGATCTGCGGCCAGTCGACCATCACCTGCTCACCGCCGCGCACCCGCGCACTGGGCTTTTCGGGCACGCCATCCACCAGAATCCGGCCATCGCGCAGCAAGGCCTGGATACGGCTGCGGCTGGTTTCCGGCAGCAACTGGCTCAACACCGTGTCGAGGCGCTCGCCGACCTGCTCCTCTGGCAAAATCATGGGAAGTCCCGTACTATCGTCGCTCATGGCTCGCCACTATAGACTATTGTCCTTCATGAGCAAACGCATACTGATGTCCCTATGCTGTACCGCCCTGATCGCCGGTTGCGCCAGCACTCCGAACAACCATGACAGCTCTACCGTCAGCCACGAATCCGCCCGGGCGCTGTTCCAGCCCGCCAAACACGCCATGGATCGCGGCGACTACGCCGCCGCCATCAAGCTTTTTGAAGACCTGGAGACTCGCTACCCCTACGGCCCTTACGCCGAACAGGCGCAACTCGATACGGCCTATAGTTATTACCAACGCGGAGATTCCGAGGCGGCGGTGGCGGCGGCCGAACGCTTCATCAAGCTGCACCCGGCCAATCCCTATGTGGATTACGCCTGGTATCTGAAAGGCATCGCCCATTATCAGGCCATTCAGGGAGCACAGGAAAATCCCCGACCCGCCGAGGAGGCCCTCAGCACCCTCGACACGCTGGCCAAACGCTGGCCGCACAGCGTTTACGCCGCCGACGCCCGCCTGCGCATAGCCAAGATCATCAACATCCTCGGTCAGCGCAATCTGGATATCTGCAAGTTCTACTATGTGCGTCACGCCTACGTCGCCTCGGCAAACCGCTGCAACACGGTAATCACCCGCTACCAGTTGAGCGCGGCGCGGGAAGAGGCGCTCTACTATCTGACGCGGGACTACCGGCACCTGAACCTGCCGCAACTGGCGCAGACCACCGCCGCGGTGCTTGCCTACAACTACCCGGGAAGCAAGTATCTTGCCGATCTCGGCAGCAGCGCAAAGCCCGGCTGACCCAGTTGGGGGCGATTGCCGCCCCCGCCCCGGTCAGACCGCCTCGTCGCCCTCTTCTCCGGTACGGATGCGGATCACCCGCTCCACCGAGCCGACGAAAATCTTGCCGTCACCGATCTTGCCGGTCCGCGCCGCCTGTTGGATGGCTTCGATGGCGCGATCCGCCATGTCGTCGCTGACCACCACCTCCAGCTTGAGCTTGGGCAGGAAGTCCACCACATACTCGGCACCGCGATAAAGCTCCGTATGCCCCTTCTGACGGCCGAAACCCTTGACTTCGGTAACCGTCATGCCGGCCAGCCCCATCTCCTGAAGGGCCTCGCGCACATCATCCAGTTTGAACGGCTTGATGATCGCCTCAATCTTCTTCATAGCAGAGCTCCTCGCGCAGACAACACAGCTTCCCAGGAATGGTAGCCATTGGTGATAGGATAACGCCGATCCTTGCCGAATGCGCGGGCGCTGATCCGCACACCGGGCGCAGCCTGACGCCGTTTATATTCAGCACGGTCGATAAGGCGCAGCACCCGCATCACCGTTTCCGCCGGAAAACCGGCGGCGATGAGGTCCACGGCACCGTGGTCTTCTTCCACATAGGCGGCGATGATGGCATCCAGCATCTCATAAGGCGGCAGGCTGTCCTGATCACGCTGGTCCGGCGCCAGCTCCGCCGATGGTGGCCGGGTCAGCACCCGCTCCGGAATCACCGGACCCAGGCTATTGCGATAGCGGGCGAGGCGATAGACCAGCGTCTTGGGGCAATCCTTGATGACCGCAAAACCGCCGGCCATGTCACCATACAGGGTTGCGTAGCCGACGGCGATTTCGCTCTTGTTGCCCGTGGTCAGCAGCAGGTGGCCGAACTTGTTGGAATAGGCCATGAGCAACGCGGCGCGGATGCGCGCCTGCAGATTCTCCTCCGTGGTGTCGGCCGCACGCCCGGCGAACAGGGGCGCCAAGGTCTCCAGATAACTATGGAACGGCCCCTCAATGGAGACGATGTCGGTGCCCACCCCGAGGCTCCGGGCCTCGGCCACGGCATCCGCGATGCTCATCTCCGCCGTATAGCGGGAGGGCATAATCAAGGCGTGAACCCGCTCCGCCCCGAGGGCGTCCACCGCCACCGCCAGGGTCAGCGCCGAGTCCACCCCGCCGGACAGGCCCAGCACCGCGCCGGGAAAGCCGTTTTTTTCCACATAATCGTGTACACCCAGACGCAGCACATCGTAGACTTCCGCGCTCTCGTCGGGCACCGGTGGCAATGGCTGATCCGCCTGCAAACGGATGCCGGCGTCATCCCGGTCCACCTCCAGCAGCACCAGCGCTTCGGCGCAACGGGCGGCGCGCAGGACCAGCAGCCCGTTCCGGTCGACGGCGAAGGACTGGCCGTCGAAGACCAGTTCATCCTGCCCCCCCACCAGGTTCACATAGACGATGGGCAGATGACAGCGGGCCGCCAGGGCGCCCACCTCATCCTCGCGGACACGCTGCTTGTTCAGATGATAGGGCGAGGCGTTGAGCACCAGCAGCAACTCGGCACCCTGCGCCTGAGCCGCCTGCGCCACTCCCGGCCCGCACCAGACATCCTCACAGATGGCCACGCCACAGCGGATCCCGGCGCAGGCGAACACCAGCGACTGCGCCCCCGGCGTGAAATAACGCACCTCATCGAATACCGCGTAATTCGGCAAACAATGCTTGTGGTAAAAGTCCTCGGCATGACCCCCACGGAGCAGACCGGCGCTGTTGTAGAGGTGCTCCTGCACACGCCGGGGGTGGCCCACCAGCATGGGCAGGGGCGCTTCCGCGGCGAGACGCTGCATGGCGGCGTCGCAGGCCTGCAGAAAGTCGGTACGCAGGAGCAGATCTTCGGGAGGGTAACCACTGAGCGCCAGCTCCGGCGTCAGCAGCAGATCGGCGCCAGCCGCCTGCGCCTCGGCGGCGGCGGCCAGCAGACGATCGGCGTTGCCCGCCACATCGCCGACCCGGCAGTTGACCTGCGCCAGGGCGATACGCATCAGCGCCCCAGCACCTCGGCGGCCCGGGAACCCAAATCGGCGGGGGAATGCACACAATGGACGCCCGCCGCTTCCAGTACCGCATATTTGGCCGCCGCCGTCCCTGCACCGCCATCGATGATCGCCCCCGCGTGGCCCATGCGCTTGCCCTTGGGTGCCGTGGAGCCGGCAACGAAAGCCACCACCGGCTTACGGACATGCGCCTGGATAAAGCCCGCCGCGTCTTCCTCCATACGTCCGCCGATCTCGCCCACCATGACGATCACCTCGGTCTGCGGGTCCGCCTCAAAAAGCGCCAAGACCTCGATGAAGCTCATACCGATCAGCGGATCGCCGCCGATACCCACGCAGGTACTCTGCCCCAAGCCCAGACGGGTGGTCTGTTCCACCGCTTCATAGGTGAGGGTGCCGGAGCGGGAGACGATACCTACCCGTCCGGGCTGGTGAATGGCGCCGGGCATGATCCCGATCTTGGACTGTCCGGGCGTGATGATCCCCGGACAGTTGGGACCGATGAGCCGTACCGCCGTGCCTGCCAGATAATGCTTGACCATCAGCATGTCATGCACGGGAATGCCCTCGGTGATGCAGACGATGAGTTGAATACCGGCGGCAGCCGCCTCGATAATGGCGTCGGCGGCGAAAGGTGAGGGTACATAGATCACACTGGCCTCAGCCCCGGTGTTCTGCACAGCGTCAGCCACCGTATCAAACACCGGCAGATCGAGATGGCGGCTGCCGCCCTTGCCGGGGGTCACGCCGCCCACCATGCGAGTGCCGTAAGCCACGGCCTGCTGCGAGTGAAATGTCCCCTGCTTGCCGGTAAAGCCCTGGCAGATCACACGGGTGTCGCGGGACAGCAATATGCTCATAGATGCACCAGAATCAGGATAAGAAGAACAACGATCAACGCCTCTCCCAGAAGCAGGAGAAGCACATAGGGATTGCGCCGGGGCGCTGGATGAATTTTGGCGACCTCGGACCGCAAGGCCGCCAGATCCTGCTGCAGTGCCTGCACATCGCCCGCCTGCGCCACGGATTTGAGCCGCTCGTCGAGGATCTGATCGAGCAGCACGGCCATTTCCGCCATCACCTCGGCGCTTTTCTGATCCGCGCCGCGCTTCACATAAGCGTCGGCCAGACGCGAAATCAGCGGGCCGGAATTGCGCAGCATCGGCCACAGACGCTGCAACCAGAAGATATTGATGGACACGTCAGCCTTGTGCCGCCGCCACGGCCTTCATCGCCGCATCGGCGAGACCATCGGCGGTGATCAGGGACAGCCCGCTCCCCCGCAACAACGCCATGCCCTCCTCCTTCCGGGTTCCTTCCAGACGCACCACCACCGGCAGGTGAAGGCCCACCTCCGCCGCCGCCTGGATGATGCCCTCCGCCAGCAGATCACAGCGGGTGATGCCTCCGAAGATATTGACCAGTATGGCCTTGACCCGGGTATCCGAGAGGATGAGTTTGAAGGCCTGGTTGACCTTGTCCGCGGCCGCGCCCCCGCCCACATCCAGAAAGTTGGCGGGATCGCCGCCATGCAGCTTGATCAGGTCCATGGTCGCCATGGCCAGACCCGCACCGTTGACCATGCAGCCGATGTTACCTTCCAGGGAGATGTAATTCAGCCCGAACTGCCGCGCGGTGATCTCCCGCCCGTCCTGCTGGGTAGAGTCAAAGAGTTCGTCGGACTCGGGGTGGCGGTATAGGGCATTATCGTCCATCACCACCTTGGCATCCAGGGCCAGCAGCCTGCCTTCAGCGGTGATGGCGAGAGGATTGATCTCCACCATCAGGGCATCGAGCCGTTGCGCCAGGCGATACATGCCCTGCATGATGCGCGTAAGCTGTTGCACCTGGCTGGCGTCCAGCCCGAAGCGGAAACCGATCTGGCGCGCCTGAAAAGGCAGAAAGCCCGTACTGGGTTCGACCACCACCCGATGCAGCGCCTCGGGCCGGGAGGCCGCCAGCTCCTCAATGTCCACACCGCCTTCACGGGTCGCCAGAAAGGTGATCCGCGCCTGCCCACGGTCTACCATCAGGGCCAGATAAAGCTCGCGGGCGATGCGGCTCGGCTCCTCGATCAGCAAAGCCGCCACGTGCTGCCCCTGCGGGCCGGTCTGCGCCGTGACCAGCGGTTTGCCCAGCAGCTCCTGGGCGGCCTTTTCCACCTGGGCAATGCTGTCCACCATCCGCACGCCACCGGCCTTGCCGCGTCCACCGGCATGCACCTGCGCCTTGACAACCCAGGCCGGGCCACCCAGTTCACGGGCCTGATTGACGGCCTCCCGCACCGAGAAGGCGGGAATGGCGCGAGGCACCGGCACCCCTTCCTCGGCAAGCAGGCGCTTGGCCTGATACTCATGCAAATTCATGATATTTCCTCACAAACGACGCATCAGCGCCGCACTGAACTCCGCGGTACTCAGGGCGGGCACGTCACCGCGCAACGCCGCCAGATCACCGGTCACTTCGCCGCCAGCGATGGCCGCGTTCATGGCCGCCATGATGCGCGTCGCCGCCTCGCCCCAACCCATATGCTCCAGCATCATCACCGCCGACAAAATCAGCGAACTGGGATTGGCCTTACCCTGCCCGGCGATGTCCGGCGCCGTCCCGTGGGTGGCCTCAAAAATCGCATGGGTATCGGAGAGATTCGCCCCCGGCGCCATGCCGATGCCGCCCACTTCCGCCGCCAGCGCATCGGAAATATAGTCGCCGTTGAGGTTGAGCGTGGCCACCACGGCATAATCTTCCGGCCGCAGTAGAATCTGCTGCAGGAAGTTGTCGGCGATGACGTCCTTGATGATCAGCTTGCCATCGGCGGCGGCCCGCTGCTCGGCCTGCTGCGCCATTGCCTTGCCCTCCGCCTTGCTGATCGCCGCCTTCTGCCGCCAGGTGAAGACCCGTCCGGCGAACTCGCGCTCGGCCAGGGCATAGCCCCAGTCACGAAAACCGCCCTCGGTGAACTTCATGATATTGCCCTTGTGCACCAGACTCAGCGAAGGTTTGCCATGCTCCAGCGCATACTGGATGGCGCGACGCACCAGACGCTCGGACCCCTCCACCGACACCGGCTTGATGCCGATGGCGGAACTGGCGGGGAAGCGGATTTTGCTGACCCCCATCTCGTCCTGTAAAAAGCGGATGATTTTTTCGGCTTCCGGACTGCCCGCCGGCCACTCGATACCCGCGTAGATATCCTCGGCGTTTTCCCGGAAGATGACCATGTCGACCTTCTCCGGGTGGCATACCGGGCTGGGCGTGCCCGTAAAATAACGCACCGGCCGCAGGCAGACGTAAAGATCCAGATCCTGGCGCAGCGCCACATTGAGGCTGCGGATTCCACCACCCACCGGGGTTTCCAGCGGCCCCTTGATGGCGATCTTATACTCGCGGATAGCGGCCATGGTCTCTTCGGGCAAATACTGTCCCGCACCATAGAGCGTCACCGCCTTCTGCCCGGCAAAAAGCTCCATCCAGGCGATCCGCCGCTGACCGCCATAGGCGGCCTGCACCGCCGCATCCACCACCCCACGCATGGCCGGCGTGACATCGCAGCCGATCCCGTCCCCCTCGATGAAGGGAATGATGGGTTGATCGGGCACCTGCAGCACCCCGTCCACCTGGGTGATGGGCTTCCCCTGAGCCGGAATCTGAACATGCGTCATGGTCACGATGCCTTCTCCAGTTGTTCACGCGCCCAGGACAGGGCGCCCCCCTTGAGGATCAACTCCAGGTCCCGGGCGCTCGCCAACTGCGGCATCACGGAAATCTCGAATCCCCCGGTTTCGTCGCGCACGGTCAGTGCCTTGTTCAGCGCCAGCCCACCGAGCTCCACGCTGAGCTGATCCCCCGCCTGCACCCTGGCATAATCCGCCGCGTCCACGAAGGTCAGGGGCAAAATACCGAAGTTGACGAGATTGGCCAGGTGAATGCGCGCAAAGGACTTGACCAGCACCGCGCGCACGCCGAGATAACGGGGCGCCAGCGCCGCATGTTCACGGCTGGAACCCTGCCCGTAATTGTGACCCGCCACGATAAAGCCGCCCCCGGCAGCCTTGGCGCGGGCCGGGAAAGTCTCATCCACCATGTGGAAGACAAACTCCGAAATGGCCGGCAGATTGGAGCGCAGCGGCAGCACCTTGGCCCCCGCCGGCATGATGTGGTCGGTGGTGATGTCATCTTCCAGCCGAATCAGCACCTCGCCCCGCAATCTTGCCGGAGCGGCCTGGCCGGTGGGGAGTTTGGCGATGTTGGGGCCGCGGATGATGTCCACCGGACTACCTTCGGCGGCGGGAGCGAGCACCATCCGGTCATCGACCAGAAAACGCTCCGGCACCGGCACATGAATGGGCGCCAGCCCCAGGTCGCGGGGATCAGTGATCACCCCGGTCAGGGCGCAGGCGGCGCAGGTTTCCGGGCTCGCCAGATACACCGCCGCATTCTTGGTACCGGAACGTCCATAGAAATTGCGGTTGAAGGAACGCACCGAGACGCCTTCCGTGGGCGGCGCGAAGCCCATGCCGATGCAGGGTCCGCAGGCTGATTCCAGAATGCGCGACCCGGCCCCGATGAAGTCCAGCAGGCCGCCATCCCTGGTCACCATCTCCATCACCTGACGGGAGCCGGGCGACACCCCCAGACTGACGCCGTCAGCGACGACCTTTCCCTTGAGCATGCTTGCCACGGTCATCAAATCCGTATAGGACGAGTTGGTGCAGGATCCGATGGCCACCTGCGCCACGGGCGTTCCCGCCACCTCGCGCACTTTCCGGACGTTGTCCGGGCTGTGCGGACAGGCGATGAGGGGCTCCAACTGGTCGAGGTCGATTTCCAGCACCTCGTCATAACGGGCATCGGCATCCGCCACCCACTCCGACCACGAGGCATCGCGCCCCTGCGCCGCCAGATAACGGCGGGTCACCGTATCACTGGGGAAGATACTGGTGGTGGCGCCCAATTCGGCGCCCATGTTGGTGATGGTCGCCCGCTCCGGCACGCTGAGGTGGGCGACGCCCGGCCCGAAATACTCGAACACCTTGCCGACGCCGCCCTTCACCGTCTTGTGGCGCAGCACTTCGAGGATGATGTCCTTGGCGCTGACGAAAGGCTGCAAGCGGCCGGTCAGCTTGACCCCGACCACCTGCGGCATATTGAGGTTGAAAGGCAAGCCACCCATGGCCAGGGCAATGTCGAGACCGCCCGCACCAATGGCCAGCATGCCCGCTCCGCCGGAAGTCGGCGTGTGGGAATCGGAACCCAGCAGGGTACCACCCGGCCGGGAAAAGCGTTCCAGATGCACCTGATGACAGATGCCGTTGCCGGGACGCGAGAAATGCACGCCATATTTCGCGGCAAAGCTTTGCAGAAAACGATGATCGTCGGCGTTCTCGAAACCCGACTGGAGCATGTTGTGGTCCACATAGGACACCGAGAGTTCCGTGCGCACGCGCGGCAAGCCGAGGGCCTCGAATTGCAGATAGGCCATGGTCCCCGTGGCGTCCTGGGTCAAGGTCTGGTCGATACGGATAGCGATAGGGCTCCCCGCTTCCAGCGCGCCACTGACCAAATGCGCGGCAATAATCTTCTGGGTGACATTCATGGCCATGAACTGCATCTCCTGATCTACGGGAAATCGTCGGGAACAACGGGTGCCTCCATCATCGCAAAAGCACCGCCCCGCGCCAAGTATCCGCAGCGAGCGCAAAACCCTTGACCAGGTAGCCACGCAACTGCTGGGTGGCCCAAAAGGAATCCTCTACAACTGACTCTGGTGCCAGCTCCCCATCGGCGAAGAGGTTGCGGAGGTGCTGGCCGGCGTTCTGTTTGGTGGTGAGGAACGTGTCCGCCATCTGGTTCTGGTTCAGGCAGGCGGATCATCGCAACCGATGGGCGGCCAGTGGTGGCTGGATCGTGCGAATCATCCAGCGGCTGGCCTTTGGGAAAGCACACCCCTGTTTCTTTTCGTAGCGCCCAGTAGTACCAGTCTGCCAACTCCTGGTAGAACTTCTCGTTCAGCGCCTTGACGTCCAGCACGGTCATCCAAGCCTTGTACAACTGCTCGAAGCTGGATGGAACGAATTTTTTGCTGCGTGGGCCAGTCCAAGGTTTTGTTGCTGGCGTAGCCGAGCATTGAGAGCAATTCGAGGGCGCTTGTGCGCAAGTCGCCGGTGGCCGTTGACTTCAGGGCATCTTCAAGGCGTGTGCGTAGTTGATTATCACTCGCCAATTTATCGTTCCGGCTTTGTCATGCTCATGCCTGCCAGTCTTCAACGGGCAAGGTGGGCACACGGGTGAATTCGCCGGTGTTGTGCGTCACCAGGGTCAGTCTATTTGTATGGGCAATTGCCGCAATCAGCAAGTCGTTTCCACCGATCAGGCGACCAGCGCGCTGGAGGTGTGCGCGAATTTCTCCATAAGCTTCGGCTGCCGAATCGTCGAATGGCTGGCGCGGCCAATGACCAAACGCATCTTGTAGCCTTGACAGTTCTTGCGGCGGATTTTGCGCAAGACGAGCGCCGCATTGCAATTCCGCCCATACCACGCTGCACAACACCAATTCATTCAGGCCTTGGTCGCAAGGCGCGCTTTTAAAGCCGAATTGCGCCCACGCAAAATTTCAATACAGACGTTGGTGTCAAGAAGATAGCCCATCACAGTCCTTGTATGTCAGATAGTGGAAGCTGTTGCGGCCGGTCCGGGAAGTCGGGTGCGGCGCCCCATGCCCGTTCCAGCCATGCCGGATCGAATTTGCGCTTGCTTTTTGCGTGCAAATAACCGATGAAATCGAGCACTTCTCGCTGAAACTCCGGTGGCAGCGTGCTGGCTTCCTTGTCGATTGCTTCAACTAGATTGTTCATCATCCTTCTCCTTCTGGTCCGCACAATGGCGAAAATCCATCAGCGATATTCCCGCTGGCTCAATGTTACTTGATGACCAACCACGTGATAAGGTCAAAATCCGAAGTGTGTTTTACCTGCTCTGAGGCATCGGCCAGAAGTTGACGAGTTATCGTGGTTCGCCAAAAAGAAAGTTCAGATGCCCGATATCCTCCAGCTCGGCTGACAGCGCCTCATAGGCATAGATGGTGAAATATGCCGAGACAACCGATAAATGGCTGCCGGCATTGATCTTCTCGACCAGAAAGTCCGCAACTTTGCCATGCGTGCGGTTGTCGCGAATACCGAAACTGTTCGGCCTGTTAGTCGCCATCGCGTTTCCCCGCATTGTCGCCCCACGCTCCGCCGCCGCACGTCACGCCCATCGTCCCGCCCGCCGCAGACGCGCCAACGTCTCTTCCTTACCCAATAAGGCCAGGGTCGCATCGATGGGTGGTGACACCGCCCGCCCGGCCACCGCCACCCGCAGGGGTTGCGCGACCTTGCCCATCTTGCCGTCGGCATGGGTCACCGCCAGTTCCTGAATCACGCTGTGAATCGCCGCCGCCTCCCAGTTCGGCAACACGTCCAGCGCCTGCGCCAGGATTACCAGCAAGGCGCCCTGTCCGCGCAGATGCTTCTCCACATCTTTGGGTTCACCGGCCACCGGCGCCACATAAAACATCGCCGCCGCCGCAGCCATCTCCACCAAGGTCTTGGAGCGCTCCTGCAACAGCGCCACCACCGCCGAAAGCTCCGGCCCGGCCACCAGCAAAGACTCGGTTACGCCCACGGCGGCGAGGTAAGGCAGCAGATGCTGCGCCAACCCCTCCGGCGTCAGCCGCTGCATATGCTGGGCATTGATCCACAGCAGCTTCTCCGCGTTGAAGGCCGATGCCGCCTTGTTCACCGCGTCGATGCGGAAAAATTCCACCATTTCCTCGCGGGTGAAAATTTCCTGATCGCCATGGGACCAGCCCAGCCGCACCAGAAAATTGAGCAGCGCGTCGGGCAGGAAGCCTTGCTCACGATATTCCAGCACGCTCACCGCCCCGTGACGCTTGGACAGCTTCTGCTTGTCCGGACCGAGAATCATCGGCACATGGGCATAAACCGGCACCCGCGCGCCCAGCGCCTGCAGAATCTGCATCTGCCGCGGGGTGTTGTTGAGATGATCGTCGCCGCGGATCACATGGGTGATGCCCATATCCCAGTCATCCACCACCACGCAGAAATTGTAGGTCGGCGTTCCGTCGGAGCGGGCGATGATCAGGTCGTCCATTTCGCTATTCTGAAAGCGCACCGTACCGTGAATCAGGTCTTCCACCACCGTTTCGCCGTCGTCCGGGCTGCGGAAGCGGATCACCGGCGCAACCCCCTCCGGCGCCGTCGTGCGCTGCCGGCAACGGCCGTCATAGCGCGGTTTCTCGCCGCGCTGGCGCTGATCCTCGCGCATGGCCTCCACTTCTTCCCGACTGCAATAGCAATGGTAGGCCGTTCCCGCCGCCAGCATCTGCGCCAGCACTTCCCGGTAGCGGTCCATGCGCCGCATCTGATAGAACGGTCCCTCGTCCCAGTCCAGCCCCAGCCAGGCCATTCCCTCCAGAATGGCGACTGTTGCTTCCGGCGTCGAACGCTCCACGTCCGTATCCTCGATACGCAAAATGAAACGCCCCCCCTGCTGACGCGCGTGCAACCACGAGTAGAGTGCGGTGCGGACACCGCCAATATGCAGATAACCGGTGGGACTGGGAGCAAAACGGGTACGGACGGACATGATGCGCAACCTGAGGCGGCTAAAAGGGCGATGATAACAGCCTCTCCGACTCGCCGGTATCCTGCGCGGAGCGACGAACATCGTTTGACGGAAGGCATCCATTTTGCTTACTATCGGGATAGCAGTCAGCAAGCCTGATGCCAACCCCATGTTTACAATGATATCCTTGTATAAGGCATTATATCTGCGGGACACCCCTTGTGGTTCCGGCCCGCCAGGAGGGAGTATGAAGAAGCGAGTTATCGCTATGGCCACGCTGGTGGCACTCGGCGGCATTCCTATGGCATGGGCGGATAGCCAAACCATAGGCCTGCAACAAGGTGACCTCCAGAGCGGCGTAGCACAGGCCCTGAACGCCGGCGCGCAGAACGTGGACCTGCAAAGCAGCGAACCGGTAGCGGGGCCGGTCGGCACCGTCTCCGGCCTGTCGGCCACTCTGCAGCGGTTCGAGGCATCGGGCGCCTTTGGCAACCAGACGGGAACCGGCAATGTCTGGACCCATATCGACGACGGCCTGCGCATCAGCGACGTCTCCCGCGTGGAAGTGGATAAATGGCGCACCTGGTTCCTGCAACATCAGGGCAAGCTGGAACAGATCCTCGACAACTCCCGCCCCTTCCTATATTACGTGGTGAACGCCGTTGCGGAACGCGGCATGCCCATGGAGCTGGCGCTGCTGCCGGCCATCGAGAGCGGTTACAACCCCAGGGCCTACTCCCCGGCTGCCGCGGCGGGCCTCTGGCAATTCATACCCGGCACCGCACGCAATTTCGGCCTGCAAAACACCCGCTATGGCGACCCTCGCCTGAGTCTCATCGCCTCCACCAACGCGGCCCTCGATTATCTCTCCTATCTCTACAACTATTTCGGCGGCAACTGGCTCCTCGCCATCGCCTCCTACAATGCCGGGCAGGGTACCGTTTCCGCCGCCATCCAACAGAATGTCGCGGCAGGCAAGCCCACCGATTTCTGGGATCTCGCCCTGCCGCAGCAGACCGAAGACTACGTGGCCGAACTCCTCGCCCTAGCGCAGGTCATCCGCAATGCCAAGGCCTACCATGTCTCCCTGCCCTCCATTCCCAACGCGGCACACATCGCGGTCGTGACCACGCCCAAATCCGTGGCCCTGAACGTGGCGGCGAACCTGATGAACATGCCGGTCAGCGAACTGCAACACCTCAATGCCGGGCTGAGCTACGGCGTCGCCCCGGCCGACTACCATCTGGTGGTGCCCAAAGACAAGGCCGCCACCCTAAAGAGCGCGCTGCTGACCATGCCCCAGGAAGCCGCCGCCCAGCCCGTCGTTGCGCCGCAACCGGTGCCCCGCCCGGCCTTCCGTCGCCTCACCCTCCGCCCCGGTGAGACGCTCTGGCATCTGGCGCAACGGGCCGGGGTCAGCGTCGCCAGCCTCAAACGCTGGAATCACCTCCGTTCCGCGCGCGACCTGCAGGTCGGGCAGCACCTGGTCGTCTACGGCGCCGGCGGGTCCGGCCATCTGCAAAACGCCGTCTATGCCCGGAGCCGGACGCGGGCGCTCACCGTGCGTCCCGGCAACACGCTCTCCCAGCTCGCGCAACGGGCCGGGGTCAGCGTCAAGGACCTCATGCGCTGGAACCACATCCGTTCCGCGCGTGACCTGCAGATCGGCGAAACTCTGCATATCCCGGGTGGCGGCGGCAGCATGCCCGCACAGGTCTATACCGCCGCGCGCGGCAACCGGCGCCTCACCGTGCGGCCCGGTGAAAGTCTTTGGCAAATCGCCCAGCGCGCTGGAGTCGGCGTCTCTCTGCTGGCCCGCGCCAACCACCTCACCCAACGGTCCATTCTCCATCCCGGACAGGTGCTGAACATCCCGGCACAGACCATGGTCGCCGCCATCAGCCACCGCCAGGAGCGCGCCGCCAGCCTGGCGCGAACCACGACTTACGTGGTGCGTCCGGGCGACACGCTCTGGCAGATCGCCCAGCAGTTCCATGTCCAGCCCAAATCGCTGATTCAGTGGAATCGCCTGGCCTCCGCCAGCGAAATTCAACCGGGCTCACGCCTTACCATTTATACGCGCTGATCATTCTGTCATAGGGGGTTTTGCAATGGGTTTCATGGTAGGGAAAAAGGCGCTGATCGTCGGCGTGGCCAATGACCGTTCCATCTGCTGGGGCATCGCCCAGGCCATGCGCCGCCAGGGTGCGGAAGTGCTGCTCACCTATCAGGGCGAACGCACCAAAAGCCGGGTGGAGGAACTGGCCGCCCAGATCGGGGCGCCGACGCCGCTGGAACTCGACCTGATGGATGAAGCGCAACTGGCCGCCGCCATGCAGAAGGTCGGAGCGCTCTGGGGCGGCGTCGACATCGGCGTTCACGGTGCCGCCTTCGCGCCCAAAGAGGAACTCAGCGGCAGCTATCTGGACGCCACCACCCGCGAGGGCTTTCGCATCGCCCACGAGGTATCCTCCTACAGCTTCACCGCCATGGCCCGGGCCATGCGCCCGCTCATGCAGGGTCGGCAGGGCGCCTTGCTGGCCCTCAGCTACCTCGGCGCCCAGCGCGCCATGACCAACTACAACGTGATGGGGCTCGCCAAGGCCAGTCTCGAGGCCAGCATCCGTTATCTCGCCTACTCGCTGGGTGCGGACGGCATCCGCGTCAACGCCGTTTCCGCCGGCCCCATCCGCACCCTCGCGGCCAGCGGTATCAGTGATTTCCGCAAGATTCTGGAACACTATGCAGAACAAGCGCCCCTGCGCCGCAACGTGACTCAGGAAGAAGTCGGCAACGCCGCCGCCTTCCTCTGCTCCGACCTCGCCTCCGGCATCACTGGCGAGATCACCTACGTGGACGCCGGGTTCAACACCGTCGGCTTCTGAGCCGTATCGGTCGATGCGGCGCGTCTCACCCCATCGCGCGCTTCACCTCCGCAAGCATCTCCTCGAAACTCTTGGCAAAAGCGGCCAGGCCTTCGGTCTGCAACTGCTCCGCCACGGCGCCGTCCATATCGACTCCCAGGCTGGCCAGTTGCGCCATGGTCCGCTGCGCCTCGACCCTGCCGTCTTCGACCCGGGCCACCAGGCTGCCGTGGTCACGGAGCCGGGCCAGCGTGTCGTCGGGCAAGGTGTTGATCGTTTCCGGCCCCATCAGCGGCTCGACATAGAGCAGATCGGGGTAGGCCGGATTTTTGGTGCTGGTGCTCGCCCAGAGCAGATACTGGGGCCGCCCGCCCGCAGCGCGCAACGCCGCAAAGCCCGCACCGTGAAAAACATCCTGATAGATGGCGTATGCCGACTTCGCCATCGCCACCGCCGCCTTGCCCCGCAGCGCCAGCGCCTCCGGCGTGCCGATGGCCTCCAGCTTTTGATCGACCAGCGTATCCACCCGCGACAGGAAGAGACTGGCGACCGCCTTCACCTTACGCGGATCACCGCCGCCCACCACCCACTGCGTCAAGCCCTTCTGATAGGCCGCCAACACCTCATGAACATGCTTCAGCCCGAACATCAGGGTCACATTGATCGACACCCCCTGACCGATGAGTGTGGCGAAGGCGCGGATACCGGCGGGCGTGGCCGGCACCTTGATCAACAGGTTATCCCGCTGCACCAGCCCGCGCAGCCGCAGCGCCTCGGCCACCGTGGCGGCCTCATCCTGGCCCAGCCGCGGCGACTCCTCCCAGCTCACCCAGCCGTCGTCGCCGTCCGTTTCCACATGCACCGCCCGCAACAGATCGCAGGCGTTACGCAGATCCTCCACCACCAGACGCTCGTACAACTCTTCCGCGGAGTCCGCGGGCCGGCAAAGGTCGTCCCGATAGTAGGGGCTGGAGTGAATCGCCTTCTGAAAGATGCTGGGGTTGGACGTCACCCCGCTGATCCCGTCCTCGTCGATATAACGCCGCAGAATGTCGTCGTGGATGAGGGTGCGCGATAGATTGTCCAGCCAGATGCTTTGTCCGATCTGCTTCCTGAGTGCCCGTAAATCCGTTGCCATGCTGGTTCTCCTGACGTGATTCCGCCGAACTGCCCGATACCTCTCTGATCTTCAGTGTAGACCACAGTCGGGCAAGGAAGGTGCCTGCCGCAGTCCAACTTCATACAGCGCCTGCAACTCGCTGCGCACCACGTGAGGATGCCCGCCGCGATGCGGAAATGGCCGATGACGGATAGGGCGCTGGCGATTTGGATGCTGCGAAAATATTTGGGAATGGCGACCGCCGCTGGATTGTCGATGATGGCGGTGATGTCCATGAGTTCGATGAGGGTGTGGCCAGAATGGTCAGGATCCATACACATCCATAAGGCCATTATGTCAGGGGCTTATAATTCAGGAAACCCGGTACGAGTACCAAACGGCTTGCGGAATGCAGATCGCGGACCGAGGTTAAGCATATTGCGTTTGGCTATTAGCTAAACTAGACTAAGTGTGGTCTCGTGGAGAAGGTCAACCATTCCGCGCCGAAAATGTGATGGGGTTGCCGAAGCTGGAGAATTAGGATGCACTCAGTCAACATGCTACAAGCGAAGTCCTCGCTGTCCCGCTTGGTGGACGCCATCGAGAAGGGGCAGGAGCGTGAAATCGTTATTGCCCGTAACGGCCGTCCAGCAGCTAAGCTCGTGCCCATGGAAACATCGCCAGGTGGTAAGCGCATCGGTGTTGCCAAAGGCAAATTCGATGTGCCGGACAGCATCGATACCCACAATGCCGAAGTGGCCCGCATGTTTTTCGGTGAGCAATCCTGAATCTCTTGCTGGATACCCATGTCGCCCTTTGGGCGATTACCGACAGCCCGAAGTTATCGAAAAAGGCACGGGAGATGATCGAGTTGCCGAAGTCTTCGATCTGGATCAGCGCCGCGACTATCTGGGAGATCGCCATCAAGCGCAGTCTTGGACGCGGCGACATGCCGGTATCCAGCCAGGAGGCGATGCGCTACTTTGGTGAATCTGGTTACCGTTTCTTGCCGGTCGAGCCCGAGCATGCGGCGGCCGTCGAGGACTTGCCGGCACATCACGCCGATCCGTTCGACCGAATTCTGGTCGCGCAAGCGCTTGTCGAACCTATGCGACTGATCACTCATGACGCGATGGTGGCCTGTTACAGCGATACCATCATAAAAACATAGGGATGGCGGTTTCACGCTTAGTGTCGTCACGGAAAAGAAACCAGCGCTGGGATACGGAACAAAGTGAATGCGCTGGTACGGGATTGCTTGCGCGGCCCTCATCCGGGATATGGCTGGACACTCGCACAGTATATACCTTTTCATCACTGCAAGCGCCATGACGTTCGGTATCGACAAAACCGTCCGTGCAACGCGTTAAAAAATGTGCGGAAGCCGTTGTCGTAATGCGCCAATATACGGGAACATAATTTTGTCCCGCGTACTGCCGGAAGATTTGACGGACACGACGCGCTTTACCAAGCAGAGCCGCGCAGACGGCGACATGCGCATTTGGAGGATGTGATGCCCCTCCCCTGGATAGCCCCGCCATCCGCACCCCCACCGCCGCAATGCTGGCGAGGGTCACGACCCGCTCCATCCTGAGATGGATAGAAGACGGTACCATGACCGGAGAACAATGCGCGGGCCGACGCGGGGCAACGGACGTCGTCTGGAAGGTGCCCTGGACAGCCTGAAAGGGCGAATCCCCCTGACGCTGGGCGAGCAGATCGTCCAGCACATCATTCATGCCGACGAGGGCGACCCCGCGGCGAAAAACGCCCTGGGCCTGAAGTGGCCCTCGAAGGCCGCCGCCCACGGCCACTCCATCGCCCGGCACCGGGTAGATGCGCTACTGCCGGGGTAAGCGGGCAAACGGGGCAGAAGGCCCGCGCGTCCAGCCAATCCGGGATGGCACCTGGCGGAGTCGGCGATGCTGTTGCAGGGCGCCCCGATCAGACCTATAGTGCAATTCACATATGGTTCTCTGATTTACGGAGGAGCAGGACCGTGAAAGTCATCAAAAACATGAACACCACCGAGCGCTGGCTGCGTATTTACTTCGGCGCCATAATCGCCGCCGTTCTGCTCTGGTACCCCTGGCCATTCTGGGAATGGACGCTGTCCGGCTATCTCCTCATCGCTACGGGGATTTTTGGCTACTGTCCCGTTTATGCCTTCTTGGACGGCCGCAAAAAGAGCGGCAACAGCACCCCCACCGTCCACTGAGCCGGCTCAGCGCCATGGGGCAAGCCCCTATCCGCCCCCTGGTGCGAGGCAACAAAGCCGTTCCTGGCTGTTGCAAAGGTCCGACCGGGTCGTGAGGCCATGACGACACTCCTCGTGCGGCACCCGCCGCCACGCATACCCATGACCGGCGCTTTATGATTTAATTAGTCCTTCATTTTGACAAAATCACAAAATCACACAAATGGCACTGATCGTACAGAAATTCGGCGGTACTTCCGTGGGCAGTGTGGAACGCATCCGGGCCGTCGCGGAACGGGTCACGGCCAGTCATCGCGCCGGCCACCAAGTGGTGGTGGTGGTTTCCGCCATGTCGGGCGAGACGGACCGCCTCCTGCAACTGGCGCGCGCCCTGGCCGATACCCCGGCGGAACGCGAACTGGACACCCTGCTCAGCACCGGCGAGCAGGTGGCCATCGCGCTGCTGAGCATGGCGCTGGAAGGTATCGGTCAACCCGCCATTTCGTTCACCGGCGGGCAGGTCGCCATCAGGACCGATTCCGCCCATAACCGGGCGCGCATCGAGCACATCGACGATCACAAGATCCGCGCGGCGCTGGATGCCGGCAGGATCGTGGTCGTGGCGGGCTTCCAGGGGGTCGATCCCCATGGCAATATCACCACCCTGGGTCGCGGCGGTTCCGACACCACCGCCGTGGCACTGGCGGCCGCCCTGCATGCCGATGAATGCGATATCTTCACCGATGTGGATGGCATTTACACCACCGACCCGCGGGTGGAAACCCGGGCGCGCCGTCTGGATCGCATCACCTTTGAAGAAATGCTGGAAATGGCCAGCCTCGGTGCCAAGGTCCTGCAAACCCGCTCCGTCGAATTCGCCATGAAGTACCATGTTCCCGTGCGGGTCTTGTCGTCTTTTCAGGATGGTCCCGGCACCCTGGTCACCAATGAGGAAAATTCTGTGGAAGCTCCCCGCGTCTCCGGCATCGCCTTCTCCCGCAATGAAGCCAAGATCACCGTGGTCGGCGTGCCCGACCATCCGGGTATCGCCTCCGCCATTCTGGGTCCGATTTCCGCGGCCAATATCAATGTGGACGTGATTCTCCAGAATGTCTCGGAAGCGGGCAAAACCGACTTTACCTTCACGGTGGACCGCAATGATTTCGCCAAGTCCCGCGATATTCTCCAGAGCGTGGCGCGGGGTCTTGGCGCCGAGGACGTGCGGGGCGACACCCATATCGTCAAGGTTTCCGTGGTAGGCGTCGGGATGCGCTCCCACGCCGGCATCGCCGCCACCATGTTTGAAACCCTGGCGCGGGAAAACATCAACATCCAGATGATTTCCACCTCCGAGATCAAGATTTCCGTCGTCATCGAAGAAAAATATCTGGAACTCGCGGTGCGGGCGTTGCACGCAGCTTTCGCCCTGGACGGGGAGGCACCCGCCTGATGCCACTCATGTCCACTTACGCTCGGTTACCGGTCGCTTTTGCAAGGGGTGAGGGCGTCTGGCTTTATGATACCGAGGGGCGCCGTTATCTGGACGCCCTGGCGGGGATCGCCGTCTGCGGCCTGGGGCACAGCCACCCGGCCGTCACCCGCGCCCTGCAGACCCAGGCTGGGCAACTGTTGCACACGTCCAATCTCTACCGTATTCCGGCGCAGGAAAAGCTGTCCGATACCCTCTGCGCCGTCAGCGGCATGGATGCGGCATTTTTCTGCAACAGCGGCGCAGAGGCCAATGAAGCGGCGATCAAAATCGCTCGTCTCCATGGTCATGGCAAGGGCATCGCCGAACCGCAGATTCTGGTGTTCAGCAACGCCTTTCATGGCCGTACCCTGGCGACCCTCACGGCCACCGGCAATTTCCGCATCCAGGAAGGCTTCAGCCCCCTGCTGCCGGGGTTCGTGCGCGCCCCCTATGGTGATCTCCCTACCGTCCGCGCCCTGGTTCAGGCCAACCCCGGCATATGCGCCATTCTCGCCGAGCCTCTTCAGGGCGAAGGCGGGGTGCGTCCGGCACCGGAAGGCTTCCTGACCGGGCTGAGGGAGGTCTGCGACGCGCACGGCCTGCTCCTGATGCTGGATGAGGTGCAGACGGGCATAGGCCGTACCGGGGCCTTCTTCGCCTACCAGCAGATTCCCGGCTTGCGCCCCGACGTGCTTAGCCTGGCCAAGGGGCTGGGCAACGGGGTACCGATCGGCGCCATGCTGGCCCGCCAGCCGACCGCCGCGCTCTTCGGGCCGGGCAAACACGGCACCACCTTCGGCGGCGGGCCGCTGGTCTGCGCCGCTGCCCAGGCGGTGCTCGACACCATGCAGCAAGAGGCCATCCCCGCCCACGCCGGGCGGATGGGCGCCCTGCTCCGGCAGCGCCTGCAGAAGCGCCTTGGCGGGCACCCCGAGGTGCTGGAGATACGCGGCATGGGCCTGATGGTGGGCATCGAACTGGCCCATAAACCCGAACGTCTGGTGGAACGCGCCCTGGAGGCTGGCCTGCTCATCAACGTCACGGCTGAAAAAGTCATTCGTCTGCTGCCCCCGCTGATTCTGCAGGAGGCAGAAATCGATCTTCTCGTCGCTGGCCTGTCCAGCCTTCTGGAATCCGCATCATGAACGTCCGTCACTTTCTGCGCCTCTCCGACCTCAGCCCCAGCGAACTGCGGGCGCTCCTGCAACGTGCCATCGTCCTGAAACAAATCCAGCGGGACGGCGAACGTTACGCCCCTTGCGCGGGCCGGACCCTGGCGATGATCTTCGAGAAATCCTCCACCCGCACCCGGGTATCCTTCGAGACGGGCATGGCCCAATTGGGCGGCCACGCCCTTTTCCTCTCGCCGCGGGATACCCAACTGGGGCGCGGCGAGAGCGTCGAGGACACGGCCAGGGTCATTTCCCGCATGGTCGATATGGTGATGATCCGCACCTTCGGCCACGACAACCTCCTCCGCTTCGCTGCCGCTTCGCGGGTGCCGGTGATCAACGGTCTCTCCGACGACCATCACCCCTGTCAGCTTCTCGCCGATCTGATGACGGCAACGGAACACTGGGGTGATCTGCGCGGCAGGACCGTGGCCTATATCGGCGACGGCAGCAATAATATGGCCCACTCCTGGATGGAAGCCGCGCAGATTTTCGACTTTCGGCTGCGCATCGGCAGCCCGGCGGGGTATGTGCCCAGCGCCGGAATGTTGCAGAGCGGCGGCGCTCAGGTCACGGTCCTGCATGATGCGGTGGCCGCTGTGCGCGGGGCAAACCTGATTGTCACCGACGTCTGGACCAGCATGGGTCAGGAAGAGGAGGCCGCCGCGCGCAAGGCGATTCTCGCCCCCTTCCAGGTCAACGCCACACTCATGGCCGCCGCCGCGCCGGATGCCTTGTTCATGCACTGCCTCCCCGCCCACCGTGGCGAGGAGGTCAGCGCCGAAGTCATCGACGGACCCCGATCCGTCGTCTGGGAAGAGGCGGAAAACCGCCTGCACGCCCAGAAAGCCCTGATGGAATTTTTATTCGGCATCGGCCCCGTGGCCGCACTGCAAGGAGATTGACGCATGGTCAAGAAAGTCGTTCTCGCCTATTCCGGTGGTCTGGATACCTCGGTCATCCTCAAGTGGCTGCAGGACCAGTACCAGTGCGACGTGGTCACCTTCACCGCCGACATCGGTCAGGGTGAAGAGCTGGAACCGGCGCGCGCCAAGGCCGAGAAGCTCGGCGCCAGGGAAATCTTCATCGATGATCTGCGCCAGGAATTCGTCCAGGATTACGTGTTCCCCATGTTCCGCGCCAACACCCTCTACGAGGGCGAGTACCTGCTGGGCACCTCCATCGCCCGGCCCCTCATCGCCAAGCGCATGGTGGAAATCGCCGCCGACGTGGGCGCCGATGCCGTCGCCCATGGGGCCACCGGCAAGGGCAATGATCAGGTACGTTTTGAACTGGGCGCCTACGCCCTCAATCCCGACATTCAGGTCATCGCCCCTTGGCGGGAATGGGATCTGAACTCCCGCGAAAAGCTCCTCGCCTATGCCGAACAGCGCGGCATTCCGGTGGAACGTCACGGCAAGAAATCCCCCTACTCCATGGATGCCAACCTGCTGCATATTTCTTATGAAGGCGGCGTTCTCGAAGATCCCTGGGCGGAGCCCGAAGACAGCATGTGGCGCTGGACCACGGCGCCGGAACAAGCGTCGGACCAGCCCCGTTATCTGGAGATCACCTACGCCCACGGCGACCCCATCGCCGTCGACGGGGAGCCGCTCAATCCCGCGCAGTTGCTGGCGCACCTCAACACCGTCGGCGGCGAGCATGGCATCGGCCGCCTGGACATCGTCGAAAACCGTTACGTCGGCATGAAATCCCGGGGCTGCTACGAGACTCCCGGCGGCACCATTCTGCTCAAGGCCCATCGCGCCATCGAATCCATCACCCTGGACCGGGAGGTCGCCCACATCAAGGATGAACTCATGCCGCGCTACGCCAGCATCATCTACAACGGCTTCTGGTGGAGCCCGGAGCGCCGCGCCCTGCAGACGCTCATCGATCAGAGCCAGCGACTGGTCAACGGCGTGGTGCGCCTCAAACTCTACAAGGGGAATTGTATGGTGGTGGGACGGAAGTCGCAGGAGAGCCTCTTTGACCCACGTATCGCCACCTTTGAAGATGATGCCGGCGCCTACAATCAGAAGGACGCAGGGGGCTTCATCAAGCTCAATGCGCTGCGTCTGCGCATCGAAAAACGTTTGCAGGGTTAAGTCGGATGGCACCCGACCAGCATCTGCCAGTCAACGCACTGGGCAAAACCAGCCGCATCTCTCTGGACGGGCGACGTAGCGAGCGCAGCGTCATTCTCGCCGATGGCAGCATGCACAGCCTCACCCTTCTGCACCCGGGCGTCTATACTTTGAGCAGCGAAGTGGCGGAGACCATCCGGGTACTCAGCGGGATGGCCTACTACCATGCCGAGGGGGCAATGACGTTCAGGAGTTGCATGCTGGCGACAGCATGGTCATTCCTGCCAGCCAGAGCTACCGCCTGGAAGTGGTGGAGCCTCTGGATTACCTGCTTTCAAGTTAAGGAGATTCTTCTCATGCGCATATTGCACACCATGCTGCGCGTCGCCGATCTGGACCGCGCCATTGCCTTCTACACGGAGGTACTCGGCATGCAACTCCTGCGCCGTAACGATTATCCCGAAGGCAAATTTACCCTGGCCTTCGTCGGTTATCAGAACGAGAATGCCGGGGCGGTAATTGAGCTGACCTATAACTGGGGCGTGGAACGGTACGACCTCGGCGACGGCTTCGGACATATCGCCATAGAAGTTGAGGATGCCGTGGCGGCCTGCGACGGCATCCGCCAGCGGGGCGGAAAGGTGGTGCGCGAGGCGGGACCCATGAAGCACGGCAACACCGTTATCGCCTTCGTGGAAGACCCCGACGGCTACCGCATCGAGTTGATCGAGCGCAAAGCAGACTTTGCCGAACATCCGGCCTGACAGCTGGCAAGCAGGATACAAGCTCCCGTAAATTTGCCATGTTCTCGGGTAGTGCTAGAGATCGCCAGGAGGAATTTTGCGCACCAAAAAGATGCAATCCATTCTCGCTGAACTGAATGATGGTTCAGCCGACATAGACGCCTCCGCGATCATCTCCACCGAGGGCCTGATGCTCGCCTCCGCCATATCCGGAGAGGTGAGTGAAGACCGGGCAGGTGCGGTGATGGCGTCCATATCCTCCCTGGCCGACCGTGCAATGCGCGAGTTCAAACTCGGCAACCTAGAACAACTGGTGATGAAAGGGCGCAATGGCTACGCCCTCATGATCCAGGCGGGGGAATATGCGGCGCTGATCGTTATCGGCTATGGCGATGGACCGGAATGGAGCCTAGCGTTGCTCAGGAGCATTCCCGCGGCAGGCGCCATCAGCGACCTGCTGACACCAGGCTTCGGATGGTCTATGGAAGGGCCTGTTGGGATTCCGCAAGGCTCGATCTAGCCGGTCAAGCCGGTGGAATATCCTGGCTTTCCGGCTCCCATAACGCGTTACCACCCATATTCTGCAAATATTGCTGATGGAGCATGCACTCCTCCGCACTGGCACGGATTACCCGCAGGGGGCCCCGTGGCCGTGACACTGCCGCCGGAATGCCCTCACTCCGACGGTCATCCCCCGCGGACTGCATCTCCGTTGCGGCGGGGCCACCTGCGGCACCCAGCATCCCCATCATATCCACCTGCCCGCCAGTCATCGCCAGGTAGACCTCGGCGAGTATCCGGGTGTCCAGCAAGGCCCCATGCAGTTCACGATGGCGGTTTTCCACACTGTAACGCCGGCACAGACTGTCCAGATCATTTTTCTGGCCGGGATGACGGCGGCGCGCATCCGCCAGCGTATCCATGACGGCCTGTCGCAAAGGCGCCTTCCCCGCCAGTTGCAGTTCGTGATTCAGGAATCCCAGGTCGAAGGGCGCGTTGTGAATGATCAGCTCCGCGTCACCGAGAAACTCCAGAAAGGCATCTGCCACCTCCGCGAAGCCCGGCTGATCCTGCAAAAATTCGTCGGTCAGTCCGTGTATCCGCAACGCCTCGGGATCGCTGCTGCGCTGCGGATTGAGGTATTGCTGGTAATACGCCCCCGTCACCCGCCGGTCGATCAGCTCCACGGCACCGATTTCGATCACCCGGTGCCCCTGCTTCCAGTCGATGCCCGTGGTTTCCGTATCCAGCACCACTTGCCTCACAGCCATCCTTCGCCCTCCCGCGCCTGCCCGCCCGCTGCATACTGGTCCATGACCCGATTCAGCAATGCATCCACCCGTTCATTCTCGATATGCCCGGAGTGGCCTCTCACCCACTCCCACTGGACCTGGTGGCGGGCAGCCACCACCGCCAACAACTCCCAGATATCGCGATTTTTGACCGCCTCCCCGCCCGCCGTCCGCCAGCCCCGCCGCTGCCAGCCAGCCAGCCACTGGGTCATGCCATCCCGCAGATAACGGGAATCACTGGTTACCCGCACGGCGCTGGGTCGCTTGAGCGCCTCCAGACCGCGCAAAGCCGCCGTCAGCTCCATCCGGTTGTTCGTCGTTTCCGGGGCGAAGCCCCATAAGACCCGCTCCTGCCCGGCCAGCCGCAGCCACACGCCCCAGGCGCCGATCCCGGGGTTACCGCGGCACCCGCCATCGGTAAAGAGGTCTATGACTTTTTCGGGCATGGGGCGGTGTTCTCAGGGTCGGGACCAGCATAGGCAACAGGGGCTTCGGACCGGACCTTCTGCCGCCCGGAACGCACGTTGAATGGCCGGACCGCACCCACCAGCGGCCGCTCGGGATCCCGCCGCTGGGCCAGTATCAGATAAGCGTTGGCCCCTGCCGGCCACCAGCGGTCGCCCACCAGCTCCATCCACTGCGCGTTGCGCCTCAGACCCGGAACGGTGTATTGAAAATAACGTCCCTCGCGAAGCACGAAACCCTGCCCCTTGAGCAGACTACGCAGTCGCCCCGGCGGCAGGAAGGGACGCAGCCATGGCCAGGCGCGGTCCCTGCGCCAGAGATGCCAACGGCGTACCACGCTCAGGCTCCCCCCCGGATTGAAGTCCATGATCAGCACATGGCCTTCGGGACGCAGGACCCGCCAGCACTCCTCCAGCACCGCCTGCGGATTGGCCATGCGGGTCAGACAAAAGGGGACGATCACCAGGTCGAAACGCATGGCCGCGAAAGGCATCGCTTCACAGACACCGTAGGCCTGCAGATACTCGTCGGAAGGCAGGGCAAAGCCGTCATTGAGCAATACCCAAGTATGCTCGCGTTCGGGCGGCAGTCCCCAGAAAACGGGTTGTCCGAGCTGCAGAATGGTCTCCGGCTGCAGGCGTTCTATCCAGTGCGGCAGCATATCCCGGGCACGGTCGAGCAGAAGGCGGCCGCTGCGGCCATTCCACCAGACGGCGGCGCGTTGTTGCCGTGGTCGACTTTGGCATCCTGGATGTTGCATATCAGCGCAAGAGCCTTGCGGCGGCGAAAAAGGAAAACACTAACGTCCACCACCCCGCTTCAATGCCATAATGGGCCTATGGTACCTTGCCCGAAGGGAGATGCAAAAATGCCTGTTCATTTTATTCCCGCCTTTACGGATAACTACATCTACGTCGCCGAAACGCCCGAAGGGGCGTGGATTATCGACCCCGGTTGCGCGGAACCCGTCCTTGACTGGTGCGCTGAACATACGCTCCGCCCGAGCGCCATTCTCTGTACCCACCATCATGCGGATCACACCGGAGGCGTGGAAGCGCTGGCGCAGCATTTCGGTATTCCCGTATACGGCGCCAACCGGCGCATTCCGGGGCTGACCCATGCCGTGGCCGAGGGTCGCCTGACGCTGGATGCGGAGATGCTCACGGTGCTGGAGGTGCCCGGCCATACCCGCGATCATATCGCGTATTGGTGGAAAAATGTCCTTTTCTGCGGAGACACCCTCTTCGCCGCAGGCTGCGGGCGCCTCTTCGAGGGTACCGCAGCGCAGATGTTTCATAGTCTGCAACGCCTCGCGGCGCTACCTGATCACACCGCCGTCTACTGCGCCCATGAATACACCCTCACGAATCTGCACTTCGCGGCCCAGGCCGACCCGGACAATCCGGTCATAGTGCAGCGCCAGCAGGAAGCCATCGCACAGCGCGCGCGCAACGAACCCACCTTACCCTCCGGCATGGCCCTGGAACGCGCCAGCAACCCTTTTCTGCGGTGCCGCGAGCCCGCTCTGATCCGCAGCGCCAACGTCTTCGATCCTGCTACGGGGGACGACCCTGTCCGCGTCTTCAGCGCCCTGCGCCGCTGGAAAGACCACTTTTCCTGAGATCAGCGCCGCGCCGGCAGGCACAACCCCTCGAAACGCTCGGTCCAGGCCTTGCGCAAAACCCGCAGGACGGCGTCGGCGTCCACCGCCGCAAGGGTCCGGAGAGACTCTTCCGCCGGGACCAGACGCCCTAGGTAGAGCCATTGCCGCGTCAGGCGGCTCATGCGAATTTCCGCATCCTCCTGCCCGAGGAGGAGCTGAATCCGTAGGCTGCGCTTGGCCCAGATCATATCCGCTACGGTCGGTCCATGCTCCAGCAACATCGCCAGGACCTCTGCCATCGCCGCTGCCGCCTGAACGTGCTGCGCGCCCGGCGCGGCCGCATAGAGCGTCCATTCGCCGCAGTCACGGAGGGGATCAAGATGGGAGAATACCTGGTAGGCCAGCCCGCGCTTCTCACGCAACTCGCGGAACAGATAGGAGGCCGTACCACCGCCCAGTATGGCGTTGGCCACCACATGGGCCAGATAGTCCTCCGCGGCGACGCTGCACCCAGGCGCCATCCAGATCAGGTGCGCCTGCTGCGCCTGGGCGCGGCGCAGCCGTTTCTGTCCGCCATGAAACCGTGGGGCGGGCGCTGCGCTACGAGCCCGCCCCACGCGCCCCCGGAAGGCGGCCTGCGCCCAGGTGCAGAGCGCCCCATGCTCCACTTCTCCGACGGCGGTAATGATCAGCGGCGATTCGGCGAGGATCCGCTGGTGATAGGCTTGCAGGCGCTTGCGACTGGCGGACCGGATGCATCGTGCATTCCCCAGCACCGGCCAGGCCAGGGGATGGGTTCCCCAGATTTCCGCGAGGGCGCGCTCCTGAGCCCAATCCTCCACATCCTCTGCCGCCATGGCCGCTTCCTGAGCAACCACGCGCTTTTCCAGGCGCAGATCGGCGTGGTCGAAGCGCGGCTTCGTCAACAGCTCGGTCAGCAGCGTGAAGGCGTCAGCGGCATCCTCCGCCAGTACCGTCCCGTGAAACACCGTGCTTTCCCGATCTGTAAACGCATTGATGGTACCGCCCAGCGACTCCATGGCCGCATTGAGCGCATCGCCATCGCGCTCCGTGCTGCCTTTGAAGAGCATATGCTCCAGCAGATGGGCAAAGCCGTTTTCGTCCGGGGCCTGATCCCGGCTGCCGTTGCCGACGGTCAGGGACAAAGCCACACTCCGACGCCCGGGCAGTCGCTCGCTGATCACGGTCACACCGTTATCCAGCGTCGTGCATAGAGGTTCGACGGCGCGCGTCATGTCAGGAGACAACAACAAAAGTGGACCGTACCGGTCCACCTGTGTCGCCATTGGCGCTCAACGACGTCGATAAGGATGTCGGTAGACGGATTATTGCGGGATACCCTTCATGCTCAGCTTGATCTTGCCCTGGCGATCCACTTCCAGAACTTTGACATGCACCGCTTGCCCTTCCTTGAGATGGTCGTGGACATCGCTGACCCGTTCGTTGCTGATCTGGGAAATGTGCAGCAGACCGTCGCGTCCCGGCAGAATCGTCACAAAGGCGCCAAAATCCATGATCTTGGCCACCTTTCCGTCGTAAATGACATCGACCTGCACATCCGCCGTCAGCAACTCGATACGTCGCTTCGCGGCGGCGCCGGCTTCACCATCCACCGAGGCGATGGTTACCGTGCCGTTGTCCTGAATATCGATGGTCGCGCCGGTTTCTTCGGTCAGGGCGCGTATGACTTTACCGCCCGGTCCGATGACGTCGCGGATGCGATCCGGATTGATCTGGATGGTAATGATGCGCGGTGCGTAGTCGGACAACTCGCCACGCCCCCTGGACAGCACGCCATTCATCAGTCCGAGGATATGCAGCCGCCCCGCCAGCGCCTGCTTGAGCGCCTGCGCCATGATTTCCCGGGTAATCCCGTCGATCTTGATATCCATCTGCAGGGCGGTCACCCCTTGTACCGTGCCCGCCACCTTGAAATCCATATCACCCAGATGATCTTCATCGCCCAGGATGTCGGTGAGGACGGCAAAACGCTCTCCTTCCTTGATGAGGCCCATGGCCACGCCCGCCACCGGCGCCTTGAGGGGTACGCCCGCGTCCATCAGTGCCAGGGAGGCGCCACAGACAGTCGCCATACTGGAAGAGCCGTTGGATTCCAGCACTTCAGAAACAACCCGCAGGCTGTACGGGAATTCGCCTTCGGTCGGCAGGACCGCGGCTATCGCCCGCTTCGCCAGACGCCCGTGCCCGATCTCCCGGCGCTTGGGCGAACCCACCATACCCGTTTCACCGGTGGAGAAGGGCGGGAAGTTGTAATGCAGCAAAAAGCGGTCACGGCTTTCGCCTTGCAGGGCATCGATGATCTGCTCGTCGCCCTTGGTACCCAACGTCGCCACCACCAGAGCCTGGGTTTCCCCCCGGGTGAAGAGCGCCGAACCATGGGTCCGCGGCAACACACCCGCCTCGATGGTGATGGGCCGCACGGTCTTGCTGTCCCGGCCATCGATGCGGGGCGCGCCATCCAGAATACGTCCACGCACGATGCCGGTTTCAATTTTTTTCAAAAATCCGCGAACCATGTCTCCGCGTCCGGCATCGTCACCGCCAAACTCGATCGCCATGGCCTGCTGCACCTCTTCCAGCCGCTTGCTGCGCGCCTGCTTCTCCGTCAGCGCATAGGCCTCCTGCAGAAGCGGTGTGGCTTTCTCGCGCACCTGCACACCCAGTGCTTCATCGGCCACCGGCGCCACCCACTCCCAGCGCGGTTTGCCGGCCTCGCGCGCCAGCGCTTCAATGGTGTCGATGACGGGCTGGAACTGCGCGTGACCGAACATCACCGCTTCCAGCATGACCTCTTCGGACAACTGCTGCGCCTCGGACTCGACCATGAGTACGGCCTGCCGGGTTCCCGCCACCACGAGATCCAGTTGCGAAGTAGTCAGTTGTGCGTAACTGGGGTTGAGCACATATTGCCCGTCGATGTAAGCCACCCGGGCCGCGCCGATCGGGCCACTGAACGGAATACCGGAAACTGCCAGAGCCGCCGAGGCACCCACCAGTGCCAGAATATCGGGATCGTTATCTCGATCCACCGACACCACCGTAGCGATCACCTGCACTTCGTTCATGAAGCCCTTGGGGAAGAGCGGCCGGATAGGGCGATCGATCAGACGCGACGTCAGCGTCTCCTTTTCCGTGGGGCGCCCTTCCCGCTTGAAGAAACCACCGGGAATTTTGCCCGCGGCGTAGGCCTTCTCCTGATAGTTGACCGTCAGCGGAAAGAAATCCTGGCCCGGCTTCATCTCCCGGCGGCCCACTGCCGTCACCAGAACGACCGTGTCTCCGCTGGAAACCAGCACCGCACCGTCCGCCTGACGCGCCATGCGGCCCGTCTCCAGTTGCAGGCGGCGGCCGCCAAAATCTACTTCTTTCCGAATCATGGTCAAAACTCTCTCCTTACTTGCGCAGACCCAGACGTTCGATCAGCGTGCGATAGCGATTCACATCCCGCTTCTTCAGGTAGTCCAGCAACTTGCGGCGCTGGCCGACCATCCGCAGAAGCCCCTGACGGGAATGGTGATCATGCTTGTTTACCTTGAAATGATCTGTCAGCCCTTCGATTCGGGTGGTCAGCAGGGCAACCTGCACTTCCGGAGAACCCGTATCCCCCACATGGGTGGCATAACCCTGGACAACTTCTGCTTTGACATCATGAGACAACGCCATAATTCCTACTCCTTGGAAATTCTGAAAAATATAAACCCCTAGTTTACGCTCATGAGGCGGCGAGGCGCCACCTTTCCATCGTCCATCACCTCTCCCAGACCGAGAAACTGCTCCCCCGGCCCGTAGAGACGAATGCGCCCGAGAGGAGGCGCATGGGCGACCACGACCCCCTGCCCCTGACGCAGATAATAGGCGGTGTTCTCCGTCAGGGTCACCGCCGGTAAATATTCCAGAGCCAGATCCATGGCCTTGAGGGGGCACTCGCCCCGTCCGAGCACGTCGGCGAGCCCTTCCAGGGTCAGCGCCTGCGCGACATCGAAAGGACCGGTGGACGTGCGCCGCAATTCTTCCACATGCGCACCGCACTCCAGAGCCGCACCGATGTCCTCCGCCAGACTGCGGATGTAGGTACCCTTGGAACAGCGCACGTCCAGCACCAAACGGTCACCGTCCAGGGAAACCAGGTCGAGGGCGTCGATGCGTACCTGGCGTGGCGCCCGCTCCACCTCCAGCCCCTTGCGCGCCAATTCGTAAAGCGGCCTGCCCCCCTGCTTGATCGCCGAATACATGGGCGGAATCTGCGCAATCTCTCCGAGAAACTGCGGCAGCACCGCGCGCACCTGCGCTTCGCTGACCGCAACAGGCCGTTCTTCCAGCACACTGCCTTCGCTGTCGCCGGTGGTCGTGGTCTGGCCCAGCCGCAGGGTCGCCCGATAGGACTTGTCCGCATTGAGAATATAATCCGAGACCTTGGTGGCCTCGCCAAAGAGCAGGACCAGCAGTCCGGTGGCGATGGGGTCGAGACTTCCCGTATGCCCGCCCTTTTTTAGGCCGAGCAGACGCTTGGCCCGTTGCAGAGCGGCGTTGGATGTCAGACCCGCCGCCTTGTCGAGGAGCAGCAGACCATGTTGACAACTCATGGCAGGTCCTCCGGCGCGGGCGGAAGATGGGCCAGGAGTTCCGCCATTTCCGCACCACGGTCAAAACGCGCGTCGTAGACAAATTGCAGTGGTGGGATGCGCCTCAACGCCAACCGCCTTCCCAGCATCTGCCGGATCTCGCCGGCATGGTCCTGCAGAGTTTTGCGCACCGTATCGGCCCGATCGGGGCCATCCATCAACGAAAAATATACGGTTGCCGAGCGCATGTCCGTCGGCAAATCCACCATCGTGATGCTGGGGGGTAGCGGAGACAACCCGGAAGACATGCCGTGCAGACGCGGCAACACCGCCGCTATCTCTTCCCGGAGCAAATGAGCCACCCTGGCGCCGCGCGGGTAGGGGCGATGAGAACCGTGCAACATTGCCTCCTAGACCGTTCGCGCCACTTCAGTGGTTTCAAACACCTCGATGATGTCACCATTCTTCAGGTCATTGAAGTTGCGGATACCCACACCACACTCAAAGCCTTCACGCACTTCCTTGACGTCTTCCTTGAAACGCCGCAGTGAGTCCATTTCTCCGGAATAGATGACCACATCCTGACGGATCACCCGAACCTTCGCGCTGCGCCGCAGGAGGCCGTCGGTAACCATACAACCCGCGACCATGCCCACCTTGGGCACCCGGAATGTCTCACGCACCTGCGCATGACCCAGGATACGCTCACGGATTTCCGGCGCGAGCATACCACTCATGGCGGCCTTCACCTCGTCCACCGCGTCGTAAATGATACTGTGGTAACGAACATCCACCCCGCTATGTTCGATCAGGCGCCGCGCCGGAGCTTCCGCACGCACGTTGAAGCCGATGATAACCGCCTGTGACGCCGCGGCAAGATTCACATCGGACTCCGTGATTCCACCGACCCCGGAGTGGATGACATTGACCTTGACCTCTGCGGTGGAAAGGCGTTCCAAGGTAGTGGTCAAAGCCTCGGCGGAACCCTGTACGTCCGCCTTGATCAGCAGATTCAACTGCTGCAACTGTCCATCCGCTGCCGCCTCGAACAGGCTCTCCAGCGTCGCTTTCTGACTCTTCGCCAGACGTACATCACGGAACTTGCCCTGGCGAAAGAGCGCCACTTCGCGAGCCTTGCGTTCATCCGCCACCACGACCACCTCATCACCGGCCTGGGGAACATCTCCCAGCCCGAGCACCTCTGCCGGCATGCCCGGAGCCACCAATTGTGTAGGTCGCCCGGCATCATCCACCAGCGCCCGGACACGTCCAAATTGCGCGCCGGCCAGAAGCATATCACCCGTATGCAGGGTGCCCTGACGGACCAGCACCGATGCCACGACACCACGTCCACGATCCAGCCGGGACTCGATGACCACGCCCTTCGCCGGACCGTTGATCTGCACATCCAGATCCAGCATCTCCGCCTGCAACAAAATGGCGTCCAGCAGATCATCGATATGCAACCCGGTCTTTGCCGAAACATTCACAAATTGCGCGTCACCGCCCCACTCCTCGGGCACCACTTCATGGCCGGCGAGTTCCTGGCGTATGCGTTCCGGATCCACGGAGGGTTTATCGATCTTGTTGACGGCCACCACAATGGGCACCTTGGCCGCCTTGGCGTGGTGAATCGCCTCGATCGTCTGGGGCATCACCCCGTCATCGGCCGCCACCACCAGCACGACGATATCCGTCGCCTGCGCGCCGCGGGCCCGCATCGCCGTAAACGCCTCATGGCCAGGCGTATCGAGGAAGGTCACCATGCCCTTGGGCGTCTCCACGTGGTAGGCACCGATGTGCTGGGTAATACCCCCGGCCTCACCACTCGCTACCTGGGTAGAGCGAATTCGGTCCAACAGCGACGTTTTACCATGATCCACATGTCCCATGACGGTCACCACGGGGGGCCGACGGCCCATGACCGGCGTCTCTGCCGCCCCTTCTTCCGTCAAAAAAGCCTCGGGGCTGGTGATTCCCACCAGCTTCACCTTGTGTCCCAACTCTTCCACGACGATTGCGGCGGTTTCCTGATCGATCACCTGATTGATGGTGGCCATCACGCCCATCTTCATCATCGTTTTGATCACATCGGTAGCCTTGATCGCCATCCGGCTGGCCAGTTCACCCACGGTGATCGTTTCCGGGAGCGCCACTTCGCGGATGACCGGTGCCACCGCCCACTCGCTGACCGCAGGACCACCCCTGCCGCGGTTTCGTTTGTCTGCGGACTTACGGCGCCGTGCCAGAGCCAGGGCATCGGCATTGCCACCGTCTTCACTACGCCGCCCGCCCCGCCGGGCAGCACCGCCACGGCGGGCGTCGTCGTCGCCGCGCCCCGTCGGCCCCGCTTTTTTGCCTTTTGGCGGCGGCGCTGCCGCGGGCGCTCTGCTAGCCGGCGGTGCTGTGGGACGCGCACGATCCGTGCCGACCGCCGATGTCCTGCCACGATCCAGGGCAGGTCGCTCGGGAATGCGTGAGGGAGTTGCCGCAAGCTTCACTTCGGAACGTGGCGCCTCTTGTACCGCCGCCACCTCTTCGCTCGCGGCCGTCGCATCGTACGGCACCTGCTGCGGCTGATCGACAACCTCCTCCGCAGGCTCCGACTCCCCAGAAACCGTCGCGGGGCCGCCTGCAGCGACCGCTTCCACGGCCGGCGCGAATTCCTGCAAAGCAGCGGCCACCTGAGCATCGACCGGCAACTGTTCCGGTATAGCAGACTCGGTGGCCTCTTCGGCTATCGCTTCCCGTTTGACGTAAGTCCGTTTGCGGCGCACTTCCACTTGTACCGTGCGCGACTTGCCTGCGCCTACGGACTGTTTGATTTCGGTGGTACTGGTGCGGTTGAGCGTAATACGGCGCGGTTCACCGCCACCCTCTCCGTGCGCACTGCGCAACGAAGCCAGAAGACGATGTTTGTCGTCCTCAGTGACCACATCCTCGGCCGCATTCTTGGAAATGCCCGCAGCGTTCAACTGCTCCAACAACCGAGCATTCGTTACACCCAATTCAGCAGCAAAATTGGCGACAGTTACCGTCATAATCCTCATTCTCCGAAACCGCTACCCCGCGACATACATCGCCGGGCCAGGGTCTGTATCAAGCAAACCAGGGCGCACGCGCCTCCAGAATGAGAGCTTTGGCCCGCTCTTCATCCACACCGACCATCTCGCATAGCTCGCTCGCAGCCAGTTCCGCCAGGTCCTCGGAAGTGACAACACCTTTACTGGCCAGTAAGTGCGCTAAACCCTTATCCATACCCTTCAGGGACAACAAGTCTTCCGCGGGTTCACTGAGCGCCACCTGCTCTTCCTGGGCAATGGCCTTATTGAGCAGGACGTCACGCGCACGGCGCCGCAATTCGCCGACGAGGTTTTCGTCCAGACCCTCGATTTCCATCATTTCGGCAACCGGAACATAGGCCACCTCCTCAATGGAGGTAAAACCCTCGCTGACCAACAGGGCGGCCAAGTCCTCATCCACGCCCAGATCCCGGATGAAGTGGTTGAGAAAGGTCGACTCTTCCTCTTCCCGCTTGGCCTGAGCCTCTTCCTCGGTCAGAATGTTGATGGTCCAGCCCGTCAACTGCGTCGCCAGCCGTACATTCTGCCCGGCCCGCCCGATGGCCTGGGACAAGTGCTCCGGTCCGACCACCACATCCATACTGTGCGTGTTCTCGTCGACCACGATGCTGGACACTTCCGCGGGTGAAAGGGCGTTGATCACATAGCTGGCCGGATCGGCTGCCCAGATCACAATGTCAATCCGCTCGCCTTTCAACTCATTGATAACCGTCTGTACCCGGTTGCCGCGCAGACCCACACAAGCCCCCACGGGGTCCACACGCGGGTCATTGGAACGCACGGCCAGTTTCGCCCGTAGTCCCGGATCACGCGCCGCACCCATGATTTCGATCATCCCGTTCCCGATTTCCGGCACTTCCTGGGCGAACAGCTTGATCAGCAACTCAGGACTGGTCCGCGACAAAAATAGCTGCGGCCCCCGCTGCACACGGCGTACATCCTGAAGATGTGCCTTCACCCGATCACCGGGGCGAATGGCCTCACGCGGCATCATCTCCTCTTTTGGCAGAATGGCCTCGGCGCGCCCCATGTCGACGATGGCGTTGCCTTTTTCCATGCGTTTGACCAGACCGCTGACGATATCTCCCTTGCGTATCGCAAAGTCCGATACGATCCGGTCGCGCTCGGCATCCCGCACTTTCTGCACAATCACCTGTTTGGCCGTTTGTGCCGCGATCCGCCCAAATTCGACGGGTGGCAACACTTCTTCGAGGTAGCCGCCTAGCTCCACATCGGGACGGGTTTTCCGGGCATCGCTCAGACGGATCTGCTGATCCGCGTCATAATCCGCGACATCATCCGCAACTACTTCCCATAGCCGGCGGGTTACATAATCTCCGGTCTTACGATCCACATCCACCGCGATATGCCAGTCCTGTCCGTATTTCTTTTTGGATGCGGAAACCAGAGATGCCTCCAGCGCCAGGAAAATGACTTCCCGGTCCACATCCTTCTCATGGGCGACGGCATCCGCCAGATAAAGAAGTTCACGACTCATTGACCTGCTCCTCTCTGCATGTTCCGTCGACTCACCATTGCGGAACCAGCCTTGCCTTGTGGATATCATCCAGGGCGAAGGTCCAGCGCCCTTCGGTATTTTTTAATACAATTTTCTGATCTTCAACGCCCAGCAGCTCACCCTGCAAGCGGCGCCGCCCTTGCGTCAACCCGTGCAGATGAATCTCGGCCTGAGACCCCTTAAATCGTTCAAAGTCGTGTAAATTTTTTAGCGGCCTATCCAGGCCGGGGCTGGAAACTTCGAGGCGGTAGGCGCCATGGATCGGATTTTCCACATCGAGCCACAGGCTGAGCTGGCGACTCACCGCCGCACAATCCTCAATGGTAACCGCAGTGGTTTCATTCTTTTCTATGAAGACCTGTAACGCCACTGCGCGCCCCGTGCGCACCATGCGTGCGTCTACCAGGGCGCATCCCGCAATCCCGGCTTGTTGCGCAATTCCTTCATACAGTCGATCTTCCACGTTCACCATTCCCTGCACAGAAACAAAAAGTGGGCACTTGGCCCACTTTTTGGCGCATCATACGCAGGATCGCGTCAAAAAACAACCCCGCCTCGATGATGCGGAGGCGGGGTTATGGGAATAGGTGTCTGGCGGTGACCGACTTTCGCGGAGGGAGACCCCCAACTATCATAGGCGCTGCAGCGTTTCACGGTCCTGTTCGGGATGGGAAGGGGTGGTTCCACTGCGCTATGGCCGCCAGACAAGGTTAAACTGGTCTGCCTGAGATTTGGTCTCAGGGTGTATCAGAAGGGAAGGTTTTCAGTTGGATGCTTGGGTGATATATGGTCAAGCCGCACGGGCGATTAGTACTCCTTAGCTACACGCATTACTGCGCTTCCACAGAGAGCCTATCAACGTGGTAGTCTTCCACGGCCCTTCAGGGGGCTTTAAGCCCCGGGAGATCTCATCTTAGGATGGGCTTCCCGCTTAGATGCTTTCAGCGGTTATCCCGACCGTACATAGCTACCCGGCAATGCCCTTGGCAGAACAACCGGAACACCAGAGGTACGTCCACTCCGGTCCTCTCGTACTAGGAGCAGCTTCCTTCAAATCTCCAACGCCCATGGCAGATAGGGACCGAACTGTCTCACGACGTTCTGAACCCAGCTCGCGTACCGCTTTAAATGGCGAACAGCCATACCCTTGGGACCGGCTACAGCCCCAGGATGCGATGAGCCGACATCGAGGTGCCAAACTCCCCCGTCGATGTGAACTCTTGGGGGGAATCAGCCTGTTATCCCCGGCGTACCTTTTATCCGTTGAGCGATGGCCCTTCCATACAGAACCACCGGATCACTAAGACCTGCTTTCGCACCTGCTCGACTTGTCTGTCTCGCAGTCAAGCACCCTTGTGCCTTTGCACTCACTGCGCGATTTCCGACCGCGCTGAGGGTACCTTCGTGCTCCTCCGTTACTCTTTGGGAGGAGACCGCCCCAGTCAAACTACCCACCAAACACTGTCCCTGATCCGGATCACGGACCGAGGTTAGAACCCCAAGATCACCAGGGTGGTATTTCAAGGACGGCTCCACCAGAACTAGCGTCCCGGTTTCACAGCCTCCCACCTATCCTACACAAATCATCTCAAGGTCCCATGCTAAGTTGTAGTAAAGGTGCACGGGGTCTTTCCGTCTTGCCACGGGAACGCTGTATCTTCACAGCGACTTCAACTTCGCTGAGTCTCGGGTGGAGACAGTGTGGCCATCATTACGCCATTCGTGCAGGTCGGAACTTACCCGACAAGGAATTTCGCTACCTTAGGACCGTTATAGTTACGGCCGCCGTTTACCGGGGCTTCGATCAAGAGCTTGCACCCCCTCACTTAACCTTCCGGCACCGGGCAGGCGTCAGACCCTATACGTCGACTTTCGTCTTTGCAGAGCCCTGTGTTTTTGTTAAACAGTTGCAGCCACCGATTCTCTGCGACCCCTTCGGCCTTCCTCCGCAAGGGAGTACAACCTATCAGGGCACACCTTCTTCCGAAGTTACGGTGTCAATTTGCCGAGTTCCTTCACCCGAGGTCTCTCAAGCGCCTTGGAATATTCTTCCTGCCCACCTGTGTCGGTTTGGGGTACGGTCATCACAAGACTAGAGCTTAGAAGCTTTTCCTGGAAGCGTAGGTTCACTCACTTCTCCTCCGTAGAGGATCGTCATCACGCCTTGAGATTGCCTTCCCGGATTTGCCAAAGAAGACTCCCTACACGCTTAAACCAGGACATCCAACACCCGGCTGAGCTACCTTTCTCCGTCACTCCATCGCATCTTGTAACAGTATCGGAATATTAACCGATTTCCCATCAGCTACGCCTCTCGGCCTCGCCTTAGGGGCCGACTCACCCTGCGCAGATTGACTTGACGCAGGAACCCTTGGGCTTACGGCGAGGGTGGTTTTCACACCCTTTATCGCTACTCATGTCAGCATTCGCACTTCGGATACCTCCAGCATGCTT